>NZ_WTVN01000024.1 GCF_012910905.1 Aromatoleum toluvorans
GGCCTCGGGTGAGCTGGCGCGCCGTGCAGCTGGCCGGCCTGAGTAACGAAGGCGCCTCGGTCGTCGCCGGCCTGGCAGCGGGCGATCGCGTCGTCGTGTTGGGCGCGCATCTGCTGCACGAAGGCGAGCAGGTGCGACTCGCTGACGGTGGGGAACGGAAATGAGCGCCTTCAACCTCTCCGCCCTCGCCGTACGCGAGCGCTCGGTCACCCTGTTCCTGATGCTGGCGATCTTCGTCGCCGGCGTCGTGGCCTTCCTGACGCTCGGCCGGGCGGAGGACCCCGCCTTTACCATCAAGCAGATGACCGTGGTCACGGCCTGGCCCGGGGCCACGGCCAAGGAGATGGAAGAACTGGTCGCCGAGCCGCTGGAAAAGCGCATGCAGGAACTGCGCTGGTATGACCGGACCGAGACCTTTACGCGACCGGGCCTGGCCTTCACGACGGTGTTCCTGCTCGACCGCACGCCGCCCGCCGAGGTCCCCGAGCAGTTCTATCAGGCGCGCAAGAAACTCGGCGACGAGGGGCTCAAGCTGCCGCGTGGCGTCATCGGTCCGATGGTGAACGACGAGTACGCCGACGTGACCTTTGCGCTTTATGCCCTGAAAGCGAAGGGCGAGCCGCATCGGCAGCTGGTGCGCGACGCGGAGACCATGCGCCAGCGCTTGCTTCACGTGGCGGGCGTCAAGAAGGTGAACATCATCGGCGAGCAGGCCGAAAGGATCTTCGTCGAGTTCTCTCATGACCGCCTCGCGACCCTGGGCGTCTCGCCGCGCGACCTCTTCGCTGCGCTGAACGGGCGCAACGTCATGACGCCCGCCGGCTCGATCGAAGCCAAGGGCCCGCAGGTCTTCATCCGCCTGGATGGCGCGATCGACGATCTGGAAGCGATCAGGAATACGCCGGTCGCGGCGCGCGGCCGGACGCTGAAGCTCGGCGATATCGCCGAGGTGAAGCGAGGCTACGAGGATCCGGCCACTTTCCTCATCCGCAACAATGGCGAGCCGACCTTGCTGCTCGGCGTGGTCATGCGCGAGGGTTGGAACGGACTCGATCTCGGCAAGGCGCTGGAGGCGGAGGCGGCGGCAATCAACGCCGAGATGCCGCTCGGCATGAGCCTGTCCAAGGTCACGGACCAGTCGGTCAATATCCGCGCCGCCGTCGGCGAGTTCATGGTCAAGTTCCTGGTCGCCCTCGGCGTGGTGATGCTGGTCGGCTTTCTCAGCATGGGGTGGCGCGCCGGCATCGTGGTCGCGGCCGCGGTTCCCCTGACCCTGGCCGCAGTCTTCATCATCATGGCGGCGACCAGCAAGAATTTCGACCGGATCACGCTGGGCTCGTTGATCCTCGCCCTGGGGCTGCTGGTCGACGACGCGATCATCGCCATCGAGATGATGGTCGTGAAGATGGAGGAAGGTTACGACCGCATCCGCGCCGCCGCCTATGCGTGGAGTCATACCGCCGCGCCCATGCTCTCCGGGACGCTGGTGACAGCGATCGGCTTCATGCCGAACGGCTTCG
The DNA here is from genome assembly GCF_012910905.1 of Aromatoleum toluvorans. Taxonomy (GTDB): domain Bacteria; phylum Pseudomonadota; class Gammaproteobacteria; order Burkholderiales; family Rhodocyclaceae; genus Aromatoleum; species Aromatoleum toluvorans. The sequence goes on from NZ_WTVN01000024.1 coordinate 1,521, forward strand.
CCAAATCGACCGCCGGCGAGTACACCAGCAACATGTTCTGGATCGTCGGCATTGCGTTGATCGCATCGTGGATCGTTGCCGTCGTGTTCACGCCCTACCTGGGGGTGAAGCTACTGCCGAACTTCAAAAGACACGCGGGCGCGCACGTGGCCATCTACGCCACGCCGAACTACGAGCGCTTCCGCCGACTGCTGGGAGGCGTGATCCGGCGCAAATGGCTGGTCGCGGCGGGCGTGATCGGCGCCTTCGTGGTCGCGGTTCTGGGCATGGGCGCGGTCAACAAGCAGTTCTTCCCGACCTCGGACCGGCCGGAAGTGCTCGTCGAGGTGCAGATGCCGTATGGCACCTCGATCGAGCAGACGAGTGCGGCCACCGCGAAGGTCGAGACCTGGCTGGCCAAGCAAGCGGAAGCCAAGGTCGTCACTGCGTACATCGGCCAGGGCGCGCCACGCTTCTTCCTGGCGATGTCACCTGAATTGCCCGATCCGTCGTTCGCCAAGATCGTGGTCCTCACGGGGAATGACAAGGAACGGGAAGCGCTCAAGTTCAGACTGCGCCAGGCGGCGGCCGACGGGTTGGCGCCCGAGGCGCGGGTGCGCGTGACCCAGATCGTGTTCGGCCCCCCTTCGCCGTTTCCCGTGGCCTTCCGCGTGATGGGGCCGGACCCCGACAAGCTGCGTGACATCGCGGGAGAGGTGCGTGCCGTGATGCAGGCCTCTGCACAGATGCGGACGGTCAACACCGACTGGGGCGAGCGTGTGCCCGCACTGCATTTCTCGCTCGACCAGGACCGGCTCCAGAGCCTCGGCCTGAGCTCCAGCGACGTGGGCCAACAGCTTCAGTTCCTGCTGAATGGCATTCCGGTGACCGATGTGCGCGAAGACATCCGTTCGGTGCAGGTCACCGCCAGATCGGCCGGAAGCACGCGGCTCGATCCGGGCAGAATTGCGGATTTCACTCTGGTTGGAGCCAACGGCCAGCGGATTCCGCTGTCGCAGGTCGGCAGCGTGGAGGTGCGCATGGAAGACCCCATCCTGCGTCGTCGCGATCGCACGCCGACGATTACCGTGCGGGGTGATATCGCCGAGGGTTTGCAGCCGCCGGACGTGTCCACCGCCGTGCTGAAGGATCTTCAGCCGATCATTGCGAAGCTCCCGGCCGGCTACCGGATCGAGCAGGCGGGTTCCATCGAGGAGTCCGGCAAGGCCAATCGCGCCCTGGCGCCGCTGTTCCCCATCATGATCGCCCTGACCTTGATCACCATCATCTTCCAGGTCCGCTCGATCTCCGCGATGACCATGGTGTTCGCCACCGCGCCGCTCGGCCTGATCGGTGTCGTGCCCACGCTGCTGGTGTTCGGGCAACCGTTCGGCATCAACGCGCTGGTCGGTCTGATTGCGTTGTCCGGGATCCTGATGCGCAACACGCTCATCCTGATCGGCCAAATTCGCGGCAACGAGAAGGACGGCCTGGCGCCCTTCGACGCCGTGGTCGAGGCCACCGTGCAGCGCGCGCGCCCGGTCATCCTGACCGCGCTCGCCGCCATCCTCGCCTTCATCCCGCTCACCCAGTCGGTGTTCTGGGGAACGCTGGCCTATACCTTGATCGGCGGCACCTTCGCCGGGACAGTCCTGACCCTGGTGTTCCTGCCGGCCATGTATTCCATCTGGTTCAAGATCAGGACGGCGGCGGGAGACGGGCAGGCTGAAGCCGTTTCCGGGATACAAACGGAGCCTGTCGCAGCATATTGAAGAGAGTCTTTTGCCTACCGGACGCGGGCATAACGACTGACGTTCGGACGTCGTCTTGATGCACAAGCATGAACGATATAGAGTAAGAATGTAATGCCATCCTTACTGGAGAGCGAAATGCTTGCTGTTGGCAAGATCACTGCCAAGGGGCAGACCACCATCCCCCAGGACGTGCGCGCCGCATTGCATGTGAAGCCGGGGGACCTGATCGCCTGGGACGTCGACGCTGACGGAACGGCGACGGTGCGTCGGGTGCAACCGCTGGATGTCGAATACCTGCGCGCTGTCGAGGGCACGCTGTCCGAATGGGCCGGCGAGGCCGACGAGGAAGCCTACCGTGAGCTTTGAGCGCTTTGCGATCGTGCGCGTGCCCTTTCCGTTCACCGACCGCAACGCCACCAAGAATCGCCCCGCGCTGGTGCTCTCGGGCGCGGCGGTTTTCAACACGCCCGCGGGTCATTCGGTCATGGCCATGATCACGTCCGAGGCAAATGCTCCCTGGCCGCTTGATTGCAGGATCGCCGACCTGGATGCAGCGGGCCTGCCGGCGCCCTCCAAGGTGCGCTTCAAGTTGTTTACGCTCGACCATCGCCTGGTCAGAGGTCAGATCGGAAAGCTGTCGCCAGGCGACAGCGAAGTCGTTCGCGCCGGGCTGACCGCGCTGCTCGACGAGGCGCAGCCTTGAAAAGGTAATTTCGAATTGAAGCTCGGAGGGTGAAGTCATGACGACGTTCACCAAGAGCGTTGACGCATGCGGCTTCAGGGCGCTTGCGGACTTGAGGATCGAAGGCTTCGGTGGGGCAGGGCTTGCACAATCTAATGTCATGCCCTGATTCCCGGCAGTTCGGTACGCCCGTCCCCGGTGGTGGTCTCGGAACGGGACACTTACGCGTATTTGTCGTCGACACCGGTCTGGGCGAGCAGGATCGACGCGGCAAACTTCGGATGGTTATCCTTTACGCACATCACGTAGCCCGCCTTGCGCGCGCATGGTGCCGGCGTGTCGGTCTGCGTGCCCATCGCGTCGATGGTGACGATACAGCCCCGAGTGGAGGATTGGACAGCAAGTGTTTCATGCCTCCGGGTATCCGGTGCTCATATCCCGGTCCGTCGTTCTGGCGCGACGTGGTCGAGAGCGGAGCGACCGGGCATATCTTCACCGCGCCCGGGCACCCGGTCACCCAAGCCTGTTGCCGGGGGCTCGCCGGTCAGGCCGCTCCCGCCATTTCGCCGGCAAGTCGCTGGACAAGCCGGACGAATAGGCCGAAAGTGATATCTCATTCTTCACCGCGTTCCAGTCCCGGACCGGGCCGGGTTGTACACCGGGCGGCGCGCAGCGACGTGGTGCGTGCCGGGGGGGTGACGGCAGGCGCCGCCGCCGTTTCTGGGGGGAACATGGACCTCGGACCGTCTTCCGTGCGATTTCCGGGCCCGCTGCCGGCCACCGGCCAGCGCAGGATATCGCTGCGCGCCGCCCTGCTGCGGCTGGTACTGGCTTCGCTCGTGCCCCTTGTGCTGGTGACCGCCGGCTTCCTGTGGCTGCAGTGGAGCACGCATCGCACGGCGGCCGTCGAGGGGCTGCGTGAACGCGTGCAGACGCTGGCGCTGGCGGTGGAGCGCGAACTCGGCATGAATGTGGCGATCCTCGATACGCTCGCCGCGCTGCCGGAAATCGACAGGGGAGACTGGGCCGGGTTCCACCGCGTCGCCGCCGCGGCGATGTCGCCGCACGCGCTCGGCTGGATCGTGCTGGTCGAGCCGTCCGGGCAGATGGTGGTCAATACGCAGGCGCCTGTCGGTGCCCCGCTGCCCAACCTGCTGGAGATGTCTGCGAAACAGCAGGAGGTCGAGTGGGAGGGGCGGCACTTGCCTTCCTACGACACGCGCATCCTGGAGCCGCTGGCCTCGGGGCGTGCCAATGTCACGAGCCTGTTTTATGGTCCGGTGATCAGACGGCCGGTGCTGAGTGCGAGCGTGCCGGTGCTGCGCAACGGCGAGCCACGCTATTCGCTCAACATGGGTTTCACGCCCGACGCACTGGCCTCACTGCTGGCTAGTCAGCGCGGCTCGGGCACGGCAAACGCAGCGGTGGTCGATGCCAACGGCCGCATCATCGCGCGCAACGCGGACCAGGCCCGATATCTCGGTGTCCGGGCTCCGGCCCCTTTCGATCGGGGCATTGCGCCGGGCCGCGAAGGCGTTGGCGAAAGCCGCAATCTCGAAGGCGTGCCCGTCCTGTACGCGTATCGGCGTGTGGCGCCCGCCGACTGGACGGTCGTGATCGCGATACCCCGTGAGGAAATCCTTGCGCCCGTCTTGCGCATGTTCATTCCGTGGCTGATTGCGACAGTGCTGCTTCTCGGCGCAGCCACCTACCTCGCGCATCGGCTGCAACGGCGCATGGCGCTGCCGCTCGCCGCGCTGGCCGCTTCGGCAGAGGCGCTGCAGCATGGCACCGCGCCCGCCATCCCGGACACCCGGATCGAGGAACTCGACACCCTGAGCCGCGCGCTGCGGCAGGCGGCGCAGCGGGAGCGGGAGGTCCGCGAGGAGCTCGAACTGCGGGTCCGGGAACGCACCGCCAGCCTCGAGGAGAAGTCGCGGCGGCTGGAACAGACCGCTGCCGCCTTGAGGGCGAAAGAGGGGCAGATGGAGGCCTTGCTCGAAAATACGCCGGCCATCATCTTCATGAAGGATCTCGATGGGCGCTACCTGCTCGTGAACCGCTATTTCGAGCGGGTCTTCAATCTGCGGGGCGAGGGTATCGTCGGTAAGACCTGTGCCGAGCTCTTTCCGCCGGACGTCGCCGAAAGGCTGCGTGAGGACGACCGTCGCGTGCTGGAGGGAGGCGCGCCGATGGAAGTCGAGGAAGTCGTGCAGCAGGAAGGCGAGCCGCGCACCTATCTGGCGATGAAGTTCCCCGTCCGGGACGCCGACGGACACATCCTCGCCTTGTGCGGCATCGCCACCGACGTCACCGAGCGCAGGCGGATCCGGCTCGAACTGATGCGGACGCTCACCGTGCTGCAGGCGATTCTGGACAGCGCGAGCTACGCGATCATCTCCACCGACACGCAGGGCACCATCCTGACCGTCAACCACGCGGCCGAACGCATGCTGGGGTATTCGGCCGCGGAACTGGTGGGCCGGGCGACGCCGCAGATCTTCCATGACGCGGAGGAAATCGCGCAACGCGCGGCGGCGCTGTCGCGCGAACTGGGCGAACCGGTGGCTGCGGGCTTCGAGGTCTTCACGGTGAAGCCGCGGCGCGAGCAGCTCGACGAGGAAGAGTGGACCTACGTGCGCAAGGACGGCGTGCGCGTTCCGGTACGGATTTCCATCACTGCGCTGCGGGATGGGCAAGGAGAGATTACCGGCTACCTTGGCATCGCCTCGGATATTACCGAGCGCAAGCGGGCGCAGCAGGCAATGCTCGAGCAAGAGCGCCGCTTTCGTGCCATCTTCGACCAGACGTTCCAGTTCACCGGCTTGCTCACGCCGGACGGCACCTTGCTCGAAGCCAATCAGACGGCGCTCGACTTTATCGGCGCCGAGCGTATCGACGTGGTCGGCCGCCCTTTCTGGGAGACGCGGTGGTGGCGCATTTCGCAGGAAGTGCAGGATCGGCTGCGGCTGGCCATCGCCGAGGCCGCGCAAGGCAGGTTCGTGCGCTACGAGATCGAGGCCTTCGGCGCGAACAACGCCATCCGCACCCTGGATTTCTCGCTCAAGCCGGTGTACGACGAGCACGGCGAAGTCGTGCTGCTCATTCCCGAAGGCCGCGATATCACCGAGCGCAAGCACGCGGAGGAAGAGGCGCATGCGGCGCGCGCCCGGTTCGCCGGCATCCTCGAGATCGCCGCCGATGCCATCGTTTCCATCGACGAGATGCAGCGCATCACCTTGTTCAACAGGGGGGCGGAGAAGATCTTCGGCTACCGCGCAGACGAAGTCCTCGGCCAGCCCCTCGACATTCTGCTTCCCGAGCGGCTGCGGGCAGTGCATCGGGAACACGTCGCCGCGTTCGGTCGGTCCGAAGACGTCACGCGGAAAATGAATGCGCGGGGGGCGGTCTTCGGGCGCCACAAGGACGGTACCGAGTTCCCGGCCGAGGCGTCGATCTCCAAGCTCCGATTGACCGGCGAAACGATCTTTACCGCGACCTTGCGCGACATCACCGAGCGCCAGCAGGCCGAGGCCGCCATCGAGCACCTCAACCGCGCCCTGGAGCGGCGCGCGGCCGAACTCGAAGCGGTCAATCACGAGCTGGAGTCCTTCTCCTACTCGGTGTCGCATGACCTGCGCGCGCCGCTGCGCAGCATCGACGGCTTCAGCCAGGTGTTGCTGGAGGACTATTCGGATCGCCTCGACGAAGAAGGGCGCGACTCGCTGCGGCGCGTGCGCGCGGCCAGCCAGCGCATGGCGCAGCTGATCGACGACATCCTCAAGCTTTCGCGCCTGTCGCGCGCGGAGTTGCGGCGCGAGCCGGTCGACGTCTCGGCCATGGCCCGCGCGGTTGCCGACGAGCTGCGTGAGGCCGATCCGCAGCGCGCGGTGGAATTCGTCATCGCCGACGGCGTCACCGCGGCGGCCGATCCGCGGCTGCTGCGCGTCGTGCTCGAGAACCTGTTGGGCAATGCGTGGAAGTACACCGCCCACCACCCGCGCGCGCAGATCGAGTTCGGCGCCGAACGGCGCGAGGACGGTTCCGCCGTGTACTTCGTGCGCGACGATGGTGCCGGATTCGATATGGCCTACGTCGGCAAATTGTTCGGGGCGTTCCAGCGGCTGCACACGGCGGCCGAATTCCCCGGCACCGGCGTGGGTCTCAGCAGCGTGCAACGCATCGTGCACCGCCATGGCGGCGAGGTGTGGGCGGAAGGGGCGGTGGAGGCGGGGGCGACGTTCCGCTTCACGCTCCCCGACGACGCCGCGATCGAGTGACCGGACCGACACGCATCCATCGGGAGACACTGCAATGGAAAACCGAATCGTACTCCTCGTGGAGGACAACCCGGACGACGAGGCGCTGACCCTGCGCGCCTTGCGCAAACACAACATCACCAACGTTGCGGTCACGCGCGACGGTGCGGAGGCGCTGGACTACCTGCTCGGCGGGCACGCGCCCCTGCCGGCGGTCGTGCTGCTCGATCTCAAGCTGCCCAAGGTGGATGGGCTCGAAGTGCTGCGGCAGCTGCGCGCGGATGCGCGCACACGCATCCTGCCGGTGGTGATCCTGACCTCGTCCCGGGAGGAAGGCGACCTGCTCGAAGGCTACGGGTGCGGCGCAAACAGCTACATCCGCAAGCCCGTCGATTTCGTCGCGTTCATGGAGGCCGTGCGCCAGCTGGGTGTGTACTGGCTCGAACTCAACGAACCGCCGCCCGTGCAGGGATAGCCATCATGGCCGGCCAGCCGCTCAAGGTGCTGATCGTCGAGGACGTCGAGGACGATGCGCTGCTCATCGTGCGCGAGCTGCGCCGCGGCGGCTACGATCCGCTGCCGACGCGCGTCGAAACCGCACCGGCCATGCAGGCCGCCCTCGGGGATTGCAGCAGCTTCGATCTCGTCATCTCGGACTACACGCTGCCGCACTTTTCCGGGTCCGCGGCGCTGGAGCTGTTCAACAGCTGCGGCTGCGATCTGCCGTTCATCATGGTCTCGGGCACCATCGGCGAGGAAACCGCGGTGCGCCTGCTCAAGGCCGGCGCCCACGACTTCATCCTCAAGAGCAATTTCGCCCGGCTGGTGCCGGCGGTGGAGCGCGAACTGCGCGAGGTCGCGGTGCGCCGCGCGCGCCGTCTCGCCGAGGCGCGCCTGCGCGAGAGCGAGGAACGCTACGCGCTCGCCGCGCAGGGCGCCAACGACGGCCTGTGGGACTGGGACCTGCGTTCCGGGTGCGTCTACTACTCGCCGCGCTGGAAGAGCATGCTCGGTTACGCCGGCGACGAGATCGGCGACGGGATCGAAGAATGGTTCTCGCGCGTGCACGAAGAGGACCGGCCTGCCGTGCAGGCCCGGCTGCAGGCGCACCTCTCGGGCAGCACGGCGCATTTCGAAAGCGAGCACCGCATGCGCAACCACCGCAACGAGCTGCTCTGGATGCTCACCCGCGGTCTCGCCGTGCGCGACGAGGCCCGCCAGCCGTACCGCATCGCCGGCTCGCAGACCGATATCACCGAACGCAAGCTCGCCGAGGAGCGGCTGCGCTTCCAGGCCCTGCACGACGCGCTGACCGGTCTGCCCAACCGCACCCTGTTCATGGAACGGCTGCACTGTGCGCTCGCCGGCGCGGGCGGATGCCGCTTCGCCGTGATGCTGGTCGACCTCGACCGCTACAAGATCATCACCGACAGCTTCGGCCACAACGTCGGCGACGCGCTGGTGCTGGCCATCGCACGCGCGCTCAAGCTGCGCATCGGCCCGCGGGACACGGTCGCCCGTCTGGGCGGCGACGAGTTCGCGCTGCTCGTCGAGGGGCTGTCCAGCGCCGATGCGGCGATCGCCTTCGCCCGCGATTTCCAGGCCTCGCTCGCGGGCCCGCTGGCCATCGACGGCCACGAGATATTCACCTCGGCGAGCATCGGCATCGTCATGGGGCCGGGCGATTACGCCACGCCGGAGGAAATGCTGCGCGACGCCGATACCGCCAACCAGCGCGCCAAGGCGCAGGGCAAGGGGCGTTGCCAGGTGTTCGACACGACGATGCACACCTTCGCGGTCAACCTGTTGGGGCTGGAAACCGACCTGCGCCGAGCGCTCGAGCGCGGCGAACTGGAGCTCTACTACCAGCCGCTGGTCAATCTCGCGAGCGGCGAAATCGAGAGTTTCGAGGCCTTGATGCGCTGGCGCCATCCCGAGCGCGGTCTGGTGCCGCCGACCGAATTCATCCCGGTCGCCGAAGACACCGGCCTGATCGTGCCCATCGGACGCTGGGCGCTGCAGGAAGCCTGCCGCCAGATCAGCGCGTGGCAGGCGCAGTTTCCGCAGCGGCGCCCCAAGGTGAGCGTCAACGTCTCCGCGGTCCAGTTCGCGCAGCCGGACCTCGCCGAGGCCGTCCTTCAGTCGCTGGCCACGGCGCGGCTGGAGGCCCGTTACCTGAAGCTCGAGATCACCGAGAGCGTCCTCATGGACGGCAGCGACGCCGTCCGCGCCATGCTCGAACGGCTGCAGGGCGAGCAGATCGAGTTCCTGATGGACGATTTCGGTACCGGCTATTCGAGTCTGTCGTATCTGCACCGCTTCCCGCTGGACATCCTCAAGATCGACGCCTCCTTCGTGCGGAGGATGGACGTCGAGGCCCGGCACGACGAAATCGTGCAGGCGATCGTCGCGCTCGCGCGCAGCCTCAACATGACCGTGGTGGCCGAAGGCCTCGAGACCGTGACGACGCTCGCGCGGCTGCGCGAACTGAACGTAGCCTTCGGTCAGGGCTTCCTCTTCTCGCGCCCGCTCGACGCCGAGTCGGCCGGCCGCTTGCTTGCGAGCGGACGAAGATGGAACGGAGCGAGGGGATCGCACGAATCGTCGGCGGGGTGATAATGCTCAGCCTGGGTGCCGTGCCGCCGCTGGAGCAGGGCGCGTTGTTCGATCGAGCATGCGCGCGCCGGGAGCCGGCTCGAACGCGCCCTGCTGCTCCCATCAACGTGCTTCAGGCATGACGTCGTATTTACGAAGCCTGTATACCAGTGTCGGACGGCTGATGCCCAGTACGCGGGCGGCCTGCGACAGGTTGCCGTTAGCCTCCGCGACGGCAGCCCGCAACATCGCCACCTCCGTTTCCGCCAGTCCCGAGTGTCCGACGGTCGCGGCCGACAGCGATTCCGCTCCCCCTGGTTTGCTGACACGCCCGATGCTGCCGCTGCGCTTCAATATGAACGCGGTGGTATCGACTTCCTCGCCGCCGGTGAAGAGATGGCACAAGTCGAGCGCACCGCCATCTTCGGCGAGGATGACCGCACGTTCTATCATGTTCTCCAGCTCTCGCACGTTGCCTGGCCAGTCGTAGGCGAACATCGCATCCACCGCGCGTTCGCGGAAGCCGGTGATATGTTTGTCGTGCTTGCGGCCCATGCGCTGGAGGAACCAGTTCATCATCAGCGGGATGTCGTCGCGGCGCTCGCGCAGCGGCGGCACCTCGATCGGGAAGACGTTGAGGCGGAAAAAGAGGTCCTCGCGGAATTGTCCGGCCTTGACGGCTTCGCGCAGGTTCACGTTCGTGGCGGCAACCACCCTGACGTCTACCTGGCGCGTGCGCGTATCGCCCACGCGCTCGATCTCGCCCTGCTGCAGCGCGCGCAGCAGCTTGCCCTGCGCCGTGAAGCTCAGCGTGGCGATCTCGTCGAGAAAGAGCGTGCCGTGGTCGGCCCGCTCGAAGCGTCCGGCGCGAGACGTGGTCGCACCCGTAAATCCGCCGCGCTCGACGCCGAACAGTTCCGATTCCATCAGATGTTCCGGAATGGAGGCGCAGTTCACCGCCACGTAGGGGCCGTCTGCGCGCTTGCTCAGGCGATGCAGGTTATTCGCGAAGACTTCCTTGCCGACACCGCTCTCGCCCAGGAAAAGCACGGTCGCGTCGGTGGGCGCGACCTTGTTGACCATGTGGCAGACCGTGTTGAAACCGGCGGAGATGCCGACCACGCCAAAGCTGTTCTCCGGTGCGCTGGTGAGCCCGGCGGCGATGCGGCTCGTGGCGGGCAATGGCGCCTTGGCCGGCGGCGCCCATTTGACGAAATCGCCGATCCGCAGGAAGCGCAGGTCATCCTGGGCGTCCTCCCATTCCTCCACCGGCTTGCCCACCACGCGGCATTTCGCGTGCCCCATCCCGCGGCATTCGGTTTCCCGCCACAGGATGGGGCGGCCCATGAAGGCGCTGGTGTAGCCGCACGCATAGCCGATCAGCATCCAGCACACCGGTTCGTTGCCGATACCGTAGCCGGCGATGTGGGCCTCCGCCTCGGAGCTGTCCTCGAGATAGAAGTCGCCGAAATAGTGGCCACGCTGGACGTCGATATCCAGCGCCACCGGCTCGCAATGCACCATGCCCTCCAGCGACACGAGTTGCGGACCGGCCAGGAAGTCGTCATAGGTATTCAAACCGGCGCGGACCTTGCGCGCCATTGCCGCGTCTCGCGTACCCGCCTGGTAGCCGATGCGGGTGATCAGCCCGCGCGCCGTTTCCTTGTCGAGGCTCTCGATCAGCTCCTGCCGCAAGGCGCCAAGCGAGCTGATATGCATCAGCATCATTCGCTGGTCGTCAAGCCAGATGCGGCCTTGCTGGGGCGCGAAACGCAGGCGCTTGGCGAGATCATTGAACGCCGGCACCCGAATTCCCCTGGAAGTCGCGTGTAGCTCTCGGTGAGTTTGCGTGGGTGAGTCGGGCTCGCGTCCTTCGGGATGCCTTTTCGCCATGATTTCCTCGATCGCGGCCGGCGCGGTTTAAAGAGCTTATGCCTTGCGGCCGGAGGGGCGATTGTTTTGCGTCAAATAATAAAGAATATCGGGAGGCGAGCAAGCGAACCTTGTTCGGGAGCACGCGGGGAATCGATCATTTGATGGAAAAAGCCCCTGGATCGATTCGGTCAAATCATGAAATAGCGGCTGTGCGCCGCGAGATTCCGTCCTTCTGCGTCCTCTGGCAAGGTTTCTCCCGTCTTCGTTTGTCTGCGGGTTTGGGCGGTTTTCCTTCCAAATATCCTGACTCCTGCCGGCCTGCTCGACCGCTGGCACATCTTCTGCTGGGAACCACCGTCACCGTGCAGTTGCAGGTGCAGGTCCGTCAAACCACGAATGGGACATATCCATGACATCCCCAACGACATTGCGGCGATCGGAGTCCGCGCGCTACCTCGGCAAGGAGGCAGTGCTCATGAGGGATGACGCGTTCGACGTGGAACCGGACGACGAGCAGGGCGAGGATGCCTCGATCGGCTACGAGGCGATCTTTCGCAATACGCCCGTGGCAATCTGCCATCTGTTCAACCGCAGGATCCGGCGCTGTAACCGGCGCTACGAGGAATTGTTCGGGTATGGACCCGGCGAACTCGACAACCAGTCGGTCGGCGTGCATTACCTGAGCGACGACTCGTTTTCGACGATCGGCCGGAAATTCGGGCACTTCTTCGATTCTCATCACACCTTCAAGGACGAGCGGCCGTTCGTGCGCAAGGACGGCACGCTGATCTGGTGCATCGTCACCGGCACCTTGCTCGATCCGGCCAGGCCGAAGCTCGGCAGCATCTGGGTGGTGCAGGACATCTCCGGGCACAAGCGGATCGAGGACGAATTGAAGGCCGACGTCGAGAAGCTCGAATTCGTCGTGCAGCAGCGGACCGTGGAGCTCAGCCGGCATGTCGCGAGCCTCGAGGAGGAGGTTGCGACGCGCCAGCGCGCGGAGGAGGCCGCGAATGAGAACCGCGAGAAATACCAGAAGCTCTTTCACATGCTGCCGATCGGCATTTCGATCACGGATACGCACGGCGACATCCTCGAGGCCAACTGCCAGTTCGCCGAAATGGTCGGCCTGCGGCGCGCTTCGCCCGAGAACTGGCGCAAACTGCCGCTGCGCTTCTGTCTGCACGACGGCACGGAGATCCCGAGGGATCGACTGCCCTGGCAGATCCGCGATTTCCAGAAGGATTCGATCAACAACATCGAAATCGGTATGCGCGACGAGAAGGGGCGCAAGCTGCGCTGGCTGAGCGTCAGCTCGTCGTTGATCGAGCGCAAGGACGAGCAATTCGTCGTTGCCGCCTTCACCGACATCACCTACCGCAAGCGCATCGAAGAGCTCGAACGGCTGCGCCACGCGGAGCTCACGCGCCTGGGGCGGATCAACTCGATGGCCGAAATGGCGGCCGCGCTGGCGCACCAGATGGGGCAGCCGCTGGTGTCCGCGGTCAATTACCTGAACGGCTGCCGCTTGCGTCTCGAGCGCGTCGACGGCGTCGGCGAGATCTCCGAGTCCATGGGGCTCGCGCTGAAGTATCTCGAGCAGGCCGGCGAGATCCTGCGTCACGTCAAGGAGTTCGTGTGCAAGCACAAGCCCGACAAGGAGCCCGAGAACATCAACGAGGTGATCCAGGACGCGCTCGCGTTCCTGAATTTCGAGGTCCGCCGCCATGACGTCAGCGTCGACCTGCGGCTGCTGCAGGACCCCCCGCTGGTGCCGCTATGCAAGGTCGAGATCCAGCAGGTGCTGTTCAACCTGATGAAGAACGGCATGGAGGCGATGACGGGTCTGCCGCCCGGGGCGCGCAAGCTGGTCATCGGCAGCGAGATCATCGACGGGGGCGGGGCGATGACGGTGTTCGTGCAGGACCACGGCACGGGGCTCGAGAAGCGCTCTGCGAAGCGGGTGTTCGAGCCCTACTTTTCCACCAAGACCGACGGGATGGGGATCGGTCTGACGATCTGCCGCTCGATTGTCGAGTCGCACGGCGGACAGCTTTCGTATTCGAGGATCGGCAAGGGCGGATCGCGCTTTCAATTCACCTTGCCGATGTAGGGAGGGTCTCGCCGCCTAGAAGACCGAAGAGTCTCGGGCGGCGAAGACCATACACAAAAGGAGGAGTCCATGCAGGTCGAAAAAGTTTCGCCCACCGTATTCGTCGTCGATGATGAAGAGTCGGTGCGTCATTCCTTGAAGTGGTTGCTCGATTCGATTTCCCTCGACGTGAAAATGTACGATTCGCCGCAGTCGTTTCTCGACGGCAATATTTCATGTGACTACGGCTGCCTGATCCTCGATGTGCGGATGCAGGCGCTCAGCGGTCTGCAGCTTCAGGAGATGCTGTGCGAGCGTGCCTTCAACCTGCCGATCATCTTTCTTTCGGCGTACGGGGACGCCCAGATGGGCGCGCAGGCCATCAAAAAGGGCGCCATCGACTTTCTGCAGAAGCCTTACCGCAATCAGGATCTGCTCGATGCCGTGAATGCGGCCCTGACCCAGAGCAAGGAGGCGATGGGGCAGCAAAGCGAGCGGCACAAGTACCGCAGCTGTCTTGAAAGCCTCTCGCTGAGGGAGAAGGAAATCTTCGATCTCGTCGTCGAGGGAAACAGCAGCAAGGAGATCGCCAGAATCCTGGGAATCAGCCCGAAGACCGTGGAGGCGCACCGCGGGCGGCTGATGAGCAAGTTGGGTGTCCGCTCGTCGGGCGAGTTGATTCAGCTGTCGATGCTCACGAACAGCCACTGCCTCGAGTGCAAATGGGCGTCGCGACGCCCCAACTGAGGCTGGGCGCCCTAAGCGACGCGAACATCACTCATTGTCGTCCTCGTCGTCGGGCTTGAAATCCAGGCCTTCGACGACGAATGGTAAGGGCCGTCCCTGTGCATGCTCAGGGTGTGGCGTTGCCCCGGTCGCATTGGCTGGTGCAGCGCTACGTCGGCATGCCGCCTGCCGCTCGTGTCATCCACGCATATCCCCCGCACACGGCCCGTCCCGCGCTTGCGAACGGCAGATTACGCCGAAAACCGGCCTCGGAGGAGGCAGGGATAACTCCCTACTGATTAGGTGTGCGCACCAATTGTTGGTCAGCCGGGCGGAGCCTACATTCGTGCCGTCGGGTGGGGCGGTTCATGTCGCGATCCTAATGATCGCGAGAGCCGCGTCGACCCGAACGGAGGAGACATAACATGAATGGGTCCATGAAGTCATGGTGCGCCGGCTCTTTGGGTGCATTGCTTTGCGTGATGCTGTACGGATGCGGAGCATCGGCGAATACGTCGAACATTGTCGACGGCGGTTCGAAGGGCGTGAAACGATCCGATGCGTTTCAGGCAGCGGCGGATAACGGGAAGACGACGGTCGTCGTCGGCGCAACGGGAGTTGTGCTGACATCGGCCGATCGCGGAAACAGCTGGTCGCGGCAACAGCTCGATCCCCTCGGCTCGTTCGTCGGTGTCACGGCCTGTGCAGACGGAAGCTTCGCCGCACTCGATTTTTTCCACCGGGTCTGGATTGCGGGCGCTGCGGGCGACAACTGGGAAGCCCGCGCGATCGCGGAGCCGGTCAATCCGCTCGCTATCACGTGTGACAGTGAGAACCGCCTGTGGGTGGTGGGCGGGGGCAGCACGATCGCGTCGAGCAGCGACCGTGGTGCGAGCTGGCGCACGACGATCGTCGGTGACGACGCGATGCTTGCCAGCGTCCAGTTCGTGAGTGCGCGCGAAGGATTCATCACCGGCGAATTCGGCGCGGTCTACCGCACGGGCGACGGCGGGGCAACCTGGGAAGCCTTGCCGAAGATCGGCGAGGATTTCTATCCGTATGCAGCGGTCTTTGCGGATCGCGACCGCGGCTGGGTGTCCGGCCTCGCCGGAGTGGTGATGCAGACCACCGACGGCGGCAAGAGCTGGAGCAAGCGGATGAATGAAGCGGGCGCGCCGATCTATGGGCTGGCGCTTGACCGGGGCACGCCGCTGGGCGTGGGGATCAACGGGCTCGTGTTCCGGGCGAGCGGGGACCAGTGGAAGCTCGCTGACGCCCGTAACGCCACCTATCTGCGTGCTGCGCTGCCCTTCGGCGACGGCCGGGTCCTGGTTGCGGGCGGGGCAGGGGGGGTGGAAGTGACGACACTCGACGGCGACCGCACGGTCACCGCGAAAAACTGAGCGAGATCCCATCATGCGCCATCGCTTTACCCACGCAGTTCATCAACTCGAAAACATCGCCTTTGAATTCCCGCGCACGATCCTCGCGGCGATCCTTCTCGTGACGGTGTTCTTCGCATTCAAGCTGCCCGGCATCCAGATCTATTCGGCTTTCGAGGATCTGCTGCCGCAGAACCACCCGTACATCAAACTGCATAACGAGATCCGCGGCAGCTTCGGCGGTGCGAGTCAGATCGTGGTCGCGCTCGAGGTCGACAAGGGCGACATCTTTACCAATGAAACCTTGTCGCGCCTGCATCGGCTGACGCAGGGCGTTGACAGTCTGCCGGGCGTCAATCACAACCAGGTCGCGAGCCTCACGCATCGCACGGTGCGCAAGATCTGGCTGACGGAAAGCGGGGAGATGATTTCCCGCCTGTACTACGATCCGGCGCAGCCGAAATTGAGCGAGGAAGAGCTCGAGACGCTCAGGAAGGATGTGAAGGCGAACCCGCGGGTCTACGGCCTGCTGGTGTCGCCCGATCTCAAGTCGGCGATGATCAAGGCGCAGCTGAACGAAGCGGACGACATCGATTACGCCAGGGTCTTCTCGGAGCTGCAGGCGGTGCGGGCGAAGGAGGTCGCCGACGGGGTCCGGATCCACGCGGCCGGAAATCCGGTGCTGATCGGCTGGGTGTACACCTACCTGCCGCAGATCATCCAGATCTTCCTGTACACGCTGGGGCTGATGGTGGCCCTGCTGGTGATCTATTTCCGGCGTCTGTACGGCGTGCTGCTGCCTTTGCTGGGAATTACCCTGTCTTCGATCTGGGGACTCGGTTTCATCTCGTTGATGGGCTGGAACCTCGACCCCCTGAACCTCGTGATTCCATTCCTGATCGCAGCGCGCGCGATGTCGCACAGCATCCAGCTAGTCGAGCGCTATTACTTCGAACTCGCCCAGACCCACGATTCGCGGCAGGCCGCACGCAACGCCTTCGACGACCTGTTCCGCCCCGGTTCGCTGGCGATCGTCGTCGACACCGTGGGTATTCTCGTGCTCGCCCTCGGTGCGGCGCCGATCAATACCAAGATGGGCTACTACGCGGGGTTCTGGGCCTTCTCGGTGGTGTTCACGGTGCTGCTGGTCGTGCCACTGCTGCTGCTGGTCCTGCCTCAGCCGCGCGTCGCCGCGGTGCGGGAGGGTGGCCTGCGGCACGTGGTCGTTGCACTGTTCGGAGTGGTCGGCAGCCGCGGGGGATCGATCACGGTGCTCGTCGGGGCCGCGGTCCTCGTCCTCGTCGGCGCGTGGCTGAGCCTCGGGGTGCAGATCGGCGAAGCCGAGCCGGGGAGCCCGCTGCTGTATCCGCAGCACGACTACAACGTGTCGTCGCGCGCCATCAACGAGCGCTTTCCGGGGTCGGAAGAGCTCTACATCGTGGCACGGACGGCGGACAAGGGTGGACTGAAGAATCCCGAGGTGCTGCGTGCGATCGAGTCCTTCCAGAACACGATGTTGCAGGATCCGAACGTCGGCGGCACGAAGGCCTTGCCGGGCCTCATCCGCTCGGTGAACGGCCTGATCCACAACACGGATCCGCGCTGGAACCAGATCCCGTCCGACCCGAACGAAATCGGCGGGCTGATGTTCACCTTCATGGCCGCGAGTCCGATTCCCGGTGCCCTGAACGAATACACGAACACGGACGAGAATCTCGCCAACGTCGTGTTCTTCTACAAGGACCACCAGGCTCAGACGATCGAGCGCGCCATTGCGCTGGCGCGGGAAGGCGCCGCCGGGCTGGCGGACAAGGTGCCGGGCCTGAGCATCGAACTCGCCGGGGGCAACGTCGGTGTCAATGCGGCGATCAACGACGCGGTCCGCCACGACAACTTCCTCATCGTCCCGCTCGTGCTCGCGCTCTCGTTCGCCTTCGTCTGGGCCTTCTACGGTTCGCTCCATGCGGGCTGGCTGATGGTGCTGCCGATGCTCTTCGCCACGGTGATGACCTACGCGTACATGAGCGTCAAGCACATCGGCATGAACGTGAATACCGTCCCGGTGATCGCGGTCGGCATCGGCGTCGGCATCGACTACGCGATCTACATCATGAATCGCATCCGCGAGGAGATGGCGGCGATGCAGGATCTCGCCAAGGCGGTGCTCAAGGCGATCGCGACCACGGGCTTCGCGGTTTCCTTCACCGCGGCGACGCTGATCGCCGGTGTCGTGATGTGGATCGTGCTGTCGGATCTGCGCTTCCAGTCGGATGCCGCGCTCCTGCTCAGCCTGATGCTGCTCTTCAACGTCGTGGCCGCCATGCTCCTCGTTCCGGCGTGGGTCATGATCTTCAAGCCGCGCTTCATCACCGCGGTCTATCTCGACGAGGACCAGGTCATCCAGGTCCGCGAGCAGGAACCGGAACCGCCCTGCACGGCGGTGGCACAACCGGTGTAACGCGCACAACCCGGCGCAAGACTCCAACACAAATCGATTCGGGTTCACCAAGGGAGGAAATGCTGTATGAAGGCAGCAGGGGATTTTTCGCGTCCGAAATTGAGCGTTCTCGCCGCGGCCTTGTCGCTGGTCGCGGGTGGGCCGGTGCAGGCGGCGGACCAAAACCTTCCGGATCTGGGCGGTGGCGCTTCGCCCTGGGTCGCGGACGTGTATTACGAGAACCATACCGTGCGTCGCCACGATGCGGGACTCGCCAAGTTCCGCAACACGCTTCAGGTCGAAGCCGACAAGCCGATGGGCAACGGCTGGGCTTTCCGCAGCATTCTGCGGGGAAGCTGGGACGGCGTGTATCGCCTGAATCGGGACGAATACGGCCGCCGCGCCGGCGGATCGATCGAGCTCGAAAACACGGCGGCGCCCTTGCTGCCGCCCGTGCCGACGAACGCAGGCACGCCCCTCAACCGGCCCCAGGTTCCGCACGGGGGTGGAATCAACAACCCGATCGGCACGGCCATCGGCTTGCCGCCGACCAACGCCTTCGGCTTCGACCAGGCGGCGAATCCGAACGACGGGATGCGGGTTCTGGGCGACCGCTGGCACAGGACGGAAGGTGGTGTGGCCTTCGGTGTGCCCGTTCGCCCGTGCGACACGGACAAGCGCGGTTGTCGTGACTTCGGCGGCTACGGAGATCTGAAGCTGAGCGAACTGGAGGCGCCGGAGTTCAACGACCGGCTCGATTTCCTGCGCGAAATCTATGCGAAGAAGACGTTCCCGTTCGCCGACGGGACCGAGCTTTTCGTGAAGCTGGGACGGCAGCAAGTGGTGTGGGGGCGTACCGACCTGTTCCGCGTGCTGGATGTCATCAACCCCATCGACTATTCGCGCAACAACATCTACGACGAACTTCAGGACATCCGCATTCCGATGTGGATTGCCCAAGGCGAATACCGCATGGGCGCGAGCGATGCGATGCAGGACCGGAACGTCCAGGTCGTATGGAATTTCGACAAATTCCGGCCGAACAATCTCGGGCAGTGCGGTTCGCCGAACGTGATCCTCGACGCCAGCTGCTTCTTCCGCGGCATGGCCAACCTGTGGGACAACGGCGGTACCGTCGCGAATTTCGCCGCCGTTCCGCCCGGGACTGCCGGTGCATGGGCGGCAACGGACTTCGGGCCGCACCAGATCGGCATCCGCAAGGTTCATCTGCCCGAATGGTCGCTCTCGAACACGCAACTGGGCGTCAAGTACGAGGGGATCACGAAGGACGGGCTCGCGTTTTCCCTCAATGCGCTGACCTACCGTTCGCAACTGCCCAGCCTGCACGCGTTCAGCGCCGGTACGGTGAACCCCTTCACCGGCGGCAGCGGCAATACGACGCCCCCTGCGGCCGGTGTGCCGGTGAGCCGCCTGATCGCGTTCGACGTCCATTACCCGCGGGTCAACCTCATCGGCGGATCGCTGGATTTCCAGATTCCCGATGCGAATGCCGCCATTCGAATGGAAACCGCTCTAACGCATGGCGAGGAGTTCCAGAACACGGCGCGTCGCGAGCTGTTCTCGGAGAACAGGGTCCTGCGCACAGTCATCGGCGTCGATCGTCCCACCTTCATTCCCTTCATCAGCAAGACGCGTGCGACGCTGATTTCGGCTCAGCTGTTCTGGCAGCACATATTCGATCACGAACAGCACGACGCCCCGCTTGGCAAGGTGGGCATGGTCGATTGGGAAGACAACTTCATCGGCACGCTGCTGATCAAGGGCTTTCTGGCGGGTGACCGTGTCAGCCCTCAGGTGATCATGGCGCGCGACTTCCGCGCGAAAGCCTTCACGATTGCGCCGCAGATCGAATGGAGCGTCACCGACGACTTCAAGGTCACGTTCGGGGCCAACTTCAAATATGCGAACGGCGACAACCACTACAAGTTCGACGACACCCGTTCGGCCAACCCGTATCCGCCCTTTACGACCTACACGGCATCGGGTCAGCCCTTCGTGCCCGGATCGGCGGGTTTGTCCGGCCTCGAACCGCTCGGACGCTTCCGTGCGGGCCCGATCGGCGCAGCAGTCGCGGAAGACGATATCTACGTGACCCTTCGCTACAAGTTCTGACGCACCTATAAGAGGAGACAGTGGAAATGAGCGGATATTTTGCAAGGCAAAGCGTGATTGTGGCGGCACTGGCCTGTGCGGCAGGTACGTTGCACGCAGCAAGCGAGGCGGACATCGAGAAGTCCTTCTTTCCATACAAGAATGGGTTGCCGACCGCGGCCGGGTTGGCGGCAGGTACGGTGATCAGCAAGGCGAACGTCGCGAATTTCGCGGCGGTGCTTGATCCGGCGCTGCAACGGCACATCCAGGAAGGGGCCGTCGAGATCACCGTCGGCGCAACGACGTCGTTCG
Source organism: Aromatoleum toluvorans (assembly GCF_012910905.1). Lineage (GTDB taxonomy): Bacteria > Pseudomonadota > Gammaproteobacteria > Burkholderiales > Rhodocyclaceae > Aromatoleum > Aromatoleum toluvorans. The sequence continues at coordinate 21,726 of NZ_WTVN01000024.1, forward strand.
ATATCAACAAGAGTTATGTCGATGCGACCCGGGAGAACGTCGGCAAGGTCAAACTCGGCGCAAAACCGGGTGAGCTGGTGGGCTATGTCGCGGGACGTCCGTTTCCCGAAGAGCCCGATGCAAAGGACCCGCGCGCCGGCGAGAAGCTCGCGTGGAATTTCCGCTATGGCATGAACTGGGGCGACAGCCTGGCAATTTCGCCGTTTTACTGGAAGTACCGCAACATGGAGAGCGGCAAGGTCGAGCGCAATATCCTGTTCAATTTCCATTTCATCAAATACACGCATCGACTGAATCAGGCACCGACGCCGGAAATATCGCCGAACCCGTCGAAGCTGTATCGCGCAACCTACGTGAACGTGCAGGAACCGCAGGACGTCAAGAACACGCAGCTGCTGATTCAGCGCTACGAGGACGACCTGAAGCAGGATGATGCCTACCTCTACCTCGGGTTCCAGCGCCGTGTGCGCCGATTGTCGACCGGGCAGACCACGGACGCCTTCCTCGGGTCGGACATCATGATCGAGGACTTCGAGGGCTACAACGGCCGCATTTCGGACATGAATTGGAAGTACAAGGGCACGGTGAACATGCTGATGCCGTTTTACAACCACAACGACATGAAGCTGTCGGACGAATACAGGGAGCCGGACGGCTACAAGTATGTGGCCTTCGGCGGCCAGGGCGGATGCTTCCCGAACATCACGTGGCAATTGCGCAAGGTGCACGTCGTCGAATCGTCCCCGGTCGACCCCAATCATCCGGTCAGCAAACGCGTGCATTACATGGACGCGCAGACCTCGGCGATGTCCCAGACGCTTGTGTATGACCGCAAGGGGGACTTGTGGAAGATCTTCATGCTCGGCATGACGCATCCCGATTCGCATCTGGCCAAGAACAAGGGCAGCGGCATCGTCCTGTTCGATGCGTTCAGCATGATCGACGTCCAGGCGAAGCATTGTACGACCGGCCAGTTCAAGGGGCAGCTGGATGCCCAGATGGTTCCGGTCAACCTGTTCAACGTCCAGAACATGCGCGGCGGAAGCTGAGCCGACAGATTTCCTCGGGATCACTCTCCTCCCTGGAAAATTTTGCGCGCCTGTTGGCGCGCTTTTTTTTTTGGGGGGGGGGAGGTCTTCGAAACCGGCGGGAGATCGGCGGAGCTGCGGCCGGATCGCTGAAACGACCAGTCGACCGCGGTTTCCGCCTTGCACCTGCAGGTGAGGGTAGCCCCTTAGGCGTTAGGTGTCCGCACCAATTGTTGCAGCGCAGCCCGGCGCGTCTAATTGAATCCACGTTGAAGACGAAACTAATGCTGTGGAGGCGTCATGTCAGATCAAAAGCCGAACAAGAAGCCGGAAAAGAAACCGGATATCACCTTCTTTCATCCGGACCTTCTCGAAGTCCCTGCAGACGGCAAGGCGCCGTACCTGAAGGGCTATCGCTGCAAGGGTTGTGGCCAACTGGATTTTCCCAAGCTGAGCCCGTGCCCGAGCTGCTGGGGCGAGGAGTTCGAGGTCGTGCCGCTCAGCCGGCGCGGAAAGCTCTATAGCTTCTCCGACAATTTCATCGGCCAGGCTGGAATGAAAACGCCATATTCGTTCGGCTATATCGATTTGCCCGAAAACCTGCGGATTTTCGCGCAGCTGGAAGGCGAACCCGGCAGCTTCCGCTGCGACGAAGAGGTCGAGCTGACGGTCGGGCCGGTGCGCGACAACCGCGACGGCATACCGCTGATCAGCTACAAGTTCCGCAAAGCCTAATCTTCCACCGGGTGAACGAATATGAAATTGCAACGCAAGGTTTATATCGCCGGGGTAGGCGAGACGAAATTCGGGCGACACGAAGTCGATTTCGATGTGCTCGGTCGCTCCGCTGCATTCGAGGCGCTGAAAGCGTCGAATATCGACCGTCCGACAATGGTGCAGAGCGCCTATGTCGGTAACGGCACCAACGGAATGGTCGTCGGGCAGACCGTGCTCAAGGATCTGGGCATGTGTGGCCATCTTCCGATCATGACGGTGGAAAGCGCCTGCTCGGCAGGCGGCATGGCGGTGCATCTGGCGGTGCGGGACGTGGCGATGGGTCTCGCCGATGTGGCGATCGGTATCGGCTGCGAGAACCACACGCTGCATATGGCGCAAGGTACGGCCTTTGCCACGGCGATGTCGGACATCGAAACGGTGCACGGCGCGGTCATGACTGGCAAGTATGCGATGCGCGCGCAGCGCTACATGTACGAGACCGGCGCGACGGCCGAGGACCTCGCGATGATCACGGTGAAGAACCGCCGCCACGCGACCAACAACCCCTATGCCTGGTTCAAGGGCGAGATCTCGGTCGAGGAGGTGGTCAAGTCGCGCGTCGTCGCGTCGCCGCTGACGCTGCAGCAGTGCTGCGGCATCGCCGACGGCGCCGGCGCGATCGTGGTGTGCTCGGAGCAGATGGTGAAGAAGCTCGGCATCCAGAAGCCGATTCTGGTGGCCGGGTCGGTCGTGCGTTCCGGGCCGTACCACAACCGGCCGCGCGACATCACCGGCGACGACATCACGGAAGAGACCGCGCACCAGCTCTACGAGGAGTCGGGCATCGGTCCCGAGGACGTGAATATCGTCGAACTGCACGACGCCTTCACGATTGCCGAACTGCTCTATTACGAATGCCTCGGGCTGTGCCCGAAGGGCGAAGGCCTGAAGTTCCTGCGCGACGGCAACTCGACGCACGGCGGCAAGTGCGTCGTCAGTCCGCGCGGCGGAATGCTCTCGTACGGACATCCGATCGGCGCCTCGGGTGCGGCGCAGATCGCCGCGAGCGTCAAGCAGATGCGCAATCAATGTCCGGGCTACCAGGTCGATCCGGTGCCCCGCGTGGCCATGACTCATGTGACGGGCGGGGGGCTGTCGGGCACGGAGCACGCGGCGTGCACGATGCACATGCTGGTGAGCGACTGGTAAGCGGGGGGATACGAGATGGAAACCAAAGGCAGGGAAAGGGTGGCATTGATCGTCAATGCCGACGATCCGGTCGGCGAGGCGGTGGCCATGCGCCTGGCGGACGCCGGCACGCAGATCGCGCTGACCGGCTCGGACGCCGGCCGGCTCGACCGGATCGCATCGCGGCTTGTGGACCGGGGCGTGCCGGTGATTGCGGTCATGACCCGTGCAGCAGACCCGGGGGAGATCCGCGAAAGTGTCGCGCGAGTGATGGCGCGTTTCGGGCGGATCGACATCCTGGTGCAGAACGAGAGCGTGCTCGCGGCGAAGGCGCTGGAGGAAATTTCGGACGCGGACGTCGGCGTGGCGCTCGAAGCCGGCGTCGCGGGCCCGTTCCATTACCTGCGCGAGGTCGTGCCGGCGATGCGCAAGGGCGGCTTCGGGCGTGTGGTCGCCATCAGCGACATCAACTACCTGGGACTCGCCCGGACCGCCAACGTCGCTGCCGCGCGCTCGGGCCTGTTCGGACTGACGCGGGCGCTGGCGCTGGAGTCGGCGCGCGACGGCGTGACGGTGAATACCGTCGTGATGGGCGACGTCGATAGCGGGACTGTCACGGATGCCGAGCGGGAGACGCTCGTCGGGGGGATTCCGGTGAAGCGGATCGGTACGCCCGCGGATGTTGCGAACGCGGTCGGGTTCCTGGCGGCCGATAGCTCCAAATACGTCACCGGGCAGACGCTCTTCGTCTGCGGCGGCAAGAGCGCCTATTTTTCGATGTCGATCTGATCAGGGAGGCGGCAATGGGTATTCGGAACAGGGTCGCGCTGATCACCGGATCGGCAAGCGGCATGGGCAAGCAGACGGCGCTGCGCTTTGCGGAGCAGGGCGCCGCGGTCGTCATCAACGACATCGACGCGGAGAAGGTGCGTTCGACGGTCGAGGAGTTCACGCGGATGGGCCATCGCGTGCTCGGCGCGGTCGCCGACATCAGCAACAAGGCGGCGGTCGACGGCATGGTGCAGCAGACGGTCGACGCCTTCGGGCGCATCGACATCCTTGTCAATAACGCAGGCATGGAGCGGGCGGGCGCACTGCGCAAGCTCAGCGAGGCGGACTGGGACGTCACGATCAACGTCAATCTGAAGGGCACCTTCCTGTGCTCGCAGGCCGTCCATGGGCACATGGTCGAGAACGGCCACGGACGCATCGTCAATATCGCCTCCCGCGCCTGGCTCGGTGGCGCCGGCCAGGCCCCGTATTCGTCCGCGAAGGCGGGCGTCGTGGGGCTGACGCGGTCGCTGGCGATCGAGCTGGGACGCTCCGGAATCACCGTCAATTGCGTGGCGCCGGGCCTCATCCACACACCGATGTGGGACGAGCTGCCCGAGAAGAACCAGCAGTTCCTGCTCTCGCGCCAGCCGACCGGCAAGCTCGGCGATCCCGACGACATCGCGAACACCCTGCTGTTCCTCGCCGACGACGAAACCGGCTTCGTTACGGGACAGGTGCTGTACGTGTGCGGCGGGCGGAGCCTGTTCGCGGGTTGAGCGAGGGACGCGGGCGGCTGGAGGAATGTGAGATGGCACAGAACTTTTCCCGATTCAGGGTGCTGGACATGACGGGCGAACTCGGTCCCTACGCGGCCAAGATGTTCGCCGGCCTCGGTGCCGACGTCATCCACGTCGAGCCGCCCGCAGGCGACCCGCTGCGCCGCGTCGGCCCGTTTTTCCACAACGACCCGGGCGTGCAGGCGAGCCTGCCGTACCTCTACTACAACGCCGGCAAGCGCGGCCTCGCGCTCGATCTCGAGAACGAGGCGGGACGCGAGGTGTTCCGCAGGCTGTGCCGCGACGCCGACCTGCTCATCGAAAGCTGCCGCCCGGGTTGGCTGGACGGGAGCGGGCTGTCCTGGGAAGCGCTGAGCAAGGACAACGCCCGCCTCGTGCAGACGTCCATCACGCCCTTCGGGCGCACCGGTCCGCTGGCGGCCTATCCCGGCTCGGACCTGACCTGTTCGGCGCTGAGCGGCTTTCTCTATCTCGCCGGCGTCAACGGCGACAAGCCCGTGCGGGCACCCGACAACCAGGCCTACCGGATGGCCGAGGCGTATGCGGCCGTGGGCAGCGCGATCGCGCTGTTCAGCGCACAGCGCACGGGCAAGGGGCAGGTGGTCGACGTCGCCTGCATCGAGGCCGAGGCCATGGCGCTCGAGAACGCCGCGCAGTTCTGGGACCTCGAGGGCAAGATCCGGCGCGGGCGCGGACGCGAGGCCGGCAGCGCGACGCTGCATCCATGCGCCGACGGCTACATCGCGCTGGTCGCCATCATGGGGCGCAACAAGGAGATGTGGACGCCCTTCGTGCGCTGGATGGAAGCCGAGGGCGTCGAGGAGTGGCAGGTCTTCGACGACGACCGGTGGATCGATTATGCGTACCGCACTTCGGAGGCGGGCTACGCGACTTTCTGCCGTGTCTTCGAGCGCTACACGCGAACCCGCAGCAAGGCCCATCTGTACGAGATCGCACAGCGCTTCAACGTCGCGGTGACACCGGTCAGCGATGGACAGGATCTGCTCGCCAACCCGCAGTTGATGCACAGGAATTTCTGGCAGACGCAGTTCAACGACACGCTGGGGGCGGACATCACCTATCCCGGTGCGCCGTACGAATTCGGCGAACTGGCGTGGCAGCTCGGGCGCAACGCACCGCGGATCGGCGAGCACACGCGGGAAATACTCGCCGAATGCGGCTATTCGGCATTCGAGATCGACAAACTCGTACGGGTGGGAGCGGTATATGCCGAACAGCATTGAGCGGGCCCTGGAGGGCATCGTCGTGTGCGATTTCTCGTGGGTCGGCGCGGGGCCGATCGCCACGAGCGTGCTGGCACAGTGCGGCGCCGACGTCATCAAGATCGAGAGCGTGAAGCGGCCGGACACGCTGCGTCGCGGCGAGCCGTTCAAGGACGGTATCGGCACCGGCCTCGACCGCAGCGGCTACTTCGCCGCGCGCAACGCCAACAAGCGCGACATCGCGCTCGACATGAACAACCCGCGCGCGCGGGACGTCGCCGTCCGGCTGATCGCCCAGAGCGACATCGTCATCAACAATTTCCGCGTCGGGCAGATGGAGAAGTGGAAGCTGGGCTGGGACGAGGTGCGGGAGATCAACCCGCGGGCGATCTACGTCACGATGAGCCTGCAGGGCATCGAGGGGCCGCACAGTCGATTCATGGGCTATGGCGTGAACCTGAATGCGCTGTGCGGCCTGACAGCGCGCGCGGGCTTCCCAGGCAAACCGCCGTTCGGCACCGGCACGAATTACACGGACCACGTGATGGTGCCGACGCACACCCTGTTCGGGATCATGGCGGCGCTGCTCGAGCGCGAGGTCTCCGGCCGCGGCCAGACCGTCAGCATCTCGCAGCTGGATTCGGCGATCTGCATGACCCCGAGCGCGCCGATGGCCTTCGCGGCCAACGGCGAGACGCTCGGCCCGCTCGGCTACGGCGATCCACAAGCCGCGCCGCACGGCGTCTATACGACCCTCGGCTACCGCAAATGGATCGCGATTGCGGTCTTTGACGACGCGCAGTGGGCGGCGATGCGGCGCGTGATGGGCAATCCCCCCTGGGCCGAGGACGACCGCTTTGCGACGAGCGAGTCGCGCCGCCGCCACGTGGCCGAACTCGACGAGCGCATCGAGTGCTGGACGGCTACGCAACACGGCGACCACTTGATGGAAGCGCTGCTGAAGGCGGGCGTTCCGGCGGGCGAAGTGCGCGACGCGCGCGAGGCCATCGAGGACGAGCAACTGCGCAGCCGCGGCTTCTGGGCCTACCTCGACCACCCCGAGGTCGGCATCACGCTCTACAACCGCGCGCCGATCGTGTTCTCGCGCACGCCGCTGGAAATGAAGACCGCCGCGCCGTCGATCGGGCAGCACACGCGCGAGGTGCTGGGCGGGAAGCTGGGCTATTCGCAGGATGAAATCGAGGATCTGGTCAGTCAGGAAGTGTTGGTGTGAGCACTGTCGGCCAGTGATGTGGGCGGCCAATGACGCGAAACGCGCCGGGGCCGCAATTCCAGCCAGGAGGAGGACGAATCATGTATGAGCAACAAGCGCGGCAAGCCGGGACTGCCAGATACGTGCCCGCCGGATCTTCGGTGTACGAGTGCCCCGAGTGCGGCATGTCCGTAGCCGTCGGCGAATACCACCCCTATGCCGCCTGCCTGATGGTGGCCGGCTGCCACGACGGCGCAACGATTCGCGAGGCACTGATGGCCGTGTTCGAGGACGGGGTGCGGGTGGCCGCGGAGAAATGCCGTAGCAATGGTGGCGCAACGATCGCGGACAAGATCGAGTTGTTGATGCGCTCGGACGCCGACTGAAGGCGGGTATCGGCGGCCGGGATCCGATAAATACAGGACGAGAGACGAGACATGGATTTTTCCCTATCCGAAGAACAGACGATGCTCAAGGACGTGGCCAGGCGCTTCACCACCAACGAGCTGATGCCCCTTGAGAAGGTCCTGCTGGAGCGGGAGATGCGGATGTGGACCGACGGGTACACGCTGCTGCCGAAGGCCGATCACGAGCGTCTGATGAACATCACCCGGGACATGGGCTTCTGGGGCATCGAGGTCGACGAGAAGTTCGGCGGCCAGGGTCTGGGCATGTTCGCCAAGACCCTGGTCGTCGAGGAAATGTCGAAGTCGCTCGTCGGTTTCTCGCATCACGGCTTCACGCTGCCGCCCGATGCCCCGAACCTCTACTACCTCAACGAATGCGGCACCGCCGCGCAGCGCGAGAAGCTTCTCGGCCCCTACTGCCGGGGCGAGATCGATTCGGCGATGATGGCCACCGAACCGGGCGCGGGCTCCGACATCAGCGGCCTCACGACGACCGCCGTGCGTCAGGACGGCAAGTGGGTGATCAACGGGTCGAAGATCTTCATCAGCAAATGCGACAAGGACAACCTGTTCTTCATCTGCATTGCCGTGACGGACAAGGAGGCGCCGACCAAGCGGCGCTTCACCGCCTTCATCCTCGACAAGGACACGCCGGGACTGCGCATCGGCGCCGAGATTCCGGTCATCGGCGCGATGCCGTCCTGGACCGTCTATCTCGACAACGTGCGCGTCGGTGATGAAGCGGTGCTGGGCGAGGTCGGCGACGCCTTCATCCCGCTGCAGAACCGCTTCGGGGTGCGGCGCATCGAGCTCGCGGCGCATTGCACCGGCATGGCCGAACGGCTGATCCAGATGATGATCGACCAGGCGAACCTGCGTAAGACCTTCGGCGAGCCGCTCGCGGAACGCCAGACGGTGCAGAACTGGATCGCCGACTCGACCATGGAACTGGAGCAGGTCCGCCTGCAGCTCTACTACACCGCATGGAAGTCCGATCAGGGACACAAGGACCTGCGCATCGAAGCGTCCTCGCTGAAGATCGCCGCGACCGAAATGCTCACGCGTGTCGCCGACCGCGCGATCCAGCTGCACGGCGGGCTCGGCCTGTCGCGCGAACTGGGCGTCGAATACGTGGCGCGCATGGTGCGCATCTGGCGGATCGTCGAGGGCGCCTCCGAAATCCATCGCATGTCGATCGCGAAGAAGCTGCTGAGCGACGGCACGACCTACAGCCCCTTCATGGCGGCGTGAGCCGTCACAGAACACAAGAACGAAAGGAGAACAGCAATGCCGGTAACGCTGGAAGTAAAGAATCACGTCGCCTACGTCACCTTGAACCGCCCCGAGGCGATGAACTCGCTGGACCCGGAGTCGATCGCCGATCTGGCCGAAATCTGGGCGCGCGTGCGCACCGACCCGGACATCCGCGTTGCCGTGCTGACCGGCGCGGGCGAGAAGTCGTTCTGCACCGGCACCGACATGAAGAAGGCGCCGCCGCCGACCGAGTGCATGGCAGCGACCTACCTGCGCGAAGGTCAGCCCCTGCTGCCGCACATGAAGATGTGGAAGCCGATCATCGCCGCGATCAATGGCTACGCTGTCGGCGGCGGGCTCGAGATCGCGCTCGCGTGCGACATGCGCATCGCGTCGTCAAACGCGAAGTTCGGGCTTACCGAAGTGAAGGTAGCGAGCCTCGCCGGGCTGAACGGTACGCAGGCGCTGCCGCGCGCGGTGCCGCAGGCAGTTGCGATGAAGATGCTGCTTACCGGCGAGATGATCTCGGCCGAAGAGGCGCTGCGTTACGGGCTCGTCAGCGACGTCGTCGAACCGTCGGCCCTCGCGGACCTCGCGCGCACGTACGCGGAGAAGATCGCCAGTGCCGCGCCCCTGAGCGTGCAGGCGACCAAGCAGGCCGCGGTGCTCGGCAAGGACATGCCGCTCGAGCACGGCATCCTGTATTCGCACCTGCTGTGGGGCGTGCTGCGCGATACCGAGGACCGCAAGGAAGGCTTCAAGGCCTTCGGCGAACGGCGCACGCCGGAATTCCGCGGCGCGTGACCGGCGGCACGACCTGAAGGGCGGGGCGGCCCGACGAAGGCCGCTCCGCATGCGGGAGACACATCATGCGTCTGACCAGCAGTTTCGACGACAACCGGCGCCTGCCGGACAACATCGCCTTCGCGATGGCCGATCCTGAACGGCGGTTTCGCTTCGGCGCCAACCGCAATCCCGGCCTGACGTGGAGCGATCCGCCGGCCGGTACGCGATCCTTCGTGCTCACGTGCCACGATCCCGACGCGCCGAGCCGTTTCGAGCACATCAATCGCGAGGACTTCGTGATTCCCGAGGCGATGCCGCGGATCGATTTCTTCCACTGGGTGCTCGTCGATCTGCGCCCCGCGTGCCGCGGGTTTGCCGAGGGCGAATTCTCGAGCGGCGTCATGCCGCGCGGTAAACCCGGCCCAGCGACGCGGTTCGGCGCGCGGCACGGACTCAACGACTTCACGCGCGGTTTCGCCGGCGACGCGCACATGGCGGGCGACTACTTTGGCTACGACGGTCCGTGCCCGCCGTGGAACGACGAGCGCGTGCACCGTTACGTGTTCACGCTGTACGCCGTGGATCTGGAGCGCTGCCCGGTCGAAGGGCGATTCACCGGCCCTGATGTGCTACGGGCCATCCAGGGGCATGTCCTCGGCGAGGCCTCATTGACGGGGCGGTATGCGCTTAATCCCTGCGCAGCGCTGACTGAGGTGGCGTGAATCAATAACTGCGACTGTGTGGCTCCACGTTTTTCTTGCGCAGTTAAACGCGGAGTTATACAGTCCTGGTTATGGCACACATCACAACCAGCGTTGAATACGCGATCCATTGTCTCTTGTGGCTCGCCGGCTCCGACGGCAGAGCCCTGAGCAGCCGGGACCTCGCGGACCTGCAGGGGATCTCCTCCAGTTTCCTGGCAAAGATCCTGCCGAAGCTGGAAAAGGCGGGCATCGTCGTCGCGAACGAAGGCGTTCGTGGCGGGTACCGCCTTTCACGACCGCCCGAGCAGATCAGTTTTCTTCAGATCGTCGATGCCATCGAAGGCGAAAAGCCGCTGTTCGATTGCCAGGAAATCCGGGATCGCTGCGCAGTCTTCGATGACGAGGCTCCCCAGTGGGCCGTCTCTGGCGTCTGCGCGATCCACGCCGTCATGCTGAAGGCCGAACAGGCGATGCGGGCAGAGCTGGCCGCGAATACCCTGGCCGATGTCGCCACCTCCTTCGAGCGCAAGGCGCCCGCCGAATTCATCGTCAAGGTCCACGACTGGGTCAGCGACCGTATCGAGAGCCGCAAACCGGGACGTCCCCCCAAGGCCTCCAAGCCGCCTTCCTGACACGACCCAGGCGGGGCTCCCCCAACAACACCGTTCAGATCTGAGTCACGGTCCTTCGCCGGACGGGCCGTGAGCGTGCTGTCGCGCCTACGCGGCAGGGATTCCTTCGTCCGGAATTCTGAAAAGGAAAACAGCAATGCGAAAACACATCCTTATCGCCGGCTCGGGCTTCGCCGGCACCTGGGCCGCGATCTCGGCTGCTCGCGCGGTCGCGCTGGCGGGGAAGGAAGTGGAGGTCGCCATCACCGTCGTTTCACCTTCCGCGAACCTCGTGATCCGCCCCCGTCTCTATGAGGCGGCGATCGAGGACATGAACCCGGACATCAAGCCTTTGCTCGACGCGGTCGGCGTGCAGCACGTGGCGGGCACCGTGACCGAAATCAGGTCTGACGCGCACCAGGTCACCGTTGCCGGGGCCGATGGCCACGCGGTGCCGATGCACTACGACAAGTTCGTGCTTGCCGCGGGCAGCCAGCTGTTCACACCGCCCATTCCGGGCCTCCACGAACATTCGTTCAACGTGGACCAACTGGAAAATGCGCGGAAACTCGAAGCCCACATCAAATCGCTGCCGACCCGTTCGCCGACCAAGGCGCGCAACACCGTGGTGATCGCAGGAAGCGGGTTGACCGGCATCGAGACTGCGGCGGACATGGGGGGGCGATTGAAGGCAGTGCTGGGTGACGATGCGGGAATCCGGGTCATTCTGGTCGAGCAGGCATCGACTATCGCCCCGCACCTGAGCGCCGCCGCCCGCGCCGTGGTCGAGGAGGCGCTTGGCGAGTGCGGCGTCGAGTTCAAGGTCGGTGCCGCCGTCGCGTCGATCGACGCGCAGGGCATCGAGCTGTCGTCGGGGGAGCGTGTCGAGAGCGACACCATTGTCTGGACTGCCGGTGCAAGGGCGCATGCCCTGGCCGCTCAGATACCCGGAGAACATGATCGACTCGGCCGGCTGGTCGCCGACGCCTGCTTGCATGCCCACGGTACGGCCGATATTTTCGTGACCGGCGATGTCGCCCGCGCGGCCTCGGACGATCTCGGCCACTTCGCCCTGATGTCCTGCCAGCACGCGATGAGTCTCGGCCGCGTCGCCGGTCATAACGCGGCCGCGGAACTGGTCGGTCTGCCGCTGCACGCCTATAGCCAGCCGAAGTATGTGACGTGCCTGGACCTGGGCCCTTGGGGTGCACTCTACACCGAGGGTTGGGACCAGCAAGTCTCCCTGGTGCGGGACGATGCCAAGTCACTCAAGCGCGAAATCACGACGAAATGGATTTATCCGCCGGCTCCGGATCGCGAGGCGGCTTTTGCGGTCGCCAATCCCGATTTCGTCATCGTCCCGTGAGCGCTCTCCGAATCTTCCGATGCTGGGCGCGGTTATCGCGCCCAGACGATCTTCCCGCCGATCAGCGTCATGACGATCTGCGCACGCGAGAGATCGTCGGGCGTCGCCCACTCTCCCGCGCCTTCGACAAGGACGAGGTCGGCACGCCGGCCCGCTTCGATCGTTCCCGTCGCATCCTCCTCCCCGGCCGCATACGCTCCGCCCCAGGTATAGAGGCGCAGCGCGTCGGCGAGGGGGATTGATTCCTCCGGCGCAACGCAGTACCCCGCAGCGTCACGTCGTGTGACGGCCGCTTTCAGGCCTTCGAGCGGCGCGCAGGGGACGAGCGGCGCGTCGGAGCCGAACGCGAGCGGGATGCCGTGATGCAGGAACGAACGGAATGGAAACAGCGGGGGCCGTGCCGGGTCCGGTGCGCGCGCGTGCAGCGCGGGCGCGGCCAGCGGCAGTAGTGCGGGCTGCGCGACGACGACCGCACCGCTCGCGGCGACGCGGTCCATCCATTCGGGCGGGCAGGCGGGACAGTGTTCGAAGCGCGGGCGCAGGCGGGGCGCGAGGCCGGCGGCGTCGAGCCACGCGAGCGTGTTCAGCGAGCGGTCGAGCAGCGTGGGGTCCGGCACGTGGAAGGCGAGCTGGAAGCCGGCGCCGTGGGCGGCCAGCGCGACCGCGTCGAGCAGGTCTTGCGGCGGGTTCGCGTCGCCCGTGCTTTCGTCGAGCGCGATTTTCGCTGCGCCTAGGCGCAACTCGCCGGGCGGGCAGTCGGGATGGACGCTGCCAGTACGCATCCCCGACGCGGCGAATTCGGCCACGCTGTCGGCGCCCGCGCACAGCGATACGCGCGGGCTGACGAGGCCGCGGCGTTTGTAATCGGCCATCGCGTGCCAGTGTGCGGGCGTGTTCGACCAGCTCGTGTCCTGCAAGGACGTGATGCCGGATTCGAGGAAGATGCGGTCGGCCGTGCGCAGGCCCGCTTCGATCTCATCGGAGGCAAGGGGTGGGATTGCGGCGGCCACCTGCGCATGGTTGCCCGAGACGATGCCGTTGAGGCGGCCGGTTGTTGGATCGCGGTGTACGCTCCCCGCATCGGAGGACTCCGCCGTTTCGTCGATGCCGCACAGCGCCAGTGCCCGGCTGTTGAGCACGCAGTGCTGCCCGGCGTGCTCCACCACGATCACCGGCTGCCCCGGGGCGGCGAGGTCGAGTTCCCAGCGCGTCGGAAGCCGTTGCTCGGCGAGGCGGGCCGGGTCGCAATTGGCCGCCCGCAGCCAGTGCCCGTAACCCGTCGTGGCCGCACGGGATCGTAGTGCGTCGATGAGGCCGGCGATGTCGCGCAGCGGCGAGCAATCGATGTAGCGCGTCGTCATCGCAAAGGCGACCGGATGGCAGTGCGCGTCGTTGAATCCGGGAATGACGGTCGCGCCCCGGCAGTCGACGAGTTTCGTGTGCGGCCCGGTGAGGGTGGGGCGCGCGGCGCGGTCGCCGACGTACAGGATGCGGCCGTCCCGGATCGCGATCAGGTCATCGCCGCGTCTCCCGGCCATCCACTCCGGCGTGAAGGCGACAAGGTTGTCCAGGATCAGGTCGGCGTTCATTGCACGCCGGCTGCGGCCGCCTCGCGCCGTTTTACCGTCAAGTAGTACTTGAGGGCTTCGCGCAGCCCGGTGCGGAACGGGGTGTGCTCGAAGTCGAACAGGCGGTCGATCTTTGCGCCGTCATAGACCAGATCCTCGTCGATGGGGAAGGGCAGCGTAAGGTTCCGGCGCGCGATCTCCGCGACAGGCAGGTGGAGCGTCTCGACCGCCTTGCCGGTGATTTCGCCCAGCACTTCGGCGATGCGGGCGTAGGACACCGGCTCGCCCGAGGCCAGATTGAAGGTTTCGCCGAACGCGCGCGGCTCGCCGATGCACTGCCAGATCAGATGCGCCATGTCGACGACCCAGACGAAGTTGAACACGGACGTATCCGGTTCGGGAACGACGATGGGCTCGCGGTTGCGCAGGCGGTCGAAGAAGTAGGTCTCGCGCGGCGCGTAATTGTAATAGCCGTAGACGATGGCCGGCCGTAGCACCGTCAGTGCGATGCCGAGCCGCTCGCAAGCACGGTGCGCGGCCTGCTCGGCGAGGCATTTTTGATAACCGTACTCGGCATATTCGCCCAGTTCCGGCTGCGGACCGTCGAGAGTCGGCGCGTTCTCGTCCAAGGGCAGGCGCCCCCCCTTGCGGTAGACGGTCGTGGTGCTGACCAGCAGATACTGCCGCACCGTTCCGCGCAGGTTGTCGAGCAGGGTCTCCACGTGCGCCGGCGTGTAGGCGCAGAAGTCGACGACCGCGGCCCATTCGCCAGCCGGAATCCCGTCGCGCACCTGTCCCGCCCGCTCGCGGTCGCCGACATGCTCGGTGACGCTGTCCATGCGCAAGGGCAGGTTGCCGCGGTTGAACACATGAATCTCCGCGCCCGGGAGCTTCAGCGCTTCCTCGACAAAGACGCGCCCGCAGAAATAGCTGCCCCCGATCACCAATACCCGTTTAGACATATGGGACTCCCCCGGTGGTGCTTCAGCCCACCAGTACGCTCAGGCGCCGCAGGGCCGGATCCTGGATGTGTTCGTGGATGAGCGGACCGTGATCGACGAGAAAGGGGCTGTCGGAACCGGTCAGCCCTTCGGCCTGCAGTTCGGCCACGGTCACTGCGCACAGCGCGTCCATGTGCTCGCGCTTCTCGTCCGCGTCGGCCGTGGACATCATCGCGGCGATCCGCTCATGCACGATGCGGCCCAGTCGCGGCAGTGCCGGCAGGCTGCGGTGCCGCCACTTGTAATACGGCGCATAGCGACGGTTCAGCAGATAGACCAGCGACATCAGATCGTTGCAGAACGAGGTTTCCGCATATTGCGCGACGAACGCTTCGCCGCGGACGAGCGCGCGCGTGAAGTTGTACTGGCCCGCCTGGCCGATCGACATGCAGCGCGCGGCGATCTTCGTGAGCCGGACGTCGTCGGGATAGAACGCGAGCAAGCGCCGCCGACGCTGCGAGAAATCGTCGAGCGGGTCGCGGAAGACGCGTCCGGAGGTGCAGGCCGCGAGGTACTTTTCCGGGATGCGCAGCCAATCGAAAAGCGTCTGTGGGCCGTCCGGATGGCCGAGGTACTGCTTGTACCAGGTTCCGGTCTGGAGCACGCCTACGCGCCCTTCGCCCCATTCGGTGGTCGAGCGTGCGAAGCCGTCGAAGAACTTCGGCAGACGGTCGTAGGCTTGCTGCAGCGACGCGCCAATCGCCGCGTAATCGTCTTCGCTCAGCCACAGACAGAATCCCGGCCCCCAATCGTGGTCGCGCGATTGCTCGTCGTCGAAACCGAGGCAGTCCGAGCCGTCGCCGGAGAGCCCGGCAGCGATGCGGTCGCGCCACGCGGCGAATTCGCCGGCTAGCAGGTCCCGGCCGTAACGGTCGAAATACCGTTCGGCGAGCGTCAAACCGTTCATGGCGCAATCGCGTAATCGATTACTTCAACTGTCTCGCTGCCGGTAAAGGCCTGCTCGGCAATCAGCGCATTCAGGCGTCGCCCGACCTCGGCAGCGACGTATTTCTCGCCGCACTGCTCGCACAGGCCGGCGGGCACCTTCTTGATGACATACATCCGGCCTTCCAGACGGTAGTCGAAATTGCCGACAGTCACCTGCTTGATGGCGCCGCCGCAGAAATAACAGGTCGTGGTCGAATCGGACATCGCCGGATCTCCGGGGGAACGCTGCAGGGCCGTGCGCCAGAAAGGGGGCGCGGGCACGTAGGCATGGATGACAGCGAGCCAGCCGTCGGTGCGTGGCGCTGCGACTGCATGCACCGGTTTGCGCTCGTGGACCGCGCACAGGAGGTAGGCCGGATCCCGCCCGGAGTGCCGGTGCTCCTCGATGATGCGGCCGGAGCGCAGGGCTGTTTCGATTTGCGGCACGGCAATGTGCCCCGCCATCAGCGAACGGATCACGTGCTCGGACAGGACGTAGCGCGATTCGCCGGCGCGTGCGGCGATCCACGCGGTTTCTCGGCCGGGGGTGGGAAGGGGCATAGGCAAAGCGGCGTCCGGGCCTTCAGCGGGCCGAGGGCCGAACGCGGTTCAGATTATTGATAGACGCCGGTGAAAATTTCATTCTCGTCGGCAAACATCTTCCTAAATTTCGCGCGTGCATCCGCGCGCACGCGTTCGGCATGTTCATGATCCAGCCCGCGCCCCTCAATCCATTTCTCCAGATTGACGCCGCCGGGCAGCCATTTCTCCAGCGTCTCCCGTTCATACATCCAGGCCTTGTCCCTTACGCCCAATGCGGCCAGGATTTCCCAGACCTCGTCCCTGGTTTCGTCGTGGCAATAGACGCACATGACGCAGCGGTTGAGCTGGAATTCGGTGATCAGCTTGCGGTCGTATTTGACAGCGGGAATTTTCTTTTCCTCGACATAGGGATCGAGCTTCCTCGCCAGTTCCTCGACTTCCTCGCGCAGGCCGAACACGAGCCATTTTCCCCAGTGCTCGAGATATTGCTTGTTGGTCAGCGGCTCGCCGCGCAGGGCGATGTAGTTGTATCGGTACTCGATGTGATCCAGGGGAACGACGAAGATGAAGTGCGATTCCGGCCGATCGACGATCATGTGGCGCCTCCCGCTCAGCCGCCGGCAATGGCCGGAATCACGTTGACGACATCGCCGGCGTTCAGTCGGGTCTTCATGTCTTCGAGGTGAACAGCATTGCGACCATTGATGAAGACGACGAACTGGGGTGAGAGGCCGCCGTCGGCGTTCGACAGCGCCGCAGCGAAGCCCGGATTATGCTGATCGATCAAGCCGATCAATGTTGCGACCGTGGCGTCCGCCGGGGTGTCGAGGGCGAGCTCGCTTTGCTTGATGCCCAGTACGCCGAGCAGATTCAGCCTGACGTCGATGTTCATGCCGTTTCTCCGTATTTCAGCACGCTCTCGGCGTGATCCACGTCGCGATAGCCGTTCTTGCAGACCAGCCGATGCAGAGCCTCGACCGCGAGATTGCGGTTGGCGGCGACGGCGGCCTCGATATTCTCGAAATACAGCTGCAAGGTATGGTCGCCGTAGGTTTCCAGTTCGCAGCCGAGATAGATTCCGAAGTTCCGGCCGTCGCCGGTTTCATCCATGCTGCGGCAACAGCGCCGATACAGGGCGGGATAGCGGCGTTCCAACTCTTCCTGCCAATTACTTTCCACGGTGACGATGATGTCGATCAACGGATTGTCTGACAGTGGTGGAATCAGCTTGTCCATGCGCGCGTATTTTTCTGCGAGCAGGTTACGTCCGGCGGCCTCGGCCTGTTCCAGGTCGGCCAGATAGGAGGCGAGCATTGGCCGCGTCCAGGTCTCGAACAGGCTGGAACGGATTGTCTTGAAGTTGTCGGGGGCGCTCTGGCAGGGGGCGTGCCGCGCGCTCCTGACACGGACGAACATCTGCCACTCGGCTGCCAGGATGTGGTCGAGCAGGGACGCGTTCATTGCTGCTGCGCCCTCGACTCACGCATCTCGCTGATGATCAATTCGCCAAACAACTTGGGCAATTGCTCGGTCTTGTCGACGAACTTCACGAGGCTGCCGTATTCGTCGCGCAGTGACTGTTTGGCCGACAGACTGCAGCTGACGCCCAGTGTGAGCAGGCTGACATCGTTGCCCTTGCAGTACTTGATGGCATCGGCCACGCCGCAACCCCAATTCGAGGCGCCGTCGGTGATATGCACCAGCAGGGTTTTCTTTCCCGGGATGCGGGTCTTCAAGGCCGTGGCGATGATGGCTTCCCCGGACGCCGTCCTGCCGTGCGGCAGCACCGTCAGCATGCGGCCGCCACGATAGATCTCGGTGATGCGGCAGGCGTTCCTGACTTCGTTGTAGGCGAACAGCCGCGCGTTGCTGGTGTACTCCAGGATCGCCGTGAACAGCGTCTGGTAGATCATCTCCGCCTGGTCCCAATGAGTCGGGTCGGCCATCGACCCGGTCGCGTCGACCAGCAGAACGACATTCTTGCGCATGTCGAACTCGTGCTTCTTTTGCTGGAATACCGCACCGGTGGTGTGGGCGCGGTAAAGCCGGCGGCTGTGGATCTTCCCCGAACTGAGGCCGCGGTTGAAAACGCTGCGGCGATCGGTGGCGTTCCGCACCACCTGCTCGAGCTTGTGCAACAGCTGGCGATCGACGCGGTTGCGCGCGAGCATCACGATGTCGTTGCCCTCGACGCGCGCGACGTTCTCGAAGTTTGCGACGTTGCCTTTGATCTGATCGGTGTAATCGCGGTTCTTCTGCGGCAGCGCCGCCTCGATCAGGTTGGCGTAATTGACGATGGTGGCCTTGACGGCCGCTTGCTCGGCCTCTTCCCGGGCCAGTTCCTCGTCTTCGCCCATGTCGGGCATCATGAAGCGGTCGCTGCGGTCGCCGGGCCAGAAGCGGATGTGGCCAAGCACTTCGCGCCAGAGCTGTTCATAGAGATCGAGGCGGAGATCGCAGCGGTCGCTCACGCTCGGGAGGGCCGGGCAGTCTTCGCGCAGCGCCGGCACGATGCTGTTCATGGTCTGCATCGGCTTGCTGTAGTACTGGTCCAGGCTGCCGCGCATGACCAGGCCGCCCAGCGTGAGATCGCTGTGGCCGTTCTTGTAGAGTTCCGGATCGCGGTGGGCCGCCAGACGCCACCACAGGTGCAGCATCTCGGACAGGGTGGGGGGCTTGATCAGGCTCTTCAGCGTCTTGGTGATACGCCAGTCGCGTGCCACCTCGGCGTAATAGCCGAGCACGCTCTTGTTCGCCAGGCCGTCCACGTAGACCGACTCGCACACGCTGAAGAACATGTCGAACTTGTATTCGTACTGCGTCGGCGGCTGCACGCGCAGCCTCAACATTTCGTGCAGCCGCTCGGACCATTCGACGCGCTTGTAGGCTTCCTGCACCATGATGCCGACCATCAGATCGGTCTTTCCCGCCGGCACCGGATACGTCCCCATGATCGGTGTCGGATCGAGGGCGAGCGCGTTGTCGCGCTCCATTCCCGACCAGACGATCTCTCCGACGTTGCGGCCGATGAAAGTCGACAGTTTGCGAATGGCGACCAATAGCTTCACCAACTCGACGGATTCGATCGGCGACTTGTCGCGACGCCAGAAATCCGAATAGCCCTCCTCGCCGGGAATGACGAAACGCTTGACGTCCCCGGCGTCGTTCATCAGGCGGAGCGTGGTGTCGTAGCTCATGGCAGGAAGACCCTAGGCGGCGATGTATTGAACGTATTCCGTCTTGCTCTTTTCCACCTTCCCCTGATTCACGTGCAGCGACAGCAGGACCGATTCGAGCGTCTTCTTGTCGGTCTGCAGGCTCGTTACGATGGCTTCGCGCAGCGTGCCGCCGGCGGCGATCATCTCGCCGAGCATCAGGATCTTGCGTGTGGAAACGTCGACGCCGAGGTCGGCATTGGCGCGAATGCTGTTCGCCACCGTGATGATTTCCCTCGCCTGTTCATGCGTCACGCCGGTCTTCTTTTCCAGCACCTCGATTTCCACTTCGTTCGGCAGGAAATCCATCGTCGTGACATAGAAGCGGTCGCGCAGGGCCGGGTCGAGCAGCTCGGTGCCGACGAATTCGGCGCCTTCGTTGAGGGTCGCGAAGAACACCACCCCGGGCGCCACCTGCAGCAGTCCCAGTTCGTCCATCCACACCTGACGATCATCGGAGAGGATCGAGAACAGCATGTTCAACGCCTTCGGGTGCTCGGGGCGATTGATCTCCTCGAGATGAATGACGCAGTTGGGTGTCTGGATCGCCTGAGGGAAGAGGAACTGCTTGTAGCGGGTCTCCCCGTTCTCGAGCGCGTATTCACCAAACAATTGCCCCGGCTCGGACAGGATGCCGATCTGGAAAGTCGCCAAAGGCAGCCCATTGACGGCAGCGTATTGCCGTACCAGCGAAGACTTCCCGCAACCCTGCTTCCCGACCACCAGGACATTGACGGGATGCTTTTTGGATATCTTCGAGAATTTATCGAGAAAGCTCTGGTTTTCCGTACTTACATAGTAGTAAGGGTCAACTTCCGGGACGAACAGGCCATTTGCGCTAGAAGAAGTTTTCATGATCTTTTCTTACTCTCATCGAGAGGTGAGCAACATTCGTCCGATGTTCAGACGTGGTCGCGGAAGCTCAGTTTTCCTTCCTCATGCCGGGAACAGGTCGTGTTCTCGACGTCCCTCAGCCAGCGTTTCCAGACGCCCCCCATCGCGTGACGGTTGGCGGTGCATTGGCCGCGGTGCGGATCGGTGGGATCGGGGGTTTGCCACTTGCAGCTCCGGCACGGCCTGGCTGTTCCGGCTTCCGTGTGCGGCTGATTTTGTAGGCTCTTTTCTGCTTGCATGATTTGTCTCCAATATCTTTTTGTGCGATTCAAGACAGAGGGGAGCGGAACGCTGCCCCTCTGATTGATGGCTTGTCTCAGATTTCGACGTTCAGGAATTCGAGATCGGATGCGCTGAAGTCCTGTTCCTGACGGGCAATGATCGTGTTTTGCCCATAGGTCGGAATATCGACGAACCGGGCGCTATAGCCCGAGACGCGAACGATGAGGTCGTGATGCTTCTCGGGTTCGCGCTGCGCGGCACGCATTTCGTCCGTGCTGACGACATTGAACTGAACATGGTCGATATTCAGGTCGTGCCAGGTCTTCATGTACGAGTTCCAGATTTCGAAACCATGCTTGGAGCGCATGATCGGTACCGACAAACGCTGGTTCAGCAGATTGCCCTTCTGGTTCTTCTGTACCTTGGACACCGAGCGCAACACCGCCGTTGGCCCCTTCTTGTCGGTGCCCATGTAGGGAGAAATGCCGCCGTCGTCTGCCGCCTCGCCCCCGAAGCGGCCGTCGGGCGTGGGGCCGGTGCGTGAACCGACCTCCATGTACAGTCCGACAGCCTGACCGGTCGG
Source organism: Aromatoleum toluvorans (assembly GCF_012910905.1). GTDB lineage: Bacteria > Pseudomonadota > Gammaproteobacteria > Burkholderiales > Rhodocyclaceae > Aromatoleum > Aromatoleum toluvorans. Next base: position 42,747 of record NZ_WTVN01000024.1, read on the forward strand.
CATCACCGGACCACCGGAATAGTTGGTGATCTTGCGCATCTCGCCGCCGATGATTTCCTCGTAGAAGCGCGTGATGATGCTGTCGGCGTAGTCGTCGTCGTTGCCCCACTTCGGTGCCCGCTTGAAGTCGACGCGCATCTCCTCGAAGCCTTCCCAGTTCGCCTTCAGCGCCTGGCTGAGCTGTTCGAGCGTGTACTTCTTGTCCTCGAACACCAGCTTCTTGATGGCCACGAGGGAGTTCGCCGCGACGATCGTCGTGATCGGGTTGTGCCAGCCGTTGGGTTGCTCGGACAGGGCGCAGGCGTCCATGCCGAGTTCCATGCAGCCGTCGTCGATCGCGGACACGAAGGGCATCTGCAGGAAGCGTTGTTCGAAGTAGCGCGACACGTCCTTGGTGCTGATGCACAGGTTGATCGCGTACTGATACTGCTCGCGGAAGGCCTCCCAGACGTCGTCGAAAGTCTTCAGGGACGAGAGATCGCCGGTCTTCGGGCCCAGCTGCATGTCGGCGTACGACCAGTCGTAGCCGTCGTTGAGCGTGATTTCGAGCAGCTTGGCCGGGAAGATCGAGCCGCCGCCTTCCGAACGGGTCTTTTGCGTCTTGCGCCGGCCGTGGATACCGGGCGACATGCACAGCACGTTAACCCAGTTGTGGGCTTCCTCGTCGGTGGCGCCGTTGCCGTTGAGGCTGAACTTGGCGTATTCCTTCATCTGCGCCGTGCCGATCTCGTCGTGCTTGATCGACGGATAGCCGAGACCGTCGCGAATGCACTCGAAAACCCAGCGCAGCGTCTTGTCACGGTTCTTCTTCGAATAGCGGAAAACGATCGAGGGCTCGGCCGTGCGGATGCGCTTGGCCGCTTCGAGGATGGCGTCGGTCATGTCGTTGCACGCATCCTCGCCCTTGGCGTTGGTGCCGCCGACGGTGAGGATGAACAGATCGTTCGAGCCCGGGAAAATTTCGCGGTAGGCGCGCGACTTACCGGCGCCGTGCTCGGAAATCTTCAACCGTTCCATCTCGACCAGTTCCACCGCATCCATGTGGCTCATCGGCTGGAATTTCTTGTCGACGACGGAGGCCTTGTAATACGGCCACAGCAGCGTGTCTTCCTTCTGCGCGTAGCCGCTCGCGTAACGTTCGATGGCGTGACAGATCAGGAAGGTGAAGAATTTCGCCTGCATCGCGTCCTTGAGGCCCTTGCACGGCTCGGCGGGAATGCGCTGGCAGATGTCGGCGATTTCGAGCAGCTCGGCCTGGCGCTTCGGATCGGTCTCGAAGTTCTCGGCGACGATCCTGCATAGGCGGCCCTGCCGGCGCGCCCAGCTGATCACCGCCTTGCAGGCGATGACCATCGCCTTCCAGTTGTCGATCTTGGCGATGTTGTCGAGGCCCTTGGTGCCGTCCCACGGGAAGGTGGACATGTCGGCCTGGGCTTCGGCGATATGCTTCTCGGCGAGCTTGATGCGCGCCAGCAGCCCGTCTTCCAGCACGGTTTCGTAGGGCGGCACGATGCTGTTGTAACCGGAAGCGAAGGACGGCGCCTCCATGCTGCTCACCTGGTACATGCGCCCGAGGTCTGCCGGATCGAAATAGGGCTGACACTTGCTCTGCAGGCTATGCGGCTTCCAGTACTCGTTGATCGCCGCCGCCTCGTCGGCCGGCTGCGGCGAGTAATCGCTCCGCAGGTAGTCCTGCACGGCCATGTGCGAAAGTTCGGGATACAGCGGGAACATGTTGGGATCTTCGGCGTGGTAGCCGACGATGAATTCGTCCTCCTGGAGCACCAGGGTCGACTTGTTCAGGACGTTCGCCAGGCCGAGCGCGCGACGGATCGCTTCCGGCTGGCCTTCGCTGGCCTTGTGCGCTTCGGTCAGATAGCGCATGCGCTCGATGCCGGCCGTGACGCTCTTTTCGATGAACTCGCCGGCGGATGCATGTTTCCAGCGGCAACGCTCCTTCAGACGCTTGGTTCTTGCGGTCGAAGGCTTTTGCAAATGCTCGTGCAGCTCGTCGACCGGAATTTTCGCTTCTGCCGGATTTTCCGGCGTGAACTGGAGCGCCTTCCCCTTGTATTCCAGAACCTTGGCGCTTGCGATGTCATTCATTTCCGTCTCCTCCAATATTATGTTTATCGCTTCGCGCAAAACGCGTCGCATTGCGTGCTGTTCTCGAAGATCGGCCTGGAGAGCCAGTATTTGCCTTTTTCATCTTCCTTTTGCCGCACGCAATCTGCCTTGCCCGCTTCGTAGTCATCTGCGCCTGGGGGGACAGGAAAGAAATTTGCGCACTGCTTGCATGTGGTCGTTTTCATGGATATGTCTCCTTAGATTCATGTCATACACCCGATCCCGGCATCGCGAACCGTCTCGTGTCTGTCCGTCGTGATACCAACCAACCCGCCGATCGTCACGCTCTTGATGCCCGCGAGCTTCAGGCCTTTTGCCAGGGGCAATACCGTCTCGGGCGGGTTCTCTTCCACGCCCAAGTACTGGTATTCCTTTTCCCTGCCCAGGGAGAGGTATTTCCCTTCTCCGTAGACGTGGTAATTGAGAATATCGACCCCCTCCAGGTGCGTGGCATGACGACTCAGATAACTGATGTAGTTGTCGAAATCCTGGGAGGAATCGTTGAATCCGGGGATCACGGGAATATGGATGCGGATATTGGCCCCGGATTGAATGAGGCGCTCGATGTTGTCGAGAATCGGCTGAAGCGGCCAGCCGACGACTTCTTCATGTTTTTTGGGATTCAGGGATTTCAGGTCGACGATGAAGAGATCGACAACTTCCAGCAGCGGTTGAATAACCGCCCAGTTCTTTGGAAAACAGGACGTCTCGATGGCGACATGGACGTTGCGCTGCTTTATTCCGCGCGCCAGTTCCAGCGTGAATGCGGGATGGAAGAGGGGATCGCCACCGCTGATGGTGACTCCGCCGCCGCTATTACGATAGAAGAGGGAGTCCGACAGGGCTTCGCGCAGGATTTCGTCGACGCTCATGCGCTGCCCGACGGTGGTACGCGCGTCCGTCAGGCAGGCAGCGACGCAACGCATGCAGCGCTGACAGTCCGTGCGGTCGATCTCGACGATCGTGCGGCCGTCCGGGTTGAGCACCAGGCGGGACGTTCCCGCGGGGCAGACTGCCACGCAGCGGCCGCAGCCGACGCAGCGCGCCGGGTAATAGTAGAACTCCTGTCGCACATCCTGGGTTTCGGGGTTGTGGCACCACGGGCAACGTAGCGGGCAGCCCTTCAGGAAGATGGTCGTCCTGATCCCGGGCCCGTCCTGCAGGCTGAACCTCTGTATTTCGGTAACAAGAGGAATTCTCACGACAGCCTCTGCGGTTTGTTGCACTTCAAACAATGAGTGGTGCGACGATCACGCTATGGAGGACGCAGGTTTCGATGCACTCATGGCCGGCGACCGTGGATTGAATTAAGCACCACCCGTTTAACCAAACCAATTGGTGCGAACACTTAACGAAATGGGGGGTTGCCCCTAATGCGGGCGCCACATCGCAGGCGCACAATCGGATCAGGCTCGGACCCGAACGTCAGATCACCCGACAATTCGGCTGGCGCTGGTTCAAATAGCCTGATATCCGTGGATGCGGGGAGGTAGTGCGCATGAGCGATGAGGTGTTCGACATTGAATTGAACGACGAGCCGGTTGAGGATGCCTCGGTCGGCTATGAGTCGATCTTTCGCAATACGCCCGTGGCGATCTGCCACCTGTTCAACCGCAGGATCCGGCGCTGTAACCGGCGCTACGAGGAGTTGTTCGGATACGAACCCGGCGAACTCGACAACCAGTCGGTCGGCGTGCATTACCCGAGCGAGGACTCGTTTTTGACGATCGGCCGGAAATTCGGGCACTTCTTCGAGTCTCATCACACCTTCAAGGACGAGCGTCCGTTCGTGCGCAAGGACGGCACGCTGATCTGGTGCATCGTCACCGGCACCTTGCTCGATCCGGCCAGGCCGAAGCTCGGCAGCATCTGGGTGGTGCAGGACATCTCCGAGCACAAGCGGATCGAGGACGAATTGAAGGCCGACGTCGAGAAGCTCGAATTCGTCGTGCAGCAGCGGACCGTGGAGCTCAGCCGGCACGTCGCGAGCCTCGAGGAGGAAGTCGCGACGCGCCAGCGCGCGGAGGAGGTCGCGAACGAAAACCGCGAGAAATACCAGAAGCTCTTCCACATGCTGCCGATCGGCATTTCGATCACCGATACGCACGGCGGCATCCTCGAGGCGAATTGCCAATTCGCCGAAATGGTCGGCCTTCGGCGCGCTTCGCCCGAGAACTGGCGCAAACTGCCGCTGCGCTTCTTCCTGCACGACGGCACGGAGATCCCGAGGGATCGCCTGCCCTGGCAGATCCGCGACTTTCAGAAGGATTCGATCGACAACATCGAAATCGGGATGCGCGACGAGAAGGGGCGCAAGCTGCGTTGGCTGAGCGTCAGCTCGTCGCTGATCGAGCGCAAGGACGAGCAGTACGTCGTTGCCGCCTTCACCGACATCACCTACCGCAAGCGCATCGAAGAGCTCGAACGGCTGCGCCACGCCGAGCTCACGCGCCTGGGGCGGATCAACTCGATGGCCGAAATGGCGGCCGCGCTCGCGCACCAGATGGGGCAGCCGCTGGTGTCCGCGGTCAATTACCTGAACGGCTGCCGCTTGCGTCTCGAGCGCGTCGACGGCGTCGGCGAGATTTCCGAGTCCATGGGGCTCGCGCTGAAGTATCTCGAGCAGGCCGGCGAGATCCTGCGTCACGTCAAGGAGTTCGTGTGCAAGCACAAGCCCGACAAGGAGCCCGAGAACATCAACGAGGTGATCCAGGACGCGCTCGCGTTCCTGAATTTCGAGGTCCGCCGCCATGACGTCAGCGTCGACCTGCGGCTGCTGCAGGACCCCCCGCTGGTGCCGCTATGCAAGGTCGAGATTCAGCAGGTGCTGTTCAACCTGATGAAGAACGGCATGGAGGCGATGACGGGTCTGCCGCCCGGGGCGCGCAAGCTCGTCATCGGCAGCGAGATCATCGACGGGGGCGGGGCGATAAAGGTGTTCGTCCAGGACCACGGCACGGGGCTCGAGAAGCGCTCCGCGAAGCGGGTATTCGAGCCCTATTTTTCCACCAAGACCAACGGAATGGGGATCGGCCTGACGATCTGCCGCTCGATTGTCGAGTCGCACGGCGGACAGCTTTCGTATTCGAGGATCGGCAAGGGCGGGTCGCGCTTTCAATTCACCTTGCCGATGTAGGTGAGGTCCTCGCCCGCAGGTCTGCATGAGAGGCGGGCGCCCCGGCGGATGCGGGGCGCCCGGTGGGGCATCAGCCGCGGTAGTAGCGCTGCGGCACGAAGGGGGTGGCGGCGACTTCGATCGGGACGGGCTTGCCGCGGACCATGGCGGAGAGCTGGGTGCCGACCTTGGCGAGCGCGGTGCTGACGTAGCCCATGGCGACCGGGGCTCCCAGCGTCGGGCCGAAGCCGCCGCTGGTGACGACGCCGACGACGGTGCCGCTGGCGTCGACGATCTCGGCGCCTTCACGCACCGGCACGCGGGCGTTCGGGCGCAGGCCGACACGCTTGCGCGAGACGCCGTTGGCGATGTGGCCGAGGATCACCTCCGCGCCGGGGTAGCCGCCCGCGCGCGCGCCGTCCGCACGGCGGGGCTTGGACAGCGCCCAAAGCAGGCTGCTCTCGACCGGCGAGGTGTTCACGTCGAGGTCGTGGCCGTACAGGCACAGGCCCGCTTCCAGGCGCAGCGAGTCGCGCGCGCCGAGGCCGATCGGGGCGACTTCGGGGTGGCTCAGCAGCTCGCGCGCGAGCGCCTCGGCCTTGTCGGCGGGCACCGAGATCTCGTAGCCGTCCTCACCCGTGTAGCCCGAGCGGCTCACGTAGCACGGCACGCCGAGGAGGTTCACGGTGATGCTGTTCATGAACACCATCTTCGCCACCTCGGGCGCGAGGCGCGCCAGCACGGTCGCGGCAGCGGGGCCCTGCAGCGCGAGCAGCGCGCGGTCCGCGAGCACCTCGACCTGGCAGCGGCCGGACAGGTGCTTCTGCATGTGCGCGATGTCCTGCGCCTTGCACGCGGCGTTCACCACCACGAAGAGGCGGTCGCCGAAGTTTGCGACCATCAGGTCGTCCATCACGCCGCCGGTCTCGTTGGTGAACAGTGCGTAGCGCTGCATGCCCTGCGGCAGGTCGAGGATGTCGACCGGCACGAGGGTCTCCAGTGCCGCAGCGGCCTCGGGGCCGACGAGGAACACCTGCCCCATGTGCGAGACGTCGAAGAGGCCCGCCTGGGTGCGCGTGTGGGTGTGCTCCTTGATGATGCCCGCGGGGTACTGCACGGGCATCTCGTAGCCGGCGAAGGGCACCATCTTGGCGCCCAGCGAGACGTGCAGGTCGTACAGCGGGGTGCGCAGCAGCGGTGCGTCGGAATGGGTGTCGCTCATCATGTTTCCTTTGTCTGGGTGTCAGGGGGTCATCAGCATTCGATGACGTTCACGGCGAGGCCGCCGCGGGCCGTTTCCTTGTATTTCAGCTTCATGTCGGCGCCGGTGTCGCGCATGGTCTTGATGACCTTGTCGAGCGACACGAAGTGCTTGCCGTCGCCGCGCAGCGCCATGCGCGCGGCGTTGATCGCCTTGATCGAGCCCATCGCGTTCCGCTCGATGCAGGGCACCTGCACGAGCCCGCCGACCGGGTCGCAGGTGAGCCCGAGGTTGTGCTCCATGCCGATCTCGGCGGCGTTCTCGACCTGCTCGGGGGTGCCGCCCAGCACTTCGGCCAGCGCCCCCGCGGCCATCGAGCACGCCACGCCGACTTCGCCCTGGCAGCCGACCTCGGCGCCCGAGATCGAGGCGTTCTCTTTATAGAGGATACCGATCGCGGCCGCGGTGAGGAGGAAGCGGATCACGCCCTCCTCGCTCGCGCCGGGGATGAAGCGGCTGTAGTAGTGCAGCACCGCCGGCACGATGCCCGCGGCGCCGTTGGTCGGGGCGGTGACGACGCGCCCGCCGGTGGCGTTCTCCTCATTGACGGCGAGGGCGTAGAGATTGACCCAGTCCATCGTCGTCAGCGGATCACGGATGCTCGCCTCGGGGGCGCTCGAGAGCTTGCGGTACATCTCGGCGGCGCGGCGCTTCACGTGCAGGCCGCCGGGCATGATGCCTTCCTTCTCGCAGCCGCGGCGCACGCACAGCTGCATCACGTCCCAGATGCGCAGCAGCCCCGAGCGCGTCTCCGCGTCCGTGCGCCACGCGCGCTCGTTCTCCAGCATCAGCTGGCTGATCGACAGCCCCTTCGCGCGGCACTGCGCGAGGAGCTCCGCGCCGCTCTTGAACGGATGCGCGAGGGGGGTAGCGTCCTCGACGATGCGGTCGGCGCCGGCGGCGCTCTCGTCGACCACGAAGCCGCCGCCCACCGAGTAATACACCTTGCTCACGAGTGTCTCGCCGGCCGCGTCGAAGGCCGCGATGCGCATGCCGTTGGGGTGGTAGGGGAGCGACTGGCGGCGATGCATCACGAGATGCTCGCGCTCGACGAAGGCGACCGGGTGCTCGCCGGCCAGTTGCAGGCGTTGCTCGCCGCGGATGCGCGCGAGCTTGCCCTCCACCTGCTCGGTGTCGACGAGATCGGGCGCCTCGCCTTCGAGGCCCAGGAGCACGGCCTTGTCGCTGCCGTGCCCCTTGCCGGTCGCGCCGAGCGAGCCATAGAGTTCGGCCTTCACGCTTGCGACCCGCGCGAGCAGGCCGGACTCCTTGAGGCCGTTCGCAAAGACCTGCGCCGCGCGCATCGGCCCCACGGTGTGGGACGACGACGGCCCGATGCCGATCTTGAACAGGTCAAAAACGCTGATGGCCATGATTGAAATTACCTCGAGGTTTCGGCGGCGAGCGCGTTGCCGTTGCCGTTACGCGCCCTGGAGATCAGGAAGCCCACGGTGAGGAGCGCGAACCACGCCGGCGCGACATAGAGCGCGACGCGGGTCCCGGCATCCATGCCGAGGAAGACGACGACGAGCGCCAGGAAGAGGAGCACGAACCAGTTGGCGTAGGGCGCGCCGGGCATGCGGAAGAACACCGCCTTGGCCTCGCCGCGCGCGACCGCCTGGCGGTACTTGAGGTGCGCCCACACGATGATGCCCCAGGTCCACACGGCGCCCACGGTCGCGACACTCGTGACATAGACGAAGGCTTCCTCGGGCACGATGTAGTTCAGCGCGACGCCGACCAGCATCGCGGCGGCCGACAGCGTGATCGCGTTGGCGGGCACGTGGCTCTTGCTGACCTTGCCGAGCGCGGCCGGGGCCTGCTTGAACTGGGCGAGCGTGTAGAGCATGCGGCCGGTGCTGAAGATGCCGCTGTTGCACGACGAGGCGGCCGCGGTGATGACGACGAAGTTGATGATGCCGGCCGCCGCGGGGATGCCGATCTTCTCGAACACGGTGACGAACGGGCTCATGTTGGGGTTGAGTTCGTTCCACGGCACGAGCGACATCAGCACGATCAGCGCGCCGATGTAGAAGATCAGGATCCGCCAGGTGACGCTGTTGGTCGCGTGCGGCAGCACCTTCTCGGGGTTCTGCGCCTCGCCCGCGGTGACGCCGATGAGTTCCACGCCGGTGTAGGCGAAGCACGCGATCTGCAAGGTGAGGATGACCCCGACCACGCCCATCGGTGCGAAGCCGCCGTGCGACCACAGGTTGGAGAAGCTCGCGGTCTTGCCCAGGTCGCTCACGCCGAAGAGGATGATCGTGAGGCCGATCACGAGCATCGCGACGATCGTGACCACCTTGATGATCGCGAACCAGAACTCCATCTCGCCGAACACCTTCACGGCGATGAGGTTGGCGCCGTAGAGCACGAGCAGCGTGACGAGCGCCGGGATCCACTGCGGCACGTCGGGGAACCAGTAGTGTACATACACGCCGACTGCGGTGAGCTCGGCCATGCCGGTGACGATCCACGTGAACCAGTAGGTCCAGCCGGTGACGTAGCCGGCCCACGGGCTGACGTACTCCTCGGCGTAGGTCGCGAACGAGCCCGCCACCGGACGGTGGATCAGCAGCTCTCCCAGCGCGCGCATGATGAAGAAGATCGCCAGGCCCGCGAACGCGTAGGTCACCAGCAGCGCGGGGCCCGCCTTGCTGATGGCTTTCGCCGAGCCGAGAAACAGGCCCACCCCGATCGCACCGCCGATGGCGATGAGCTGGATGTGCCGATCCTTGAGGCCTCGTTCGAGGTCCTTGCCTTCGTGCCGCTGCTCTTCGTCGAGCATGTCACTGACGCGTGTCATCCTTCAGTCCCTTCCTCTGTAGTTTGAAAAAACGTCTCTCTCTGGTGCGGAAAAAGGGGGCGCCCCTCGCGCCCCCGTGCTGCCTGTCTTTTATTGTTTTACCGGCCGTACACCGGGAAGCGTGCGCACAGCGCGGATACCTTCGCGCGCACCGCCTCGATCACCGCGGGGTTGTCGACGGCGTCGAGCACGTCGCAGATCCAGCCTGCGAGCTCCTTGACTTCATTGATGCCGAAGCCGCGCGTGGTCGCCGCCGGCGTGCCGATGCGGATGCCGCTGGTGACGAAGGGCGACTGCGGGTCGTTCGGCACGGTGTTCTTGTTCACCGTGATGTGCGCGGCGCCGAGTGCCGCATCGGCGGCCTTGCCGGTGATGCCCTTGGCGATCAGGTCGACCAGGAAGAGATGGTCGTCGGTGCCGCCGGAGACGATCTTGTAGCCGCGCTCGACGAACACGCCCGCCATCGCTTGCGCGTTGGCGATCACCTGCTGCTGGTAGGCTTTGAAGGACGGATCGAGCGCTTCCTTGAAGGCCACCGCCTTCGCCGCGATGACGTGCATCAGCGGGCCGCCCTGGGTGCCGGGGAAGACCATCGAGGCGATCTTCTTCTCGATGTCTGCATTGGCGCGGCCGAGGATGATGCCGCCGCGCGGGCCGCGCAGCGTCTTGTGCGTGGTGCTGGTGACGATGTCGGCGAAGGGCACCGGGCTCGGGTAGAGGCCCGCGGCGACGAGGCCGGCGACGTGGGCCATGTCGACGAACAGCAGCGCGCCGACCTTGTCCGCGATCGCACGGAAGCGCGGGAAGTCGAGGTGACGGGCGTAGGCCGAGAAGCCGGCGACGATCATCTTGGGCTTCGACTCGACCGCGAGCGCCTCGAGCGCGTCGTAGTCGATCACGCCGTCGTCGGTGACGCCGTACTGCACCGCGTTGAAGACCTTGCCGGAGAAGTTCACCTTCGCGCCGTGCGTGAGGTGGCCGCCGTGGGCGAGGCTCATGCCGAGGATCGTGTCACCGGGCTGCAGCAGCGCGAAATACACCGCGGCGTTGGCCTGCGAGCCCGAGTGCGGCTGCACGTTGGCCCAGTCGGCGCCAAAGAGCTGCTTGGCGCGGTCGATCGCGAGCTGCTCGACGACGTCGACGTGCTCGCAGCCGCCGTAGTAACGCTTGCCGGGGTAGCCCTCGGCGTACTTGTTGGTGAGCACCGTGCCCTGCGCCTGCATCACGCGCGGGCTGGCGTAGTTCTCGGACGCGATGAGCTCGATGTGGTCTTCCTGGCGGTGACGCTCGGACTCGATCGCGCCCCACAGCTCGGGGTCGAAACCGGCGATCTGCATGGAGGTGTCGAACATGGGGAATTCTCCGAAACTGGGGATCAGCGGGGCGACGCCGGCACGCGCCGGACATCGCCCCTCAGGGTGAGTGAGGACAAGGGCTGCGCTGGGCGCGCGCCTCAGGCCTGTTCGTAGTCGGACATCGGCGGGCAGGCGCACACCAGGTTGCGGTCGCCATACACGTTGTCCACCCGGCCGACCGGCGACCAGTACTTGTTCGCGCGCAGGCTCGCGAGCGGATACACGGCCTCTTCGCGGCTGTACGGGTGGGTCCATTCGCCGGCGATCGCTTCCGCGGTGTGCGGGGCGTTGACCAGCGGGTTGTCCTTGGCGTCGTACTCGCCGCTGCCGACCTTGGCGATCTCCTGGCGGATCGCGATCATCGCGTCGCAGAAGCGGTCGAGCTCTTCCTTCGACTCGCTCTCGGTCGGTTCGATCATCAGCGTGCCGGGCACCGGGAACGACATCGTCGGCGCGTGGAAGCCGAAGTCGATCAGGCGCTTGGCGACGTCATCGACGGTGACGCCGGTCGAGTCCTTGAGCGGACGCAGGTCGATGATGCACTCGTGCGCGACCATGCCGTTCTCGCCGCGGTACAGCACCGGGTAGTGCGCGTCGAGGCGCTGGGCGATGTAGTTGGCGTTGAGGATCGCCATCACGGTGGCGTGGCGCAGGCCGTCGCGGCCCATCAGCGCGATGTAGGTCCAGGTGATCGGCAGGATGCTGGCGCTGCCGTAGGGCGCGGCCGCGACCGCGCCGATGCCCTTGAGGCCGCCCGTGGTGTTGCCGGGGAGGAAGGGCGCGAGGTGCGACTTCACGCCGATCGGGCCGACGCCCGGTCCGCCGCCGCCGTGCGGGATGCAGAAGGTCTTGTGCAGGTTGAGGTGCGACACGTCGCCGCCGAACTTGCCCGGGCCGCACAGGCCGACCATCGCGTTCATGTTGGCGCCGTCGATGTACACCTGGCCGCCGTTGGCATGCACGATCTCGGTGATCTCGCGGATCGCGGTCTCGAACACGCCATGCGTCGAGGGGTAGGTGATCATGAGCGCGGCGAGCTTGTCGCTGTGCTGCTCGGCCTTCGCCTTGAGGTCGGCGACGTCCACGTTGCCCTTGTCGTCGCAGGCGACGACCACCACGCGCATGCCGGCCATGTTGGCGGTGGCGGGGTTGGTGCCGTGCGCGGAGCTCGGGATCAGGCACACGTCGCGCTGCGCTTCACCGCGGCTCGCGTGGTAGGCGCGGATCGCCAGCAGGCCCGCGTACTCGCCCTGCGAACCGGCGTTGGGTTGCAGCGACACGGCGTCGTAGCCGGTGCAGGCGCACAGCATCTGCTCCAGCTCGGCGGTGAGCTGCGCGTAGCCCTGCGACTGGTCGGCCGGCGCGAAGGGATGGATGCCGCCGAACTCGCGCCAGGTGATGGGGATCATCTCGGTGGTGGCGTTCAGCTTCATCGTGCACGAGCCCAGCGGGATCATCGTGCGATCGAGTGCCAGGTCCTTGTCGGCCATCGCGCGCAGGTAGCGCAGCATCTTGGTCTCGGACTGGTACATGCTGAACACCGGGTGCGTCAGGAACGCGGAGCTGCGCAGCTGGCCGGCCGGCAGCGCTTCCGGCTCGAGGTGCTCGACGTCGGCGAAGACGGGGACTGCCGCGCCGTTGGCGAACACCGCCCACAGCGCCTCGACATCGGCGCGGGTCGTGGTTTCATCCAGCGAGATGCCGACGGTCGTGGCGTCGATCTCGCGCAGGTTCATTTCCTTGGCGCGAGCGGCGGCATGCACGGTCGCGGCGTCGGCGACGCGCACGGCGATGGTGTCGAAGAAGGACTTCGTGACGACTTCCGCACCGACGCGGCGCAGGCCGGCAGCGAGCGTCGCGGTCAGGCGATGCACGCGGCGTGCGATCGTCGTCAGGCCCTTCGGGCCGTGGTAGCACGCGTACAGGCTCGCCATCACGGCCAGCAGCACTTGCGCCGTGCAGATGTTGGAGGTGGCCTTCTCGCGGCGGATGTGCTGTTCGCGCGTCTGCATCGCGAGGCGGTAGGCCTTCTTGCCGTGGCTGTCGATCGACACGCCGACGACGCGGCCCGGCATCACGCGCTTGTGCGCGTCGAGCGTGGCGAAGTAGGCGGCGTGCGGGCCGCCGAAGCCCAGCGGGATGCCGAAGCGCTGCGTCGTGCCGATCGCCACATCCGCACCGAGTTCACCCGGCGACTTCAGCAGCGTCAGCGCGAGGAGATCGGCGGCGACGACGACCAGTGCCTTCTTGGCGTGGGCGGCGGCGACGATCGCGGCGTAGTCGACGACTTCGCCGGTGCTGGCCGGGTACTGCAGCAGCACGCCGAAGAATTCATGCTGGTCGAGCTCGGTCGCGGGGTTGCCGACGATCACCTCGAAGCCCAGCGGTTCGGCGCGGGTGCGCACGACTTCGATCGTCTGCGGGTGGCAGTCGCTCGAGACGAAGAAGGCCTTGGCCGGGTTCTTGGAGAGACGCTGGCAGAAGGTCATCGCCTCGGCCGCCGCGGTCGCTTCGTCAAGCAGCGAGGCGTTGGCGATCTCCATGCCGGTCAGGTCGGTGATCATGGTCTGGAAGTTCAAGAGCGCTTCCAGGCGGCCCTGCGAGATCTCCGGCTGGTACGGCGTGTAGGCCGTGTACCAGGCCGGGTTCTCGAGGACGTTGCGCAGCACGACACCCGGGGTGTAGGTGTCGTAGTAGCCGGTGCCGATGAACGAACGGAATACCCGGTTCTTCCCCGCGATCTCGCGCAGCTTCGCGAGCGCAGCGGCCTCGGTCAGGCCTTCGGGGAGGGAGAGGGGCGAAGGCGACAGGATCGAGGCCGGGATCACCTTGTCGATGAGCTGGTCGAGCGAATCGAGGCCGAGGGCGGCGAGCATCGCCTGCGTCTCGGCCGCGTCGGGGCCGACGTGGCGGCCGACGAAATCGTCACGCTGCTCGAGCTGCGCGAGCGTCGCGGGGAAGCGGGTATCGTTCATGTTCATGGCGGGGGCTGTCTCCGTTGGGGGCGGGGGTCGATCAGGCGGTCAGCTTGTCGTAGGCGGCCTGGTCGAGCAGGCTCTCGAGCGCGGACGCGTCGTCGAGGCGGATGCGGATGAACCAGCCCGCGCCCTGCGGATCCTCGTTGACGGTGGCGGGAGCATCGGCCAGCGCGGCGTTGACTTCGACGACGGTGCCCGCCAGCGGCATCTTCAGTTCGCCGGCAGCCTTCACCGACTCGATGACCGCCGCTTCGTCGCCCGCCGCAAAGCTCGCGCCGACGTCCGGCAGCTGCACGAAGACGATGTCGCCCAGCGCGTTCTGCGCATAGTCGGTGATCCCGACGGTCGCGACATCGCCCTCGACGCGCAGCCACTCGTGGTCTTCGGTGTATTTGATCGTGCTCATGGTGTCTTCCTTGATGCGTATGTGGGTGGCCGCAATGCCGGGCCTCGGATAACGGGTCGCATCGTAATTGCTCGGCGGCATTTCCAGTTTTGATAGTTGAAATGAAATCATTTGTGGAATTAATGCGAGCAATGTCCGGTGTCCCTGCGAACCTTCATCGGGGCAGTGGCGTTCGGGTGCTTTAAGGGGCGGGAGGTGCTGCCGGGCGAAACGAGTCCGCGGTCGGCCCGCAGGCGCGGGCCGGAAGAAATGCCGAATGCGACCCGGTTGGAGTCGCAACCGATTTTGCGTTCATAATCGGCTCCTCCAAACCGCGGACAAGGAGATATCGGAATGCCCGCAATGCCCGATGTGGAATCCGTCAAGGCAGTGCTTCGCCAGGTCATCGATCCCGAGGTGGGCGTCAATATCGTCGATCTCGGCCTGGTCTACGGTATCGACATCACGCCGGACCAGATCTCGATCCGGCTGACGATGACGTCTCCCGCGTGTCCCATGGGCGACATGATCATGGGCGACATCGATGCTGCACTCGACGCGGCCCTGCCGCCCGAAATCGGCGTCGTGGTCAATCTCGTGTGGGATCCTCCCTGGACGCCCGAGATGATGAACAAGGAGGCGCGCGGACATTTCGGCTGGAAGGGGCACGATGACCGCTGATCGGCCCGCCGAAAGGGGGGCGGGCGTCGTGGCGGTAGAGCCGAAGATCCTCCCCCGTGTGCTGTGCCTCGTGATGGCGATGTTGTCCCTCGTCGTCGGGGTTGCATCCGGGCTCGCGCGCCTGGGGACCGCAGTGCCCGACCTGGCCGCCGGCTTGGCCGGCTGGCACGCCGCGCTGATGATCTGCGCATTTTTCGGGACGGTCATCGGGCTCGAACGCGCCGTGGCGCTGGCGCATCCCGCCGCCTACGCGGGACCGCTGGCATCGGGCCTGGGCGGGCTGGCGCTGCTCCTGCACTTGCCGCTGGCCTGGGCGCAGGCCTTGTTCATCCTGGCTTCCCTGGTCCTCGTCGGCGGCGCGATCGCGGTGACGAGGCGTCAACTGGCGCTATTCACGCTCACGCTTGCGGTGGGCGCCGCCTGCTGGCTCGCCGGGAACGTCGCCTGGGCGGCGAGCGGGCTGCTTCAGGCGGCCATTCCCTGGTGGCTGGCATTTCTGGTGGTCACGATCGCGGGGGAGCGGCTCGAACTGACCCGGTTCCTTCCCGCACGGCGGGAAGCGCCGCCGCTGTTCCGGATAGCCGTCGGCACCATTCTCGTCGGTGCGGCGACGACGATCTGGTTCTCGTCCGGCGGGCTGGTGCTGTTTGCCGCGGGCCTGGGTGCGCTGTCGATGTGGCTACTGCGCTACGACATCGCCCGTCATAACGCCGGACAACGCGGCCTCGTGCGCTACATCGCGCTCTGTCTGTTGTCGGGCTACGCCTGGCTGGCTACGGGAGCGGTGATCGGACTCGCCGGGGGATTCGAGCCCGCGCATCCGCTGCGCGACGCGGCCCTGCATGCGATCACGCTCGGTTTCGTGTTTGCAATGGTGTTCGGCCATGCGCCGATCATCTTTCCCGCGATCGCCCGCGTCCGCATTCCCTACCATCCGGTTTTCTACCTGCCGCTTGCGCTGCTCCATGTCTCGCTGGCAGCGCGGATCGCGGGCACGGCGCTGGGCGACGCGGGGGTCCTGCTCCGGCTCGGCGGGGTCGCGAACGCCGTAGCCCTCGTCGCGTTCATCGTGACCATGCTTGCCAGCGTGCTGCGCGGCCGTCGAAGTGGCAAGCGATGAGGCGATTGCGGCCGATCGGTCGGTTGCAGTGATTCTGTAACCGCCTCATGCGATGGTGATTCGCCATCCGGGTTCCCATGGTGCGGCGGGGCGCCGTCTGCCAGCTGGTAGAATCCGGATACGACGTTCCACCGAGTTTTCCCTGCCTTCCAATGAAAAAAATCGAATCCGCATTCGAACACATGCTCTTTGCCAGCCGCTGGCTGATGGCGCCCGTCTATTTCGGGCTGATCATGGCGCTGGTGGTGCTCCTCGTGAAATTCACGAAGGAGATCTGGTTCCTCTTCAGCCACATCATGAGTGCGAGCGGGGCGGAAATGATCATCGGCGTCCTGTCGCTCGTCGATATCGCGCTGATCATGAGCCTGCTGATCATCATCATGTTCAGCGGCTACGAAAACTTCGTCTCGAAGATGGAGGACCTGCACGCCCATACGGATCGTCCCGAATGGATGGGGCATATCGGCTTTTCCGACCAGAAGATCAAGCTGATCGGTTCGATCGTGGCGATTTCCGGTATCGAATTGCTGAAGGCCTTCCTCAACGTCGACAACGTGCCGGACCGGCACCTCGCCTGGATGGTCGGCATCCACGTCACCTTCCTGGTGTCGGGGGTGTTGTATGCGCTGATGGATCGCCTGCAGGGCAAGGGGCACTGAGGCCCGTCGTCGGCGCCCGGCCCCGGGCGCTGACTAGACCTGCAGCCGTTCGAGCAGCTCGCGCTCGATCTGCAGGATCTGGCCTTCGAGTGCCAGGCGCGCGCCGCTGATGAGGAAGGTGTCCTCGGCGCGCTCGCCCAGCGTGGCGATCTTCGCTGTATGCAGGCGTATTTCGTGCCGCACGAGCACTTCGGCGACCGAGAACAGCAGGCCCGGGCGGTCTGCCGCCACGAGCGACAGGATGAAATGCTTTCCCGGTTCGTCCGGCTGGATGCTGATCTGCGGAGTGATCGGGAAGTGCTTCATCTGACGGGACAGCCGACCCTGTGTCGGGCGATCCGGCGCCCCTGGATGCGTCAGACGCGCGGTCAGCTCGTGCTCGATCAGCGTGATGACGTCCCGATAGTGCGCGGCATTGCCCGGGTCCTGCAGGATGAAGCTGTCGAGGGCGTAGCCGTGGCGCGTCGTATGCACCTTCGCGTCGAGAATCGAGAAGCCCAGCCGTCCGAAAAAGCCGGTCATGCGCACGAACAGGTCTTTCTGGTCCGGCGTGAACACCATCACCTGAACGCCTTCCTCACCCTCGAGGACCCGCGCCTTGACCACCGGCTCCTCGCTCTGCGGGCGGAAATACAGCACGCGTGTGTGCCAGGCGATCTCTTCCGCGGAATGGCGCATGAAATAGACGGCGTCGAGTTGCGTCCATAGCGCTTCCTCGATGGCGGGGCGCAGACCGTAGTAGCGCAGCAGTTCGCGGGCGTCCTCCTGGCGATCGTCGAGGCCCAGCGCCTGCTGCGGCGTCGCGCCGCGCAGCAGGCGTTGCGTCGCGAAGAACAGATCCTCGAGCAGCTTGCCCTTCCAGCCGTTCCACACCTTCGGGCTCGTGCCGCGAATGTCCGCGTGCGTGAGCAGGTAGAGTGCGGTCAGGCGACGCTCCGTCTGCATCGTGTCGGCAAACCGGCGAATGACATCGGGGTCGGTCGTGTCTTCCTTCTGCGCGACCTGAGACATCGTGAGGTGGTGGGCCACCAGCCACACGACCAGGTCGGCGTCCTCGGCTGCCAGCACGTGATGCTCGCAGAATTCCCGCGCGTCGGCCATGCCCAGCTGCGAGTGGTCTCCCCCGCGCCCCTTGGCGATGTCGTGGAAGAGGGCGGCGATGTACAACAGCCAGTGGCGGTCGAATCCCAGTATCAGCCGCGTCATCAGCGGATATTCGTGCGCATGCTCGCCCATCGTGAAGCGGCGCATGTTGCGCAGGACCATCAGGATGTGCTGGTCCACCGTGTAGACGTGGAACAGGTCGTGCTGCATCTGGCCGACGATGCGGCGCCAAGCGGGCAGGTAGTGGCTCAGGATGCCGTACTGGTTCATCCGGCGGAACTCGTGCACGATGCCGCGCTTCTGCTTCAGGATCTCCAGGAATAGCGCCCGGTTCTCGGGAGCGGCGCGAAAGGCGGCATTGATCCGGGTGCGGTTCAGCCACAGGGCGCGCAGCGTCCGCGCCGTCATGCCCTTCAGTTCCGAGCGCTGCTGGAGCAGCAGGAAGCACTCGAGGAGCGCAGACGGGTGGCGCTCGAAAGTGTCCTCGCCGCGGATGTCGAGCAGTTCGCGCACCGCCTGGAAGCGCTCGTTGATCACGAAGGCGGCGCCCCCCCGGTCGGGGAAGATCTCGGCACCGTAGTTCTGCAGCAGGATGGTGTTGGTCTGCGTGACCTTCTTGGCGTTCACGTAGTACCGCTGCATGAACACTTCGGACGCGCGCTTTGCCGCGGTCGCCTCGATGCCGAAGGCGCGCGCGAGCTTCTCCTGGTGGTCGAACAGCAGCCGGTCCTCTGCACGCCCCGTCAGGTAGTGGAGACGGATGCGCACGTGCTGCAGGAAGCGTTCGATGCTGCGCAGTTCGCTCGCTTCCGCGCCGGTGATCAGGCGCCGCCGCGCAAGGTCGCGCCAGTTTCGCCCGAGGCCGGCCGCGCGCGCGATCCAGCCCAGCATCTGCAGGTCGCGCAGCCCCCCGGGGCTCTCCTTGCAGTTCGGCTCCAGCGCATACGGCGTGTCGTTGAAGCGCGCGTAGCGATTTTCCTGTTCGAGCTGCTTCGCCTTGTAGAAGGCGTGCACGTCCAGCTGTGCCCGATACCGCTGCGCGAATTCGTCGAACAGCCGGGCGTTGCCCTCGAGCAGCCTCGCCTCGAGCAGATTGGTCTGGACGGTGATGTCTTCCTCCGCCGCTTCCAGGCACTCGTCCGGCGTGCGCACGCTCTGGCCGATCTCGAGGCCGACGTCCCACAGCGCGCCGATCAGGGTGCTGATGCGCGCCTGCAGCGGTCCGTCCGCGGCGGCAGGCAGCAGCACCAGCAGGTCTACATCCGAGTGGGGAAACAGCTCGCCGCGACCATATCCGCCGACCGCCAGGAGCGCGACCTCCGGGGGCATCGCGCAAGCGCGCCACAGATGGATGATCGCCTCGTCCACCAGATGGGCGCGGCCCTTGAGCACCGTCGATGTCGCCGGATGTGCGTCGTAGGCGGCGCGCAGGCGCGCGTTCCCCTGCGCGAGGTGCTCGCGCGCATGCACCAGCGCGGCCTGGAAATCATCCACCGACATGACACTCATGGTCGATCGTGCGCGCCGAGTTCAGCGAAGCAGTTGTGCGGCCAGGGCCGGCGCCGGCGGGCAGCCCGGCGACAGGGTCAGCACTTCGACGCCAGTCTCGGTGACGAGGATCGTATGCTCCCACTGCGCCGACAGGCTGCGGTCCTTCGTCACGATGGTCCAGCCGTCGGGAAGCTCCGAGATCGCGGCCTTGCCGGCGTTGATCATCGGTTCGATCGTGAAGGTCATGCCCGCCTGCAGTTCCGGTCCGGTGCCCGCCTTGCCGTAGTGCAGGACCTGCGGCTCCTCGTGGAACTTGGCGCCGATGCCGTGGCCGCAGAACTCGCGGACGACCGAAAAACCGTTGCCTTCGGCGTGTTTCTGGATGATCTGCCCGATGTCGCCGAGCCGCGCGCCGGGCCGCACGACCGAGATGCCCAGCCACAGGCATTCCAGCGTCACCTGGCACAGGCGCTTCGCCAGGATCGAACCGTCGCCGCCGACGATGAACATCCGGCTCGTGTCGCCGTGATAGCCGTCCTTGATCACCGTGATGTCGAGATTGACGATGTCCCCTTTCTTCAGCGCCTTCTCGCCGGGAATGCCGTGGCACACCTGATGGTTGATCGAGGTGCAGATCGACTTGGGGTAGGGCGTGTAACCGGGGGGCGCGTAGTTGAGCGGGGCGGGAATCGTCTGCTGCACATTGACCATGTAGTCATGGCACAGCCGGTCCAGCTCTCCCGTGGTGACACCCGGCTTGACGAAGGGCTCGATGTAGTCGAGCACTTCCGCCGCGAGCCGTCCGGCAACGCGCATTTTTTCGATTTCGTCGGGTGTTTTTATGGTGATGCTCATCTTTTCGGGGTTGGCGCGTTAAAAAAACAAGGCTAGCGCATGCCGAAAGCCGCGGCAAATCGGATGTGCTGCAGTCGGGCGCGGGAACGTCGTCCTTGAGCGGGATAGCGCGAACCTGCTATCATCTCGGGCTTGTCTGCCAATGGTGGCAGGCAAAATCCACACGCCCGGCAGAACGCCGTAAGGGTCCGTCGACAAGCGCTGCGCTTCGAGACGGTTCAGGTCATCCGCGGATGGCCGTGCAGGGCGGAGGTCAACCCTTAGAGTTCGGAGTAACACATGTCTGTCACGATGCGTCAGATGCTGGAAGCCGGCATCCACTTTGGTCACCAGACCCGCTTCTGGAATCCGCGTATGGCCCCCTACATCTTCGGCCAGCGCAACAAGATCCACATCGTCAACCTCGAAAAGACGATGGTCAAGTACAACGAAGCGATGGACTTCGTTCGCAAGCTCGCCGCCAATCGCGGCACCATCATGATGGTCGGCACCAAGCGCCAGGCTCGCGAAATCATCGCCGAAGAAGCCCGCCGCGCGGGTATGCCGTTTGTTGACGAGCGCTGGCTCGGTGGCATGCTCACCAACTTCAAGACGGTCAAGCAATCGATCAAGCGCCTCAAGGAAATGGAGACGATGGTCGAGGACGGCTCGATCGAGCGCCTGTCCAAGAAGGAAGCGCTGATGGCGACGCGCGAAATGGAAAAGCTGCAGAAGTCGATCGGCGGCATCAAGGACATGGGCGGCCTGCCGGACGCGCTGTTCGTCATCGACGTCGGCTACCACAAGATTGCCATTACCGAAGCGCAGAAGCTGGGTATTCCCGTCGTCGCGGTGGTCGATACCAACCACTCGCCCGAAGGCATCAACTACGTGATCCCGGGCAACGACGACTCGTCGCGCGCGATCCGCCTCTATGCTCGCGGTGTTGCCGACGCCGTCCTGGAAGGGCGCAGCCAGGTTCTGCAGGACATCGTTGCCGCCGGTTCGGACGAGTTCGTCGAAGTCGATGAGTCGTCGTCGGGCGAGCAGGCCTGATTTTCCTCGGCCCCGGAAACGGGGCCGACCAGCATACGAATTTGAGGAGTTAGCATGGCGGAAATCACCGCAAGCATGGTCAAGGAACTGCGCGAGAAGACCGATGCGCCCATGATGGAATGCAAGAAGGCTCTGACCGAAGCTGCTGGCGATATGGGCAAGGCCGAAGAGATCCTGCGCGTGAAGCTCGGCAGCAAGGCCACCAAGGCCGCGTCGCGCGTTGCTGCCGAAGGTGTCGTTGCGATCAATATCAGCGCCGACGGCAAGCTCGGCAGCATCCTCGAGATCAACTCGGAAACCGACTTCGTCGCCAAGAACGACGAGTTCCTGAAGCTGGCCGCCGACTGCGCCGCCCTGGTTGCCGAGCGCAACCCGGCAGACGTCGCCGCACTCTCGGCCCTGTCGCTGGGTGACGGCACGGTGGAATCCGTGCGTTCGGGTCTGGTCGGCAAGATCGGTGAGAACATGACGCTGCGCCGTTTCGTGCGCGTCGAGGCGAAGGGTCAGCTGGCGTCGTACATCCACGGCGGCTCCAAGATCGGCGTGCTGATCGACCTCGTCGGTGGCGACGAGCAGCTGGCGAAGGACCTGGCGATGCACATCGCCGCGTCGAAGCCGAAAGCGCTGGATTCGTCGGGTGTGGCGGCCGAGCTGATCGAGTCCGAGCGCCGCGTTGCACGCGAGAAGGCTGCCGAGGACGCTGCCAAGTCCGGCAAAGCGATCCCCGAGGACATCCTCGCCAAGCGCGTCGAAGGTTCGGTGCAGAAATTCCTGAAGGAAGTCACGCTGCTCGGTCAGCCCTTCGTCAAGGACGACAAGCTCACCGTCGAAGCGCTGCTCAAGTCGCGCAACGCCTCGATCGCGAGCTTCACGCTCTACGTCGTGGGCGAAGGTATCGAGAAGAAGGTGACCGACTTCGCCGCCGAAGTCGCCGCCCAGGCTGCTGCCGCCAAGAAGTAAGAGGTCCATGATGAGTGTCGCCGCCTACAAGCGCATCATGTTGAAACTGTCCGGCGAAGCCCTGATGGGCGACGACGCGTACGGCATCAACGAAGAGGTGGTCAGCCGCATCGTCGCCGAGATCGCCGAGGTCACGCACCTCGGTGTGCAGGTCGGCGTGGTGATCGGCGGCGGCAACATCTTCCGCGGCATGAAGGGCGCAGCGTCCGGCATGGACCGCGCCACCGCGGATTACATGGGCATGCTCGCGACGGTCATGAACGCGATGGCGCTGGCCGACGCGTTCCGCCGTGCCGGCGTCGAGGCGCGCGTGCAGTCCGCGCTGCGCATCGATCAGGTCGTCGAGCCCTATATCCGGGGACGTGCCATCCGCCACATGGAGGAAGGGCGCGTCGTCATTTTCGCGGCGGGTACCGGTAACCCGTTCTTCACGACCGATACCGCCGCCGCCCTGCGCGGCTCTGAAATGGCCGCGCAGATCGTGCTGAAGGCAACCAAGGTCGATGGCGTGTACACCGCGGACCCGCACAAGGACCCGCAGGCGAAGCGCTATCATCGCATCAGCTTCGACGAGGCGATCGGCCGCAATCTGGCCGTGATGGATACGACCGCGTTCGCGCTGTGCCGCGACCAGAAACTGCCGATCAACGTGTTCTCGATCTTCAAGCCGGGCGCGCTCAAGCGCGTCGTGATGGGCGAAGACGAAGGCACGCTGGTCCATTCCTGAGGATTCGAGAATGATTGCCGAACTCAAGAAAACGACCGAGCAGAAGATGCACAAGTCGATCGAGGTACTGAAGGCTGACCTGGCCAAGGTGCGCACCGGTCGCGCGCACACGGGCCTGCTCGACCACGTGATGGTCGAATACTATGGCAGCCCGGTCCCGATCAACCAGGTCGCCAACGTCACGCTGGTCGACGCCCGCACGATCGGCGTCCAGGCGTGGGAAAAGCCGATGCTGGCGAAGATCGAGAAGGCCATCCGCGAAAGCGATCTGGGCCTCAATCCGGCCAACATGGGCGAGATCCTGCGTGTGCCGATGCCGGCCCTGACGGAGGAGCGCCGTCGCGACCTGACCAAGGTCGTGCGCCACGAAGGCGAAACGGCGAAGGTGGCGGTGCGCAACCTGCGTCGCGACGCCAACCAGCAGCTCAAGGATGCGGTCAAGGACAAGACCATCTCGGAAGACGATGAGCGTCGCGCCCAGGACGACATCCAGAAGCTCACGGACAAGAACATCGCCGAGATCGACAAGCTGCTCGCCCAGAAAGAGCAGGAACTGATGCAGATCTGATCCGTCCGGGATCGGATCTGGCAGCGGGACACCACGCGGGAGACGCATGATGGCGCGTAAACCCTTTACCAGCTCCACGCGCGAAATCCCGGAGGTGGCCGGCGTTCCGCGACATGTCGCCATCATCATGGACGGTAACGGGCGCTGGGCGCGCAAGCGCTTCATGCCGCGCGTGGCCGGTCATGGCCGGGGCGTCGAGTCCGTGCGCGCGGTCATCCGGGCGTGCATCGCGAAAGGGGTGTCTCACCTGACCCTGTTCGCCTTCAGCTCGGAAAACTGGCGCCGCCCCGCTGACGAAGTCTCGTTCCTGATGCAGCTCTTCATGCGCTCGCTGCAAAAGGAGATCGATCGCCTGCACGAGAACGGCATCCGCTTTCGCGTGATCGGCGATCTGTCCAGATTCGAACCGGCATTGGTCGACATGATCCGGCGCGCAGAGGCGCTGATGGCCGACAACGACCGCCTCACGCTCACGATCGCGGCGAATTATGGCGGCCGCTGGGACATCCTTCAGGCGGTCGAGCGCATGCTGACCAAGCATCCCGAGCGCCGTTCCGGATTCACCGAAGAGGACCTGAACGCGGAGCTTTCGCTCAATTACGGTCCCGAGCCCGATCTCTTCATTCGGACAGGCGGCGAGCAGCGCATTAGCAATTTCCTGCTGTGGCAGCTCGCATATTCCGAACTCTATTTCACCGACACGCTCTGGCCGGATTTCGACGAGAAGGCGCTCGACCTCGCGATCGCGTCGTATCAGTCGCGCGAGCGCCGGTTCGGTCGCACCAGCGAGCAGCTGCGCGAATCCGACAAGCCATCAGCGCAGCCTGCGGCGAACAGCGACGCGGCGGATCATGCTTAGAACCCGGGTAATTACCGCGCTGGTGCTGCTGGGCGTCTTGCTGGGCGCGCTCTTCCTGCTTCCGCCACTCGGGTGGCTGGCATTCGCCAGCCTGATCTGCGGGGGAGCCGCGTGGGAGTGGGGTGGCCTTGGACGTTTTGCGACTGTCCAACGTGCGGTATATGCGGTGTCGATGGGCCTCGCATGCCTGCTGCTCGGCGCCTTTGCCGGGCTCGGGAGCGCAGCGGGTCAGGCGCCGATCGGCCTGCTCGGTTTCTACGCACTCAGCGCTGTGTTCTGGCTTGCCGTGGCGCCTTTCTGGCTGAAGCGGAAATGGCGGCTGCAGGGAAGCGCGAGCACCGTCCTCGTCGGACTGGTCGTCCTGCTGCCGCCGGCGCTCGCCCTGGCGCATCTGCGGCTGGTCAGTCCCTGGCTGCTGCTTGCCGCGATTGCGTCCGTATCCGTTGCCGACATCTCGGCCTATTTCACCGGGCGTGCATTCGGTCGCCGGAAGCTGGCGCCCGAGATCAGTCCGGGAAAAACCTGGGAAGGCGCCGGGGGCGCCGTCGCCGGGGTCATGACGTTCGGCGTGCTGGTCGCACTGGGCTCGTCCCCGGAGTTTGCGCGAGGGGCGCTCATCGCGGCGCTGATCCCCTTGCTGGCCGGATTCACGGCCGTGAGCATCCTGGGCGACCTGTTCGAGTCCCTGCTCAAGCGCCAGGCCGGCGTCAAGGACAGCGGTGCGCTGTTGCCGGGCCATGGGGGCATCCTGGATCGCATCGACAGCCTCACTTCAACCCTCCCGCTGGTCGGCCTCGCGGCCCTCTGGTTCGCAACCTGATCAATGCCTGATACGACAATTCAACGCGTGACCGTGCTGGGGGCAACCGGCTCGATCGGCATGAGCACGCTCGACGTGATCGCGCGTCACCCGGACCGTTTCGAAGCCTTCGCACTAACGGCCCAGGCTAGCGTCGACCGGATGGTGGAACTGTGCATGCGCTTTTCGCCGCGTTTCGCGGTGATGGCGAATCCGTCGGCGGCGGCGCAATTGCGCGATCGCCTCAAGGGCGAAGGCGCGTCGACCGAAGTCCTCGAGGGCGCCGAGGCATTGATCGAGGTCGCGCAGCATGACGAGGTCGATGCCGTGATGGCGGCCATCGTCGGTGCTGCCGGACTGGCGCCGACGCTGGCTGCGGCGCGCGCGGGCAAGCGGGTGCTGCTCGCGAATAAGGAGGCGCTGGTCCTGTCCGGTGCACTGTTCATGGACGCGGTGGCGTCGAGCGGGGCGCAGCTGCTCCCCATCGACAGCGAGCACAACGCGGTATTCCAGGCACTGCCGCATGACTATCGCCGCAATGCCGACGAGCGCGGAATCCGGCGCGTCCTGCTGACTGCGTCCGGCGGCCCGTTCCGCGAGCGTTCCCTTGAGAGCCTGCAGGATGTGACGCCCGATGAGGCGTGCGCTCATCCCAACTGGGTGATGGGACGAAAGATCTCGGTCGATTCGGCGACCATGATGAACAAGGGACTCGAGGTCATCGAGGCGCACTGGCTGTTCGGTGTGCCGGCCGAGCGTATCGACGTCGTCGTGCACCCCCAGAGCGTGATCCATTCGATGGTCGAATACGCGGACGGTTCGGTTCTGGCGCAGCTTGGCAACCCCGACATGCGCACGCCGATCGCACATGCGATGGCCTACCCGGAGCGTATCGACGCGGGGGTTCGCTCGCTGGATCTGTTCGAGATCGCGCGCCTGACCTTCGAGCGGCCCGATTTCGGGCGCTTCCCCTGTCTGGCGCTCGCGTATCAGGCGCTTCGGGAAGGGGGGGCGGCAGCAGCGGTGCTGAATGCCGCGAACGAGGAAGCGGTTGCGGCGTTCCTGGACGGGCGCCTGGGTTATCGCGGGATTGCCGACGTAATTTCGGCCACGCTGGAACGTGCGCAGGGCTTGTCGGTCGACTCGCTCGAAGCAATCATCAATGCGGACGCCCGTGCTCGTGACATCGCGTGCACGGAGATCCTCGCCCGCGCCACGAGCCGATGAACCTGTTCGAATACCTGATTCCTTTCGTCCTGGCCCTCGGGCTGCTGATTCTCGCGCATGAGCTGGGCCATTACCTCGTTGCGCGCTGGTGCGGGGTCAAGGTCCTGCGCTTCTCGATCGGATTCGGACGGCCGCTCCTGAGCTGGACGGCCGGTGCCGATCGTACGGTCTGGGCGCTTGCGGTATTTCCGCTCGGCGGCTACGTGAAGATGCTCGATGAGCGTGAAGGCGAGGTCGCCCCGGAGGAGCTGCACCGGGCGTTCAATCGCCAGCCCGTCGGCAGGCGTTTCGCCGTCGTCGCGGCCGGTCCCATCGCGAATTTCCTGCTGGCCGTGGTGCTCTACTGGGGCCTTTTCTCGACCGGTACCGAGGAGCTGAAGCCGGTGCTCGCGGTGACCGGAGCGGCAACGCCGGCCGCTGCGGCAGGGGTTCGCGACGGCGATCTGGTGCTTGTGGTCGATGAGGAGGCGGTGCGGAGCTGGCCCGAATTGCGCTGGGCGCTGTTGCGTCGCGCGCTCGATGCCCGCGAGGTTTCGCTGCACGTGCGCACCGCAGAGGGTGTGGACGCCTATCGGAAACTGGATCTGACCGGTGTGCGGATCGAAGATGGCGACCAGGACCTGATCGCGAACGTCGGCCTGAAACCGTGGCGCCCGATCATCGAGCCGGTCGTCGGCAAGGTCGTGGACGGCGGAGCCGGTGCCCGGGCCGGGCTGCTGGCCGGCGACCGCTTCGTGGAGCTCGATGGCGCGAAGCTGGCATCCTGGCGCGAACTGGTCGAGCGTGTCCGCCAGCGGCCTGGACAGCCGATCGCTGCCGTCGTGCAGCGGGGCGGGCAACGCATCGAGCTGAAGCTGGTGCCGGATGCCGTGGACGAGCGCGGCACGCAGGTCGGCAAGATCGGCGTGGCGGTGGCCGATGGCGGTGTGAGCAGGGAAGCGTTGTTTGCGGTGGTGAGATATGGTCCGGTCGAGGGGCTGGGCAAGGCGCTCGCGCAGACCTGGGAGACCAGCGTCCTCAGCCTGAAGATGATCGGGCGCATGATCACCGGCGAGATTTCGTGGAAGAACCTGTCGGGGCCGGTCACGATCGCGGACTATGCCGGGCAGTCGGCGAAGCTGGGCCTGGATCACTACCTGAAGTTCATAGCACTCATCAGTATCAGCCTGGGCGTGCTGAACCTGCTGCCCATCCCGGTGCTGGATGGGGGGCATTTACTGTATTATGTGATAGAGATTATCAAGGGCGGTCCCATCCCCGAGCGCATCATGGAGATCGGTCAGCAGATCGGTCTGGTTGCGCTTGCGATGCTGATGGCGTTTGCCTTCTACAACGACATAAACCGTCTCATTTCCGGCTGATTCCCTGATGAAACTGAAGCTCCTGTCCGGGCTCCTGGCGGCCCTTTTTGCCGCTGCCCCGGTGTTTGCGTTTGAACCGTTCGTCGTCAAGGACATCCGCGTCGAGGGTATCCAGCGTACCGAGGCGGGCACCGTGTTCAACTACCTCCCCGTTCGGGTGGGGGAAACCTTTACCGAGGCGCAGGCGGCCGAAGCGATCCGCGGCCTGTTCGCAACCGGATTCTTCAAGGACGTGCGCATCGAGGTCGAGGGCGATGTCCTGGTCGTGCTCGTCGACGAACGTCCGGCGATCGCGCAGATCGACTTCGTCGGCGTGAAGGAATTCGACAAGGACGCGTTGAAGAAGGGCCTGAAGGACGTCGGCCTGGCCGAGTCGCGGATCTTCGACCGGGCGCTGCTCGAGCGCGCCGAGCAGGAGCTGAAGCGGCAGTACCTGAGCCGCGGCAAGTATGCGGCGGTGATCGAGACGACCGTGACGCCGCTCGAGCGCAACCGGGTCGGCATCAATTTCAAGGTCGATGAAGGCGATGTGGCGAAGATCCGCCAGATCGGCATCATCGGCAACAAGGCGTTCAAGGAATCGGAATTGCTGGGCCTGTTCCAGCTTTCGACGCCGGGCTGGCTCACCTGGTATACGAAGAACGACCAGTATTCGCGCCAGAAGCTGTCGGCGGATCTCGAGACGCTGCGCTCCTACTACCTGAACCGCGGCTATCTCGACTTCAACATCGACTCCACCCAGGTTTCGATCACGCCCGACAAGAAGGACATCTACATCACGCTGAGCATCACCGAGGGCGAGCGCTACACGGTTTCCGCCGTGCGCTTTGCCGGCGATCTGGTGCTGCCCGAGGAAGAGTACAAGAAGCTCGTCGTGATCAAGCCGGGCGAGATCTTTTCGCGCGAGAAGCTCACCGAGACGACGAAGGCGGTGGCCGACCGGCTGGGCAACGAGGGCTACGCGTTTGCGAACGTGAATGCCGCGCCGGAGGTGGACAAGGAGAAACGCGAAGTCGCCTTCACGATCTTCGTCGATCCCGGTCGCCGGGTGTATGTCCGCCGCATCAACGTCGGCGGCAACACGAAGACGCGCGACGAGGTGATCCGGCGGGAAATGCGCCAGATGGAAGGTGCCTGGTACGACGCCGCGCAGATCAATCGCTCGCGCACGCGGATCGACCGGCTCGGGCACTTCGAGGAAGTCAACGTGGAGACGCCCGCCGTCACGGGTACCACGGATCAGGTCGACGTGAACTTCAACGTCAAGGAAAGGGCGACCGGCAACCTGTCGCTGGGTGCCGGTTTCTCCAGCTCGGAAAAGGTGGTCCTTTCGGCGTCGGTGTCGCAGCAGAACCTCTTCGGCTCGGGCAATGCGCTGACCCTTGCGGTGAATACCAGCAAGTCGAGCCGCACCCTGGCGCTGTCCTTCACCGATCCGTACTACACGATCGATGGCGTGAGCCTGGGATGGGATCTCTACAATCGGACCTACGATCCCTCGAATACGCTTTCCGTGGCACCGTACAAGACCGTGTCGACCGGTGCCGGTCTGCGTGTCGGCTATCCGATCGGCGAGGATGACTCGATCAACTTCGGCCTGGCCGTCGATCGCACCAAGATCACGACGTTCGCGGACAGCCCCGTGCAGTACATCAATTTCTGCAAGGAGCAGGGCTGCAGCAGCGCCACCGGCATCGGCGACGTCACGGTCAATAGCCTGGTGGCATCGGCCGGTTGGGCGCGCGACACGCGCGACAGCGTGATCTATCCGCGCAAGGGCAGTTTCCAGCGCGTGTTCGGTGAAATGGCCGTGCCGCCGGGCGAGCTGAAGTACACCAAGGTCAACTACCAGTATCAGCACTGGTTCCCGTTCGGGCGCGACTATGCATTGATGCTCAACGCCGACCTCGGCTGGGCCAAGGGCTACGGCGAGAAGACGCTGCCGTTCTACAAGAACTTCTATGCCGGCGGTATCGGCTCGATTCGCGGTTTCCAGCAGAGCTCGATCGGCCCGAAGGATCCGGTCAGCGAGGACGCGCTGGGCGGTAACCGGCGCGTGATTGGCAACGCCGAATTCTATTTCCCGCTGCCGGGTTCGGGAATGGATCGCTCGTTCCGCATGTCGGCCTTCCTCGATGCCGGTACCGTGTGGGCATCGAGCGACAAGGCGAAAATGAGCGACCTGCGCTACAGTACCGGTTTGGCGTTCTCCTGGAGCTCGCCGATTGGTCCGCTGAAGTTCAGTCTCGGCTTCCCGATCAAGAAGGAAAAGGACGACGAGACGCAGAAGTTCCAGTTCCAGCTTGGCTCGGTTTTCTGATCGGCCGGACTACCTGAAACCGTTGGAGAGATAAGTGAAAGCTACGACATTGTCCGTTCTTGCCGCTGCGGTTCTGAGCATTGCGGCTCCGACGGCATTCGCCGAGTCGAAGATCGGGTTCGTGAATTCCGATCGCGTGATGCGCGAAGCAGCACCGGCCGTGCGCGCCCAGCAGCGACTGGAGAAGGAATTCGAGAAGCGCGACCAGGAACTCCAGCGCCTCGGCAAGGAGTTGCAGACCACGCAGGAAGATCTCGAGCGCAACGGCGTCACGATGGCGGAACCCGACCGTCGGACCAAGGAGCGCAACTTCAACGATTTGAACCGCGATTTTCAGCGCAAGCAGCGCGAATTCCGCGAGGATCTGAACCAGCGTCGCAACGAGGAGCTCGCATCGGTCCTCGATCGCGCGAACCGCGCCGTGAAGCAGATCGCCGAGGCCGAGAAGTTCGACGTGATCCTGCAGGAGGCCGTTTACGCCAGCCCGCGGATCGATATCACCGACAAGGTGATCAAGGCGCTCGCCGACGGCAAGTAAGGCGAACGTTTGCACGACATGTTCCGGCTGGATGAGCTGGTCGCCCGGCTGGGCGGCGAACTGGTGGGGGATCCGGCCACGGTCGTGCGGCGTGTGGCGACGCTGGATCAGGCCGGAGAGGGCGACCTGGCGTTCCTTGCGAATCCGAAGTATCAGTCGCGACTGGGCAGCTGCCGGGCCTCCGCCGTTATCGTCGCGCCGGCAGCGCGGGCGTTGAGCGACCGGCCGCTGATCGTCACCGACGATCCGTACGCCTATTTTGCGCGCGTCGCGCAGCTCTTCAATCCGCCCGAGACCTTCGCTCCGGGCGCGCATGCGAGCGCGAGCGTCGCGAGCCCGGTGCCGTCGTCGGTGGCGATCGGGGCGGGCGCCTCGATCGAAGCCGATGTAAAGCTGGGTGAGGGCGTGGTGATCGGCCCGGGCTGCCGCATCGCAAGGGGTGCAAGTATCGGCGCACGGACACGGCTGCACGCCAATGTCACCGTTTATGCCAACTGCGTGATCGGGGCGGACTGCATCGTGCATTCCGGTGCGGTGGTCGGTTCCGATGGTTTCGGTTTCGCGCGCGAGCGCGACGGCAGCTGGATCAAGATTCCGCAGGTCGGGCGCGTGGTGATCGGCGACGATGTCGAAATCGGCGCGAACACGACGATAGACCGCGGCGCGCTCGATGACACCGTGATCGGCAACGGCGTGAAGCTCGACAACCAGATCCAGATCGGCCATAACGTCCGGATCGGCGAGTACACGGCGATCGCGGGTTGTGTCGGTGTCGCGGGCAGTACGACCATCGGCGCACGCTGCATGATCGGCGGCCAGGCGGGGATCATCGGCCACCTGAACATCGCCGACGACGTGGTCGTTTCGGCAGGTACGCTGGTCACGAAGTCGATTACGAAACGCGGTGTCTATACCGCCAATCTCCCGGTGCAGGGGCACGCCGACTGGGTCAGGAATTTTGCGCATTTGCGCCATCTCGATGTGCTCGTGGATAGAATACGCGCCCTCGAACAACGCCTCGAAGAACACAAGCCTGAGTGAGCTCCATGGACATCAACGAAATTCTCCAATACCTGCCGCATCGCTATCCTTTCCTGCTGGTCGACAGGGTGCTGGAGCTCGAGGAAGGCAAACGTATCCTGGCGCTGAAGAACGTCACGATGAACGAGCCTTTCTTCCCCGGACACTTCCCCCATCACCCGGTGATGCCGGGCGTGCTGATCGTCGAGGCGATGGCCCAGGCGGCCGCGCTCTTGTCGTTCAAGACGATGGGGATCAAGCCGGACGAGAACTCGGTCGTGTATTTTGCCGGCATCGACAACGTGCGCTTCAAGCGTCCGGTCGTGCCCGGCGATCAGCTGCATTTCGACGTCGAGATCACGCAGAGC
This sequence comes from Aromatoleum toluvorans, assembly GCF_012910905.1. Taxonomy (GTDB): domain Bacteria; phylum Pseudomonadota; class Gammaproteobacteria; order Burkholderiales; family Rhodocyclaceae; genus Aromatoleum; species Aromatoleum toluvorans. The sequence goes on from NZ_WTVN01000024.1 coordinate 74,466, forward strand.
AAGCGCAATATCTACAAGTACAAGGGCGTGGCGCGCGTCGCGGGCGAGGTCGCGGCCGAGGCCGAGCTGATGTGCGCTCTCAAGACGCTGTCATGATCCACGCGACGGCCATCGTTCATCCGGACGCCAGGATCGGGACGAACGTCGCGATCGGCCCGTACTCCGTGATCGGCGAGCATGTCGAGATCGGGGACAACACGCGCATCGGCCCCCATGTCGTGATCGAGGGGCGCACGAAGATCGGGCGGGACAACGAGATCTTCCAGTTCTGCTCGATCGGCGCCGTGCCGCAGGACAAGAAGTACGACGAGGAGCCGACCTTGCTCGAGATCGGCGACCGCAACACGATCCGCGAGTTCTGCTCCTTCAACGTCGGCACCAGCCAGGACGCCGGTGTTACGCGCATCGGCAGCGACAACTGGATCATGGCCTACGTGCATGTCGCGCATGACTGCAACGTCGGCAACCACACGATTTTCGCGAACAATGCGACGCTCGCCGGGCACGTGCATGTCGGTGACTGGGCGATTCTCGGCGGCTTCACGGGCGTGCATCAATTCGTGCGCGTCGGGGCGCACAGTTTCTGTGGTGTGGGTACGGTGCTGCTGCAGGACCTGCCGCCCTACGTGACCGTTGCGGGCAATCCGGCCAAACCGCATGGCATCAACAGCGAAGGACTGCGCCGGCGCGGCTATTCAGCGGATGGCATCGCCGCGATCAAACGGGCATATCGCGCGCTGTATCGCTCCGGCCTGAGACTCGACGAGGCGCGTGCGCGCGTCGGCGAGCTTGCCGCGGATCATGCAGAGGTCGCGCCTTTCAGCGATTTCATCGCGGCATCGGAGCGCGGTATCGTCCGCTGATGCCATGGCAATCCGCATTGCGATGGTGGCGGGCGAGGCCTCGGGAGACCTGCTCGCGAGTCACCTGATCCGGGCGATCCGGCACAGGATTCCCGATGCCGAATTCTTCGGTATCGGCGGGCCGAAGATGCAGGCCGAGGGCTTCGATGCACGGTGGGCGTGCGAGCGGCTCGCGGTGCATGGTTATGTCGATGCGCTGAAGCGCTATCGCGAGCTTTCCGGGATCCGCAGGACGCTGCTGAAGCAGGTGAATGCCGAACGCCCGGACGCCTTCATCGGGGTCGATGCGCCCGATTTCAATCTCTGGCTGGAACGGAAGATCCGCGACGCCGGCATGCCGGCGATCCATTTCGTGAGCCCGTCGATCTGGGCCTGGCGCGGCGGGCGGATCAAGGCGATCGCGCGCTCGGTCTCGCACATGCTGTGCCTCTTCCCCTTCGAGCCAGGCCTGTACGAGAGCGCGGGGGTGCCGGTGAGTTATGTCGGGCACCCGCTTGCCGACGTGTTTCCGATGAATCCCGACCGCGAGTACGCGCGTGAGCTGCTGGGCCTGCCCGCGGAGGGGCAGGTGATCGCGCTGTTGCCGGGGAGTCGCCAGTCCGAAGTGCGCAATCTTGCGCCGATCTACATCGAAACGGCGAGAATCCTGCGCGAACGGCATCCGGAGGTGTCTTTCGTCGTACCCCTGGCGACGCGCGAAACCCGGGCGTTGTTTGCCGAGGCCTTGCGTGTGGCGCAGGCCGAGGAGTTGCCGGTGCGCATGCTGTTCGGGCACGCGGTCGAGGCGATGACGGCGGCCGACGCGGTGCTCGTGGCGAGCGGAACCGCAAGCCTGGAAGCGGCCTTGCTGAAGCGCCCGATGGTCATCAGCTACCGCATCGGCAAGTGGCAGTACCGGCTGATGAAGCGGATGGCGTATCTCCCGTGGGTGGGCTTGCCGAACATCCTGTGCAACGAGACCGTCGTGCCGGAACTGCTGCAGGACGATGCGACACCCGTGGCGCTGGCAGATGCGCTCGACCGCTGGCTCGGCGACCCCGAGGCCTGTACCTCGCTCGCCGAGCGTTTCGAGGCGCTGCACCTGCAGTTGCGCCAGAACACCGCGGAGAAGGCTGCGGCCGCGATCCTCCCTTACCTCAACAAGGCGCCTGCATGGAATCCGTCCCGGCAACCGGCCTGATCTGCGGCGTCGATGAGGCCGGACGCGGGCCGCTGGCGGGTTCGGTGGTGGCGGCCGCGGTGATCCTCGATCCGACGCGACCGATCGAGGGACTCGACGACTCGAAAAAGCTCACCGAGCGGGCGCGCGAGCGCCTTGCGCCGTTGATCCGTGAGCGTGCGCTGGCTTGGGCCGTGGCCGAGGCGAACGTCGAGGAGATCGACCGCTTCAACATCCTGCACGCGACGATGCTGGCGATGCAGCGCGCGGTCGCTGCGCTCGGACGCGTGCCGGATCTGGTGCGGGTGGACGGCAACCGTTGCCCGAAGCTGGACGTTCCGTGCGAGGCGGTGGTGAAAGGCGATGCCACGGTGCCGGCGATTGCCGCGGCGTCGATTCTCGCCAAGACGGTGCGCGATGCGCAGATGATGGCGCTGGATGCGGTCCACCCGCAGTACGGCTTCGGGGCGCACAAGGGCTATCCGACGGCGGCGCATCTCGCCGCGCTGCGACGCCACGGCGTGATCGACTGCTATCGGCGCAGCTTCGGCCCGGTGCGCGCGCTGGTGGATAATCCCGAACTCTGGCCTGCAGGGACCTTGCTATGACGCTTCGGCATCTGGTGCTCTTCCTTCATCTGGCGAGCGTCATCGTGTGGGTGGGCGGAATGGTTTTCGCCTATCTGTGCCTGCGGCCGGCTGCCGCGGCGCTGCCGCCGTCCCAGCGCCTGCCCTTGTGGGTCGGCGTGTTCGAGCGCTTCTTTCCGATGGTGTGGGGGGCGGTCGTGCTGATCCCGGTGACCGGCATCGGAAGGCTGATCGAGGTCGGGTTCGGTAACGCACCGCGCGCATGGCACGTGATGATGCTGACCGGCCTCGTGATGATCGCGGTGTTCCTGTCGCTCTGGTTCGGTCCGTGGCGCCGCTTGCGGGCCGCCGTGGCGCGCGAGGAGTGGGCGGCGGGCGCGGTGGCGCTCAACCAGATCCGCCAGCGCGTCGGCTTCAACATCGTGCTCGGTGCCGCGACGGTTGCGATCGCGACGCTGGGGCTGGGCGTCTGAGGCCCGCTTTCCTGCCGGCGCGATCTTGAAAGCGATCACTTCCCGCGACAATCCCAATGTGAAGCGCCTGCATGCGCTGGCGACGTCGTCGCGCGAACGGCGCTGCAGCGGGCTGACCTTGCTCGATGGGGCGCACCTCGTGCAGGCGGCGCTGGACGCCAGTTGGCCGCTGCGGGAGCTCGTCGTCAGCGCGCAAGGGCTGGAGCGGCCGGAGATTCGCGGGATCGTCGAACGCTGCAGTTCCCTGCCTGCACTTCAGCTCACCGATCCGCTGTTCGCGCATGTGAGCCCGGTTGATTCTCCGTCGGGCATTCTGGCCGTCATCGACATCCCGCCGTCGCCGATGCCGAAGGGGCTGCGTGATTCGCTGCTGGTGCTCGACGGGGTGCAGGACGCCGGCAATCTCGGGACGATCCTGCGCACGGCCGCGGCAGCGGGGCTGAAGGAGATCCTGCTGACCCCCGGATGCGCGCAGGCGTGGTCGCCGCGGGTGCTGCGTGCCGGAATGGGCGGGCACTTCTGCCTGCGGATTCACGAGCACGTGCAGGTCGCGGAGGTGCTGCGCGAGTATCCGGGGCAGGTCCTCGCGACCGGCCTGGGGGCGGGGGCGCGCCCGCTCTACGACTGCGATCTGCGCGGGCCGGTCGCGTGGCTGTTCGGGGCGGAAGGGCAGGGGCTGTCGGCGGAGGTCGCCGCCCTGGCGAGCGGGCTGGTCGTGATCCCGATGCCGGGGGCGGTCGAGTCGTTGAACGTCGGTGCAGCCGCGGCGATCTGCCTGTTCGAACAGGTGCGTCAGCAGGGCGCCGCGAGGCGCGCGTAGCCCGGTACTGCGACGGCCGGCCGGATCAGTCCGGCAGGCGTAGCGCGTGGGCGGCGCTTGCCGCGTTGCCGTCGTTGACGTGGGGGACGACTCCCAGCAAAGGCGCGGGAATCCTTGCCTGCAGGGCAGCGAGGTTTTCGTCGAAGCGCAGCATCGCCGGATCGACGCGGTTCGCGATCCAGCCCGCGAGGTGCAGGCCGCGCGCCGCGAGGGCCTCGACGGTCAGGAGCGCGTGGTTGATGCAGCCCAGGCGCATGCCGACGACGAGGATCACCGGCAGCGCGAAGTCCACGGCGAGATCAGCGGTGTCGTAGCGCTCGTCGAGCGGGACGCGGAAGCCCCCCACGCCTTCGACGATCACGACGTCGGCGCTTGCGGCGAGCTCCTCGAAGGCGCGCAGGATGCGTGCCGGTTCGATGTGGATGTGCTCTTCGGCCGCGGCGATGTGCGGCGCGATCGGGCTCGCGAGGCAATACGGGTTCAGCAGCTGGAGGCCGGGGTCGAAGCTGCCGGCGGCGCGGATGCGTGCGGCATCTTCATTGACGCGCTCGCCGTCGACCAGGTCGGCGCCCGCGGCGACGGGCTTCATGCCGACGGCGCTGTATCCGGCGGCGCGCGCCGCGTGCAGCAGCGCGCAGGTGACGAAGGTCTTGCCGATTTCGGTGTCGGTGCCGGTGAGGAACCAGGCGCGGCGTTCAGTCATGGCTTGTTTCCGGTTTCCTGAGGGCGAGCAGGATGAGGTCGTAGGTCGCGGGAAGCAGCCCGTCGGGGCGGCGGTGCGTCTCGTAGGCGGCTTCCAGCGTGCGCCAGGCGGCGCGGCCGAGGGGCTTGCGGCGCCGCTGTTCGCCGACGCTGTGGGCGCCGATCGCCTTGATGTCGCGCAGCAGGCCGCGCAGGTCGGGGGCGAGCGCGTAGGCGGGGTCGAGGTCCCGGGCGATGAGCGTGAGGCCGACGTTTTCCGCCGCGGCGATCCAGGCGGACGGCGCGTGGAAGCCGATCACGTGGCTCGCCGCGTCGACGCGCGCGAACGCCTCGCGCAGTTCCCATAGCGTTGCGGGGCCGAGGGTCGCGATCCAGGCGACGCCGCCCGGGCGCAAGGCGTCGGCGAGCTGGCCGAGCGCGAGCGCCGGGTCGCACCATTGCAGCGCGAGGCTGGACCACACGGCATCGATCGAGCCGGCCGCGAGCGGAAGGGCTTCGAGGTCGGCGCACAGGGGCGAAATCTCGCCGGCGGGGCGGTGCTGGCGCAGTCGCGCGAGCATGGCCGGCGCGAAGTCGAGCGCGACGAGGTGCACGGCCGGATGGGAGCGGGCGACGAGATCCAGCCCGAAGCCCGTGCCGCAGCCGGCGTCGAGGATGCGGGAAACCGGCCCGGATGGGAGTGTTCCTGCCGCGAGGGCGGCGAGGCGATGGCAGACTTCGCGCTGCACGGCGGCGGCGCGGTCGTAGCTGTCCGCGGCACGGTCGAAGGCCTTGCGGACCTGCTGCTTGTGGCGGCGGTGCTCAGTCATCGAGGCTTTCCGCGATGAGCGCGGCGCAGTCCTGCGGACGGGACAGGAAGGGCGCGTGGCCGCAGTCGTCAAGGCGCGTGAGCCGTGCGTGCGGGAGCTGCTGCGCGAGCCATTCCGCGGCTGCGAGCGGCATCAGTGCGTCGCCTGCGCCGTGGATCAGGTGCGTGGGCTGCCGGATCTCCGCCAGGAGGGCGCGGAGGTCGGTGTTCGCGAGAAGTTCCAGTCCGCAGGAGAGGCCCGCCGCACGCTCGTGGCCGGTGTCGGCAAGGGCGGCAGCGAGCTTGGCCGCGACGGTGCGGCGCTGGGCATCGCCGAGGGACTGTAGGGCGATGAACTTCTTCTGCGTGCCCGCGGGATCGGTCGCGAAGCTCGCGTTGAAGGCGGCAACGGTAGCGGCGTCGAGGCCGTGGGGCCACGGGGCGTCGCCGCTGCGGGCGACGAAGCAGGGCGTGGCGCCGATCAGGATCAGGCGCGCGACGCGCTCCGGATGGCGGTGGGCGAGGTCGAGTGCGACGAGGCTGCCGAGCGACCAGCCGCACAGGACGGCGCGCTCGGGAAGCGTTGGTAGCAGCGCGTCGCTCCACGCCGCGAGATCGGCGGAGGGCGCGGGGAGGGCGTCGCCGTGGCC
>NZ_WTVN01000025.1 GCF_012910905.1 Aromatoleum toluvorans
CCCTCCCCCGGCTTGCCGAGCCAGCGCAGCAGGTTGCGGATGTCCTGCTGGACGCGGGCGCATTGCTGTTCCAGTTCGGCGACCACCGTGTGGAGATCCGGCTGCTGCGCGGTCCGGCGCAGCAGGTAGGTCGCATCCGCGCGCATCGCAGTGAGCGACTGGCCGAGTTCGTCGTGCAGCTCGCGGGCAATGTGCGCGCGCTCGTCCTCCTGCAGGGTCAGCAGCCTCAGGCTGAGCAGGCGCCGCTCCTCCTGGATCTGTCCCAATGCAGCCGCGAGGTGGTTGAGGGCGCGCGCGATCACGTCCAGTTCGCGGACCGGCATCGCCGGCAACCGCGTCCGGTAGTCCTGACGCTCGAACGCGCCGATCGCATCCAGGATCTGGCGCAGCGGTGCGAAGGCATGGCGCACGGCCCAGTACAGGGCGGCCAGCAGGCCGACGCTGTAGAGCAGCAACACGCCCGTGACCCCGACGACATCGTCGAAGGCTTCCCGCTGCTCGCTGAACGGCTGCGTGGTCAACGCGACGCGAAAAGTGCGCCCGTCGGCACGCTCCAGGAGCCAGGTTGATTCAGTGACCGCCTGCCGCCGCGACAGAAGACCCTGCAGCCACAGGAAGGGCCGCATCGCCGCCGACGGGGCGGGCTCGGCACGCGAGCGCGCCAGCACCTCGCCGCTCTTCGCATCCTCGAGCCGGAATTCGAGATGGCGCAGGCGCCCCACGTTGCGCAGCGCCCCGATCTGCGCCTCGAGCGCGCCGTCCGGCGCGTGCTGCAAGGCGGCGAGCTGGTGGCCGAGGAGCGCGAGCTGCGTGGCGGCCAGCCCCTCCCGGCGGACATCCGACCCCGCGCGCCACACTGCAAGGAGCAGGACGCACAGCAGGCAGGCGAACGATATGACCGCGGCGCGGCGCACCAGCACGTGGGTGAGTTCCATGAGGGCAGTATCCCATCGGCCCTACGCCCCGCACATCGAGAAAATCAGGAATTTTTCCTATGGAAGGCGACGCGCGGCATGCGTACGCTGAAGCATGCATCCGGCAGGCTCACGGAGCATCGAGTCGCCCCACCGCCAATAGCTCCAGCCAATAATTCCAGCCAACGAGAGGAAGCCCATGCAGTACGCCCCCCCGGTACCGATCCGCAAACCGCTCGCGATCCTGATCGCCCTCCTCGGAGCCGTCACCACGGCCAGCGCCGCCGAAACGGTCGAACTCGCGCCGGTGGAGGTCGTCGGCACCACGCCCTTGCCGGGGATCAACCTCCCGAAGGATCAGGTTCCCGCCAACGTCCAGCTGATGAACAGCCGGCAACTGCGCGACGCCGGCGGCCCATCGCTGGCCGAGAACCTGCAGCGCAAGATGCCGAGCGTCAATGTGAACGAGGTCCAGGGCAATCCCTACCAGGCCGATCTCAATTACCGCGGCTTTTCCGCCTCGCCGCTGCTCGGCACCCCGCAGGGCCTGTCGGTATTCCTCGACGGCGTGCGCGTCAACGAACCCTTCGGCGACGTCGTGAACTGGGACCTGATCCCGCAGACGGCGATTGCCACGATGACGCTCGTGCCGGGCTCCAACCCCCTTTACGGCCTCAACACCCTGGGCGGCGCGCTGGCGCTGCAGACCAAGCGCGGCGACACGCACCCGGGCGGCGCGCTGGAGGTGTACGGCGGCGCCTTCAACCGCCGCGGCGGCTCCATCGAGCACGGCGGCAAGCGCGGGGAGCTCTCCTGGTACGTCGCGGCCGAGGGCATGAAGGAAGACGGCTGGCGCGATCGCTCCCCCTCCGAAGTCGGCCAGCTGTTCGGCAAGCTCGCATGGACGAGGGGCGAGACCGATGTGGCGCTCACGCTGGCCCACGCCGATACCGACCTGATCGGCAACGCCCTGGTGCCGGAGAGCATCCTGCGCCAGCGGCGCGAAGCGATCTTCACCCATCCCGACCAGACGCGAAACCGCAGCAGCCTGCTGGCGCTGTCCGGCAGCCACTGGCTCAACGACCAGGACCAGATCTCGGGCACGGTCTACGCGCGGCGCACCCTCACCCGCACGCTGAACGGCGACCTCAACGACGAATTCGGGGACGAGTTCGCCGAATGGGCCGCTGCCGGCTTTCCCGCCGGAGCGGAACCGGAAAGCGGCGCGCTCAACCGCACCCGTACCGGCCAGACCGCTGCAGGAATCGCGCTGCAGTGGAGCCGCATCGCCGGCGCCCACCAGTTCTCGGTCGGCGTGTCCCACGACCGCAGCCACGCCAACTTCCGCCAGAGCGAGCAGGCAGGGGAGCTGACCGCAAACCGCGGCATTTCCGCGACCGGCGACGAGGAACAGGTGAACAGCCTGCTCGGCCGCACGCGCACCACCAGCCTGTATGCGACCGACACCGTCGCGCTGGCCCCCACCCTGCACCTCACGGGGTCGCTGCGCTACAACCGCACGCGCGTGATCAACAGCGATCGCATGGGCGACGCACTCAACGGCGATTTCACTTACCACAAGCTCAACCCGGCGCTGGGCCTCACCTGGCAGGCGACGCCCGCCCTCACCGTCTATGGCGGCTTCACCCAGGGCAATCGCGCGCCGACGCCGATCGAGCTGGGCTGCGCCGATCCCGAGAACGCCTGCAGCCTGCCCAACGCGATGGCCGCCGACCCCTTCCTGCGACAGGTCGTCACCCGCACGGTCGAACTCGGCGTGCGCGGCAAGCTCGCCGGCAACACGCAGTGGAACGCCACGGCCTTCCGCAGCACCAACCGCGACGACATCCTCTTCGTCGGCACCGGCGGCAGCCTCGGTTTTTTCACCAACTTCGGGCAGACCCGCCGCCAGGGCGTCGAACTGGGCCTGAGCGGCGAGATCGGCGCCTTCGACTGGCAGGCCAACTACAGCTACCTCGATGCCACCTTCCAGTCCTCCGCCTGCCTGCTGGCCGAGAACAACAGCACGGAGGGCCAGGGCGGCTGCCCCGACGACGAGATCCGCGTCGCGCGCGGCGACCGGCTGCCCGGACTGCCGAAACACAGCCTCAAGCTCGGTGTCGACTGGCACGCCACCGAGGTGCTGCGCGTGGGGGCGGACCTCATCGCATACTCCGGCCGCTACGTGCGCGGCAACGAGAACAACCGCCATGAACCCGAAGACGGGTTCGAAGGCCGCGGGAAACTTCCCGGATACGGGGTGGTCAATCTTCGCGCGGACTACCAGTTGGCGCGCGGTTGGACCCTTTTCGGCCGCATCGACAACCTGTTCGACAAGCGCTACGCGACTGCCGGGGCGCTGGCGGAAAACCCCTTCGTCGGCCCCGACAACGCGTTTGTGGTGGATCCCGGCGAATGGCGCCATGAGCAATTCGTCGCCCCGGGCGCGCCACGCAGCGCGTGGGTTGGCGTGCGTTACGCCTGGAAGGGCATCTGAACCGTTCCTCGCCGCAGGTACGCCATCCCCGGATGCGGGATGGCCCGCGCCGGCAAGTCTTCCTGTCGACGCTGGCATGGAACGAATGGATGCCTTGCCGGGCTGCCCTGACCGTGCAGCTCCAGGAGACTGTGATGCCTGCGCGCGCCGACGTCGCCCCTCGCCGCGAACCCCTGCCGCATCGCTGGCACGTGCTGCAGATGCTGCGCTCCATGCACGCCGGGCATCCCTTCATACACCTGTGGGATCTCTCCTGCCTCACCCACCTCGAGGGCGCACCGATGGCGGTGCATTACTTCGGCTTTCTCGAACGCAACGGCTACATCGTGCCCTGCGCGAAGGAAGGGCCGCGCGCGCACTTCTACACCCTGTCGTCCGACGGCGTTGCGCTGTACGAGGCCGGCGAGCGGTGGTGGCGCTCGCTGCGCTGGCCGCAGAAGTACTTCGTCATCTGGCACGGCTGAGACGCCCGCCGGACGGCCCTCTGCGGCCGATCTCATGATTTTCTGTAGCGCGATTCCGTGGAGTCATGGACGCGGGACTGTGCGCGGGCCCGTAAAGTTGGGTACAACCGCCAGACGCGGCGCACACCTATCGACAGGACCCGGAACCATGTTCGCTTCGCCCCGCAGTTCGCTCCCGCCCTACCCGCGCACCCGGCTGCGGCCGCTGCATGTCGCGCTGTGCGCGGGCCTCGGCGCCGCCCCTGCCTTCGCCGCCGACCCGGTGCCGACGCTCAATCCGGTGGTCGTGACGGGCAGCCGCGTCGAGGCGCAGAGCTTCGATCTGCCCTTCTCGGTGGATTCGGTCGACATGCGGCCGGTGCAGGCGGGCAACCTCGGCGTGAATGCCTCGGAGGCGCTCGCCGGGGTGCCGGGCCTGGTCGTGCAGAACCGCCAGAACTACGCGCAGGACCTGCAGATTTCGGTGCGCGGCTTCGGCAGCCGGGCCGCCTTCGGCGTGCGCGGCGTGAAGCTCATCGCGGACGGCATCCCCGCCAGCACGCCCGACGGACAGGGCCAGGCGGCGACCTTCAACCTCGACACCGCCGAACGCATCGAGGTGATGCGCGGGCCCTTCTCCACCGTGTATGGCAACCATGCCGGCGGGGTGATCCAGCTCTTCTCGCGCGATCCGCAGGGGGCACCGAGCGTGTATGGCGGGCTGCTCGGCGGCTCGTGGGGCACGACCAAGGTCGACATCGGCGCCGAAGGCGAGAAGAACGGCGTGGGCTACCTCGTCGACGCGTCGCGCTTCGATACCGACGGCTACCGCGACCACAGCGCCGCGACGCGCGACCAGCTGTTCGGCAAGCTCGTCTTCCGGCCCGACCAGGACAGCAAGCTCACGCTCGTCGCGAACGCGCTGCGCCAGGACGATACCCAGGACCCGCTCGGTTTGACCTGGGAGACCTTCAAGCGCGATCCGCGCGCCGTCGAGAGCGTGGCCGAGACCTTCGACACCCGCAAGAGCATCGATCACCGCCAGGCGGGGGCGACCTACGAACGGCGCTTCGGCGCCGGCAGGCTGCAGCTTTCGGCGTATGGGGGCGAACGCAGCGTGACGCAATTCCAGTCGATTCCGGTTGGCGTTCAGAACAACGATCGGAGCATCGTCAATCCCAGAGCAGGGATCTTTTTCCGGCCCGGTCATTCCGGCGGAGTGGTGGACTTCGACCGCAGCTTCCACGGACTGGGCGCAAGGTGGATCCACACGCTGGCCGCCGGGCCCGGCGAGCTGACGCTGACCGGCGGCATCGACTACGACCGCTCGGAAGATGCGCGCAAGGGTTTCGAGAACTTCCTCGGCCGCGCCAACGCCCCGACCGCGCTGGGGGTGAAGGGGCGGCTGCGCCGCGACGAGACCGACACGGTAACGAGCGTCGATCCCTACGTGCAGGCAAGCTGGAAACTCGAAAAGTGGACGCTGCAGGCCGGGCTGCGTCACAGCGACGTGAAGTTCGAGGTCGACGACAAGTTCATCACGGCGGACAACCGGGACGACAGCGGCGACCTCAGCTTCCGCAAGACGACCCCTGCGGTGGGCATCGTCTATCAGCTGAGTCCGGTCGTGAACCTGTACGCCAGCGCCGCGCGCGGCTTCGAAACCCCGACGCTGGCGGAACTATCGTATTCGGGGGCCAGCGGATCCGATGGTTTCAACTTCGGTCTGAAACCCGCGACCAGCAAGCAGTATGAACTCGGCGCCAAGGCCTTCGTCGGCGAAAACACGCGCGTGAACCTCGCGGTGTTCGAGATCCGCACAAAGGACGAATTGGTCGTAAACAGCAATTTGGGAGGTAGAACAACATTCAAGAACGCCGGCTCAACGCTGCGCCAGGGTGTCGAGCTCGCGGCCGAAAGCGAATTTTCGCGCCATTGGCGCGGCAAACTGGCCCTCACCACCCTGCGTGCCGTCTATGACAAAAGCTTGATCTCGGGTGGCAGCCCTGTCCCCGAGGGCAGGCGCATCCCCGGCATCCCCGCGCTCTCGGCCTACGCCGAACTCGAATGGAAGCCGCGCGAAGGCCTGTCGGCCGCGGTCGAGACACTGCACCGGAGCAAGGTGTTCGTCGAGGACACCAACGCGAAGCGCGCCGCGCCCCGCTACACGCTGGCGAACCTGCGCCTCACGGCCGAGCAGCGCTCCGGCGGCTGGACCTTCCGCGAGATGCTGCGCGTGGACAACCTGTTCGACAAGGAACACATTGCTTCCGTGATCGTCGGCGACGGCAACGACCGTTTCTATGAACCCGGCCCGACCCGCAGCCTGTTCGCGGGCGTGAGGGCCAACTATCGCTTCTGACCTCGGCCCCGTGCTCCTCCTCCTTCGCGGTGACCGTCTTCGCCCTGCCCGGCTCGTACGGGCGGGGCTCGTTTTTTGGCTCGCGGCCCTGCTGTCGTGCCTTGCCGTGGCACGCGCGGCCGACAGCGAACTCATCGAGCGCGAACTGCAGCCGCTCGCCTATGCCGACGCCCGCACGGCGCTGCTCGACGCCTTCGTCGAAGAGGGCCTCGCACCCCCCGCGGTAAGCCAGTTCGGCGAGATGCTGGCCCGCACCGCGCGGGACCTCGGACACCGCGCGGATCTCTACGAGCAGGCGGAGATCTTCTCCTTCTGCAGCGCGCAGGTGTCCGGTCGCATGGTCGCCGAGGACGTCCGCCACATCGCGCTGTGTCCGATGACGATTGCGCTGTACACGCTGCCGGGCCGTCCGCGCACGGTCTTCCTGGTGTCGCGCCCGCCGGCGCTGCAGACGCCGGGCGGAGAGTTCGCGCGCGCGCTGCTGCGCCGGATCGTCGAACGCGTGCTTGACAACGCAGGCCTGCACCGCTGAGGATCATCCGCCTCGCACCCGCGCAGTGCGTTCCGGGACACGATTCCCGGAAAACTGGCGCCAGAGCGTCGGTTCTACGCCATTTGGGTCGCCAATGCGCTAGATTGCAGGGTATTCGCTCGTTCCCAATGAAGCAGGTGGTGTGTGAAAGCTCCGCAGCTCAACCGGGTCGTCCTGATCGCGTACGCCGCTGTAATCGGCCTCGCGCTCTTCGGCTTCTATGAGCTGTGGTCGTTCCGCGTCGCCGCGGCGCTGCGCCTGTCGGGCGAGAGCCTGCATGCGATGAGCAATTCGCTCGACGCCACCGCGAAATCCGCCACCGACCACGTGGCCATCCTCCGCGTCGAAGCCGAACGCGCGCTGCACGACGAAGCGGTGCACGCCCCCAACCCGCTGCGCAAGGGTTTCGCCACCTTCCCCGGACCGGGCCTGTTCGCGACGACGCAGCTGCCCGATGAAGTGCCGCCCGGGCTGGGCGCCTACGTCTTCGGCCGCGGCGATCCCGCGGCGCTTCCGCGCGAGATGGACCATGAAATCGAAGTCGCACTGCACCTGATACCCGTCTTCCAGCGCGTCCACAAGAACATTCCGCAGGTGGCCTGGGTGTATTACTTGTCGCGTTCCGGCTTCATCTGCGTCTATCCGCTCGAAGCGCAGCGGGAATACCTGTCGTGGCGCGACGAAATCCTCACCCATCCGATCGTCGCGGACGCTGCGCCGGAGAACAATCCCGAACGCAAGCCGCGCTGGAGCGCGGCCTATGTCGATGAGGCCGGCAAGGGCATGATGAGTTCGCTGACGTCGCCCGTCTTCGACGCGGCAGGACGCTTCCGCGCCGTCGTCGCCCTCGACATCACGCTCGCGAACCTGAACGGCTACCTGTCGGGGCCCGGGCTGGAGATCGGCCGCGTGTTCGTCGCCAACGACCGGGGCCAGCTTCTGGCCGATCCGGTCATCGTGACGCCGGGCGATGCCGACGTACGCCTGGTCGACCGCAGCCTGCCGCGCGAACTCGTCGGCCGCCTGCCCGGCCCCGGGACGATGACGCCAGGTTACGACGAGCACGACGGCTGGCTGCTCAAGGGATTGCACCTGGAGAACGCGCCGTGGGCGGTCTATCACGTCGTCGATCGCTCCGCCCTCGGCTGGGCGACGCTGCTGCACATGCACGTCGAGCTCATCGCGATGCTGCTGATCGTGCTGTCCATCGTGCTGCTGGAACAGCGCCGCCGCGCCGCGCACCGCCTGCGCCTCTTCAAGGTGGCAGTCGATGCGAGCACGTCGGGCATCGTGATCACCGACCGCTCGTCGGTGATCGAGTACACGAATCCCGCCTTCTCGCGCATCACCGGCTACCCCGCCGCCGAGGCGCTGGGCAGGACGCCGGCGCTGTTCCGCTCCGACCGCATGCCGCGCGAGGTCTACGCGGAACTGTGGAAAGTGATCCTGGGCGGCGAAAGCTGGCAGGGCGAACTCCTCAACCGCCGCAAGGACGGGGACCTGTACTGGAGCGACCTGCGCATCGCACCGATCCTCTCGCCCCGCGGGGAGCCGCAACAATTCGTCGGCCTGATGAACGACGTCACCGAGCGCAAGCGCATCGAGACGCGGATGAACCAGGCGATGGTCGTGTTCAACGCCTCCAGCCAGGGCATCATGACGACGGACGCGCATTGCGTGATCACCGCCGTCAACCCGGCCTTCACCGCGATCACCGGCTACACCGCCGAAGAGGTGCTGGGGCACAAGCCGTCGATGCTCGGTTCCGGCCGCCACGACGCGAGCTTCTACGGCAACATGTGGGATTCCCTCGCCCGCGCCGGGCAGTGGGAATCGGAGATCTGGAACCGGCGCAAGAACGGCGAAATCTATCCGCAGTGGCAGACGATTTCGGCCGTCCATGACCAGCACGGCAACCTCACCGGCTACATCTCGCTGTTCAACGACATCACCCAGCGCAAGCAGCAGGAAGAGGCGATCTGGCGGCAGGCGAACTTCGACCCGCTCACGAACCTCGCCAACCGCAGCCTGCTGCAGGACCGCCTCGACCAGGCCCTCACACACGCCCGCCGCAACCGCGCGCGCGTGGGCCTGCTGTTCCTCGATCTGGACGGCTTCAAGTGGATCAACGACACGCTGGGCCACGACATCGGCGATGAACTGCTGATCGAGGTGGCGCGCCGGGTAACCTTCTGCGTGCGCGAGCAGGACACCGTGGCGCGCTTCGGCGGCGACGAGTTCACGATCATCGTGCAGGACCTCGCCGAACCGGACGACCTCAACGCCATCGCCGAAAAGATCGTGAGCGTGCTGCGCGATCCGTTCTTTCTCGGCGGGATCCAGCATCGCATGTCCGGCAGCATCGGCATCACCGTGTATCCGGACGACGGCGAGGACGTGCAGACGCTGTTCCGCAACGCCGACATCGCGATGTACAAGTCCAAGCAGGCCGGCAAGAACCGCTTCCAGTTCTATGCCCGCGACATGCAAAGCGACGCCCTCGCGCGCCTGCAGCTCGAAGCGGACCTGCGCATCGCGCTCGAACGGCAGGCCTTCTCGCTGCACTACCAGCCCATCGTCGAAGCCGACAGCGGCGAACTGGTCGGCGCCGAGGCGCTGATCCGCTGGATCCACCCCGAGCGCGGCCCGGTCTCGCCGCTGGAGTTCATCCCCGTCGCCGAGGACAGCGGGCTCATCATCGGTATCGGCGAATGGGCGCTGCGCGAAGCGGCGCGGCAGTCGCGCCAGTGGCGCGATGGCGGGCATGCGGCGCTGCGCCTCGCGGTGAACATGTCCGGCGTGCAGTTCCGCGAGGCCGGCCTGCCCGACCTCGTCGGCGAAGTCCTCGCCGAGTTCGGCATCGACCGCGGCGGGCTGATGGTCGAGATCACCGAGTCGGTGCTGATGGGCGGCAGCGAATCGATGGAATCGCGCATGCGTGCGATCAAGGCGCTGGGTATCGGCTACGCGCTCGACGACTTCGGCACCGGCTTCTCCTCGCTGTCCTACCTCAAGCGCTTCCCCGTCGACGTCGTCAAGATCGACCGCAGCTTCGTCGCCGGCTGCCCGGACGACCGCAACGACGCGCACCTGGTCGAGGCGATCATCAACATGGCGCACAGCCTGGGCCTGCAGGTCACCGCGGAAGGGGTGGAAACCGCGGAACAGGTCGCCTTCCTGCGCGAACTGGGCTGCGACTTCCTGCAGGGATACCTGATCGGCAAACCACTCCCCGCCGAAGGGTTCGAAGGCATGCTGGAGCAGCATTTCCTCCTGCCCGCGGCGCACAAGCGTCCGCGCTGGCGCAACAGGTCGAGGATGCCGGCGCGGTGACCCCGTGCCCTCGCGGGCAATAGCGATCGACGGCGTCAACCGGACGCACAGGGGCGCACCCCGTACGCGCCACCGCCAAACCATTCGTCATGAACAGAAAAGTGGCGCAGCCCGCGTCTGCGCTGGCTTTGGCGAATTCACCCAATATGCATTAAATATTTTTAATGCATGTCTCTGAAAATTTCATCGGTATACCATTCGGCCCGCACTCATACCGACATCCATCAATAACACCTCGAACAATGGACACTCACGACCACTGCAACTGCACGCACAAGCCGGCCGCAGATCACTCCGGGGCCCGTCGCAACTTCCTCACGCGGGCCACGCTCGCCGCCGGCGTCGCCCTGCTCGGCGCCGTCGCGCCGAGCCGTCCTGCGCTCGCCGGCGGCCACACCGACATCCTGCTGCTCACCTGCATGGACTTCCGCCTCATGGACAGCGTCGAGCACTACATGGCGAACCGCGGCCTCACGCACAAGTACGACCACATCGTGCTGGCGGGTGCCTCGCTCGGCGCGCTGACCGACAAGTATCCAGCGTGGAACCGCACCTTCTGGGATCACCTCGCCGTCGCCATCCAGCTGCATGACGTCAAGAAGGTCGTCGTCATGGACCACCGCGACTGCGGTGCCTACAAGGCGATTCTCGGCGAAGACCTGGCGCCGGACCCCGTGCGCGAGTCCGAAGTGCATCGCGACCACCTCGAGCGCCTTGCCGCCGCGATCAAGGACCTGCACCCCGGCCTGCAGGTCGAGACCCTGCTGATGGCCCTCGACGGGTCGGTCGAGGCGATCGGGAACTTCGCCTGATACACCGCCCGCGCGAGCCGCGGGCGCGCCCCATCCTCCTTCGGCGTCCACGCCGCAAGACGTGGACTTGAACTCCGGTCAACCGCCTCTATATCCGGAGTCATGGGTGTTGCACGCGGACACCCGTCCCTGTCCGATGGAGGATCATCATGTTCTACCGATCACTGTTTCCCCGCGACCTGGTCTCCGAGCTGGATCGCCTGCAGCGCGAGATGCAGCAGGCCTACGAGTTCTCCCCCAGCATCCGCGGTCTCGCGCGAGGGGGCTTTCCGGCGATGAATGTCGGCAACACGCCGCATTCGGTCGAGATCTACGCCTTCGCCCCGGGCATCGACCCGGCGACGATCGACGTGCAGCTCGAAAAGGGCGTGCTGACGATCGCCGGCGAACGCGCGAGCGTTCTCCCCCCGCAGGACGCGAACGCCACGGTGCACATCGACGAGCGCTTCAGCGGCCGTTTCCGCCGCGTCGTGACGCTGCCCGACGACGCCGACCCGAACGCCGTGTCGGCAAAGTACCGCGACGGCGTGCTGCACGTCAGCGTCCAGCGCCGGCAGGCCGCCCAGCCGCGCCGCATCAGCATCGAGTGAGGAGGAACCGGACATGAACGACAACACCAACGTCACCCGCAAGCCCGAAACCCCGGCCAGCGACATGGCGCTGATGCCGCCGGTGGATGTCATCGAGGATGCCGGCGGGATCACGCTGTACGCCGACCTGCCGGGCGTGCCGAAGGACCGGCTGAGCCTGCTGGTCGAAGGCGACACGCTGACGATCGAAGGCGAAGTGAGCCTCGTTGCGCCCGAAGGCATGGAATCGGTGCATGCCGAAGTCAGCCTGCCGCGCTATCGCCGCGTGTTCAAGCTGTCGAAGGAACTTGACGCGAACAAGGTCTCGGCCGAGTTCAACCAGGGCGCACTGAAGCTGCGCATCCCGAAGGCCGAACACGCACAGCCGCGCAAGATCGAGATCGCCGTGGCGTAAGGCCGGTCAGCCCTTCACGCAGACCAGCGGCGCGAGCCGCGCGACCTTCATGGCGAGCCCGGCGCGCTCGGCCGCATCGACCACCGCGCCGACATCCTTGTACGCGAGCGGCGCCTCCTCGGCGACGCCGCGCCAGCTCGGGCTGCGGATCAGGATGCCGCGCGCCGCGAGGTCGTCGACGACAGCGCGGCCGTGCCAGCGGCGCAGCGCTTCGCTGCGGCTCATCGCCCGTCCGGCACCGTGGCACGCGGAGGCAAACGCGCGCTCCCCGGTGCCGGCGGCGCCGGCGAGGATCCACGACGCCGTGCCCATGCTGCCGCCGATCAACACCGGCTGGCCGGCGTCGCGGTACTCGCGCGGCAGCTCGGCATGCCCCGGGCCGAATGCGCGCGTCGCCCCCTTGCGATGCACGAAGAGGCGGCGGTGCGCGTCGCCGACGCGGTGCGTCTCCTCCTTGCAGGTGTTGTGCGACACGTCGTAGAGGATGGGCAGGCGCACGCGCGGGAAGACCTGGGCGAAGGCTTCGCGCGCAAGGTGCGTGAGGATCTGCCGGTTCGCCAGCGCGCAGTTGATCCCGGCGCGCATCGCGCCGAGGTAGCGCTGGCCCAGCGTCGAGTTCAGCGGTGCGCACGCGAGCTCGCGATCGGGCAGCGCGATGCCGGCGTCGCGGGCGGCGATCACCATCTCGCGCAGGTAGTCGGTGCCGATCTGGTGCCCGAGGCCGCGCGAACCGCAATGGATGCTGACGACGACGTCGCCCCGTGCCAGCCCGTACGCGCGCGCCGCCGCGGCATCGAACACCTCGTCGACGACCTGCACTTCGAGATAGTGGTTGCCCGAGCCGAGGGTGCCCATCTCGTCGCGCTGGCGCTTCTTCGCCATGTCCGAGACTGCGCGCGGATCGGCGCCCGCAGCGCAGCCGGATTCCTCGATGTGGGCGAGGTCGGCCTCGCTGCCGTAGCCTTCGGCCACCGCCCAGCGCGCGCCGCCCCTGAGCATCGCATCCATCCCGGCGCCGGCCAGGCGCAGGGCGCCAGTGCTGCCGACGCCGGCCGGGATGCGCGCGTACAGCACGTCGGCAAGGCGCTTCTTGTGCGCCTCGACGTCCGCACGCGTCAGCCCCGTATGCAACGTGCGCACGCCGCAGGAGATGTCGAAGCCCACCCCCCCGGCCGACACCACGCCACCCTCATCGGCGTCGAAGGCCGCCACCCCGCCGATCGGGAAGCCGTAGCCCCAATGTGCGTCGGGCATCGCATACGCGGCGCCGACGATGCCGGGCAGGCTCGCGACGTTGGCGACCTGTTCGGCGACCTTCTCGTCCATCGCCTCCATCAGCTCGCGCGATGCGAAGATCACGCCGGGAACGCGCATGCGCCCGCTCGCGGGCAGCTCCCATGCATGCGGACCGTGTTGCCGGAATCTTCGGAGTTCCATGACCCGCCTCCTGCGTCCGCCTGCCTATTCCAGCATAGCCAAAGCCGGGCGGCGTGCTCAGACATCCACCACGCACTGTGCGACCCAGACGCCGTCGGCGCCGTGCACGACCGCGAGTTCGCAGAACGACGCCCCCTTCACTTCGGCGGCGGGCTGATGGCGCGCGACATCGACCGCCTCGCCCCAGGCCGTCGCCGCGAGCCGGAAACCGCCGGCATCGGCCTCGATCCGGACGTCGAAGCGCGAGAACAGCATGCGCCGCGTCGCCATCTCGAACACCAGCGCGTTGAGCCAGTCGACGAGCAGCAGCTCCAGGTCCGGCGCGGCGCACGCAACGCCCACCGGCGCGCGTGCCGCAACGCCCGCCGGATCGCAGATCACCGCGGTCAGCGCGGTGGCCGCCCCCGCGAACGCTTGCGCCAGCGTCGCGCCGCTGCCACGCACGCCGATGTCAGCCTCGTGCCCGAAGGTCTGCCACGCCATTCCGCCCGTCCTCCCGCCTGCGCGGCGCCGCGAACCGGCGCGGCACCGTTCTTATGATATTTTAATCGCCGCCCATCACGAGGATGACCCGATGCAGACCCGTTTTCCGTGGCCGCTCCTGCCGGCCGTCGCCCTTGCGCTGCTCGTCTCCGCCTGCGGCGTTGCACCCACGGCCCCGACTGCCCCCACCGCCGGGCGCGAAGGCGAACGCTTCGCCTACCGTGGCGGCGACGTCGCCCTCGCACAGCGCGGCGACTCCTGCGAACTGACGCTGCGCGGCACGCTCGCGCCAGCGGCCGTCTCCTCGCTGACGCTCGCGCACGAGGCAGCTTCGAAGCGTTCCTGCCGCAGCAAGTGGGTCGTGCTCGACATCGCGGACGGCAGCGTCGGCGCGGCGATCACGGTGGGCTCGATGCTGCGCAACCGCGGCTACAACACGCGCATCGCGCCGGGAAGCGCCTGCCACACGCCCTGCCTGCTCGTCTTCGCGGCGGGCGCCGAACGCGAGATTCCTGCCGGCACCCCGTCCGCGCGCCTCGGCTTCTCGCAGATTCCGCCCGACGAGGATTTCGGCAAGGCCGGCTGCGAAACCGCGCTCGACAACCGCCAGCTCCTCAACCTCGCACGCTATCTGCGCGCGATGCTGCCCGCCACGTCCGCCGACTACATGCTGCAGAAGATACGCGCGACGGACTGCCGCAGCGTGCGTGAGCTGCCGGCGCGAGAAGCCGTCACGGCAGGACTCGCAACAAAGGGCTAAAAAGGGGGTGACCCGGTCCGCTTGCGCTGCGGCGGGCCTGGCGGTCGGAGCCTCACGATGGCGCCATCCCTTCCAGTGATCGACGCGGCCGGACTGCTCGAGATCGTGCGCGCGCTCGTCAGCGAGCTGCGCCCCGGCAAGCCGCCCGACGCCACGCTCGACAGCCACCTCGAACGCGACCTCGGGCTCGATAGCCTCGCGCGCGTCGAACTGCTCGCGCGCATCGAACACGCCGCTCGCGTGCAGCTGCCGGACGGCACCCTTGAAGCGGCGGAGACGCCCCGCCAGCTTCTCGCCGCGCTGCGCGCCGCCCGGCCCGAAGCCGTCACGGATCCGCCCGGCGTCGTTGCCGCCGCGGAGACCGCGCGCATCGAGGCCCCCACCGCTGCCGCCACCCTCGTCGACGTGCTGCAATGGCACGCCGAACACTCGCCGCAGCACATCCACATCCGCCTGCTCCACGACGACGCCGAAATCGGCACGCTCACGCACCGGCAGCTGCTGGAGGGCGCGACGCGCATCGCCGCCGGCCTGCGGCACGCGGGCGTCGCGCCCGGCGACGCGGTCGCGATCATGCTGCCGACCTCGCTGGAGTTCTTCACGAGCTTCTACGGTGCGCTGCTCGCCGGCGGGGTGCCCGTGCCGATGTATCCGCCGACACGCCCGTCGCAGCTCGAGGATCACCTGCGCCGCCAGTCCGGCATCCTCGAAAGCTGCCGCGCGCCGGTACTCGTCACCGATGCGCAGGTCCAGCAGGTCGCCCGCCTGATCTCGACCCCGTCGGGCAGTCTCAGGTACACGCTCACCGCGCACGAACTCGCCAACCACCACGGCGACCCGGAGCCTGCCGCGCGGCGGGCGGACGAGCTCGCGCTGCTGCAATACACCTCGGGCAGCACCGGCAACCCGAAGGGTGTGATGCTCACCCACGCGAACCTGCTGGCGAACATCCGCGCCTGGAGCCGCTCGATCGCCATCACCGCCGACGACGTGACCGTGAGCTGGCTGCCCCTCTATCACGACATGGGCCTGATCGCGGCGTGGCTCGGCAGCCTGTACAACGGCTGCCCGCTGGTGCTGATGTCGCCGCTGGACTTCCTGTCCCGCCCCGTGCGCTGGCTGCGCACCCTGCACCGCTACCACGGCACGCTCTCCGCGGCGCCGAATTTCGCCTACGAGCTCGTCCTGAAGCACGTGGAAGAACGCGAACTCGCCGGACTCGACCTGTCGCGCTGGCGATTCACGGCGAACGGCGCCGAACCGGTCAATCCCGACACCATCGAGCGTTTCAGCGAACGCCTGGCCCCGTATGGCCTGCGCCGCGAAGCGATGACCCCCGCCTACGGGCTCGCCGAGAACGCGGTCGGCCTCGCCGTGCCGCCCATCGGACGCGGCCCGCGCATCGACCGCGTCGCGCGCGATGCCTTCTCCCGCGGCGAGGCGATCCGGGCACCCGAGGACGACGCCGGCGCGATCCGCTTCGTCGGCTGCGGCCAGCCGCTGCCGGGCCACGACCTGCGCATCGTCGCGCCGAGTGGCGACGAGCTTCCCGATCGCCGCGTCGGGCGCATCGAATTCCGCGGCCCGTCCGCGACCACCGGCTACCTGCACAACACCGGGGAAACCCGCAAGCTGCTGCGCGGCAGCTGGCTCGACACCGGCGACCTCGGCTACCTCGCGGAAGGCGAGCTCTTCGTGACCGGCCGCGTCAAGGACATGATCATCCGCGGCGGGCGCAACCTGTACCCCTACGAGCTCGAAGACGCGATCGGCGCGCTCCCCGGCGTGCGCCGCGGCTGCGTCGCGGTGTTCGGCGTCCCCGATCCCGCGACGGCGAGCGAACGCCTCGTCGCCGTGGTCGAGACGCGGACGGCCGACGAGGCCGAACGCCGCGATCTCGAACATGCGGTCGGCGCGCTCGCCGTCGACCTGCTGGGCGTGCCGCTCGACGCCGTCGTGCTCGCGCCGCCGCACAGCGTGCTGAAGACCTCCAGCGGCAAGATCCGCCGGGCCGCAACGCGGGAGCTGTACCAGAGCGGCGTGCTCGGCCGGCAGCACAGCGTGCGCGTGCAGATGCTGCGCCTCGCCGCACTCGCCGCCGCCCGCAACACGGGGCAGGCCCTGCGGCGCGCCGGTGCCGCCCTGTGGGCCGCGTGGGCGTGGACGATCCTCGTGCTGCTCGCGGTCCCGGTGTGGTTCGCCGTCGCGACGCTGCGCCGCCCGGCCACCGCCTGGCAGCTCAGCCGCACCGGCGCGCGCCTGCTCGCCGCGCTGAGCGGCATCCGCATCGACGTCCGCGGCCTGGCCAACCTGCCCGCCGCGGCGCCCTGCATCGTCGTCGCGAACCACTCGAGCTATCTCGACGGCCTGGTCGCGGCGGCGGCCCTGCCCCGCCCCTTCGTCTTCGTCGCGAAGCGCGAGCTCCTCGGCAGCGCCATCGCGCGCCGCTTCCTGCAGGGCCTGGGTACGGAATTCATCGAGCGCTTCGCGGTCCAGGACAGCGCAGACGCCGCGCAGCGGCTCGCCGAACGCGCACGGCTGGGAACCGCGCTGTTCTACTTCCCCGAAGGCACTTTCATGCGCCGCCCCGGCCTGCAGGAATTCCGCCTCGGCGCCTTCCTCGCCGCCTGCGCGGCCGAACTGCCGGTCGTGCCGGTGACGATTTGCGGCACGCGCGCCGTGCTGCCCGACGGGACATGGCTCCCGCGGCGCGGGCCGGTGAGAGTGACGATCGGCCGTCCGATCCTGCCGCAGGGCAAGGACTGGAACGCGGCGCTCGCGCTGCGCGACGCCGCGCGCAAGGAAATCCTCGAGCACTGCGGCGAACCCGACGCCATGGCCTGATCACGCCGGCGCCGCCGCGGCGGCGGCGCCCGGGCCTGCGCTCGCCGCCCCTACTTGTAGCGCTCCCGCAGCTCGCGCTTCAGCAGCTTGCCCGACGCGTTGCGCGGCATCTCGTCGACGAAGTGGATGCGCTTGGGGACCTTGAACGGCGCGAGGCGGGCATGGACGTGCGCGGTCAGCTCCTCCGCCGTTGCCGCCTCGCCCTGCCGGAGTGCGACGACCGCGGCGACGGCCTCGATCCAGCGCTCGTCCGGCAGGCCGATCACGGCCACTTCGGCGACCGCGGGGTGGGTGTAGAGGCATTCCTCGACCTCGCGGCTCGCCACGACCACGCCCCCGGTCTTGATGATGTCCTTGATGCGGTCGGTGATGTAGAGGTAGCCGCCCTCGTCGAAATAGCCGACGTCCCCGGAGCGGAACCAGCCGTCGGCGAAACTGGCCGCGGTTTCCTCCGGCTTGTCCCAGTAGCCGCTCATCAGCTGCGGCGAGCGATGCACGATCTCGCCCATCCGGCCCGGCGGCACGTCCCGCATGTCGGTATCGACGATGCGGGTTTCGACGTTGAAGATCGGCCGCCCCGCAGACGCCGGCCGCTCGGCATGCTCCTCGGGGCGCAGCACCGTCGCGAGCGGCGCGATCTCGCTCTGGCCGTAGCAGTTGTACAGCGCGAGCCCGGGCAGGCGCGTGGCGAGTTCCTGCAGCACCGGCACCGGCATGATGGACGCGCCGTAGTAGCCCTTCTTCAGCGACGCCAGCGCCGCGGGATCGAAGCCCGGATGGCGCAGGAAGGCGATCCACACCGTCGGCGGCGCGAAGAAGGACGTCACCCGCTCGCGCGCGATCAGCTCGAAGCACGGCTCAGGTAGCGGCGCCTGCACCAGCAGCGTGGTCGCACCAACCAGCAGCTGCGGCATCAGGAACACGTGCATCTGCGCCGAGTGGTACAGCGGCAGCGCCGCGAGCGAGCGGTCCTCGCCGCGGATGTCGGTGGCGAGCAGCGTGCTGGTGTATTCCGCGAGCAGGGCGCGATGGCTCATCATCGCCCCCTTGGGCGCCGCGGTCGTGCCCGAGGTGTAGAGCAGCTGCACGATGTCCTCCTCGTCGCCGTCGATCTCGGGCGCCGCCACCTCGCCGCCGGCGCCGGCCCAGGCGAGCACGTCGCGCCCGTCGCCGCCGTGCAGCGTGCCGCGCCATTCGCAGGCCAGCTCCGGGCCGAGCGCCTCGACATGGGTCGCCATGTCGGGGTCGCAGAACAGCGCCCGCGCGCCCGACTGCCCGACGATGTAGCCCAGCTCGGCGTCGCGCAGCGCGTAATTGACCGGCACGTGGATCAGGCCCGCCTTCACGCAGGCGAGCCACAGCAGCACGTAGGCGTCGGAATTGCGGCCGTAGGCCGCGACCCGGTCGCCGCGCGCGAGCCCGAGCTCGAGCAGGCGGTGCGCGACGCGGTTCGCACCGCACTCGAGCTCGTCGTAGCGCCAGCTGCGGCCTTCGAAGCGCAGCGCCTCGCGTTCGGGGTTGCGGCGCACCGAACGCGCGAAAGCGTCGCCGATCAGGTTGCGCCCCGCCCGCCGCGCCTGTACCGAACCCGTCATCCTGTTCATTCCAGTCATTCTTCGGTCTCCTCTTCGATCCGGCTCCGGCAGGCTGCCGGGCCGCCTTGCCGCCGTCGTAATACCGGCGCCGCCCGCCAGCTTCCCGGGCGGGCCCTCCTCGCTCTCGAAACGCGGCCCGCCGGCCGATCAGAGCCGTTCGACGACGGTCGCGGTGGCCATGCCGTGGCCGATGCACATGACCTGCAGGCCGAACCGGCCGTCGCGGTGTTCAAGGCCGGCAAGCATCTTCGCCATCAGGCCCGCGCCGGTGCCGCCCAGCGGATGGCCGTGGGCGATCGCGCCGCCCCACGGATTGAAGCGCTCCATGTCGGGCTCGAACTCGCGCACGAAGCACAGCGCGACGCTGGCGAAGGCCTCGTTCAGCTCGATCCAGTCGAGGTCGCGCATCGACAACCCGGCAAGCTCCAGCGCACGGCGCGCGGCGGGAATGACGCCGGTGAGCTGCATCACCGGATCCGAGCCGACCGCGACGCGGGCGCGGAAGCGGGCGCGCGGGCGGATGCCGAGCGCCTCGGCCGCGGCCCGGCTGCCGACCAGCACCGCGGAGGCGCCGTCCGACATCTGGCTGGCGTTGGCGGCGGTCACGCCCCCCTCGCCCGGCCGGCGGAACACCGGCTGCATGCCGCGCATGCGCTCGGCGTCGATCGCGGCACGGATGCCCTCGTCGTGCGCCAGCGTGATCGCCGCGCCTTCCTTGTCCACGCCCTTCAGCGGCAGGATCTCCGCATGCAGTCCCGCGGCGCGCGCCGCCTCCGCGCGGCGGTGGCTCTCCATCGCGTAGTCGTCCATCTCGGCGCGCGAGATCCGCCACGCGTCGGCGACACGCTCGGCGCTCTCGACCTGGTGCGGGATCGCGTAGCGGGCGGCGATATCGGGGTGCAGGCCGTCGAAGCCGCGGAAATCGCCCTTGCCGAGCGTCAGGTCGAGGAACATCGGCACCCGGCTCATGCTCTCGACGCCGCAGCCGATCGCGAAGTCGAGGTCGCCCGCCGCGACCGCCTGCGCCGCCGCATGCACGGCGAACTGGCTGGAGCCGCACATGCGGTTCATCGACACGCCGGGCACTTCGGCCGGCAGGCCGGCCAGCAGCGCGGCCTGGCGCGCGATGTTGGCGCCCTGCTCGCCGGCCTGGCTGACGCAGCCGGCGAGCACGTCGCCGACCCGCTCGCCCGGCAAGCCGGTGCGCGCGAGCACGCCGCCGATCGCGGCGGCCAGCAGCTCGTCGGGGCGGGTGTCGCGCAGCGCGCCGCCGCGGCGGCCGAAAGGCGTGCGCACGGCGCCCAGAATCAGCGCCTCGTTCAGGTGGTACTGGCTCATTCGATGCTCCTCCGGTTCAGGCCCGCTGCATTTCGCGGGCAATGATGTTGCGCTGGATCTCGCTGGTGCCCTCGTAGATCTGCAGCACCTTCGCGTCGCGGAAGAGCTTCTCGACCGGGTACTCGGTCGAATAGCCCATGCCGCCGTGAATCTGCACCGCCTCGGTGGCGGCCCACATCGCCGCATCGGCGGCGAAGGTCTTCGCGATCGAGGCCTCGATCGTGTTCGGCCGGCCCTGGTCCGCCAGCCACGCGGCCTGGTAGGCGAGCAGGCGCGCCGCCTCCAGCCGCATGCGCATCCCGGCCAGCTTGTGCGCCACCGCCTGGTGCTCGATCAGCCGCCGGCCCATGCTGCGGCGCTCGGTCGCGTAGGCGAGCGCCTCGTCGATGCAGCGCTCGATGAGCCCGACGCCGAAGGCCGCGACCATCGGCCGCGAGCGGTCGAACACCGCCATCGCCAGCGCGAAGCCGCCGCCCTCCTCGCCCAGCCGGAGGTCGTCCGGCACGAACACCCGGTCGAGGAAGACCTCGCAGGTCGGCGCGGCACGCTGGCCGAGCTTGCCCAGCGGCTCGCCGACTGACAGCCCCGTGCTGCCGCGCGGCACGATGAAGGCCGTCATGCCGCGATGGCCGGCATCGGGCGCGGTCTTCGCGAAGACGACGAAGAACTCGGCGTGATTGGCGTTCGAGATCCAGATCTTGCTGCCGGTGAGCACATGGCCGCCCGCCACGCGCTCGGCGCGGGTGCGGATGCCGGCGACGTCGGAGCCGGCCTCCGGTTCGGTCATCGCGAAACTCGCGAGCGCCCCACCGGCGGCTGCGCCGAGGTAACGCGCCCGCTGCGCCTCGGTGCCGGCGATCAAGATCGGCTCGGTCGCCAGCGCGTTCACGCACAGCGCGGTGCCGATGCCCAGGCAGCCGCGGCAGAAGGCCTCGGTGACGAGCACCAGCTCCAGGCAACCCAGTCCGCCGCCGCCGACCGATTCCGGCAGGTTGATGCCGAGCAGGCCGAGTTGCTGCGCCCGTTCGTGCACCTCGAACGGAAAGGTCTTGCTGCGGTCGGCCTCGGCCGCGCGCGGCACGATCTCGCGCTCGGCGAAGCGCCGTGCGAGCTCGCGGATCTCGCGCTGTTCCTGGTTCAACTGGAATTCCACGTTTCCTCCTTCGAGCCCCGTCCGCGGGACGACGGCTCCGATTCCCCCGGAGCACGCCCGACGGCAGCCCGCCGGGTCGTGTCTCGCAGATAGGCTTTGTCCCGTCCTGCCAACCGTTCCGTCTTCACGCGCCCCGTCCTGCGGCGCATCGATGGCGACGACATCGGCAATCCTGGCTGCAGAATGCTGTTCCAGCACTGGAACCCGATTCATTCTTCGGCTTCTTCGGGAATCCATACTAGGGCGTATGGTCGGGAATGTGGATGACCGGGAACGCCTACCGATTGATAATATCTGCCACTCCATCGAGCCCGGCGATAGCCGTTTCCGCATGAGTGCACCTTCCGTCACCGTTCCGATCCGCTTGGTCGGCGAAGTCATGCGCCGGCTGGAGGGGCAGCGCCCCCTCGTCGCCGAGTGCATCCGGCAGGCCGGCATCGCGCCGGCGCTCCTCGATCAGGAATCCGCGCGCGTCACGGTGGAACAGTTCGCCGCGTTCTACCGGACCCTCGCGCTCGAGCTCGACGACGAGACGCCGGGCCTTTTCGCGCGCCCGCTGCGCCGGGGCACGCTCAAGTTCCTGTGCCTCGGCCTGCTGGACGCCGGCAACCTGCGCGTGGCCCTGCATCGCTTCGGCCAGTTCTTCCGCCTGGTGCTGGACGAGATCCATTTCGAGATGGCCGACGAGGACGGACTCACCCGCATCGCCCTCGTCGAGCGTGCCGGGCTCGGCGAAGGCCGCGTGCTGATCCTCGAGCTGATGCTGCTGCTGGTGCAGGGCATCGCGTCGTGGCTGATCGGGCGCAAGCTGCAGTTCGCGCACGTCGACCTCGCCTACCCCGCGCCCCCCCACGCGAGCGAGTACCCCAACATGTACGCCGGGCCGGCACGTTTCGACCGTCCCGTCTCGGCGCTGTGGATCACGCCCGGCCTGATGGGGCTCCCGATCCGGCAGGACAAGGCGGCGCTGTCGGCCTTCCTGCGCCGGGCGCCGATGGACTGGATCCACGTGTCGGTCGGCGAACGCGTCGTCACGCATCGCGTGCGCGATCTGCTCGAGGCCCGCCTCGGCGAACCTTTGACCGTCGACGACGTCGCGAAGGCCCTGCACATGTCGCCGCGCACCCTCGCACGCCGGCTGGACGCCGAGGGCACGCATTTCCAGGCCGTGAAGGACGCGCTCCGGCGCGACGTCGCGATCGCCCGCATCGCGCGCACGGATGCCCCCATCGCGACGATCGGCGCCGACCTCGGCTTCGACGACCCGGCCGCCTTCAACCGCGCGTTCAGGCGATGGACCGGCACCCCGCCGGGCACCTATCGCCGGCACGGCGGCATGCCGACGTAGACGCCTGGCGTGGACACGCGATCTGCAAGCCGATGATCCGCTCGACGCCGAGGCCATCGCGGTGCGAACATCCGTAAAGCAACAATCAGAATTTCCGGGAGCCGAAATGCCAGAGCACTTCCAGTGGGTCCCCTTCCTGCTTGCCATCACCCTGCTGACCATGACGCCGGGCGTGGATACCTTCATGGTGATCCGTAATGCGGCGCGCGGCGGCTGGCGCGGCCGCGCGTGGCGCGCTGTCTGGACGGCATCGCCGGAATGATGTTGCTGGGGTTCGGGGCGAAGCTCGCGTCCAGTCAGTAGCGCCTCGACTGAAACTTCGCGCGAGGAGAAAAGGTGCCAGGCGACTCGACCGAAAGCCCGTCCGCCCTCGCCCCGCTGCGCCAGCCCGTGTTCCGCATGTTGTGGCTCGCCTGGCTCGCGGCGAACGTCACGATGTGGATGAACGACGTCGCCTCGGCCTGGCTGATGACTTCACTGTCCGGCAGCGCCTTCATGGTGGCGATGGTGCAGGCCGCCTCGACGCTGCCGGTGTTCGTGCTCGGCCTGCCGAGCGGCGCGCTCGCCGACATCATCGACCGGCGCAGGTATTTCGCCGCGACGCAGCTATGGGTCGCGATCGTCGCCGTGGTGCTGAGCGGGCTGGCCTTCACCGGTCGGCTCACCGCCGAACTGCTGCTCGCGCTCACCTTCGCCAACGGCATCGGCCTCGCGCTGCGCTGGCCGGTGTTCGCCGCGATCATCCCGGACCTCGTGCCGCGCCCCGAGCTGCCGGCCGCGCTGGCGCTGAACGGCGTCGCGATGAACATGTCGCGCATCATCGGGCCGGTCGTCGCCGGGACCTTGATCGCCAGCGCCGGCAGTGCCTACGTGTTCCTGCTCAACTCGCTGCTGGCGATCGTCGCCTTCACGCTGATCCTGCTCTGGCGCTCCGAACCGAAAGTCAGCACCCTGCCAGGCGAGCGATTCGTCGCCGCGATGCGCGTCGGCCTGCAGCACGTCATGCAGTCGCCGCCGATGCGCGCCGTGCTTGCGCGCATCTTCCTCTTCTTCCTGCAATCCACGTCCCTCACCGCCCTGCTTCCGCTCGTCGCGCGCGACGTGCACGGCGGCGGCGCCGGCGCCTACACCACGCTGCTCGCGGCCATGGGCAGCGGCGCGATCATCGCGGCGCTCAACCTCACGCGTCTGCGGCAGCGGCTCGAACGCGAAGCCTTCGTGCGCTGGAGCACGCTCCTGCATGCCGCGTGCGCGGTCATCGTGGTGCTCGTGCCGACGCTGTGGATCGCCGTGCCGGCCATGATCGTGGCCGGCATGGCCTGGATCTCCGCCGCGAACTCGCTCACCGTGGTCGCGCAGATGGGGCTGCCCAACTGGGTACGCGCCCGCGGCATGTCGATCTACCAGATGGCGCTGATGGGCGGCAGTGCCGTCGGTGCGGCCCTGTGGGGCTACGTCGCGACCCTCACGTCGGTCACGACCAGCATCCTCGTGGCCTCCGTGGTCGGCCCGGCCCTGCTGCTACTGACGCGCCGCCATGTCACGATCGGCGCGCATGACGAGGATCTGACCCCCGCCCGGCCCACCGTACTCGTACCCCCGCCGGTGATCGAGATCCCGCCCGACAAGGGGCCGGTGATGGTGACCATCGAGTACCTGATCGATCCGGCGCGCGCGGCCGATTTCAATGCCGTGATGCAGGAAACCCGCCGCGCCCGCCTGCGCCAAGGGGCCCTTTCGTGGGGCCTGTTCCGCGACACGACGCGGCCCGAGCGCTACATCGAATACTTCCTCGACGAGAACTGGGTCGAGCACCAGCGGCGCCTCGAACGCTTCACCGCGGCCGATCTCGGCCTGCGCGAACGCCGGCTCGCCTTCCACGTCGGCCCCGAGGCGCAGCAGATGCGCCGCTATGTCGCCGAAGCCGTCGGCGGCCGGGCGGACACCTCGGACATGCGCCAGGCAGGCGCCGCGAGCTGACGCGCGGCGCCAGTTCCGCTCACTTGTCGGCGGTCGCGATGCCGACGCGGATCGCGTAGCGCACGAGGCCGGGGATGTCGTGGATGTCGAGACGCTCCATGAGCTTGGTGCGGTGGGTTTCGACGGTCTTGGTGCTCAGGTGCAGGCGCGCGGCGATGTCCTTGGTGCTGAACCCTTCGACGATGAGCTGGAGGATCTCGCGCTGGCGCGGAGTCAGCTGCACCGCGGTGCCCTGCTCGTCGCCGACCCGGTTCATGTAGCTTTCGACGACCTGCTTCGAGATCGGCGGGCTCAGGTAGGTCTCGCCGTTCATGACGGCCTTCAGCGCGAGTTCGAGCTCCAGCGTCGCGGAGTCCTTGAGCAGGTAGCCGGCCGCGCCCGAGCGCAGCGCCTGCAGCACGTATTCCTCGCTGGCGTGCATCGACAGCATGATGATGCGGATCTTCGGGTGGCTCTTGCGGATGCGCGCCGTGGCTTCGAGGCCGTTGAGGCCGCGCATCGCGATGTCCATCAGGATCAGGTCGGGGTTGTGGGTGCGCAGCAGGGCGATCGCCTCGCGGCCGTCGCTCGCCTCGGCCACGA
The DNA here is from genome assembly GCF_012910905.1 of Aromatoleum toluvorans. GTDB lineage: Bacteria > Pseudomonadota > Gammaproteobacteria > Burkholderiales > Rhodocyclaceae > Aromatoleum > Aromatoleum toluvorans. The sequence continues at coordinate 25,398 of NZ_WTVN01000025.1, forward strand.
CCTCGACGCCGCCGAAGCTCTCGAGCAGCGAACGGATGCCGGCGCGCACCAGGGTGTGGTCGTCGGCGACGAGCACGGAGATCGGTTTCATCGCATTTCCTCCGCATGTCGGTTCTCGGTGCGCCGCCGCCGCGGGGGCAGTGGGAAGGCGGCGCGGATCTCGGTGCCCGCCCCCGGCTCGGCGCTGATTTCGAGGCGGCCGCCGACGAGCATGACGCGTTCCTGCATGCCGAGCAGACCGACGCTGCCGCCCTTGGCCGCGAGCCCGCGCGCGGTCTGCACGTCGAAGCCGCCGCCGTCGTCGCGCACGCTCAGGTGCAGCTCGCCGTCGCGCTTGCCGAGAAAGATCCACACCTGCTGCGCCCGCGCGTGGCGCACGACGTTGGTCAGCGCTTCCTGCGCGACGCGGAAGCACGCGGTCTCGATCGCCGGGTGCAGGCGTCGCGGCAGCGGGCTCGCAACGAAATGCGGGGTGATGCCGGAAATCTTGGCCTGGCGGTCCACATGCCAGCGCAGCGCCGCAACCAGCCCGAGCTCCTCGAGCTGCGGCGGGCGCAGGTCGAGCGACAGGCTGCGCACCTGGCTCAGGGTGTGTTCGACGATATGCACGCACTCCTTCAGGCGGCGCGTCTGATCGTCCGACTCGGCCTGCTGCAGTGCGAACTCGATGTTGATCTTCATCGCCGTGAGCGCCTGGCCGATTTCGTCGTGCAGTTCGTGCGCGATGCGGCGGCGCTCCACTTCCTGGGCTTCGAGCACGCGCTGCGACAGCAGCTGCATCCGCTGGCTCGCCTCCTCGAGGCGCGTCTTCGCACGCTCGCGCTCGGTGACGTCGCGGATCGCGGCCGTCACCAGCAGCCCTTCCTCCGCCTCGAGCGGGCTGAGGCTGATCTCGACCGGAAACTCTCCGCCATCCCTGCGCCGGCCGCGCAGTTCGAGGCCGAGCGCGCCCATCGGCCGGTTCGTGGGCGCGCTGCCGTAGTGGTGGCGGTGCTGCGCATGCTGCCCGCGCAGGCGCTCGGGCACGAGGATTTCCAGCGATTCGCCCAGCAGTTCGCCGCGGGCGTATCCGAACAAGGCTTCGGTCTGCGAGTTCGCAAAGATGATCCGGCCGCCAGCATCGGCCACGACCATCGCGTCGGGGGCCGCCTCGAGCAGGCCGCGGAACTTGCGCTCGGCCCGCAGGCGTTCGCCCACCTCGCGCTGCAGCTTCGCGGCGTGCCGCTCGAGCAGCGCATACATCTGCGCGTTCTCGTAGCCGATGATGGCCTGCGCCGCGAGCGTCAGCGCGGTGCGCTCGTCCGCTTCGCCAAAGGCCGCGGCACCGAGCTTGTCGCCGAAATACAGCCAGCCGTAGCGCCTGCGCGTCGACACCAGCGGCACGCCGAGGAAGGCGGAAAGGGGCGGATGGCCGGGCGGCAGGCCGGCCGCGATCGCGGCGGGTTCGGCGAGCCGCACCGGGCGCCTGTCCTGCATCAGGCGCGCGAGCAGCGCGGCAGGCGCGACCGGCGGCTGCGCGAGGCCCGCGGGCAGCGGCAAGTCGACCGAACTGGCCACGTAGTGGCGCAAGCGCTCCGCATCCCGTCCGAAGACGGCCACGGCAGCGTAGCGGGTTCCCATCAGCTTGCGCGCGGCGTGACAGAACAATTCCATCAATTGCTGCGGGTCGCGTTCCGCGACCAGATCGAAACCGAGTTCGAGCAGCGCGGCGAGCTGCAGGCTGACGCCTTCGAGGTTGAGCAGCTGCTCGGCCGCCGATTCGGGTTCGAGTCGGGTCTCTTCAGGTTCGGGCTCCGTGGCAACGGCCGCGGCCGGCGCCGAAGCATCCGCGCCGAGCGCGCCCGCGACGGCGTCGAGAATCTCCTGCGGCCGGCTCGGCTTCGACAGCACGCGCGTGACGCCCACCCCCTGCGCCAGCGTCCGGGCCTCGCCGAGCCGGTAGGTCGCGGTATAGAAGATCACCGGAATGCCTCTCAGGGCCGGATCGGCGCGCATGTGCTCCACCATCGTGCAGCCGTCCATGCCGGGCATCAGGATGTCGCTGATCACGAGCTCGGGCCGCTCGGCGCGCGCCAGTTCGAGTCCCTGCAGGCCGTCGGCGGCCTCCAGCAGGCGGTGGCCGGCGTAGCCGAGCAGGGTCACGAGAAACTGCCGGTTCGTGGGGCGGTCGTCGACGACCAGGATCTTGCTCATGAGCCGTCGCCGGGCTGGACCGGTGCCTTGCGTCCGCTGCCCGTCCGCCGCCTGCGGTGCAGGAAGGTTTCGAGCTGACCGACGAAAGCGCGCGGCACGATGGGTTTCGGGATGTAGCCGTCGAAGCCGGCGGCGAGCACCCGTTCCTGGTCACCGACCATCGCGTACGCGGTCACCGCCACCAGCGGTATCGGTTCGAGGCGCGGGTCGCCCTTGAGGCGGCGCGCGACCTCGTAGCCGTCGATGCCGGGCATCTGGATGTCGCAGACGATCAGGTCGGGTTTCTCGCGCTCGGCGGCCTCGATGCCGGATATCCCGCTCTCGGCGGTGATCGGCGTGTGGCCGAAGGCGGTGATGAGATAGCTCATCAGGTTGCGGTTCGGCGCATTGTCCTCGATGACCAGGATGCGTGCCCCCATGGCGTTCGCTCACTCGTGCGCGGGACTCGCGGCGATCGCCACCGAGTGCCGTGCCCGGCGGTCGCCGTGCACCGACTCGGCGTCGCCCGTCGCCCGGTGCAGCGGCAGGAACAGGCTGAAGCGGCTGCCGCGGCCGTACTCGCTCGCGAATGCGATGTGCGCCCCGATCAGTCCGGCCAGGCGCTGGCACAGGTGCAGCCCGAGCCCCGTGCCTTCCTCGCGATTCACGGTGCCGACCTGCTGGAACGCCTGGAAGAGCTTGGCCTGATCCTCGGGCTGGATGCCGACCCCGGTATCGACGACATCGACTCTGGCCATCGCCTGTCCATTCTCCTCGCATTCAGCCACTTCGACGCGCACGCTGCCGCGTTCGGTGAACTTGACCGCGTTGTTCGCGAAGTTGATCAGGATCTGGCTGAAGGCCCGCCGATCGGTGTGCACAACCACGCGCCGCCGCGGCTGCTTGACGGCGAAGCGGATGCCACGGCTCTCGGCAAGCGGTGCAAGCGCGGCGGCGACCTCGTTCACCACTTCCTGGCAGACCACCGGGGTCGGGTGGAGTTCCACCTTGCCGGACTCGATCTTCGCGAGGTCGAGCAGGTCGTTGATCAGCGACAGCAGATGCTGTGCGCTCATCTCGACGGTGCTGAGCTGCGTCTGCTGGTCCTCGGTGAGCGGTCCGGGCAGTTCCATCAGCAGCGTGCCGGTGTAGCCGATGATCGCATTGAGCGGCGTGCGCAGCTCGTGGCTGATGCTCGCAAGGAAGCGGTCCTTGGCGAGGTTGGCGTTTTCCAGCTCGAGGTTCTTTTCCTGCAAGGCCTGCTCGAAGATCGTGCGCTCGGTGATGTCGCGCGCGGCGGCGAACACCCCGCGCAGCTCGCCGGACTGGTCGGTGAAGGTCGTCGCGTTGTAGCTCACGACGGTCTGGTTGCCATCCTTGTTCCGCACCGTGAGCTCGTAGTTCGTCACGCGCCCCTCCTGCAGCACCAGCCGGATCGCCTCGTCGGCCCGCGCCGGCTCGGTGACATAGTTCCGGCACGGCGTGCCGATCAGCTCCTCGCGCGTGCAGCCGGTCAGGATCTCCATCTGCTGGTTGACGTCGCTGATCACGCCCAGCGCGTCGGTCGTCATCATCGCGTCGATGTTCGATTCGATCAGCGAGCGCGTGTAGATCTGCTGGGCGCGCAGCTGCCCTTCGAGTTCCTTCTGCGCCGTGATGTCGCGCGCCACGGCGAGGATGCCCAGCGGGGCACCGGCCGCATCGGTGAACACGCCGGCGTTGAAGCTCACCATCAGGCGGCGGCCCGCGCGGGTCACGAGGACCAGCTCGTAACCGATCACGCGCCGTTCGGCGAGCGTCTGCACGACGGCGGCGCGCGCGCGGCCCGGCTCGGTGAAGTAACCCTGGAACGGCGAGTTCAGCAGATGCTTGCGGGTGAAGCCGGTAAGCCGCGTCGCCTCCTCATTCACGTCCGTGATGAGGCCGTCGGGGGCAATCGCAAACAGCGCATCGGGCGAAGCTTCGATCAGCGAGCGGTTGTAGGCCTGCTGCTCGACGACCTGGTTCTGCAGCCGCGACTGCTCGGAGACGTCGCGCGCGGACGCGAAGATGCCGGCAATCCGCCCGTCGGCGCCGCGGAACACCGAGGCGTTGACCGAAACGGTCGCCTTGCGCCCGCTCTTCGCGCGCAGCACCAGCGCATAGTTGGTGACCACGCCCTCGGCCAGCGTGCGGCGCAGGCCCAGGTCCGCGCTCGCCGGATCGCTGAAATACTGCTTGAACGGCGTGCCGACCAGTTCGCCGCGCGGAGTGCCGGACAGGCGGCACATGCTCTCGTTGACGTCGGTGATGAAGCCCTCGGGGTCCACGGTGACGAGGCCGTCGACCGAAGCCTCGATGAGGCCGCGCAGGTAGGTCTGCTGCTCGCGCAGCTGCTCCTCGAGGCGCACGCGGTCGGTGATGTCGCGCGCCGACGCGAAGATGCCGCGCACGAGCCCGGCCGCATCCTTGAACACCGACGCGTTGAACGACACCTGCAGTTCGCGCCGCGAGCGCGCCACCAGGGTCAGCGCCAATTCCGTGACGTAGCCGACCTCGAGCGTCTGCTCGACGCCCGCGCGCGCCTGCTCGGGCGACGTGAAGTAGTCGGAGAACGGCGAACCGAGCAGCTCCGTACGGCTGTAGCCGGTCATGTGGCACATGCGGTCGTTGACGTCGGTGATGAAGCCCTCGGGGTCCACCGTCACGAGTCCGTCCACGGACGATTCGATGAGGCCGCGCAGGTAGCCCTGCTGCTCGCGCAGCTGCTCCTCGAGTTTTTTCTGCTCGGTGATGTCGCGCGCCGCGGCGAACACCCCCTGCAGCTTGCCGGCCTGGTCGTAGAAGGTCGTTGCGTTGTACGCGACACGCGTCGTGTCGCCCTTCTTCGAGCTGACCGTGAGCTCGTAGTTGGTTACGCGCCCTTCCTGCAGCACCTGCCGGATCGCCTCCTCGGCGCGCGCCGCTTCGGTGAAGAACTGCTTGAACGGCAGGCCGATGAGTTCTTCGCGGGCGCAGCCGGTGAGCGTCTCCATCTGGCGGTTGACGTCCGTGATGATGCCCAGCGGGTCGGTGGTCATCAGGCCGTCGATGTTCGACTCGACCAGCGAGCGGGTGTAGAAATGCGAGTCCTGCAGCTTTTCCTCGAGCTGCTTGTGCGCCGAGATGTCGCGCGCGGAGGCGAAGATGCCGCGCACGTTGCCGGCGGTGTCGCGGAACACCGCGGCGTTGAGCGAGACGGGCAGCTCGCGGCCGTCGGCGAGCTGCAGCGTGAGCACGTAGTTGGCGACCGAGCCTTCGCGGAACGTGAGCCGCACGCCTTCGGCCGCCCGTTCCGGGTCGCGGAAATAGGCGGGGAACGCGGAACCGACGAGCTGGCTGCGCCGCCGGCCGACGAGGCGGCACATCGTCTCGTTCACGTCGGTGATGCGCATCGCCTCGTCGACCGTCACCAGCCCGTCCACCGAGGCTTCGATGAGACCGCGGTTGTAGGCGCGCTCGTCGGCGAGCTGGGTCTGCAGGCGCGCCTGCTCGGTGATGTCGCGCGCCGAGGCGAAGATGCCGCGCACCGCCCCCGCCGCATCGCGGAAGATCGCCGCGTTAAGCGACACCAGGCGCTCGCGCCCGTCCTGGCCGAGCAGCCTGAGCTCGTAGTTCGTCACTGCGCCGGTATCGAGCGTCAGGCGCACGCCCTCGGCGGCCCGCTTGTGGTCGGCGAAATAGTCCGGGAAAGGCGAACCGATGAGCGCCTCGCGCGCGTAGCCGGTCAGGCGGCACATGCTCTCGTTGACGTCGGTGATCACCATCAGCGGATCGACGATGATCAGGCCGTCGAGCGAGGCCTCGATCAGGCCGCGGTTATAGGTGCGCGCCTCGGCGAGCTGCGCCTGCAGGCGCGCCGGTTCGGTGATGTCGCGCGCGGACGCGAAGATGCCGCGCACGTCGCGCGACGGGTCGCGGAACACCGAGGCGTTGAACGACACCTGCAGCTCGCGGCGGTCGCGCGTCGCAAGGGTGAGCACGTAGTCGGTGACCACGCCCTTGTCGAGGGTCTCGCGCACGCCCGCCTCGGCTGCCTCGGCGTCGACGAAGTAGTCCGCAAAGGGCGTGCCGACGAGGTCCTCGCGCCCGTAGCCGGTCATGCGGCACATCTGCTCGTTCACGTCGGTGATCACGCCGGCCGCGTCGACCGCGATCAGGCCGTCGACCGACGCTTCGATCAGGCCGCGGTTGTAGGCCTCCGATTCGCGCAACTGATACTCGAGCTTCTTCTGCTCGGTGATGTCGCGCGCCGACGCGAACACGCCCTGCAGCTTGCCGTGCGCATCACGGAAGGTTGCGGCGTTGTACGACACCAGCGTCGTGCGGCCGTCGCGCGCGCGCGCCGTGAGCTCGTAGTTGGTCACGCGGCCGTGCTGTAGCGCCCGCTTGATGCCGGCCTCGGCGCGCCGCGGATCAGTGAAGTAGAGCTTGAACGGCGAGCCGATCAGCTCCTCGCGGGTATAGCCGGTGAGGGCTTCCATCTGCTGGTTGAGGTCGGTGATGACGCCCAGCAGGTCGGTCGTCATCAGCGCGTCGATGCTCGATTCGATCAGCGAGCGGGTGTAGAACTGCGTCGCCTGCAGCTCGCCGGCGAGCCGGCTCTCTTCGGAGATGTCCTTCGAGATCAGCAGATAGCCGTTCACCTTCCCGTTGCCGTCGTGGCGCGGCGTGAGCGTCACGCGTGCGGTGAACTGCTCGCCGCTCTTGCGCACCCGCCGCACCGTGCCTTCCCACTTGCCGTCACGCAGCGCGGCGCGCAGGATCTGCTGCGGCAGGCCGGCACGGACGTCTTCGGGGGTATGCAGCATCGCGCCCGCCGCCCGTCCGACGACATCCTCGGGCGCATAGCCGTAAAGCCGCCGGGCACCTTCGTTCCAGAGCACGATCTTGCCCGAGAGATCCTGGCCGATGATCGAATACTCGGTCGACGCCTGCAGGATGCTGGAGATGAATTCCACTGCACTGCCGGCGTCGCCGACGATGTTGCGGTCGAACAGCTGGGTCATGGTCATTCCAGGGGATGCGGGAGTGGAGGCACGGATGAAAGCGGCACACGCCGCGCGACGCCGGCACTCCCAATGTCATCATAGCAGTCACCTCCGCGATGGCCCGGCGGTGCGGACAGGGGATCCGGAAACAATTTATGGCAGGTGGTGTTCGAGATAGGCCGCGTACAGCTGGCAGCGCGGCCGCGCGTCGTGGGCCGAGTTGCCGGCGAGGATGCCGGCGCTGCGCAGGCGGTAGAAATGCTGCGCCGACGGGCTCGAACGCCCGCGCAGGACCTCGCGCACCGTCTCGCCGAGGCCGCGGTCCGGATGCAGCGCGAGCAGCAGCCGGCGCAGATGCTCGCCGAACGGGCCGTCATCGAGGCAGCTCTGCTGCTCCAGCGCCGCAAGACCGACACGCGCGGTCGCCATGCGGTGCAGGCCGTTGCGCACGAGGTAGGGCTGTCCGCCCACAAGGCGGTAGAAACCCGCGAGTTCCGCATCGCTGCGCAGCGGCGCGCCATAGCACTGGTTGAGGTGCAGCACCTGCTCGAAGTTGAAGTCTTCGAGCGCCAGCCGGGTACCGACGTTGAACGGCGACGGCTGAAGGTCCTCCCTCAGCAGGTGGGCTTCGGTGGCATAGGCGATCGCCACCGTCAGGCGCGACCACGCCCCGTTGCGGTCGATCGCGCGGGCGTTGTGCCAGGTGCGCAGCAGGCCGAACACCTCGTCGGCGAACTCGCATCCGATCAGCCGATCGGCCTCGTCGATCGCCCACACCAGTGGTCCGGTGATGCGCTCGAGGACTTCCTGCAGCATGAAGCGTTCGAAATTCCGATTGGGCCCGAGCTGCGGATCCCAGTCCGTCTCCGGCCGGACCGCGAGGCCCAGCTGGTCGGCGAGCATGCGCGCGAGCGACTGGTACAGGTGATCGAGCGATGCGAGCTGACTCGCGTTAAGCGTCTGCAGGTCGGTCCACACCACGCGCCGTTCGGCCGCGCGGGCGCGATGCACACCCTGCGCGAGCAGCGAGGTCTTGCCCACCTGCCGCGCGCCCTTGAGCAGCACGAGACTGTCCTGGCGCGCGACGGCGGCATGGAACTCGGCGTCGACGGCGCGCTCGACGTAGAACGGCGAGTCGACCTGCACCGCGCCGGTCGGCGGCTCCAGCGCGGTGCGCGCCGGTTCGTCGAGCGGCGGCACGGCGACCTCCACGTCCAGGACGTCCCCGCGGCCGGCCATGGCGCCTTCGGCGAGCAGGCGATGCACCGCCGCGCACAGCATCTCGCGATGCGCCTCGATCGGCACGGGATGGGCATCGACCCACTGGCACGTGCCGAGGTAGTAGCGCAGACGCTGCGGCACCACGTCCTCGACGCGCACCGGCAGGATCGACACCGCGTGCTCGGCCGCCAGGCTCAGCTCGCGCTTGACGTGCAGCGAGCGGTCGGAGTGGCTCGAAATGATCACCAGCAGCACGCGGCTGCGCGGGATCGCCTCGATGATCGTCTCGTCCCAGTGCTGGCCGCCGGGAATGTCGCGCGGCGCGATCCAGCAGGGAATGCCGTCCTGTTCCAGGTTCGCGCAGATCGTCGCGGCGTGGCCGCGGTCGCGCTGGGAATAACTGATGAAAACCTGATGGTCCATGTTCCTGTGTCCGATGGTCGGCGCTGCGCCCTGCGGACCGCTCGACGATGTACGGTCGGGATCACCGATGCGGGCGTTCGTGCGCCAGAATCGGTGCAGGATAGTCCGCGGCGGCGCAAGGAAAAATCAGGCGCTCCCTGAAATTCCGCCGCCGAATGCCTGAACCCTGCGCGCTCAGTTCGGCAGGATCAGGCGGCGCTTCATGAAGATCACGCGCCAGTCGAGCAGTTCGCCGCTCATCGTCTCGGCCGCCTCTTCGGCCGCGCTCGCGAGCCGCTGCAACGAGCAGGCGCTGCTGCTCCGGAGCCTGCTGCAGAACTCCGACAGCCGCTCGTGCATCGCCGCCGATCGACTCGCGATGCGCTGGAATTCGCCCTGATTCAGGATGCCCGAGCAGGCCGCGCTGAACGCCGGCAGCGCCGCAGCGGCGAGCGTCAGCCAGCGGCCGATCTCGCCGTGGATCAGCAGATGGGCGGCGCAGGCCGCGAGCGTGAGGCCGAACAGGCCGCCGGCGGCGAATTCGGTGCGGCGGGCGATGCGCGCGCAGCGGCGGGCATTGCCGCGGTGGTAGGCGGCCTGGGCCGGCAGTTCGTGGCACGCGAGATAGCGCGCGTAGGCGGCGAGCAAGCCGCGATCGATGCGAATCGGCAACAGGCCCGCCTCGCGGATCACCGCATTCAGGTACCAGTTGCCCCAGCCGTCGCGCGGGTCGCCGTCGCGGTGGTGGCCGGGCACCGCCAGCGCCGGTGTCGTGAGGCCGAGCGGCAGCAGGAAACGCATGTGCCGCAGCTGTTCGGCGAGCAGGCGGAACTCCATCCAGCGCTGATGCCAGCGGCTGCGGTTGCCGACCACCGTGACCGCGACGATCACCGCAATCAGCGTCAGCTCGCCGACGATGAAGGGCCCCCATTGCTCCGGCGGCATCCCCAGCGCATAGCCGAGCAGCGAGAAGAGCACCGCCAGCGCCGACAGCAGGTAATTGAGCACGAAGGAGCAGCGATAACGCCCCGCGCACCGGCTCGCCGCGCAGTCGGCCCACAGGAAGTGGCGACGGCAGCGCGCGTCGATCTGCGCCGCGAGTGCGGCCGGCAGCCGCGCATCGTCGTCCGCGCGCGGCGCGGCGCGCGCGGACGCAGCCCCGGTTCCGGCATCGCCCCCCTGCCCCGGCGGCCCGCGGCGCCCGGCGTCACGCCGCCCGATGAACATGCGGCAGAACGCCGCATATACGGACAGCCAGCGCGCACGCCACGCCGGAACCGCCTGCCACCAGCCGCCGCAAGGCGCCTCGCGCGGCGGCATCAGGCGCGCTTCGAGCACCTCCGCCAGGCGCTCCAGCGCGCTGCCCTCCCCGGTGGCGGCATCGTCGTCGGGGTCCAGCAGCAGGCGCAGTTCATGGGGCGCGCCGGCGTGCAGCCACAGCGTGGGAATGCCCCGGCTCAGCGCGTCGCGGACGATCTCCCCGGTGCCGCCCGGACCGCCCGGATGTGCACCGTTCCAGATCGCGATCAGCACGTCGCTCTGCGCGAGCAGCACGCGCCCGAGCGCCCGGTAGGCGTCGTGACGCGAGATCTCGTCATCGTGGCGGCCGGGCAGTTCGAACACCGCCGAGGCGCGTGCGAGCAGGCTGCGGAAATCCTCGCGCGAGGCCGCGGCGGCGAAATCCCGCTCGTAGGTCGCGCGCGGAAACGGCAGCGGACACTGGATCTCCATATCGAGCGCGAGCGCCTCGCCGGCCACCAGGCGGTCGGCCCCTTCCGCAAGCGGCGTGACCACGCGCAGCAGCGGTGCCCCGCCGGCGTATTCGCTCGCCGCCGCATGTTGCACCGCCTGCGCCGTGCGCCGCAGCGCGGCGAGGATCTCGCGGATCTGCGCGCGCAGGCGCTCGTCATCGGCGTGCGACAGGCCTTCCGGGCGATGGCCGGTGACGCCGACCCTGAGCGCCAGCCTGATCGCCGGCGCGCGCTTCGATTCATCGCCTTGCATGGACTTCTCCTCGTATCGGACATGCCGGCGGCACCCGCGCCGCCCGGCTCGGTGCACAGTTTCCGCGTCGCGGCGGCGAGGCGAAATCGGTCTAAACCTGATCCCGAAATCAGTCATCGCCTGATTGTTGGTTTCCGCCGCGATTTTGATAATTCATCCCACGGCAAGCGGACCAGGCCTCTCGCTGCAAGGGGTGCCGCACTGATAGGCGGCCCGCACCGTACCTACATACATAACAGGAAGGAGCCCCCAATGAACCTGCGTGAAGACCAGCAACTCTTGGGCAGACACCAACCGAGCTTTCGACTGCCGTGGCTGCTGCGTCCGGCGAGCGCCCCCGCTACGCCGCGCCGCGAGAAGGCGGATTTCGAGCACCAGCCGCCCCGCCGGAGCCGCAACGCGAAGACGAACCCTTCGCCGCGCCTTCCCGCGCCCACCCATGAGTTCAGCGACAGTCTGGCGGGCATCCTCGCCGTCACCCGCAAGGACTTCGGTCTGTGACATTTCCCCGACTCTTGAATCGCCCGTGCTGACGCGGGCACAAGGAGAGCAATCATGAAAAGCCATATCACCCTGACGACCCTTACCACCCCGACCCCCTTCGTCCGCAACATCGCCCCGGCGCTGTTCGCGATTGCGCTGCCGCTCGCCGGCCTCTCACTGCCAGCCTTTTCGGCCGAACCCACCGGCAGTGGCAGTACCGGCGCAGCGGCCGCCACCGGCCCGCAGCGTGCGGTGGTCGAACAGAAGCTGCGCCTGCTCGAACAGCTCGCCAACGCGCCGGCCAGCGCGGCCGAGCCCCCCGAGGCCGCCGACCGCCGCGCGCAGGTCGCCGGACTGGTCGCCGACGCCCGCAAGACGCTCGCGGCAGGGCAGACCGAGCAGGCCGGCAACACGCTCGACGAGGCGATCCGGCTCGCGTCCACCGGCGCGCAGCGCAAGGTGCTCAGCGAGAACAGCCACCGCGCCCACCTGCAGGACCTGCTCACGGAGCTCGAGGCCTACCGCAGCCACGTGCAGCAGCTCGAAAAGGATCCGCAGCTCGGCAGCGCCGCGCAGACGCTGCGCCAGCGCATCGACCAGATGACCGGCGAGGCCGCCCGGCACAACGCGGCCGGCCGCTTCGGCGACGCGCACCGGCTGCTGACCGCTGCCAACCAGCTCGCGACCAGCGAGCTCGGCAAGATGCGCGACGGCAAGACGGTCGTCGTCGAGCTGAAGTTCGACAGCCCCGCGGACGAGTTCGCGCACGAGCAACGACGGCTGCAGGATCACCAGATGCTCGTGAAGCTGGCCCTTGCCGAAGGGCGCGGAGACGGGGACCGGCGTGCGCTGGTCGACAGCAAGGTCGCCGAGAGCGAACGCCTGCGCAACGAAGCCGAGGTCCAGGCTCGGGGCGGCAGCTACACCGAGGCGGTCGGCACGATGGAAAAAGCCTCCACGGTGCTCGAGCACGCCCTGCGGAACCTCGGCATGCCGGTGTTCTGATGCAGGTGACGAACTCGCCGGTCAGGGCGCCGGCGCGAGCGGAAGCTCCAGCGTGAAGACGGCACCGCCGTCCGGCTGGTTGGCGCCCTGCAGGCTGCCACCGAAGTCGCGGACGATGCCGGCGGAAATGGCCAGGCCGAGGCCCAGGCCCTCCCCCGCCGGCTTGGTGGTGAAGAAAGGCTCGAAAAGATGCGGCTGCACCTCGTCGCTGAGACCCGGCCCATGGTCGCGGACCTGCAGCCGCACCACGCCGTCGGCGCGCTCGCAACGCAGCTCGAGCCGCGGCCGGTCCTGGCCGGCCATCGCATCCAGCGCATTGCCGATCAGGTTGACCAGCACCTGCTCCAGCCGGTTGGCGTCGCACATCGCCACGGGCTCGTCGTCGGTGGGGCAGTGCCACTCCACCTCCACCGCACTGCGCCGCAGGCGGGCCTCGAGCAGCCCCAGGGCATTGTCGATCGCGTGACACAGGCGCACCGGCTCCGACAGTCCGCTCGACCTGCGTGCGAAGTTGCGCAACTGGCCGGTGATGCGGCCCATGCGGTCGGCCAGATCGGCGATGCGGTCCAGGTTGGCGCGCGCGGTGGCGGCATCACCGCGTTCGAGGAAGCGCCCGGCATTGGTCGACAGCGTGCGCAGGGCGGCGAGCGGCTGATTCAGCTCGTGGGCGATGCCGGTGGACAGCTGCCCGATCACCGCCAGCTTGCCGGCCTGCACCAGTTCGTCCTGCGCCGCACGCAGCGTGCGCTCGGCGCGGATGCGCTCGGCGACTTCCGCCTGCAGCTTCTGGTTGGTCGCGGACAGGTCGACGGTGCGCTCCTCGACCTTGCGTTCCAGTTCGTCGTGCGCCTTCTGCAGCGCCTCGCGCGCCGCCAGCCGGTGGCGCAGGTGGCGGCGGCGGTCGGCGACGATGACGCCGAGCATGCACAGGCAGGCGGTAGCGATCGCCGCCAGCGCTGCACGGCTCTGCGCGAGGCTGTCGACCTGCTCGAGCTGCGACATCACGGTCAGCGTCCACGGCGTGCCCGGCAGCGCACGCGCCTGGGCAAGGAAGCGGCCGCTCACCGGATAGACGGACACGGTCGCCGGCCCCTCGGCGGCGATCCGCACCAGCCGGGTACCCGGCCCGTAGTCCTCGATGTCGCGCACGCCCAGCGGCTGCAAGGCACGGCGGTTGTATTGCTGGGTATGGTCGAAGGCCGCGCGCGTCTTGTCGTCCAGCGGGCGCAAGGTGGTGAACTTCCAGCCGGCGACCGCCGACAGGATCACCACGCCATTCTCGTCGGCGACCAGCACCGGCGCCTCCACCGTCGACCACGACTTTTCCAGCTGTTCGAGGCTGACCTTGACCACCGCCACGCCCAGGGCTTCATGCTCGCCCGTCAGCATCGCGGCGAGATAGTAGCCGGGCTCGCCGCGCGTCGTGCCGATGCCGAAGAAGCGGCCGCTGTTGGCGGTCATCGCGTCGCGGAAGTAGGGGCGAAAGGACAGGTCCTCGCCGACGAAGCTGTCCGGGCGCCGCCAGTTGCTCGCGGCCAGCACCTTCCCGCGCGTGTCCATGACGAAGATCGACAGCGTGCCGGCACGCTCGTTGAGCTGCTCGAGATAGGCATTGACGCGCTCGACCGCCGCTCCGTCCGACGGCCGCACCAGGAGATCGAGCACCGACTGCTGGAGGTTCAGCGTGCCGGGCAGGAAGGCGTACTTGCTGATCTCGCGCTCCAGGCTCGCGGCGTACAGGTCGAGCCGGTGCAGACCGGTCGCCTGCAGCTCGGCGACGCCCAGCCGCTGTGCGACGCGGTAGGCGCCATAACCGCTCAGCCCGACAAGAACCAGGCAGAACAGCAGCAGCACCAGGGAACGGGAACGGATCATGGGGAAACCGCCGGGTGGAATGGCTATGGTAGCAGCGTCCTCACGTGGCAAGTCCTCACGCGGCAAGATCCGCCAGCTGCTTGACGATCAGCACGACGACCACGCCGAGGAAGGCCTTGCGGATGAAGCCGGCCCCGTGCTTGAGCGCGAAATGCGTGCCGACATAGGCCCCCGCCAGGTTGCATACCGCCATCGCCAGACCGATCTGCCACAGGATCGGCCCGTGGCTGGCAAAGAAGGCGATCGCCGAGAGGTTGGTGGCGAAATTGACCATCTTCGCGCTGGCCGATCCCTGCACGAAATCCATGCCGAACAGGCGGATGAAGCCGAAGATCAGGAAGCTGCCGGTGCCGGGGCCGAAGAAGCCGTCGTAGACGCCGATGATGCCGCCGAACAGGGCCCCCTTCCAGCGGTCAGCGCGCGTCACCACGCGGGTCACGCGGTGGCCGAGATCCTTGCGCGCGAACGTGTAGAGCGCCACCGCGATCATCAGCACCACCACCAGCGGGCGCATCGTCTCGCGCGGCAGCAGCGCCACCAGCGCCGCCCCGCCCCACGCGCCGCCCAGCGCGGCTGCGGTGGCCGGCAGCACGACCAGCCAGGGGATGGACACGCTGCGGCGATAACGCCACAGTGCGGCGCCGGTGCCGGCGATGCTCGACACCTTGTTGGTGCCGAACAGGGTCGGGATCGCGGTCTGCGGGAACTGCGACAGCAGCACGGGAATCTGGATCAGGCCGCCACCGCCCACCACGGCGTCGACCATGCCGGCGAAGAAGGCAGCGGGAGCGAGGATGTACCAGTCGATCATGTCGTTCAGCAAAAAGGGCCCGGTGCACGGCACCGGGCCCGAGGGTTGATTCTGCGTTTCGGCTCGACCGGCCCCCGGCCGGGACCCCGACCCGCCTCAGGCAGCCTGCGGCAACTGCTCGCCCGGCGCCGGCAGCGCCTCGTCGGCGTCGGCCAGCTCGGGATCGACCGCTTCGACCGCCCCTTCCCACTTTGCCACCACCGCCGTGGCAATGGCGTTGCCCAGCACGTTGGTTGCGCTGCGCCCCATGTCGAGGAAGTGGTCGACGCCGAGCACCAGCAGCACGCCCGCCTCGGGCAGGCCGAACATCGGCAGCACCGCGGCGACCACCACCAGCGAAGAACGCGGCACGCCGGCAATGCCCTTGCTCGACACCATCAGCACCAGCAGCATGGTGATCTGGCTCGTCAGCGTCATCTCGATGCCATATGCCTGGGCAATGAACAGGGCCGCGAACGTCGTGTAGATCATCGAGCCATCGAGGTTGAAAGAATAACCCAGCGGCAGCACGAAGCCGGTGATGCGGTTGCTGACGCCGAACTTCTCGAGCTGCTCCATCACCTTCGGATAGGCCGATTCGCTGGTCGCCGTCGAGAACGCGATCAGCATCGGGCTGCGCACCAGCTTGACCAGGCGGAACACTTCGCGGCCGAGAACGAGGTAGCCGCCGAGGATCAGCACCGCCCACAGCGCTCCCAGCGTCAGGTAGAACGCCAGCATGAACTTGCCGAACACCAGCAGCATGCCCGCGCCCTGCGTCGTGATGACGCCCGCCACCGCCCCGAACACGCCGAACGGCGCCATGCGCATCACGTAGTCGGTGACCTTGAGCATCACGTGGACGACGTCGTCCATGGTGCCGACCAGCGAGCGCGCCGACTCGTTGTGCAGGTGGCCCAGCGCGAGGCCGAAGAACACCGCGAAGACGAGGATCTGCAGGATGGAGTTGCTCGCCATCGCCTCGACGATGCTCTTCGGGAACACCTGGATGATGAAGTCCTTGAGGTTGAGCGCGCCGGTCTTCAGGTTGGTGGCGGTGCCCGCCTCCGGCAGCGCGATGCTCATCCCCACGCCCGGGTGCAGCAGGTTCGCAGCGATCAGGCCGATCGTCAGCGACACCAGCGACGCGCCGACGAACCACATCAGCGCACGGCCGCCGATGCGCCCGACCGCCTTCGTGTCACCCATGTTGGCGAGGCCGGCCACCAGGGTCGCGAACACCAGCGGTGCGATGATCATCTTGATCAGGCGCAGGAAGATGTCGGTCAGCACGCCGAAATAGCCGGCGATCTCCTTCGCGGCCTCCGGGCTGCCCGCCGTCATGTTGCAGACATAGCCGACGATCACGCCGAGCACCATCGCGATGACGATCCAGGTCGTCAAGCGGTTCATTTTCACTGGCAGTCTCCTTTCGTATGCGCCTCGCCGGGAGGCGGGAAGTGTTGCTTTCCCATTGCACGTGACGTGCCAGCCAGAATGAAATGCAAGCCTATGTTTTATCGAGTTAAATTTTTCTCACACGCACCCTCGCGACGAAAATCCGAACAGCCCCCGTCCTGGCCGTTCGGAAATCCGAACGGCCAGGACGGGGGCTGTCACCGGCATCGATGAAAAGTTCGGCCCACCCTGCCGGCGCGACCAGTCGCCCCCGGTTGCGGCACGCGACGTCGACGAGATTTGATCGTCACGCACAAATTTATGGATCTCTCTACACTCTTGTAGAGTTTGCGCATGAATACATGGATTACCGAGGTCGGTTTCTGGCAAGCCTTCGGGTGCAGGCTGAAGCTCTGCTTCATCAGCTTCGGCGGGCCCGCCGGGCAGATTTCCATCATGCATCGGGAACTGGTGGCGCGCCGGCGCTGGATTTCCGGGCGGCGCCTCCTGCACGCACTCAACTGGGGCATCGCCCCTTCCCGGTCCGGAGGCCCGGCAGTTGGCGACCTCATCGGCCTCCTTGTGATGACCTTGCCGTGGGCCCGGTGATGCTCGGTCGGTGGCTGTTGCCCGCGGGCGTCGATGGCGCCGCGTTGCCGCTCCTGACCGGCAAGGCCCTGCGCGCGTTCGCGGACGGCTACATGGCGCTCCTGCTGCCCGCCTACCTGCTGGCCCTGGGTTTCGGGACGCTGGACGTGGGCATCCTGAGCACGGCTACCTTGCTGGGGTCGGCATTTGCGACGCTGGCAGTGGGTTCATGGGGCCATCGCTTCCATCACCGGCGTCTTCTGCTGGGCGCCGCGTTGCTCATGCTGGGCACCGGCCTGTCCTTCGCCACGTTCTCGGCGTTCTGGCCCCTGCTGCTGGTGGCGTTCGTCGGTACCCTGAATCCGAGCTCCGGCGATGTCAGCGTGTTCCTGCCGCTGGAGCATGCACGTCTGGCGGAATCGGCTCAAGGTGCCGCGCGGACCGCCGTGTTCGCCCGCTATTCGTTGCTGGGGGCGCTGTTTGCCGCACTCGGGGCCCTGTCCTCGGGGGCCCCGGAATGGCTGAACGACACGCTGGGACTCGGGCGGCTGGAGGCCTTCCGGCTCATGTTTGCCGCGTACGGTGTGGTGGGTGGCGTGGTCTGGCTGCTCTATCAGCGGCTGCCCGCCCCGGCGCACGAAGCCGAAGCTGTTGCGGCGACACCTCTACGCGAATCGCGGCACGTCGTGATCCGTCTGGCGGCGCTGTTCTCCGTAGACGCGTTCGCCGGCGGCCTCGCCATCAACGCGCTGATGACGCTGTGGTTCCTGCAACGCTTCGACCTCTCCCTCACCGCGGCCGGGCAATTCTTCTTCTGGTCGGGGCTGTTGTCCGCACTGTCCCAGCTTATTGCACCCAGGGTCGCTCAACGCATCGGCCTCGTAAATACCATGGTCTTCACCCACATCCCGGCCAGCCTCTGTCTGATCGCGGCAGCGTTCGTTCCGGACGTCCATCTGGCAATGGCCTTGCTCTTCGTTCGCGCGCTGCTGTCGCAAATGGACGTACCGGTGCGCAGCGCCTTCGTGATGGAGGTCGTAACGCCCGGCGAGCGGGCCGCGGCGGCAAGCTATACCGCCGTGCCCCGGAGTCTTGCCTCGGCGGTGAGCCCGACCATTGGCGGCGCGCTCTTTGCCGCAGGCTGGTTTGCCGCCCCCCTGGTGGCCTGCGGGGTGCTGAAAATCGCGTACGACCTGGCGCTCTGGAAAGCCTTTCGGCGACACCGGCCGGCGGGCCATCAAGCCCCGTGAGCACCGGAGGTGCGGAACGCCGTTCGCAACACGTCCGATCCAACGGCAAGCACTGTCCGTGCTACGGTACGATTTTCCGCACGAAGCACACCAATGCGCCCGCCGGCCCCTACCGCTCCACCTGCCGACAGCCGCGGCACGCGCGCCGCGCTGCTCTTTGCCCTGACGGCCGAGCGCCTGTCGGTTTTCTATGCGCACGGCCAATGGCCTACCGCGGCGCAGGGTACGAGTCTCGTCGCAGATTGGCTCGGCCGCAGCGGGCGCAGTCTCCCGCTGGCAGATCGACGCCACCTGTCGGATCTGAGCGACCAGTTCGCCCGCCAGATTGCCGGCTCGCTGTCGCGCGAGGCGGGGTTACAGACCGCGCACGAGATGATGGAGGCGCTCGACCCCAGGTACGACTCCGACCTGGCCCGCACGCTGATGGCCGAATGCACGAAGCTGCTCGACGCAGCCTGATTCCTCATCGCTTGCGGCGACGCCCCCGCATGCGCCATCGGCCAGGCCTACGCCCTACTCGTCCACCTTTCCTCGCCCCGCCTTCACCGATGCCCGCCGCGCCTTGCCCTCCAGGCGCCGGGCAACGGAGGCGCGCGTCGGCCGGGTGGCGCGGCGCGCCTTGGGCGGTGCCGCAACGCGGTTGATCAGCTCCTCCAGCCGCCGCAGCGCCTCCGCCCGGTTTTTCTCCAGGCTGCGGAATTTCTGCGCCTTGATGATCACGACCCCGTCCTTGCTGATGCGCTGGTCGCCAAGCTGCAGCAGCCGCGCCCGGATGTCCTCCGGCAGGGACGAGGCCGCGATGTCGAAGCGCAGATGCACTGCGTTCGACACTTTATTGACGTTCTGCCCGCCCGCGCCCTGGGCGCGGATGGCGGTGATCTCGACGTCATCGGGCGAGACGGTCAGGTGGGAGCGCATCGGCGTCCACCTTGCGGTTCAGGCGTCGGCAAGCGCCGCCCTGCCCGCTGGCGCGCGGCCTCTTCCTTGCGTGCCACATTGATCTGCATGACTTCATCCACATCGACACGGCCGATTGCCACCCTGAAGACCCCGGTGAGCGCACGCTCGGGCTGACGCTCGACAAGATCGTCGACCGCCAGCGGTTCGTTTCTGCTCGGGGTCTTCACGTATTGGATCCGCGCCTCGGCGCCTTGCCGTCGGTCGCCGCCGCCGCCGGCCCGGAGGCGGCGCGCAGCGTGTCAAGATACAGCGCCTCCACCTGTTCGCGTGCCCACGGCGTACGGCGCAGGAACTTGAGGCTCGAACCGAGGCTCGGTTCGTGGTTGAAGCAGCGAATGTCGATCCGCCGCCCGAGCGCCGCCCAGCCGAAGCGCGTCACCAGTTCGGTCAGGATCCGCTCCAGCGTGAGGCCGTGCAGCGGATTGTTGGGCTGGGGTGTTGTCATCGCGTTCACTTGCGTCCAGGCAGGCGGTTGGGTGGATTGATTGCAGCAGGGCGTGGCCCGCGGTGCATGCCCCGAGGCCGGAAACCATATCTTGGCCAAACGGCACGGAATAAAGCAATTCGCGGCCGAAAAATATCTCCTACGTCTCAGGCAGTTTTCGAGGATTCGCTGAACGGATTCACGCTGCGCACCCCGGTCGACTTGAAATCTTCCGTGTTACGCGTGACAACCGTCAGATCGTAGATGAGGGCGATGGCAGCAATCTGCTTGTCGATCGGGCGCTGGGGGCTGGGTGACATGAGCCTGCCCCAAACCTGCGCGCAGTCGA
This sequence comes from Aromatoleum toluvorans, assembly GCF_012910905.1. Taxonomy (GTDB): domain Bacteria; phylum Pseudomonadota; class Gammaproteobacteria; order Burkholderiales; family Rhodocyclaceae; genus Aromatoleum; species Aromatoleum toluvorans. The sequence continues at coordinate 45,328 of NZ_WTVN01000025.1, forward strand.
GGTCGAAGCCCAGAATACGGTCCGAGTAGTCGGCGACCACCGCATCCAGCCAGGCCTCGAGCCGCTCGGCCTGCTCCCGGTCTCCTCGGCCACGAACGTTCTCCAGCCCGCGGCGAATCTCGCCGATGGTCACCACCGACAGATAGATGTCGTCCGCGGTCAGGGTCGCGAAAAAGGCGGCCACGCCCGGATTGGCCCGCCCGCCTTTGCGCAGTTCGCTGATGACGTTGGTGTCGAGCAGGTACATCAGGCCCGCCGGAAGTTGAAGTCTTCGTCGGTTCCGACATCCGGCATGGCAGCCAGCACTTCCTTGAACGTCCGGCGCGCCGGACGGGCCAGAGCCGCCCGCAGGATTTCGCGGTGTTCCGCTTCGGCACTGCGTCCATGCCGCGCCGCCGCCTCCTTCAAGGCCTGGGCGATTTCGGGCCCGATGTTGCGAACAATTAGGTTGGTCGCCATGGTGTCGCCCTCATGATTACAATGCTTGCATTTTAGCTCACGTCGCAATCATTGCAATCATTGCTGATCGACCGACCTATCCGGCACGAGCCCGGCAGGAAGCTCGAGCCCCTTACGACCGAGCGGGAACGAAAATGTAGCCGCACTCCGTATCCCCGTATGCCTTGCTTTGACCAGCGAGCACATGCTGGGCCTTTTCCGCCAGCCGGCCCGATTGCGCGTGCCCCCACCGGCAGGGCGAGTCGATGCCGACTGCCATCACACCCAGCTCATCGCACGTGCGGTGCCAGATGTTCGGGCTCGCCGCTGCGGATATTGCAGAGGATCTCGGTACCGCGCAGGACGACGAGGTGGCGGCCCTTCCGGGCACCGCCAATGTCGATGCCGGCCACCGTCAGCGGGCTAGCGAGCACCGGGAGAGGAGACCGCGAAGGGTAGAAAGAGAAAAGGACCAGTAGGTCACTTTACGTAACTTACTGGTCCTTAACGGAATTCGTGGTCCGAAAGGCTATCGAACTCACCCATACAGCCCTTTATTCACAAGGGCAGAATCAAGCCAACGTCTCACGATACCCCCAGACATACCCCCAAGCCCCTGCCGTCTCACCCTGAAACTTTCCGCCCCGGCGCAGGCATAAGACGGCGCTTGGCGCGGCCGGTCGGACACCATCCCCAACGCGGGGACGGCTCGACCTTCAGCGACAATCAGGCGAACACTTGGCGATCGTTCGGCGAACACTCGATGACACTTTGAAGAATAGAGCCGAATCTTCGAAGGCGGCAAGTAGCCGAACATGGTGAAACCGGGGGCGCCCGCCCGCCCCGAGTAGTACTGAAGCCGATACGCTCCTCCAAACGATCAACGGGTACGAGCGACTACTCCTCAGCCAACGCCCAGAATCCATCCCTCGATCTTCGCGACTGCCACCTGCGGTGGCGACAATGTCGGCATCAGCGCCGTCTGAAGTCGGCCATCCCGATCCGCTTCGCGCAACCAGCTCGCCACGACATAGGCGTCGTGCTGGTCCGGCGTACGGCCATCTGGGGCGTAGGCGTGCCTCCACAAGGACGGATAGACCTCCGCCACCGCCGAGCGCCCAGCGGGAATCTCCCAGCCGTCGAAGGGCCAGAAATGCAGTCGCCCGCCAAGTTGCCGGCGCAGGTAGCGCAGCCAAGGGATGCCAGCATGGCTGGACTTCGCCACCGAGCCCTGCACGTCGAAATGGAATACGGACTTCGCCTTGCAGCGCTCCTCGCACAGGCGCCGCCAGCGCGAATTGCCGCCCCGCGCCGCGCCGTTACCGTGCAGTCCGTCGCGGATGAACTCCACGTACATGTGTTCGGCGTCCGTCGGCCAATGGCGCTGAAAATCATAGAGGAACTCGTCCCAGTCAGGCGGCAAGTGATGGCGCTCGAAATAGCGCAGCGGGAAGGAAAAGCAGTGGTCGATACCGACCAGCGTCGGCACATCCTCCGCCAAGCACTCCGCGAGCCATTCGGCGATGCCGCGGCGCGTCCAGTATTTGCGCGGACTGGGCGGGGGAGGCACCTCGCCCGCCGCAGTGTCGGCGCTCGCCTGATAGACCCGCAAGCCCTTCAGACTGGCATTGGGCGTTTCCGCGCCCGAGTAGTCGATGCCGATGTAACGAGAGAATTGCCTCATGTCCGCCGTCCTGCCGGCGTCAACCGTCGCACGCCGACACCTCGATTTTTACCCTACTCCTGCCAGCGTTCCGCCGTCAGGGGTAACTCGTTGAGTTCTGCGCGCGCTTCGCGCCAGCACGGGTAGTGCTCGGAAAGAATGGCGACGAAGCGGTCGCTGTGCGTAGGCTCCAGCAGGTGCACCATCTCATGCACCACGACATACTCCAGCAAGTCCCGCGGCTTCTTCACCAGCTCCGTGTTCAGCCTGATATGGCCGGCGCGGTGATTGCAGCTTCCCCACTTGGTCTTCATCCGCTGCAGGAAATAGCCGCTCACTTTGACGCCCAGCCTCTTCTCCCACTTGTCGATGAGGACCGGCACAAGAGCGTGCAGCAAGGACTTGTGCCATTGATGGACGACCTCAGCCCGCTTCGCAGAACTCGCGCCAGGCCGCACCGTCAGCGTGATGCGGCGATGGTCGAGCGCGACCGATGGTTTGGCATCCTCGTAGCGGACGCTCATCAGATAGCGTCTGCCCCAGAGATGATGGGTTTCCCGCTCGACGAACTGGCGCGGCGCCTCGCGCGCCTGCTCACGCAAACGCGACTGCTGTTCACGAATCCAGCCGAGCTTGGTGATGGCGAAGGCGCGCGCCACTTCCAGCCGCGTTCCGGTGGGGGCAACCAGCGTCACGCGCCCGCCCGGCGGATGGACCGACAGGTGCACGTTCTTGATCGCCTTGCGGGTCACCGAAATCTCGATGTCGCCCAACCGGATCGTCTCGGTCATGCGTAGCCCGGCTGCTGCTTGATGATCTCAAAGATAGCGCGGGTTGCATCGCGGTTCCTGCGCATGACCGGGAACAGCGCGTTGAGTACCTGCGCCTCGCGCGCGGGGTCGCCCTTCCATCCGGCCGGCGCGTGCTCGCGCATCGCGCGGTCGATCGCCAGCGCCAGGAAAGCGCGTTCGTCGCCATAGGGCGCTGCAGGTTCCGTGGCATGATCGCGCGGCGGCAGGACATCCGGCAGGTTGCGGTAGAGCACGATCGCCTCCGGGTGTCCGTGAAGGATCGCCGGCACGCCGGCCACGCTGTGCTTCTGCGCCAACCGCTTCACCAGCGCCTCGGCGCCCCTCAGGAACTGCTCATAGGCCGCCGCGTCATCGCGCGACTGCTTGATCAAATCCAGCAGCAGCTTCGACATCTCCGCGTAGAAGCGCGGATCGGTGAGCTGCTCGCGGATGATGGTCTTGCGGACGTTGTTGATGATCCCTTCGGCGATCGCGTTGCGCGTCAGCCTGCCCTTTTCGTTGAGCTTGCGCGCGATGGCGTCGTGGATGCCGGTCTTGATGATAAGGTCGGTTAGCGACAGCGAATCCAGGTCGCCCAGCGGGTCCGCCGGATCGGCCTGCACGTAGGTGTTGAGCAGGTGCCGCATGTCGGCCTCGCAGGGCTTGATGTCCAGCTCCTCCCCGGAGTGCTTCTTGATGGCGTTGCGCGTGTCGCCGTAGAACTCCACGTCCTTCGCCAACGCTGTCGCCTCGGCATCGCTGTAGCCTGCCGCCGCCAGATCCTGCGCGAGCTCGGCGTAGGTGCGAACGAAGGTCGCCACCGCCTTGTAGAACGTGATGCGCAGCGGCTCGCTGTCGTTCAGGGCCTGCGGATTGGCGGCATCGCCGCAGAAGTAGTGCAGGAACTGCTCGATCTCGCGCGGCAGGGGCACGGGCTCGCACAGGTAGCGCAGCGCCTCGCGCGCGGCGTCGAGCTGCTTCCTGCCCTCCTTCAGCCAGTCCTTCAGCTCGACGTTGTTGCTGCCGCCGTTGCCCTCATCGATGTCCAGCTCGTCGGAGCTGTAGACCGCGATCGCCTGCTGCACGTCCTTGAACAGCTCCTTGAAGTCGACGATATGACCGTAGTCCTTGTCGTCGCCGTCGAGGCGGTTGGTGCGGCAGATCGCCTGGAACAGGTTGTGGTCGTGCAGCTCGTTGTCGAGGTAGATGTAGCTGCAGCTCGGCGCGTCGAAGCCGGTGAGCAGCTTGCTGACCACCACCAGCAGTTTCATGCTGGCCGGCTCCGCGATGAAGCGGCGCTTCACCTCGTCCTCGTAGGCCTTGGTGGTCTGGCCGCTCTTCAGGACGTGTCGGGTGTAGGTGTCGAACTTGTAGCGCTCGTCGCTGTTGGCCGGCTCGCGCGAGATGGCGTTGTGGTTGGGATCGAACGAAGTGACGATGCCGCAGTGCGGGCCGAGGCTCGTATTCTGCAACAGCCGGAAGTAGTGGCAGGCGTCGTAGATGCTCGCAGCGACCAGGATGGCCGTGCCGCGGTCGTTGTTGAGCCGCGGCTTGAGGTCGAAGTCCTCGAGGATGCTGTGGATGATGCGCTGCTTGCGCTCGCCGGCGCTCATCAACTCCTGCATCGTCGCCCAGCGCTTGCGCAGGATCGCCTTCTGGAAGTTATTCAGCGCTTTGGTCTTCTTTTCGAAATAGGCTTCGATGGCCGCGGGCGAGGTGATGCGCTGCGGCACGTCGCGCGCCTCGTACTTGAGGTCGAGCACTACCTTGTCCGCCACCGCCTCGTGGAACTTGTAGGTGTGGATGTAGGTGCCGAAGATGTCGCGCGTCCTGAGTTTCCGGTCGTCCTTCTTCAACAACGGCGTACCGGTGAAACCGATGAAGATCGCCCCCTCCAGCCAGCGCTTCATCTGCTTGTTCATGTCGCCGCCCTGGGTACGGTGGCATTCGTCCACGAACACGTAGAAGCGTCCGTGGATGGGCGGCGGCGGACCCTTCAGGTCGGCCGGATCGAATTTATTGATCAGCGCACACAAGAGGCGCGGCGCGGTGGCACCGAGCTTGGCGACGAACTCCGCGCGCGTGGTGATGCGCGGGCTGGGGGCGTCCTCGGCCACCACCCCTGCGTTCTTCATCACGCCCTCGATCTGCTTGTCCAGCTCGTCGCGGTCGGTGACGACCAGAATCCGCGCCTGCGGGTCGTGCTCCAGCAACCACTTGGCGAGCAACACCATCAGGATGCTCTTGCCGCTGCCCTGCGTGTGCCAGATGACGCCGCCTTCCTGTTGGCGGAGGCGCACCTGCGCCGCCTTCACCGCCGCGAACTGATGCTGGCGCGGCACCTTCTTGATGCCGTTGTCGAAGAGCACGAAGTGGCGCATCAGATCCAGCAGGCGCGCCTTGTCGCACAGCTCGGCCAGCGGCCGGTCGAGCAGCGCGCCTTCGGCCAGGCCGACCTTGTCCGGGGCAGCCTTCCACTCGACAAAGAACTCCTCGCGCGTCGTCACCGTGCCGTAGCGCAGGCCCTGGCTGTCGTTGCCCGCCAGCAACAGCTGCACCGTGGGGAAGAACGGCAGGTTGAAGATCACTTCCTGGTTGGTGATGAGCTGGCGGATGCCGTCGGCCACCTGCACCGAGCCGCGCTTGAGCTCGATGACCGCGATAGCGATGCCGTTGAGGTACAGCACGAGGTCGGGACGACGTTCATGGCCGCCCTTGAGCGTCACCTCCTCGGCGAGCGCAAAATCGTTCCTGTCCGGCTGCGCCCAGTCGATCAGATGCACGGTGTCGTGCGGCTGCCCGGCCGCCACCTGCACCTCCACCCCGTAGCGCAGCAGCTTGTAGCAGCGCAGCGCGGCCTGATAGAGCGTGATGCCGGTGGTGTCGGCGGCGGCGAGCAGCTTGTGCACGGCAGCGGCGACGTGCGCCTCCGGGTAGCCGCGCGCGAGCAGGTTGGCGCGCAGCAGTTCGGTGTCGACGCCGCGGTTGTTCTCGCGCTTGCTCCATTCGCCGAGGTAGCGGTAGCCGAGGCCGTCTGGCCGTGCCGGGTCGGTGAACAGCGCCACGACGCGGTTCTGCGTCGTGCGTTCGGAACGGGGTGCAGCCTCGCTCATTCGTCTCCTCCCTTGTCCTGCAACAGGCGCTGCCGCGCCGCTGCGACGGACTGGTGCAGCTTGGCCTGCAAGGCCTCGCGCGGGGGCAGCACGGTCAGGTATTCGGCGACGTGGATGCCGCTCTTGTCGAGTTCCAGGAGCTCGATCTGCTCCTGCTTCTTGCCGGTGCACAGGATGATGCCCAGCGGCGAGTTCTCGTCGGCTTCCTGTTCGTGCCGGGCCAGCCAGCGCAGGTAGAGCTCCATCTGGCCCTTGTACTCGGCGCGGAACTCGCCGATCTTCAGCTCCACGGCCACCAGGCGCCTGAGCTTGCGGTTGTAGAACAGCAGGTCGATGTAGAAGTCGTCGTTGTCGATCTGCAGCCTTTTCTGCCGGGCGACGAAGGTGAAGCCGGCGCCCATTTCCAGCAGGAACTGCTCGATCTCGCGCAGGATGGCGTCTTCGAGGTCTTTTTCCAGATAGCGGTCGTTGAGGCCCAGGAAGTCGAGGATGTAGGGGTCTTTCAACACCAGCGGCGGGCTGATGTCGCCACCGCCGCGCAGCGCGGCGAGTTCCTCCGTCAGCAGCTGTTCCGGCTGGCGCGACAGGGCGGTGCGCTCGAACAGCATCGTGTCCTTGCGTTCGCGCAGGCGCCGCACGCTCCAGCCTTCCTGCACGCACATCTGGGCATAGAAGTCCCGGGCCAGCGGGTCCTTCAGATAGATCAGCTCGAGAAAGTGGCTCCAGGCCAATTGTCTCGACAGCGTCGAGACAATCTGCGCTTCCGGAAACGCCTCGGCGAAGCGGACCATGTGGTGCAGGTTCTTGACCGAAAAGCCCCGTCCGTATTCGGCGCTCAATTGCCGCCCCAGCGCGGCGACGATCTCCTCGCCATAACCGGCCCGCTGGCCGCCGAGGATGTCGCGGTGGATGCGCTCGCCCACCTGCCAGTAGAGCAGGGTCAGCTCGGCATTGACGGCCGCCGCCGCGCGCTGGCGGGCGCCGTCGATCAGCCGCCGCAACTCGGCCACCAGGGCGAGCTGCTGCGGGTCGGGCGTGGGCGTCGTCGTGCTCATATCAACCTCGTCCTGCCGGTGAGCAGCTCCTGCATCATCGCCTGCTTGAGGGCACGGGTCTTGTCGCGGCGGGCTTCGAGCGCGGCGAGTTCGGCGTCCATTTCGGAGAGGACGGCGGCGATGGCGGTTTGTTCGTCGCGAAGTGGAACAGGGATCTTGAACGCTTTTAGCCAGCGAAACTCGATGCTCTCAACAGTTGTTCCCGTCTTCAGGCACTGTTTCAGGATTTGATCGCCGCTCCCAATCAAAGCATGCAACAGGAATGCAGAACTGAACCCCTGAGCCGGGATGAGCGCCTTGATGTCCTGGTTGATCGACATCGGAACGATGTTCATAGCGACTGGAAGATACTTCCGGAGTATCCCGCTTCGCGTCACGAGCACGATTGAGTTCGTTGGCAGCATTGTTGTTGCGCCGTGTTTCACTGCCAATGGAGTGATGGAGAAGCCGGTCTGCTTGAGGAGCACCGACTTCACATCTCCCGACGAAATCCATGGCACGGTTCCACCATGCCAGTAGTCTGGATTTTGCATTGACGGTGTCATTCCGCCTTTCCATGTGCCAAGCTCATCAAGCCGCTTCACCTCCCAATCGCCTTCGAAGCCGGGGAGGCGGGTTTGGCCGGTGAGGAGTTGCTGAATGGCGGCCTGTTTGAGGTCGCGCTTCTTGGCGATCAGCTGGTCGAGCTTGGCCAACAGGGTATCCACAACCGACAGCGCGGCGGCGATGGCACGTTGTTCAGGGAGCGGCGGGACATCGACTTGGCAACGAGTAACTTGTGGAGCGGTAAGTTGTGCGACTCCAGTGTTCTCCTGTGCAAATCGTACGACGCCATTTATGTAGCTTGCGAAGAATCGAGCATCGGCTTCGCCCTTCGACCGCAATACCAAGAGACGGCCAATCGGTGTAAACGAAGACGCTCGAAAAAATGCGAATCCGAGCTCACCGGGCGTTCCGCGAGCCGTGAGAGTAACAGCATCGCCCTCTTCAACCGCATAGCTGGCGTAACCATGAAGTCCAGAATCAGCGCGTCCGTTCGCATAGACTGGAAACGGATGCTCGGCGTCCTGCTCACGATTCCACCGTGACCATTCAATATCGCCGGCGGCCCGAACCTCAAACAGGTCTGAAATCAACTTACGCGGCCAAACCATAGGAGAAGTGTGGCTAGCGGTCATGACTGAATCCCATCCTCATGAGGTGCTGCATGACTTCGCCATCCAACACCTCCAGTTCAGCCGTAATGTGCGGCAGGGGCGTTGCGTAGCGCTCCGCCAACTGCCGGATGCGCCCCGTGAGCGTCTGCGACACGCGGTCGAGCTCGCCCTGCACTGCGGCGGCGAGCGTCGCCAGCCACTTGTCGTCCACCACCAGCATCTGCACCTCGGCCTCGGTGAGCTTGGCGTATTTGGCGTCGAGCTTTTCCTCGAGTGTCTCCTGCGTGGCCTTGATCTGGGCCTTGGTGTCGGCCTGCCGGTCGAGCAGGGCGGCGTACTCGGTCAATGCCGCCCGCTCCTCGGCGTCATCCGCGTCCTTGCCGATCTCCTTGAGCCGCGCCTTCACGGCCTTGGCGGTGATCTTCTGTTTCTCGCCCTCGCCTTCCATGACCTCGGCGAGCAGCCCGTCCTCGCCGCCCTGTTCCTCGCGCATTTCGTCCATCTGCTGCTCGACGGCGGACAGCTCGGCCTCCCGCGCGGTGATGGCGTCGCGCTCGGCGGCGAACCAGCGGTCGATGACCAGCGCCGCGGGCACGAGGTCGGACTTGAAACGCCGCCTGCCGCGCCTGTAGTCCTCCTTTTCGGGCCAGACGAGCTTGCCTTCCTTGTTCTTCACCTGCCGGATCTCGCGCGGCTTCGCGCCCGACTGCCAGCCGACGGCGGCGATCAGGTAGGCGTCGTCATGCAGCGTCTCGGCGCAGTAGTCCATCAGGTGCTGGTAGATGTCGTAGGCGTGCACCAGCGGCGCGGCCTCGAAGGCGGCGAGCAGGCTCTCGGAGAGGGTCTCGATCAGTTCCTTGGGGTGCGCATCCTGTCCGAAGCCTACCATCGCCGGCCGATGGGCGGCGCGCCAGCGGTCGAAGAGGCCGCTCACCTGCGCCTGGAAGGCGGTGAACTCGGCGTGGCCGAGGATCGCGGGCTTGACCTCGGCGAGCGGCAGTCTGAGGCGGGCGTAGCCGGGGCGCAGGGAGGCGAAGAGCGCCGCGCGCAGGGCGGGCATGCGCTGCCAGTAGTCGCCGAGGGCATCGAGGTCGCGCTCGGGGATGCCGCCGCGCAGGTGGCCGTCGATGTCCTGCAGGTCCTCGGGGGAGCTTGAGTCGATATAGCGCGGCAGGTTGAGGTTGTAGTCGTTCTTCGCGTCGGCGATTTCGGCGAGCGCCACCATTCGGGCATAGCGCGGGTCGCTCTCGTCCTGCTTGCGGAAGGTGTCGACGATCTTGTGGATGTCCTGGTCGCGCAGGCGGTTCTTGGGGCCATCCTTGCGGAAGCCTTTCGACGCATCGATCATGAAGATGCCCTTGCGGGCGGCGGCGTTGTCCTTGTCGAGCACGAGGATGCAGGCCGGAATGCCGGTGCCGTAGAAGAGGTTGGCCGGCAGGCCGATGATGCCCTTGAGGATGCCGGAGCGGACGAGGTTCCGGCGGATGGCCGCCTCGGCATTGCCGCGGAACAGCACGCCGTGCGGCAGGATGCAGGCGGCCTTGCCGGTGCTCTTCATGCTGCGGACGATATGCAGCAGGTAGGCGTAGTCGCCCTGCTTCTTGGGCGGCACGCCCCACGCGAAGCGCTTGTGGCGGTCGCCCTCGCCGCTCTCGCCCAGGGTCATGCCGGTGGACCAGGTCTTGTCGGAGAACGGCGGATTGGCGACGACGTAGTCGTAGGTACGCAGTTGTTCGCCGTCGAGGAAGCGCGGCTTCACCAGCGTGCCTTCGCCGCCCGAGGCGATGTTGGCTGTGGGGAAGTCGTGCAGGATCATGTTCATCCGCGCCAGACCAGCGGTGGTGCTGTCCTTCTCCTGCCCTTCGAGGGTGATGTGCTTGCCGGCCTCGGCGGCGACTTTCAGCAGCAGCGAGCCCGAGCCGCAGGTGGGGTCGTAGGCGGTGGTGGCGGCCACCGTGTTCTCGGGCGAGATGCCGAGCACCTTGGCGATGACGCGGCTGACTTCGGCCGGAGTGTAGAACTGGCCCTTGCTCTTGCCGCTCTCGCTGGCGAAGTGGCGCATCAGGTACTCGTAGGCGTCGCCGAGAATGTCATCGTGCTCGGCGCGGTTCTGTGAGAAGTCGAGCGCGGGGTTCTCGAAGATGGCGATCAGGTTGCCGATGCGCTCGACGCGCGCGTGGCCATCGCCGAGCTTGTTGGGGTCGTTGAAGTCGGGGAAGTCGGTGCGAGCGAACTTGTTGCTCGAAGAGTTCGCCTCGATCAGCTTCTGGATGATGTCGGTGTTGATCTTGTTGCCGATATCGGGGTCGCCCTTGAGCGCGACCATGTCCTTGAAGCTCGCGCCCTTTGGGATGTTGATCGGCGGCTCGAAGCCGTCGTAGTCGGCGTACTTGTCCGACACGTACTTGATGAACAGCATGAACAGGACGTAGTCCTTGTACTGGCTGGCATCCATGCCGCCGCGCAGTTCGTCGCACGAGGCCCAGATCGAAGAATAGAGGTCGGATTTCTTGATGGCCATGAAGATTGTCTTATCGGGGGAGCTGGTCTGGTTTTTGGTTTCTTGCGGGCAGGGGAACCCGTTCGCCGATGGCTATGCCGGTGCGTCCGCAATACTCCCGAACCGTCCCTTCCACCATGTCGGCGATGCTGCGGCGCTCCTGCTCGGCGGCGGCGCGCAGCGCCTCTTTCAGGTCGGGCCAGATACGACAGCTCAGCGTGGGCGGTCTTGCCGGTGGACATGCTTTCCCCTTGCGTGGCGCTTTTACTGGGGAAGTGCAGTAATTTACCGGAACGCCAGGGACAATCCAAATGCATGACACACAGGAACTCGGCAGAAAACGCAGGCGATGTGTTGCGGCTACATGAGGCGCGCGCGTCGGCACCTCTCAACCAGGTTGCGCGTCTTCGACGCTTGCCCAACACGATCCCCAACTGGGCCGCCATGCTGTCAAGCCCGATCTGTACCAGCGCATCATGTTCTGCCCGCGGTCACTGGAATGTGTGCCAATGCATCCCCTTCGGCTCTGCAGCCGGGGCATGGCACTGGCTTTCAATGGCTCAGTCGGAACAACGTGGACGAAAAAAAGCCGGGAAGCCCTTTGTTTATTGGCTTTCCCGGCTTTCTCCGGAACATCCCGGACTTGTTCGTGGTGGACCGAAAGGGGATCGAACCCTCGACCTCTGCATTGCGAACGCAGCGCTCTCCCAGCTGAGCTATCGGCCCTCAAGAGCGGCGAATTATAGCGGGGCTTTTCCCGGTTTGGAAGGCCGATTTTTCACTCAGGTTTCATCCCGTTCGGGCAACGGATCTTCGCCGTCCCCCGAACCCACGGCCGCGCGGCCGAGGCGGTCGGTGATGGCTTGCCAGTCGGGGGTCTCGGGCAGTCCCTCGACGACGATGAAATCTGCGCCACAGGCGTCGAGGTCGCGCAGGTTGGCGTAGAGCCCGTGGGCGTAGCCGGCCGGATCGCTCGGGGCGTTGCACCAGGTCAGGCGGGCATCCTTGGGATCGGCGCAGGTGCGGGCGAGGACCGCGACGCGGCTGCCTTCGCCGGCCAGCGTGGCGGCCTCTTCGGCGAGGCGGGCGGCGGGGATCAGTTGCAGCGGCGTGCGCGGCGCGTAGTGGGCGGCGAGCGAGCCGGAGACGCGCGGCTGGTCCGGCTCGGCCGGGGCGGCGCCCTCCTCCGCGTGCGGCTTGCGCATTTCGGGCCGGCGGCCGATGACGCGGGCGATGTCGTCGGCGGAGATCGCGCCGGGGCGCAGGATCACGGGCGTGTCGCGCGAGAGGTCGAGGATGGTCGATTCGATGCCGACCTGGCACGGGCCGCCGTCGAGGACCAGCGCGACCTTGTCGCCGAGCTCCTCGCGCACGTGGGCTGCGGTGGTCGGGCTGATGCGGCCGAAGCGGTTCGCGGACGGGGCAGCGATGCCGGAATCGAAGGCGCGCAGCAGCGCGAGCGCGACGGGATGGTCGGGCACGCGCAGGCCGACCGTGTCCTGCCCGCCGGTGACGGCGTCGGGAACGCCGTCCTCGCGCTTGAGGATGAGCGTCAGCGGGCCGGGCCAGAACGCCCTGGCGAGCGCGAGCGCGTCCTTCGGGATGGCGCGCGCCCAGCGTGCGAGGTGCGTGGCGTCGGGCAGATGGACGATCAGCGGGTGATCCGCCGGCCGGCCCTTGGCGCTGAAGATCTTGCCCACCGCTTCGACGTTCAGCGCATCGGCGGCGAGCCCATACACCGTCTCGGTCGGCATGCCGACGAGTTCGCCGGCGCGCAGCAGATCGGCGGCGCGCCGGATCTCGTCCGCGGCGACGGACATCGTCGCGCGATCAGTGCGCGTCATCGCGGATGCCGATCGCCGCACGCGCCTGCAGCGCGGTGGCGAGCACCTCGGACGCATCCGCGCCGATCACGGTGAAGTGGCCCATCTTGCGGCCGGGGCGGGCGTGGTGCTTGGCGTACAGGTGCACGCGCAGGTTCGGCACGGCCTGCAGCACGGACCAATCCGGTTCGCGGTAGTTGCCGTCCGCGTCGTACCACAGCTCGCCGAGCAGGTTCACCATCACCGCGGCGCTGTGGGCGCGCGGCTCGCCGAGCGGCAGGCCGCACAGGGCCTTGACCTGCTGTTCGTACTGGCTGGTGACGCACGCGTCGATGGTGTGATGGCCGCTGTTGTGCGGGCGCGGCGCCATCTCGTTGACGAAGAGCTGGCCGCCGCAGACGAAGAACTCGACGCCCAGCGTGCCGACGTAGTCGAGGCGCTCCGCGATCGTCTGCGCCACTTCGCGCGCACGCTCGGCGAGCACCGGCTCGATGCGCGCCGGCATGATCGTGACGTCGAGGATGCCGTGGCGGTGGCTGTTCTCGCCGGGCGGGAAGCAGCGGACGTTGCCCGCCTCGTCGCGCGCGAGCACGACCGACATCTCGCTGTCGAGCTTGAGCATCTTCTCGAGCACGCAGGATTCGCCGCCGAACTGGTGGAAAGCGTGCAGCGCCTCGTCGCGGTTGGCGACGCGCGCCTGTCCCTTGCCGTCATAGCCGAAGCGGGCGACCTTGAGCACCGCCGGGAACAGCGCTTCGTCCGCATCGCGCAGGTTCTCGTCGTGGCGGATCACCGCGAAGGGACCGTGCGGGAGATCGTTGTCGGCCAGGAAGGTCTTTTCCGCGACGCGGTTCTGGCACACCGCGACGGCGCTGGCCGACGGATGGACCGGGACGAACTTCACGAGGTAGTCGAGCGTCGACGCCGGCACGTTCTCGAATTCCGTCGTCACCGCCGCGCAGCCGTTCGCCAGCTCGTCCAGCGCGGAGTAATCATCGTAGGCGGCGACGATATGGTGGTCGGCGATCAGGCCCGCGGGGCTGTTCGCGTCGGGGTCGAGCACCCAGACCTTGTAGCCCATTTCGTGGGCGGCAGAAACGAAGAAGCGGCCGAGTTGGCCGCCACCGAGCATTCCCAGGGTTGCGGGAGGCAGGATCATCTCAGACCTCGTCGAGCGTCATGTCGAGCACCGCCTGGGTCTGGCGGGCGCGGAATTCGTCGAGTTTCTTCGCGAGCGTGGCATCCTCGTTGGCCAGCAGCGAGACGGCGAAGAGGCCGGCGTTGGCGGCCCCCGCCTCGCCGATCGCGAAGGTCGCGACCGGGATGCCCTTGGGCATCTGCACAATGGAAAGCAGCGAGTCCTGGCCGGACAGGGCCTTCGATTGCACCGGCACGCCCAGCACGGGGACGGTGGTCTTCGCCGCGACCATGCCGGGCAGGTGCGCAGCGCCGCCCGCGCCGGCGATGATCGCCTTGAGGCCGCGGCTGCGGGCCATGTCCGCATACGCGAACATCAGGTCCGGGGTGCGGTGTGCGGAGACGACGCGCGCCTCGTAGGGGACGCCGAATTCCTTCAGGATCTTCGCCGCGGCCTGCATCGTCGGCCAGTCGGAGTTCGATCCCATGATGATGCCGACGACGGGTTTGTCGCTCATCGCATTAACCTTTCTTGCGCAGGGCGCGTTCGGCCGACTCGACGGTGTTCGCGAGCAGCATGGTGATGGTCATCGGGCCGACGCCGCCCGGCACGGGCGTGATCGCGGAGGCGACTTCCTTCGCCGCAGCGAAATCCACGTCGCCGCAAAGCTTGCCGGCGTCTGGGCCTTCGGTCAGGCGGTTGATGCCGACGTCGATGACGACGGCGCCGGGCTTGATCATGTCGGCGGTGACGAAGCGCGGCTTGCCGATCGCGGCGACGAGGATGTCGGCGCGGCGGGTGTGGAAGGCAAGATCGCGCGTCTTCGAGTGGGTGACGGTGACGGTCGCGCCGGCGTTCGTGAGCAGCATCGCCATCGGCTTGCCGACGATGTTCGAGCGGCCGATGATGACGGCCTCGGCGCCCTGCACCGGCACCTTCTCCGCTTCGAGCATCTTCATGACGCCGTGCGGCGTGCAGGGCAGGAAGGCTTCCTGGCCCTGCGACAGGCGGCCGACGTTTTCGGCGTGGAAGCCGTCGACGTCCTTGTCGACGCAGATCGCCTCGAGGACTTCGGCTTCGTTGAACTGTTTCGGCAGCGGCAGCTGCACGAGGATGCCGTGCACCGCCGGGTCGGCGTTGAGTTCGGCGATCTTCGTCATGACCTGGGCCGCATCGACGTCGACCGCGAAGTCGAAGCGCAGCGAGCGGATGCCGGCCTTTTCGCAGCCGGAGACCTTGTTGCGCACGTACACCGCGGACGCGGGGTTGTCGCCCACCAGAATCACCGCGAGGCAGGGTTGCACGCCTTGCGCGGTGAGTTGCGCCGCACGTTGGGCGAGTTCGCCGCGCACGCGCGCGGAAAGCGCGTTGCCGTCGATGATGCGAGCCGTCATGATCGAAGCCCTGAATGAAAAACCAAGTATTTTATCGCAGGATCATGGGCTTGTGCGATTCGATTCCGTGGTCTTCGGGGCGTTGGCACCGCCGATGGAGGATGGCTTCGCCCCGCCGCGTGCTGCTGCGCGCCTGGTGATCGGATCGCGGCTTGCGGAACCGTTGCGTGTGCAACTCAGCGGGGATGGGCGGGATGAGATCCCGCCCCTATTACCGCGACTCAGACGGCTTTGGCCTCGCCGGCAACCGCCCGCCGCCCCGCCTCGAAGGCTTCGCGGTTCGCCTCGACGAGTTGCGGCTTGCGCGTGCCGAAGCGCGCCAGCACGGCGTCGCGCAGGACTTCGGCGGGAAACGGCAGGCGGTCGGCACAGGCGCCGAGCATCACGGTGTTGCCGAGGCGGATGTTGCCGAGTTCGAGCGCCAGCGAGGTGGCGTCGAACGCATGCACCGTCAGGCCCAGCGCGCGCATGCGCGCGACGGGATCTTCGGGATAGTCGAACAGGCCGAGGTTTACGACCGGCGGGACGATGCGCCCGGAGTTCACCAGCGCGACGCCGCCGGGGCGCAGCATGTGGCTCCAGCGCAGCGCTTCGGCCGACTCGAAGCCGATCAGGAGATCCGCTTCGCCCGGCACGATCTGCGGCGACAGCACGACGCGACCGAAGCGCAGGTGCGAGGTCACGACGCCGCCGCGCTGGCTCATGCCCGCGACTTCGGTCTTCTTCACGTCGAAGCCGAGCGAGATCGCCGCTTCGGCGAGGATCTCGGTCGCCGTCATGACGCCCTGCCCGCCGACGCCGCACACGAGGATGTTGGTGATCTGGGACATGGCGGCGCTCACTTCCTGACGAACTGGACGGAATGGATGGACTGGACGGGCTGCGCGTGCACGATCGCTTCCGGCGCGCAGGGCTGCACGCACAGGCCGCAGCCGGTGCAGGCGGAAGTCTCGATGCGCACGAAGGAGAGATCGACTTCCTTGCCCGAGGCCTTGACCTCCTTGCCGCGGCGCGTCACGTGAATCGCCGGGCAGCCGACTTCGACGCAGTTGCCGCAGCCGGTGCAGCGGTCTTCCTCGACCATGTAGGACTTGGCCGGCTCGTAGTGGTCGATCAGCACGCAGGGGCGATTCGTGATGATGACCGAAGGTTCCTCGATCTTCGTCTCCTCGCGCAGCGCCTTGAACAGCACCGGCAGCTGGTAGGGATCGACGACGCGGATGCGATCCTTCTTCACGCCGAGCGCCTCGCACAGTTTCGCGAAGTCCACGCGCTGGGTTTCCTCACCGTGGATGTCGCGGCCGGTGCCGGGGTTGTCCTGGCCGCCGGTCATGCCGACGGCGCGGTTGTCGAGCAGCAGCACGGTGACGTTGCCGCGGTTCCAGGTGATGTCGAGCAGGCCCTGCATGCCCATGTGCATGAAGGTCGAATCGCCGATCACCGCGACGACCTTCTTGTTCTCGTCGACCTTGCCGCGCCCCTTGTCCATCCCCAGCGCGGTGCCCATCGACGCGCCCATCGAGATGCAGGTGTCGAGCGCGTTCCACGGGTGGCCGGCGCCCAGCGTGTAGCAGCCGATGTCGCCCGAGATCAGCACGTTGCGCATCTGCGAGAGCGTGTAATACACGCCCAGGTGCGGGCACGCGACGCACATCGTCGGCGGGCGCGGGAAGACCTGCTGGGGCGGCACGTGCTCGGGTTCCGGCACGGCCTCGCCGCGCAGGCGCCTGACGGCCGGTTCCAGCACGTCGGGCGCGAGCTCGCCGATGCGCGGCAGCACGTCCTTGCCGTGGCACACGATGCCCGCGGCCTTCATTTCGGTTTCCAGCAGCGGCTCAGTTTCCTCGACGACCAGCACGGCGTCGACGGTTGCCGCGAAAGCGCGCAGGCTCTCCAGCGGCGGCGGACAGGACAGGCCCAGCTTGAACACCGGCGCGTCGGGGAAGGCGTCGCGCACGTGCATGAAGGTCGGCCCCGAGGTGACGAAGCCGATGCGGCGATCGCTACCTTCCAGTTGGAAGTTGAGCGGCGAGGCCTCCGCCTCGGCGCGGGCCGCGGCCTCGCGCTGGAACATCGACGGCAGGCGCGGCTTGGCGTTGCCCGGCACCATGACCCAGTGGCGCGGGTCCTTCACGAAGCCGGCCGGCTCGTGCTCGATGCGGCCGCCGGTCTGCACGACGCCCTTCACATGGCAGATGCGCGTTGTCAGGCGCAGGATCACCGGGCTCTTCAGGCGTTCGGACAGGTCGAAGGCCGCCAGCGTCATCGCATAGGCTTCCTGCGAATCGGCCGGCTCCAGCACCGGCACGTGCGCGAAGCGGCCCCAGTAGCGCGAATCCTGTTCGTTCTGCGACGAGGACATGCCCACGTCGTCGGCCACCGCGATCACCAGCCCGCCTTCGGTGCCGGTGACGGTGATCGTCATCAGCGCGTCCGAGGCGACGTTCAGGCCCACGTGCTTCATCGCGCAGAACGCGCGGGCGCCGACCATCGATGCGCCGAGGGCCACTTCCAGCGCGACCTTCTCGTTCACCGACCACTCGGTGTAGAGGTCGGGGTAGCGCGCCAGCACCTCGAGGATCTCGGTGGACGGCGTGCCGGGGTAGGCGGCGGCGACGCGTGTGCCGGCTTCCCAGACGGCGCGGGCGACCGCGTCGTTGCCGGAGAGGAACAGGCGCGCGGCCGCGGGGACGGGCTGGGTGGCTGGCATGGGGGGACCCTGGGCAATGTGAATGGGGAGAGCAAAGTTTACCGATCGGTCAACTTTGCCCCATTGACGAGGATCAAGGGCGCGGGAGGTCCCGCGCCGGGCGGGCGCGCCACGATGTGCCACCCCTTGAACCGCGCCGAAGGGCGCGGTCGGCGGCGCTTACTCCATCACGCTGAGGAACAGGGCGACGGATTCGATCTCCGGGTCGGCGATGTTCTCGACGACCGTATGCATCACCATGTTCGGCGAGGAGCGCGAATGATCGCGGAACGCGCGCAACTGCGAGGCGAGGTACTGGGCGTGCTGGCCGGCGAGCCGCGGCAGGTACATCGCGCCGCGGCCCTGCGGACCGTGGCAGGTCGTACACGCCGTCACGCCCTTCGCCGGGATGCCGGAAAAGTAGATGTGGCGGCCGAGATCGACCTGCACGGGATCGCCTCCCGTCTCGGGCACCATCGGCTTCTCGCTGAAATATTCGGCCAGCGCACGCATTTCGCCGCCGGAGAGGTCATTGACGCGTGTGCGCATGCGCTTGCTGGTGCGCACGCCGGTCTTGAAGTTGGCCATCTGCCGCGTGAGATAGTCGACGTTCTGTCCCGCAAGCTTGGGGAACTCCGCCTCCCCGCTCAGGCCGTTCGTGCCGTGGCACTTGCGACAGCGCTCACGCACCAGCTGCTCCGCCGGCCGATCCGTTGCGATGGCCGGCGCCACGCAGCCGAGGACGAGAACCGCGACCAGAAACTTCCCGATGCTCATACCCCTCCCCCAAACCTCAAGGGCGGACCGCCACCTATCCGCGGCCGCCGATCCCCGGTAAGACCAGCACGTTCTGCACGAGTTCGGCGAGCGAATTCGCCTCCATCTTCTCCATCACCCGCGCCCGATGCACTTCGACCGTCTTGATGCTGATGCCGAGCACGTCGGCGATCTGCTTGTTGAGCTTGCCGGCGATGATGAGATCCAGCACTTCGCGTTCGCGCTGCGTCAGGTGCATCAGCCGCCGCGCCGTATCGGCTTCGTGCTGGCGCTTGTTGCGGCTCTCCTGCTCGGCCGCCAGGCACTCTCCGATCAGGTTCAGCATGTCACGTTCGCTGAACGGTTTCTCGATGAAGTCGACGGCCCCTTTCTTCACCGCCGATACTGCCATCGGCACATCGCCGTGACCGGTGATAAAAATCACCGGCAGCGTGCAATGACGGCGCTTCAGCTCCTCGAACAGTTCCAGCCCGCTCATGCCGGGCATGCGCACATCCAGCACCAGGCAGCCGGTCATCGCCGGCAGGTAGTCGCGCAGGAAGCTTTCGGCCGACTCCCACGCCCGCACGCGATGGCCGCTCGATTCGAGCAGCCACACCAGCGAATCGCGCAGCGCTTCGTCGTCATCGACGATGTAGATGCATTGTTCAGACACGGCGGACGGTCCGGTCACTGGCGACCTCGGTGGGCAATGTGAATGAGAAGATGGTACCCCCTTCCGGATTGGAATCCACAATCAGGCGCCCGTCGTGGAATTCGATGATGGAGCGGCAGATGTTCAGGCCCATCCCCATGCCTTCCGTCTTGGTCGTATAGAAGGGCGTGAAGAGACGCCCGCGTTCCTCCTCGCCGATGCCGTGGCCGTGGTCGATGACCGAGACCTCCACCGCCCGCGGACCGAGCGAGCGAGCGCGCACGGTGAGCACGCGCTGCTCGTCGGGCAGGTCCGCCATCGCATCGATGCCGTTCTTCACCAGATTCAGGAGGACCTGCTCGATCATGATGCGGTCCGCGAAGACCGGCGGCAGGTCGGGCGCGACCTCCAGCACGATGCGCGAGCTCACGCGTCGCGCGTCGATCTCGGCGAAACCGATCGCGTCGTCCAGCACGTCGGAAATCTGCACCGCGCTGCGGCGCGGCTCGCTCTTCTTCACGAATTCGCGGATGCGGCGGATGATCTTGCCGGCGCGCTCGGCCTGGAAACTCGCCTTCTGCATCGCCGCCAGCAGCTCTTCCTCGCGCCAGTTGCCCGACTGGATGCGCGTGACGCATCCCATGCTGTAGTTGGCGATGGCCGACAGCGGCTGATTGAGTTCGTGCGCAAGCGTGGAGGCCATCTCGCCCATCGTGATCAGGCGCGACGTACGCTGCAGGCGCTCGGCCTGCTGGCGCGACACTTCCGCGGTCTGCTTGCGCTCCGTGATGTCGGTCGCGATGCCCATGCGCACGACACGCCCGTCCACCCAGCGCGTCGCACGCTCGCGCACGTGGTACCAGCGCCCGGACAGCGGATGCTGCAGTTCGCCATCGAAGAGCTCGCGCGGCAGGTCCGCGGCGGTCAGACCGCGCGGGTCGACCACGTAGTCGCCGCGCTCGGGCTGCGGCACGGCGACGCCGCGCACGGTGCGCCCGACGGCGTCGAAGCCGTGGATGCTCTTGAACGCGCGGTTGGCGAAGAGAATCTCGTCGGTGCGGGCGTCGGCGACGAACACCGCAGCCTCGAGGCCGTCCAGCACCGCCTCGAAGCGCTCGTGCGCGGCCTCGAGCGCGGCGCGGATGCGTTTCGGTTCGGTGATGTCGGTCACGGAAGCCATCCAGCCGGTCTGCACGCCGTTGGCGTCGATCAGGGGCGACAGGTAGAAGCGCGCGTCGATCCGCTCGCCGTTCTTGCGCCGGATATGCATCTCGAAGCCGCTCGGCGGCGCGCGCCCCAGCAGCGTCAGGTCGAGGTTGTGGCTGCACAGTTCGAGTTCCTCGGGCGCCCAGTACGGGAAGGGCCGCGTCGCACCGATGAGCTCATCCTCGTCGAAGCCGACCAGGCGGCAGAAGGCCGAGTTCACATAGATGATGCGGCCGGTGAGGTCGATGGCGCGCATGCCGGTCATCACCGACTCTTCCATCGCCTTGCGGAAGGCCGATTCCGCACGCAGCGCCTCCTCGCTCGCCTTGCGGCCGGTGATGTCGTGCGCGACGGCATACACGAGCTTTTCCTCGCGCACGGGGTTGATGCTCCAGTCGAGCCAGCGGAAGCTGCCATCGGCACCGCGGCAGCGGATCTCGAAGCTGACCGGCTGCCCGTCCCCGAGCCGGCGCAACTGCTCGACCGCGAAGGGCACGTCGTCCGCATGGACGAGATCGAGCAGCGGCCGCCCCGGCAGCTCGTCGGGCAGATAACCGAGGATGCGCTCGAACGCCGGGTTGGCGCGGCGGAACACGCCGTCGAGGCCGACGATGCACAACAGGTCGAGCGACAGGTTGAAAAGGCGGTCGCGCTCCTTCTCCACCCGCACGCGCCGCTGCACGTGGGTGCGCAGCAGCCACAGGCTCCACAGCACGATCACCGACAGGCCGATGATCATCGCCGTCGGCAGCGCCTGCGGCAGCTGGCTCGCCGTGCGGAAGGCCGTCGCGCGCAGCACCAGCCCGGTGCCGGGCGGATCGAGCGGGATCGAGTACGAGATGCTCTGGTCGAGGTCGACGACGCTCGAATTCACCGCCAGCGTTTCGCCTTGGGCACCAATCAGCGCGAGATGGTATTTCTCGCCGAACCAGCTCGGCACCAGGTACTGCAGCACCCGCTCGATCGAGTAAACGCCGACGATCGCACCGAGGAACTCGCGCCCGTGCCGCACCGGCACGAACACTTCGAGCATGATGTGCTTGCCCGCTGCCTGATAAGCCTCGCCGTAGCTCGGATGCCCCGTGTCGCGCGCGCGGTAGAACGTGGCCGCCTGCACGCGCGACAGGGCGTCGCCCGCCAGCCAGTCGGTGGTGTCGAAGGGCGCAGTCCAGCGCACGAGCTCTTCCGGGCCGACCCAGGCAACGTTGACCAGTTCGCCGTTGTTGGCGATGTGCTGATTCGCGCGCACCTGGAAACCGTTCAGGTCCAGCGCCGAGACCGCGAGGTCGCGCGCCAGCTGGGACAGGAATTCCTCCGTGCCCTGCATGTGCAGGCGCATCGTCTGCTCGGCCCACTGCACGTCCCGCGCCACCGCATTGCGCTGGGTTTCGGCGTCGCGCAGCTGCAGCAGCCAGACGAGGCCCAGCATCGTCAGCGCGAAGATGCCCACCGCCACGTAGGGGGCGGTCCAGTACCAGCGGGTCGGCGAGAGGCGGCCGGAATCGGCGGAGTCGGACATTCGGATCGGAAGCGGGTGGCGGCAAGGCGAAATAGGTCCGGAACGCGAAGCGCGGCGACGCGCCCGGACGGCCGCAATTGTCATGGCCCCGACCGCCAGGCGTCAGTCGGGTTTTTCCCTATGGCCAGGCAACCGGCGGCGCTTGGGGTTTTCGCCAATTCAGCCCCGGCACCCCGAAACGTACATTGTCGCCTTGCCGACCACAGAGAGATTCCCGCGTGCTGCGCCTCATCCTCGCACTGCTGTATCTCCTCGCCCAGCCTGCCCTGGCTGCCGACCCGATCCGCGTCGGCGTGTCCGGGCCGTTCACCGGCGGCTCCAGCCCGATGGGCATGTCGATGCGCGAAGGCATCCGCATCGCCGCGGCCGAACTGAACGCGAAAGGCGGCGTGCTCGGCCGGCCGATCGAACTGATCGAACGCGATGACGAGGCGCGCAACGAGCGCGGCGCACAGGTCGTGCAGGAACTCATCACCAGGCAACGCGTCGTCGCCGGCCTCGGCATCGTCAACACCGGCGTCGCCCTTGCCAGCCAGCGCTTCTACCAGGAAGCGCGCATCCCGATGATCACCTCGGTGGCGACCGGCTCGATGGTGACGAAGCAGTTCCTGCCCCCGCAGCATCCCGACAACTTCATCTTCCGCGTTTCCGCCAACGACACGATCCAGGCGGCGATGATCGTCAGCGAGGCGATCGACCGGCGCGGACTGAAGCGCGTGGCGATCTTCCACGACGCGACGAACTACGGCCAGCTCGGGCGCGAGGACCTCGAACACACGCTCGCCGACCGCGACCTGAAGCCGGTCGCGGTCGAGCGCTTCAACCTCCAGCAGACCGACATGACGATGCCCCTGCGCCGCGCACGCGATGCAGGCGCCGAAGCGATCCTCACCTACGGCATCGGCCCGGAACTCGCCCATATTGCCAACGGCATGGCGCGCATCAACTGGCGCGTGCCCCTGATCGGCAGCTGGACGCTGGCGATGTCGAACTTCATCGACAACGCCGGCCCCAACGCCGAAGGCGCGCACATGCCGCAGACATTCATCCCCGAGCCGACCTCGCCGCGACGCAAGGCCTTTCTCGAGGCGTGGCGCACCGCGACGGGCAGCGTCCGCATTCCTGTCCCACCCGCCGCCGCACAAGGGTATGATTCGCTGCTTCTGCTCGCTGCAGCGATCCGCCAGGCAGGCACCACCGATGGCGACCGCGTCCGCGAGGCGCTGGAAAACCTGCACGAGAAGATCGAGGGCGTGGTCATGACGTATCGCACCCCCTTTTCGAAGGACCGCCACGAGACGATTACCAGCGTTCATGATATTTTCATGGGCGAGGTGCGCGACGGTCGCGTGGTGTTTGCCTACGATGACGACCGTCGCAGGGCATCGGGCCGCTAGACGCGCGGCATCCCGTTTTCCGAATCGGCCGGGAGATCTTCCTCTCCCTCCCTTTCTCCCGGCCGGTTTTTTTCCTGCTCCGGTTCGCACGAACCGCTTCATTCCCGCCCTACTCATACCCATCCAGCCCACCGCGAATGCGCCCGATGCCGTTCGCCGCACGGCCTTGGCCGCACTTTCCGCGCACCTCTCACATGCCCCTTGCAAGCCCTTTTTCCTGCCCGAAATAGGCAGCAAAGATTATTGCACATCCTGAAATCTGGTTTTAGAATGCGAAAAATGTCGATCAAACAAGCGCGATCGGCGTCTCACGGATTCGACCCGGACCACCTCTCAAGGGCGGATTCGCCAACCGCGAAGCTCAACACAAGGAGACAGAGCATGGCCGCGATACCCAACGTAACGCTGCAGACGGACCCGGACACCCAGGAAACCCAGGAATGGCTGGACGCCCTCCAGGCCGTCGTCGCCAATGAAGGCGTCGACCGCGCCCACTTCCTGGTCGAGAAGCTGATCGAAGCCGGCCGCGAGGAAGGCATCGACATCCCCTACTCGGCGACCACGCAGTACATCAACACCATCCCCGCCCACCAGCAGCCGAAGTACCCGGGCAACCCGGACATGGAGATCAAGCTCCATTCGTACATCCGCTGGAACGCGATGGCGATGGTCGTGCGCGCGAACAAGCACACCAACGTCGGCGGCCACATCGCCTCCTTCGCCTCCGCTGCCGCCCTCTACGACGTGGGTTTCTCGCACTTCTGGCGTGCCCCGAGCGCCGAGCACGGCGGCGACCTGATCTTCTTCCAGGGCCACTCCGTCCCCGGCGTCTATGCGCGCGCCTACATGCTCGGGCGCCTCACCGAAGACCAGATGGACAGCTTCCGCCAGGAAGTCGACGGCCACGGCATCTCGTCCTACCCGCACCCCTGGCTGATGCCCGACTTCTGGCAGTTCCCGACGGTGTCGATGGGCCTCGGCCCCCTGTGCGCGATCTACGCCGCGCGCTTCATGAAGTACATGGACAGCCGCGACATGGCCAAGGCGCAGGACCGCAAGGTGTGGGCCTTCCTCGGCGACGGCGAGACCGACGAGGTCGAATCGCTCGGTGCGATCGGCATGGCCGCGCGCGAGAAGCTCGACAACCTCATCTTCGTCATCAACTGCAACCTGCAGCGCCTGGATGGCCCGGTGCGCGGCAACGGCAAGATCATCCAGGAACTGGAAGCCGAATTCCGCGGCGCTGGCTGGAACGTCATCAAGCTCGTGTGGGGCACGCACTGGGATGCGCTGCTCGCCCGCGACACCAAGGGCCTGCTGAAGAAGCGCATGATGGAATGCGTCGACGGCGAGTACCAGACCTTCAAGGCGAAGAACGGCGCCTATGTGCGCGAGCATTTCTTCAACACGCCGGAACTGAAGGCGATGGTCGCCGACTGGACCGACGACGAGATCTGGCAGCTGAACCGCGGCGGCCATGACCTGTTCAAGATCTTCTCGGCCTACAAGGCGGCCGTCGAGCACAAGGGCCAGCCGACGCTGATCCTCGCCAAGACCGTCAAGGGCTTCGGCATGGGCCAGGCGGGCGAGGCGATGAACATCTCGCACCAGCAGAAGAAGCTCGACGAAGAGGCGATCCGCCGCTTCCGCGACCGCTTCGGCATCCCCGTGCCGGACGACAAGCTCGCCGAACTGCCCTACCTCAAGTTCGCCGAGGACTCGCCCGAATACAAGTACATGATGGAACGCCGCGTCTCGCTGGGCGGCTTCCTGCCGCAGCGCCGCCGCACCGCCGAACCGCTCGCGGTGCCCGCACTCGAGAACTTCGCCGCGCTGCTGAAGGCGTCGGGCGAAGGCCGCGAGCTGTCGACCACGATGGCGATGGTCCGCATCATGAACACGCTGCTCAAGGACAAGCAGATCGGCCGCCACATCGTCCCGATCGTCCCGGACGAGTCGCGCACCTTCGGCATGGAAGGCATGTTCCGCCAGTACGGCATCTGGAACCAGCAGGGTCAGAACTACGTGCCGGAAGACCATGACCAGCTGATGTTCTACAAGGAATCGAAGACCGGCCAGGTGCTGCAGGAAGGCATCAACGAAGCCGGTGCGATGGCCGACTGGATCGCCGCCGGTACCGCCTACTCGGTGCACGGCGTGCAGATGGTGCCCTTCTACATCTTCTATTCGATGTTCGGCCTGCAGCGCACGATGGACCTGTGCTGGGCGGCAGGCGACCAGCGCACCCGCGGCTTCCTGATCGGCGGCACTGCCGGCCGCACCACGCTGAACGGCGAAGGCCTGCAGCACGAGGACGGCCACAGCCTGTTG
Organism: Aromatoleum toluvorans; assembly: GCF_012910905.1. Taxonomy (GTDB): domain Bacteria; phylum Pseudomonadota; class Gammaproteobacteria; order Burkholderiales; family Rhodocyclaceae; genus Aromatoleum; species Aromatoleum toluvorans. The sequence continues at coordinate 70,953 of NZ_WTVN01000025.1, forward strand.
CTGGCCAACATGATCCCCAACTGCATCAGCTACGACCCGACCTTCCAGTACGAAGTCGCCGTGATCGTGCAGGACGGCATGCGCCGCATGTTCGCCGAGCAGCAGGACGTGTACTACTACATCACGGTGATGAACGAGAACTACGAGCATCCCGAGATGCCTGCCGGTGCTGAAGCCGACATCATCAAGGGCATGTACGCGTTCCGTAAGGGTGCCGAAGGCAAGCTGCGCGTCCAGCTGCTGGGCTCCGGCACGATCTTCCGCGAAGTCATCGCCGCGGCCGACCTGCTGAAGAACGACTGGGGCGTTGAAGCCGACATCTGGGGCTGCCCGAGCTTCAACGAACTGGCCCGCGAAGGCCAGGACGCCGCGCGCTGGAACATGCTGCACCCGATGGAAGCGCCGCGCCTGAGCCACGTCGAGAAGTGCCTCAAGGGCGCCGTCGGCCCGGTCGTCGCGGCGACCGACTACGTGAAGCTGTTCGCCGACCAGATCCGTCCCTTCATCAAGAACACCTACGTCACCCTCGGCACCGACGGCTTCGGCCGCTCGGACACCCGGGAAAGGCTGCGCCACTTCTTCGAGGTGGATCGTCACTGGGTCACCGTGGCCGCGCTGAAGGCGCTGGCCGACGACGGCCTGATCGAGCGCGACAAGGTTGCCGCCGCACTGCTGAAGTACAACCTCGATCCCGCCAAGCCGAACCCGATGAGCGTCTGAGAGAGCCAGGGAGACGAAGAACATGAGTCAAATGATTGAAGTGAAGGTCCCGGACATCGGCGATTTCGACGCCGTGCCGGTCATCGAGCTGTTCGTGAAGGTCGGCGACACCATCAACATCGACGACGCGATCGCGACGCTCGAATCCGACAAGGCGACGATGGACGTGCCTTCGTCGGCCGCCGGCGTCGTCAAGGAAGTGCTGGTCGGCCTCGGCGACAAGGTCGGCGAAGGCAGCGTACTGATCAAGGTCGAGGCTGCCGCAGCAGGCGCTGCTGCACCGGCTCCGGCCCCTGCCCCCGCAGCCGCCCCGGCG
>NZ_WTVN01000026.1 GCF_012910905.1 Aromatoleum toluvorans
GCCCGACAGGGTGTCGGCGGAGCGGTCGAGGGAGAGGTAGTCGAGGCCGACGTTGATCAGGAAGCTGAGGCGGTCGGAGATTTCCTTGACGATCTTGGCAGCACCGAGACCGCAGGGTTCACGCGCGCCGTGCGGGCGGACGAGTTGCAGCTCGATCCGCAGGCGGCCTATTTCCATCTGTGCACCAACGAGACGATCCACGGCATCGAGATCGGCGACGGCGGACTGCCGGCGTCGGCTGTCCCGGTCGTTGCCGACATGTCCTCCCATATCCTCTCGCGTGCGGTCGACGTGAGCCGCTACGGCCTGATCTATGCCGGGGCGCAGAAAAACATCGGGCCCTCGGGCCTCGTGATCGTGATCGTGCGCGACGACCTCCTCGGGCGGGCCGGCAGCCTTACCCCGACGGTCATGGACTACAAGGTCATGGCGGATCACGGCTCCATGCTCAACACGCCGCCGACCTACGGAATCTACATCGCGGGGCTGGTGTTCCAGTGGCTCAAGGAGCAGGGGGGCGTTGCCGCGATCGAACGGGCGAACGTCGAGAAGGCCCGGCTCCTGTACGACTTTATCGATGCCAGCGGCTTCTATCGCAACGAGGTGGATGCCGGGTGCCGTTCGCGCATGAACGTACCCTTCCTGCTGCGCGACGAAACCCTGAACGAGGCCTTCCTTTCCGGTGCCCGGGCGGCCGGGCTGACGCAGCTGAAGGGGCACAAATCGGTCGGCGGCATGCGGGCATCGATCTACAACGCGATGCCGATCGAGGGCGTGCGGGCGCTGGTGGATTACATGCGCGATTTTGCCGCGCGGAATGGTTGAAACGGCTTGAGCTGCCCCTGGCGGGGCCGATGAGGCGAGCATGAGCGACGAACTGCTGAATCTGAGGAACACTATCGACCGTCTCGACGAGGAGATCCTCGCGCGGCTTGCCGAGCGTGCGCGCAGCGCGCAGCGCATCGGGGAGATCAAGCAGGGCAACCTGTATCGTCCCGAGCGCGAGGCGCAGGTGCTGCGCCGGCTCGCGTCGGTGAATCCGGGCCCGCTGCCGGACGCGGCGGTGCAACGGATCTTCCGCGAAATCATGTCCGCCTGCCTGGCGCTCGAGCATCCGACCAAGGTCGCTTACCTCGGGCCTGCGGGGACCTTTTCCGAAAGTGCGGCGCGCAAGCATTTCGGCGGCGCGGCGGCGCTGATGCCGACGGCGGCGATCGACGATGTGTTCCGCGCGGTCGAGGCCGGCAACGCTGACTACGGGGTCGTGCCTGTGGAGAATTCGACCGAGGGCGCTGTCGGCGGCGCGCTCGACCTGCTGCTCGCGAATCCGCTGAAGATCTGCGGCGAAGTGAATCTGCGCATTCACCAGCACCTGCTGTCGAAGGCAGAGGGCATCGGTGCGGCGAAGCGGCTGTACTCCCACGCGCAATCGCTGGCGCAGTGCCACGAGTGGCTGAACCGCAACCTCGCGCATCTGTCGCGCGTGCCGGTTGCCAGCAATGCGGAGGCGGCACGCATGGCGGCCGAGGATCCCGAGTCGTGCGCGATCGCCGGCGAGGCGGCCGGGGAGCTCTATGGCCTCAATGTGCTGGCGGCCAACATCGAGGATGATCCGAACAACACGACGCGCTTCGTCGTGATCGGCGATCACGACGCCGGTCCGTCGGGATGTGACAAGACCTCGCTGGTGTGCTCGGCACCCAACCGCCCGGGCGCGATGCATGGACTGCTCGAACCGCTGGCGCGGCACGGCGTCGATATGACCAAGCTCCAGTCGCGGCCGGCGCGTGGGGGGTTGTGGGAATACGTCTTCTATGTCGATATCGACGGACATCGCGAGGACCCGGATGTCGCCGCCGCGTTGAAGGAGCTCAACGAGCGCGCCGCGTTCGTGAAGATCCTCGGCTCGTACCCGGTGGCTGCAATCTGAGCATCGGGGCGAGGCGGGGTGAAGGACTGATGTCTGCGGAGTTTCTTGCATGGGCGTGATCGACAAGCTGGTGGTGTGCGGCGTCGGCCTGATCGGCGGTTCGTTCGCGATGGCCTTGCGTCGTGCCGGCATGGTGCGTCGCATTGTCGGGATCGGGCGCAGCCAGGCGTCGCTCGCGCGGGCGGTCGAGCTCGGCGTGATCGACGAGGCCTGCTCGGACTGGGCTGCGGCGCTCGATGGCGCCGATTTCGTCCTGCTCGCCCCCCCGGTGGGGCAAATGGACGCGGTGATGGCGGCAATGGCGCCGCATCTGGCGACCGGCACGATCGTGACCGATGCCGGGAGCACGAAGCGCGACGTGATCGACGCAACCTATCGCCATCTTTCAGGGCATCTCGCTTACACGGTGCCCGGCCATCCCATCGCCGGTGCGGAAAAGAGCGGTGTCGAGGCGGCCTTCGCCAGTCTCTACGAGGGGCGCAGGGTCGTCGTCACGCCCCTGCCCGAAAACGAGCCGGCGGCCATCCTCAGGGTGCGCGAAGCCTGGGATGCGTGCGGTGCGCTGATCCACGAGATGCCGCCCCAGGAGCATGACCGCGTATTCGCCGCGGTGAGCCACCTGCCGCACCTGCTGGCTTTCGGCCTCGTGCATGATCTGGCGCAGAGGTCGAATGCCGAACAGTTGTTCAGCTTCGCCGCCGGCGGCTTCCGAGATTTCACGCGTATCGCGGCGAGTCATCCGGAAATGTGGCGCGACATCTGCATCGCAAACCGTCAGGCGCTCCTCGCAGAGCTCGATCAGTATCTCGCCGAGCTGGCTCACCTGCGTGCATTGCTCCTGTCCGGCGACGCGGCCCGCCTGGAGACGCTCTTCAGTGAGGCGCGCGCGGCCCGCAACGCGTGGGGCGAGCAGTTCGCCAATTCCGCCAATCCTGCTGCAAGCCCGGAGTGACCATGGAATTTCTTGATTTGCCGCCGCTCCTCGGCGCGAGCGGGCGGGTTCGCCTGCCCGGATCGAAGAGCATCTCGAATCGCACGCTTCTGCTCGCGGCCCTCGCCGAAGGCGAGACGGACATCCGCGATCTCCTCGCATCGGACGATGTGGAGCGCATGCTCGAAGCGCTACGCGCGCTGGGGGTCGAGTGGACGCGCGAGGAGGACAGCGCCAATTACCGCGTGCGTGGTGTCGGCGGCGCTTTTCCCGTGAAGATCGCCGATTTGTTCCTCGGTAATGCGGGAACCGCATTCCGGCCGCTGACGGCAGCCCTCGCGCTGTCGGGCGGCGAGTATCGGCTTTCGGGCGTGCCGCGCATGCACGAGCGACCGATCGGCGATCTCGTGGATGGCCTGCGCCAGGTCGGAGCCGATATCCGCTACACGGGCAACGAAGGTTTCCCGCCACTGCACATCCGTCCGGCGCAGATTCGCCCAGGGGGTGTCGTGCGTGTGCGCGGCGACGTCTCGAGTCAGTTCCTGACCGCCTTGCTGATGGCGCTGCCGCTCACGGGCGTCGAAACTACCGTCGAAGTCGTCGGAGAGCTCATCTCGAAGCCCTACATCGGCATCACGCTCGATCTGATGGCGCGGTTCGGCGTCACGGTGCGGCGGGAGGGCTGGGAACGCTTCACCATACCGGGAGGCGTCCGCTACCGCAGTCCCGGCACCGTTTTTGTCGAAGGCGATGCGTCGTCGGCCTCGTATTTTCTTGCCGCCGGCGCGATCGGCGGCGGGCCGGTGCGTGTCGAGGGCGTCGGGCGCGACAGCATCCAGGGCGATGTGCGGTTCGCCGAGGCGCTCGCACAACTCGGGGCGCACATCGAGATGGGCGACAACTGGATCGAGGCGCGCGCTCCCGCAAGCGGCCGCCTCAAGGCGTTCGACCTCGACCTGAACCACATCCCCGATGCCGCGATGACCCTCGCGGTTGCGGCCCTGTTCGCTGACGGGCCGTGCCGTCTGCGCAACATCGCGAGCTGGCGCGTCAAGGAGACCGACCGCATCGCGGCGATGGCGACCGAGCTCCGCAAGGTCGGCGCAATCGTCGAAGAAGGGCCGGATTACCTGGGTGTGACGGCGCCGGCGCGGCTGCTCCCGGCGGCGATCGACACCTACGACGACCACCGCATGGCGATGTGCTTCTCGCTGGTGTCGCTGGGCGACTGCCGCGTCCGGATCAACGATCCGAAATGCGTCAACAAGACCTTCCCGACCTATTTCGAGCGCTTTGCCGAGGTGACCAAACCGGTCCCGGTGGTCGCCATCGACGGTCCATCCGCTTCGGGCAAGGGCACGGTCGCAGCGCGGGTGGCGGAAGCGCTCGGCTACCATTGTCTTGACAGCGGATCGCTGTACCGGCTCGTCGCCTTGGCGGGGATCCGGGGCGGGCTATCCTTCGACGACGAGGCAGGACTGGCGGCGATTGCCGCGACGCTGCCGGCGCGCTTCGCCGATGGACGCGTGTTCCTCGCCGGCGAGGACGTCACCGACGCGATCCGTTCCGAAGAGGCGTCGGGGGGGGCATCGAAAGTCGCCGCGCTGCCCGCGGTCCGTTCCGCGCTGCTCGACCGGCAGCGTGATTACCGGCACGCACCGGGCCTCGTGGCCGAAGGCCGGGACATGGGGTCGGTCATCTTTCCGGACGCCGGGACCAAGATCTTCCTGACGGCAACTGCCGAGGCGCGCGCCGAGCGTCGCTATAAGCAGTTGATCGAAAAGGGAATGGCTGCTAACATGAAAAGTCTTCTAAAGGATCTTCAGGATCGGGATGCGCGCGATGCGGCCCGAACCGTGGCGCCCCTGCAGAAGCTGCCGGATGCGGCGCTTCTCGATACCACCGAAATGGACGTCGAGCAGGCCGTCGGCTTTGTGCTTGACCGGGTTCGTTCCTGACAGGGCGTTCCCGACGAGGTGGATCGCCAGCCCGGATGCCGGGGGCGACCTTTTTTACAATCTACCACTGGTGGCCGCTTCCGGGCGGCTTTTGGATTTCAACTCTTTATGACCTCTGCCACCTCCGTTTCCGATTCCATGGAAAATTTCGCCGCGCTGCTCGCCGAGAGTGAGGCCCGTCAGGACATGCGTCCTGGTGAAGTGATCACCGCCGAAGTGGTCAGCATCGACCACAACTTCGTGGTCGTGAATGCCGGCCTCAAGTCCGAGAGCTATGTTCCCATCGAGGAATTCCGCGACGACCGCGGCGAACTCGAAGTCCAGGTGGGCGACTTCGTGCACGTTGCGATCGACGCCCTGGAAGACGGTTACGGCGAAACCCGCCTGTCCCGCGAGAAGGCCAAGCGTATCGCCGCCTGGAACGACCTCGAGAAGGCGCTCAACGAAGGCTCCCTGGTGAAGGGCCTCATTTCGGGTCGCGTGAAGGGCGGTCTGACCGTCATGACCAACAGCATCCGCGCTTTCCTGCCGGGCTCGCTGGTCGATATGCGTCCGGTCAAGGACACCACGCCGTACGAAGGCAAGGAATTCGAATTCAAGGTCATCAAGCTCGACCGCAAGCGCAACAACGTCGTCGTTTCGCGCCGGGCCGTGCTCGAAGAGACCATGGGTGAAGAGCGCGAAAAGCTGCTCGCCAACCTGAAGGAAGGTACCGTCGTCAAGGGTATCGTCAAGAACATCACCGACTACGGCGCGTTCGTCGACCTGGGCGGCATCGATGGCCTGCTGCACATCACCGACCTGGCATGGCGTCGCGTGCGTCACCCGTCGGAAGTGCTCAACGTCGGCGACGAGATCGACGCCAAGGTGCTCAAGTTCGACCAGGAAAAGAACCGCGTCTCGCTCGGCCTCAAGCAGCTCGGCGAAGATCCGTGGGTCGGCATCGCCCGCCGCTACCCGCAGGGCACCCGTCTGTTCGGCAAGGTCACGAACATCACCGACTACGGCGCGTTCGTTGAAGTCGAGCAGGGCATCGAAGGCCTGGTGCACGTGTCCGAAATGGACTGGACCAACAAGAACATCCACCCGACCAAGGTTGTCCAGCTGGGCGACGAGGTCGAAGTGATGATCCTCGAGATCGACGAAGACCGTCGCCGCATCTCGCTGGGCATGAAGCAGTGCATGTCGAACCCGTGGGACGATTTCGCGATCAACCACAAGAAGGGCGACAAGGTGCGCGGCCAGATCAAGTCGATCACCGACTTCGGCGTGTTCATCGGGCTGGACGGGGGTATCGACGGTCTGGTGCATCTGTCCGACCTGTCGTGGAGCGATGCGGGCGAAGAGGCCGTGCGCCGCTTCAAGAAGGGCGACGAAGTCGAGGCCGTCGTGCTGGCGATCGACGTCGAGCGCGAGCGCATCTCGCTGGGTGTCAAGCAGCTCGAAGGCGACCCCTTCACCAACTTCATCGCCACGCACGAGAAGAACAGCCTCGTCAAGGGTGCCGTGAAGTCGGTTGATGCCCGTGGTGCCGTGATCGCCCTGAACGACGATGTCGAAGGCTACCTGCGTGCTTCGGAAGCCGCGGCCCATCGCGTCGACGACCTGACCACCGTGCTGAAGGAAGGTCAGGAACTCGAGCTGATGATCATCAACGTGGATCGCAAGACCCGTTCGATCAATCTCTCGATCCGCGCGAAGGATCAGGCCGAACAGAGCGATGCGATGCAGAAGCTGGCTTCGGATACCGCCTCCAGCGGTACGACCAACCTCGGTGCGCTGCTGAAGGCCAAGCTGAACGAGCAGAAGCAGTAAATCTGATTGGTCATGACCAAATCGGAGCTGATTGCGAAGCTGGCGGCGCGTTTTCCGCAGCTGGTCGCAAAAGATGCCGATTACGCGGTCAAGATGGTGATCGATGCGATGTCCGACGCGCTGGCGCGCGGGGATCGCATCGAGATCCGCGGGTTTGGCAGTTTTGCGTTGAACTACCGTCCGCCACGTGTGGGACGTAATCCGAAATCCGGAGACAAGGTGCATGTACCCGAGAAGTACGTGCCCCATTTCAAGGCAGGCAAGGAATTGCGCGAGCGCGTCGATATCGCCGTCTGAGCGTGCAGTTTCGGGTTTTGCCTCGTGATCGAGTGGGAAGGCGGCGTGAGCCGCCTTCTTTTTTGTCATTCGCTCGGAGATAATGCGGCCCCATGCGCCTCCTAATGTGGTTCTTCCGGCTTCTCCTGTTCTTCCTGCTGTTCGGATTCGCAGTGAAGAACGACCATCTGGTCAGCCTCCAGTTCTTCTTCGGCAGTGCCTGGCAGCTGCCGCTGGTGTTCGTCATCCTGGTGGCGTTTACCGCGGGGGCCCTTCTGGGGGTGACGGCGACTTTCGGATCGCTGCTGCGCCAGCGGCGCGAGATCGGCCGTCTGCGTCGCCAGCTCGCGCGCGCCGAGCGTGACCGGCAGGCTTCGCCGAGCGTGACGCCGCCGTCTGCGCCCGAGATGCAAGCGCCCGAGACCTTCTGACTACGATGGATATTGAACTTTGGTGGTTTCTCGCCCTGCCGCTGTTCTTTGCGCTGGGCTGGCTCGCCGCGCGCATCGACATCCGCCAGGTCGTGCATGAATCACGCGCGCTGCCGCGCTCGTATCTTTCCGGTCTCAACTTCCTGCTCAATGAGCAGCAGGACAAGGCGATCGATGCCTTCATCGAGGCGGTGAAGATCGATCCGCATACGATCGAGCTGCACTTCGCGCTCGGTAGCCTGTTCCGGCGCCGGGGCGAAACGGACCGTGCGATCCGCATGCATCTGAACCTCGTCGATCGCGAAGACATGTCCGAGGAGCAGCGCATGCAGGCGCTCGCCGAACTGGGGCAGGACTATCTGAAGGCGGGTCTCCTGGATCGCGCCGAGGCGGTGTTCGTGCAGTTGCGCGCGTCGCGCCTCAATGACGTCGCCATGCGCTACCTGCTCGAGATCTACCAGCAGGAGAAGGACTGGGCCAAGGCGGTCGAGGCTGCGAAGGCGTTGCCGGATCACGAGAGCGTGATGTGGCGCAAGGAGGTGGCGAACTTCTATTGCGAACTGGCGACTTCCGCGCTGGCGAGCTCGAAGTTCGAGGAAACGCAGAAGTATCTGGACGAGGCCTTCTCGATCAATCGCCGCTGCGTGCGTGCCAGCCTGGTGCTGGGCGATCTGGTCGCCGCACAGGGCCGGCACGAGGAGGCGATCGAGGTGTGGAAGCGCGTCGAAAGCCAGGATCCGATCTATCTGGCGCTCGTGGCCGAACGCATCATGGATGCGCATGCGAAGCTGGGGCGCGTGGAGCAGGGGCAGACCTTGCTGCGCTCGTGGCTGGAGCGCCACCCTTCGCTGGATCTCCTCGACGAGGTGTTCCACTGGGAACTGGAGAAGCGAGGGTCGCGTGCCGCGTACGATCTGGTGCGCGAAGAGTTGCGGCGCAATCCGACCTTGCTGGGGCTCGACAAGCTGCTGGAGGCGGCCTTGCTTCACGCCCCGTCCGAGCAGCGCGGCGACATCGAATTGGTGAAGCAGCTCATCCATGGGCACACTCGGCGCGTGGCGCGCTATCGCTGTGCCGAATGCGGGTTCAAGGCGCGGCAGTTCCAGTGGCGCTGCCCCGCCTGCGGTGGCTGGGAGACCTATCCTCCCCGGCGCACCGAGGAGTACGATCTGGCGCCCTGAGCGCCGAGATTTGTCCCGATTCTCCGACGGTCTGCGGAAGGCGGGCCGTCTTGCATTTGCAGAAATGAGGTTGAAAGATGAAGATCACCGTCGTCGGTACCGGATATGTAGGGCTCGTCAGTGGGGCGTGCCTCGCGGACGTTGGCAACGATGTACTGTGCCTTGACGTGGATCCGGCAAAGATCCGCATCCTCGAGGAAGGCGGCATCCCGATCCACGAGCCGGGGCTGCTGGAGATCGTGCGTCGCAACGTCGCGGCCGGGCGTCTGTCCTTCACGACGGATGTCGAATACGCGGCAAGATTCGGGGTGATCCAGTTCATTGCCGTCGGGACGCCGCCCGACGAGGACGGCTCCGCCGACCTGCAGTATGTGCTGGCAGCGGCGCGGAACATCGGCCGGCACATGGACGGCTACCGTGTAGTGGTCGACAAGTCGACCGTGCCGGTCGGGACCGGTGACAAGGTTCGTGACGCCATCGCGGCGGAGTTGCAGGCGCGCGGCGTGGATCTGCCCTTCAGCGTGGTGTCGAACCCCGAGTTCCTGAAGGAAGGAGCCGCGGTCGAGGATTTCATGCGACCCGACCGCATCATCGTGGGCGCCGAGGACGAGCGCGCCATCGACCTGATGCGGGAACTGTACGGACCGTTCCAGCGCAATCACGAGAAGCTGCTGGTCATGGATGTGCGCAGCGCGGAGCTGACGAAATATGCCGCCAACGCGATGCTCGCGACGCGCATCAGCTTCATGAACGAACTGGCGAACCTGTCCGAGGTGCTGGGCGCCGACATCGAACTGGTGCGTCAGGGCATCGGCTCGGATCCGCGCATCGGCTGGCACTTCCTGTATGCGGGGTGCGGTTACGGCGGCTCGTGTTTCCCGAAGGACGTCAAGGCCCTGGTCAGCACCGGGCGCGAGCATGAGCACGATCTGCTGCTCCTGAATGCGGTCGAGCAGGCGAACGAGGCGCAGAAGCTGCGGCTGGTGGACAAGATCGTCGCCCGTTTCGGTCCGGATCTGTCGGGGATGCATTTCGCCCTGTGGGGGCTCGCGTTCAAACCCAACACCGACGACATGCGCGATGCGCCGAGCCGCGTGATCATCGGCGAGTTGTTCCGTCGCGGGGCGACGGTATCAGCCTACGATCCGGTGGCGATGGCCGAGGCGAAGCGCATTTTCGGCGACGAGCCGCGCCTGCGTTACGTGGATCGGCCGATGGCCGCGCTCGACGGCGCGGACGCGCTGGTGATCGTCACGGAGTGGAAGGAATTCCGCAGTCCGGATTTCGAGCGCATGCGCACGATACTGCGTCATCCGGTCGTTTTCGACGGGCGCAACATGTACGAGCCGGCAACGATGAAGCGGGTGGGGCTGGAGTATCACGGGATCGGCCGCCGCTGAAGCGCGGCGCGCCGGCGTGGGCGCTATAAGCTTATGCCGCGCCGCGGGTTATCGTGGCTGCCGCCGGCAGCTTAAGATCGTTGGTGACCAACGATACCGGATATTAGCCAGATGGATTTCAAGACACTCGACGATTACGTAGGCCAGACTCCGCTGGTGCGCCTGCAGCGCATCGGGGCGGGGCGCAACAACGTGATCCTCGCCAAGCTCGAAGGCAACAACCCGGCCGGGTCGGTCAAGGACCGCCCGGCCTTGTCGATGATCGTGCATGCGGAGCGGCGCGGCGACATTCGCCCCGGCGATACGCTGATCGAGGCCACCAGCGGCAACACCGGCATTGCGTTGGCGATGGCGGCGGCGATCCGCGGCTATCGCATGATTCTCGTGATGCCGGAAAACCAGAGCGTCGAGCGACGCCAGACGATGCGCGCCTTCGGCGCCGAGCTGGTGCTCACGCCGCGGGAAGGTGGCATGGAAATGGCACGCGACGTGGCCGATCGCATGCGCGACGAAGGCAAGGGCATCATCCTCGATCAGTTCGCCAATCCCGATAATCCGCTCGCGCACTACGAGGCGACGGGGCCGGAGATCTGGGAACAGACCGGCGGGCGCATCACGCATTTCGTCAGCAGCATGGGCACGACCGGCACCATCATGGGCTGTTCGCGCTTCCTCAAGGAAAAGAATCCGGCGATCCGCATCATCGGTTGCGAGCCGGACGAAGGTTCGCAGATTCCGGGCATCCGCAAGTGGCCCGAGGCCTATCTGCCGCGCATCTATGAAAAGCCGCGCGTCGATGCGCTGGAGCGCGTGAGCCAGGCCGATGCGGAGGAGATGACGCGGCGGCTTGCGCGCGAAGAGGGCATCTTCGCCGGGATTTCGTCGGGCGGCGCGATGCACGTGGCGGTCCGGCTCGCGGCGCAGCTGGAGAATGCCGTGATCGTGTCGGTGATCTGCGACCGGGGCGACCGTTACCTGTCGACGGGCGTGTTTCCCGGCTGAAGGCATTTCTGGAGTCGTAGATGCCGGTCCTCGTATTCGATATCGAAACCATTCCGGACGTGGCCGGCATCCGGGTGCTCAACGGCCTGCCGGATGATCTGAGTGACTACGAGGTTGCGGAGTTTGCGTTCCAGCAGCGCCGCGCCGCGAGCGGAACCGATTTTCTGCAGCATCACCTGCAGCGCGTCGTGACGATTTCATGTGCGCTGCGGGATGCGAACCAGTTTCGCGTGTTCTCGCTGTCGGAGCCGGACAGTGGCGAAGGCGAGATCATCCAGCGCTTCTTCGACGGCATCGAGCGCTACACGCCGCAGATCGTGTCGTGGAACGGCGGCGGCTTCGATCTGCCGGTCCTGCATTACCGCGGCCTGCGCCATGGCGTGTCGGCGCCGCGCTACTGGGATCAGGGCGAGGGCGACTATCACGACTCGCGTGACTTCAAGTGGAACAACTACATCGGCCGCTATCACAGCCGCCATCTCGACCTGATGGATCTGCTGGCGATGTACCAGCCGCGTGCGAATGCGCCGCTCGACGAACTCGCGAAGCTGATGGGCTTTCCGGGCAAGCTCGGGATGGACGGCTCGGCGGTGTGGCCGGCGTGGCAGGAAGGGCGGATCGCGGAGATTCGCGACTATTGCGAGACGGATGTCGTGAACACCTATCTCGTGTATCTGGGTTTCCAGCGGATGCGCGGCCAGCTGGACACGGCCGCCTACGTGGCCGAACTGGACGTGGTGCGCGGCTCGCTCGCGCGCGTCGACGCGCCGCACTGGAAGGAATTCCTGGCCGCCTGGCCGGCGTCCTGACTTCCTTCTTCCTTCCGGCCTGAAAGCGAATCGCGCTTCCTGATAAGTAAAAAAACGGCCAGCGTGATGGCTGGCCGTCGGTGCTACGGTCCGGGGCGGCGGGGCCGCCACGGGATCAGTACACGTCGTGCTGCGTGTTGTACACGTTGAAGTGGCCCGTCGGCGTGATCAGCTTCGGATCCCGGATCACGGTCTTCAGCTGCAGGGTCTTGTCGTCGACGACGACGATCGCCGACTCCTTGTCCTTCGCCGACCAGACCGAGAACCACACCTCGTTGCCGTCCTTGTTGTACTCGGGTTGCACGACGCGCTTGGCGCCGTCGTCCTTGAGGCCGGCCCAGTCGCCGATCGGCAGGACCTTGTAGCCGGCCTGCAGGTTCTTGAGGTCGTAGACGGCGACCGACTGGCTGACCTTGGATTCCGGATGCAGCGGGTTATCCACGTAGAGGTGGTTCGATTTCGGGTGGGTCTTGATGAACAGCGAACCGCCGCCCTGGCTCTTCAGGTTTTCGACCAGCTTCCATGCATACTGCTTGTGGCTCTTCGGGTCGGTGCCGACGAGCGCGATCGAATCGTCGCCGAGGTGGCCCGTCGCCCACACCGGACCGTACTTCGGATGCACGAAGTTGGCTCCGCGGCCCGGGTGCGGGATCTTGCCGACTTCGACCAGGCCGGCGAGCTTGCCGTCCTTGGCGTCGATCGCGGCGATCTTGTTCGACTGGTTCGCGGCGACCATGAAGTAGCGCTTCGACTGGTCCCAGCCGCCGTCGTGCAGGAAGCGGGCGGAGCCGATCTCGGTCATCTTCAGGTTGGTGAGGTCGGAGTAGTCGACCATCAGCGTCTTGCCGGTTTCCTTGACGTTGACGACGAACTCGGGCTTGAAGTGCGAGGCGACGATCGACGCGACACGCGGCTCGGGGTGGTATTCCTGCGTGTCGACGGTGAGGCCGCGGGTGGAGACGATTTTCAGTGGCTCGAGCGTGTCGCCGTTCATGATGACGAACTGGGGCGGCCAGTAGGCGCCGGCGATCGCCAGCTTGTCTTCGTAGCCCTTGAACTTGGAGGTGTCCACCGACCGTGCTTCGAGGCCGATGCGGATTTCGGCGACGTTGTCGGGTTTCTCCATCCACAGGTCGATCATGTTGACGCGTGCGTCGCGACCGATCACGAAGAGGTAGCGACCGGAGGCCGAGATGCGGGAGATATGCACCGCGTAACCGGTCTTGACGATGTTGATGATCTTCTTCGTGTCGCCGTCGATGAGTGCGACTTCGCCGCTGTCACGCAGCGTGGTCGAGAAGATGTTGGCGATGTTGTAGTTGTTCATCTTCTTCTTCGGCCGCTGCTCGGGCGGGATGATGAGCTTCCACGTATTCTTCATCTCCGCCATGCCGAATTCCGGCGGAGTCGGGGCCGTCTGCTGGACGTAGCGGGCCATCAGGTCGACTTCGGCGTCGGTGAGTTCGCCCGAGGTGCCCCAGTTGGGCATGCCTGCCGGTGATCCGTACTTGATGAAGACCTTGAGGTACTCGGTGCCGCGCGGCAGCGTGATGTCGGGCGTCAGCGGTTTGCCGGTCGCACCTTTGCGCAGCACGCCGTGACAGCCGGCGCAACGCTGGAAATAGATGTTGCGCGCCTTGTCGAACTCGGCCTTGCTCATCTTGGGCGCGTCGGGGTTGCTGTCCTTGTACAGGTCGGCTTCCGCGAGGGGGGAGCCGCCCGCATGATATCTGGCTTCGGTGTCATCGACGTGCGGTTCTTCGGCCGCGAAGGCCTGTGCGATCGCCAGCGGCAGGCTGGCGAGAACGACTGCGGCGGATAGCCATTTTCCGTGCTTGATCATTGCGATCTCCCGGTTGAGTTTGTCGTGTGGTGCGGCCCTGCAAGTGAGTGATCCTCACTCGATGTCATATTCGTAGACCTGATCGGCGTCCCGGTACAGCCGCTCACCCCGCGAGCGCGAGTTCGTCGCGTTGCGGAGCCTGGCTGAGGAGTTCGTGCAGCGAGACGACGGAGCCGACCATGATGAGTGCGGGCGATTTGATTTCTGCGCGCCGTACCGACGCCGCAAGGCGGTCGACGCGATCGGTCAGGGTGACCTGGCGGTTCGTGGTGCCGGCGTGCACCACGGCGGCAGGGGTGTCGCCGGGCAGACCGTGGGCGATGAGTTCTCGGCAGATGATGTCGAGCGCGCCGAGTCCCATGTAGATCACGACTGTCTGCTGGGGGCGGGCGAGGGCGGGCCAGTCGAGGTTCACCGTGCCGTCCTTGAGATGCCCAGTGGTGAAGATCACCGAGCGCGCGTGCTCGCGATGCGTGAGCGGCATGCCGGTACAGGCGGAGATGCCGCAGGCAGCCGTGATGCCCGGCACCACGTCGCAGGGGACCCCGCTGCGGACCAGTTCTTCCATCTCTTCCCCGCCGCGCCCGAACATGAAGGGGTCGCCGCCCTTGAGCCTCACCACGTCCACGCCGGTTTGCGCGAGTTGGACGAGCAGCGCGTTGATCTGGTCCTGCGGCAGTGCATGATTCCCGGCTTCCTTGCCGACATAGATCATGCGGGCAGAGCGATTGACGAGCGCGAGGACGCCGTCCCCGACGAGGTTGTCATACACGATGACTTTCGCTTCGCTGATCAGGCGCGCGGCTTTCAGGGTCAGCAGGTCGGGGTCGCCGGGGCCGGCTCCGACCAGATAGACCTTGCCGTGCGCGCGGGGAACTTCGCCGGCGCCGTGCCGCCTGGCTCCGGTCACGCCGTTGTGCATGCTCATGAATGGCTCTCCAGGTCGCCGCGCGGGCGGTGCGGCGCGGCTCTTTCTTGGTTTGGCAAACAGCTGTTTCGCGACGCCACTGTATCCCTACTCGCCGTCCGGGAAATTAACCGATATCAAGGAGCGCGGGATGCCGTGCGATTGATACTTCTCCCGCCTTTCCGGCTCCGGGGCCTCATGCCGCTCCCGACGTGCCGGAACCCGAGCCAAACCGCTGGAGAAAGAATGTGTTGGGTGGGATTGTTCGGACGATGTCCCTGGTGTGCGCCGCGATGATGGCGGCACAGCCGGCCGTGGCTCAGCCCGGTGCGCCCGGGAGCGAACGTGTTCGCGAGCTGGTGCATCTCGTGCGCCAGGATTGCGGGTCGTGCCACGGTCTTACGCTGCAGGGCGGGCTGGGCCCCGCACTGACTGCAGCAAGCCTGAGTGGCAAGCCGCGCGACAGCCTGGTCGCGACGGTTCTCGGTGGCCGTCCCGGTACCCCGATGCCGCCATTTCGCGGCATCGTCGCGGACGACGAGGCGGAGTGGATCGTCGAACGCCTGCTCGAAGGCTTTCCCTCGGATTCCGGCGCGTCGCGCTGAGCGAGGCCCCGCCCGGATATGTCGCACATGAATACCAAATGAGGCGCCAGATGCTGCAATTCTTCGTCAAATACATGTGGTGGATCGTTCCGTTGGTGCTGCTGTCGGCCTGCGCAGGACCGCAACCGGTGCTGCGCGGGACCGGCGATCTCGGCGTCGTCATCGAGCGCGCAACGGGCCAGATGCAGGTCATCGAGACCTCGGGGCGCAAATCGCTCGCGCAGGTGTCCGGTCTCGGCGATCTGTCGCATGCGTCGGTGGTTTTCTCGCGCGACAGCCGCTATGCCTACGTGTTCGGCCGCGATGGCGGACTCACGAAGGTCGACCTGCTGACGGCGTCCATCGCCGGGCGCGTCGTGCAGGCGGGCAATGCCATCGGCGGGGCGATTTCGCAGGACGGACGCCTCGTTGTCGCGCAGAACTACGAACCGGGCGGCATCAAGGCATTCGATGCCGATACGCTGGAGCTCGTCGCCGACGTGCCGGCCGACTTCGGGTCGGAAGGCAAGCGCTCGAAGGTCGTCGGCCTCGCGGATCTGCCGGGCAACCGTTTCGTGTACGCGCTGTTCGATGCCAACGAGATCCGCGTGACCGACCTGTCCGACCCCAGGCATCCGAAGACCGAGCGCTACCCGGCCGGCAAGCAGCCGTACGACGCGCTGGTCACGCCGGACGGGCGTTACTACATCGCGGGGCTCTTCGGCGAGGACGGGTTGTCCCTGCTGGATCTGTGGCAGCCGGAGCTGGGCGTGCGCACGATCCTGCCCGGTTACGGGCGCGGCGAACAGGCCTTGCCCGTGTACAAGATGCCGCACCTGCGCGGCTGGGCGGTCGCGGGCGGACGTGCCTACCTGCCGGCGATCGGGCGGCACGAGGTGCTGGTCGTCGAACTCGGGAGCTGGAAAGAGGTCACCCGCATTCCCGTCAAGAGCCAGCCCGTGTTCGTGATGGCGCGCCCCGATGGGCGTGAGGTGTGGGTGAATTTCGCGTTCCCCGACAACGGCTGGATGCAGGTCATCGATACCTTCACGAACCGCACCGTCAATACGTTCCAGCCCGGTCGGGCAATCCTGCATCTCGAATTCACGCCGCGCGGGGAAGCCGTGTGGATCTCGGCGCGCGACGACAACAAGGTCGCAATCTACGACACGCGCAGCCACCAGAAGCTTGCCGAGTTGCCGGCGGCGAGCCCGAGCGGCATCTTCTTCACGAGCCGCGCGTTCCGGACGGGCTTCTGACATGAGCTGCCCTGGTGCACGTCTCGTCGATATTGCGCAGGCCGACCTCTCCGGTGGGAGTGTCGGCTCGGGGGCCTTCCGGGTGCTGAACGACTACCAGCGCGATTTTCCGCTCGTCCCCCGGCCGTTCGCCGAGATCGCCGCCCGCTGCGGGCTGGACGAGGCGGCCGTGCTCGACGCATTGCGCGCCTGGACCGCGTCCGGCGTCGTCAGCCGTGTCGGCGCGGTGTTCGCGCCGCGACGCATCGGCGCGAGCGCGCTCGCCGCCCTCGCGGCGCCTGCGGACCGGCTCGATGCGATCGCCGCGCGCGTCAGCGCGGTCGCCGAAGTCAATCACAACTACCAGCGCGAGCATGCCTTCAATCTGTGGTTTGTCGTCACGGCAGCCTCGGCGCAGCGTCTGGACGAGCTCATCGCGGGCATCGAAGCCGATACCGGCTGTGCGGTGATCGTGCTGCCGCTCGAGGAGGAGTTCCACATCGACCTGGGCTTCGATCTCGTCGCCGGGCGCAGCGATGCAACCGGGATGCGCGGGATGCCCGCGCCCGCCGACGAGAGTGCCGCCTGTGCACTACCGGGCCTGGAGCGCAATTTCATGCGCGCGCTGCAATCCGGCCTGCGGATCGCCGAGCGGCCCTTCGAGGCGCTCGGGCATGAAGCCGGGCTCAGCGAGGGGATGGCGATCGAGCTGATCGAGCGCTGGGTCGCCGAAGGCCTGATCAAGCGCTTCGGCGTCGTCGTGCGCCACCATGAGCTGGGCTTTCGCGCCAATGCAATGTGCGTGTGGGACGTTCCCGATGCCGAAGCCGGTCGAATCGGCCGCCTGCTCGCCGCGGAGCCTGCCGTGACGCTGTGCTATCGCCGGCGGCGCGCGCTCCCGGACTGGCCGTATAACCTGTTCTGCATGATCCACGGCCGCACCCGTGACGCCGTGCAGGCTGCGCGCGGCGACATCGCGCGCCGCATCGGCCTCGACCGTTGGCGCCACGAAGTGCTGTTCAGCTGTCGGCGCTTCAAGCAGCAGGGCGCCTGCTACCTGACGGATTCGGGCACATGAGCGCCCGCTCCCGACCGGCCGACGTGTCCGGCGCGCTCGACGACACCGACCGCGCGCTCATCAACGTGCTCCAGGGCGATTTTCCGCTCTCGCGCCACCCGTTCGCCGACGTCGGCGCCCGCCTCGGACTGGAGGAAGCCGACGTGCTCGCACGCCTGCGCCGCCTGCTCGACGCGCGCGTGCTCACGCGGTTCGGCCCGATGTTCCAGATCGAGCGCATCGGCGGCGCGTTCTGTCTTGCGGCGATGCGGATTCCCGAAGAGCGCTTCGGGCAGGTCGCCGAGCGCGTCAACGAATTCGCCGAGGTCGCGCACAACTACCGTCGCGACCATGCCCTCAACATGTGGTTCGTGCTCGCCACCGAGCGTCCCGAAGGCGTCGCCGACTGCGCGCGGCGCATCGAGGCGGCGACCGGTCTGCCCGTGTTCCTGTTCCCGAAGGAGCGCGAATACTTCGTCGAGATGAAGCTGGAGGCATGATGAGTACCGGAGCCGACGAACTCGACCGTCGCATCGTCGTTGCGACCCAGGGCGGCCTGCCGCTGGTGTCCGACCCCTGGGGGGCGGTCGCCGCGGAACTCGGCATCTCCGCCGACGAACTCGTCGGGCGCGTCGAGTCGATGCTCGAGCGGGGGGTGATCCGCCGCATCGGTGCCGTGCCGAACCACTACGCGATCGGTTATACGGCAAACGGCATGAGCGTATGGGACGTCGCCGACGAGACCGTCGATGCCGTGGGCGAATGGCTTGGCGCCTTGCCGGCGGTCACGCACTGCTATCGCCGCCCACGCCGCCTGCCGGACTGGACGTACAACCTCTTCGCGATGGTCCATGGCCGCAGCCGCGAGGCCGTGCGCGATCAGCTCGAAGAAATCGCCGCACGCCTCGAGGCCCGTTTCCCGGGTGCGTGCCGGGCGCGCGACGTATTGTTCTCGTCGGCCATCCTGAAGAAAACCGGTCTGCGCATCGGCGCCGCCGCGTGAGCGCGGTTATTGCGCCACTCCGTCCGCACGGCATGTTTTCGTGCATTCAATTTGAGCAAATATTATTGGCTCATATGCGCACGGATTTTGCCCATACATCGACAGGGGAAATTTAGCGTACATCAAAGATTACCGTCTGGCATAGGCGCACCATCCGCAGCAACGTTGAAAGCAGCATTACATCCCGCGTCATTCAAGGAGAGAAAAGTGCAGAACGCAAAGAGGATCGGAAAAATGCTCGCCCTGGCCATGCTACCGATGGCGGTAAGCGCGGCCTGGGCGCAGACGGCGGCGCCGGAGATGACGTCCGAAGAGAAGGCGAAGGCAAAGCAGATCTACTTCGAACGTTGTGCCGGATGCCACGGCGTGCTGCGCAAGGGCGCGACGGGCAAGAACCTCGAGCCGCACTGGACGAAGACTGCTGCGGATGGCACGAAACTCGAAGGCGGCACCCTGAAGCTGGGTACCGAGCGTCTTGAAAAGATCATCTCCTACGGTACCGAAGGCGGGATGGTCAACTACGACGACATCCTGACGAAGGAAGAAATCAACATCATGGCGCGGTACATCCAGCAGACGCCGGATGTCCCGCCCGAGTTCTCGCTGAAGGACATGAAGGACAGCTGGAAGCTGATCGTTCCGGTGAAGGACCGTCCGAAGAAGCAGATGAACAACGTGAACCTGAAGAACGTCTTCGCGATCACGTTGCGCGATGCCGGCAAACTCGCGCTGATCGACGGCGACACGCACAAGATCTGGAAGGTGCTCGATACCGGCTATGCGGTGCATATCTCGCGCCTCTCGGCTTCCGGGCGCTATGTGTATACGGTCGGCCGCGACGGCCTGACCACGATCATCGACATGTGGTACGAAGAGCCGAAGACCGTCGCAACCGTCCGCCTCGGTTCCGATGCGCGCTCGGTCGATACGTCGAAGTTCAAGGGCTATGAGGACAAGTACCTGATCGGCGGCACCTACTGGCCGCCCCAGTACTCGATCATGGACGGCGAGACGCTGGAACCGATCAAGATCGTCTCCACGCGCGGCCAGACCGTGGATGGCGAATATCACCCCGAGCCGCGCGTCGCCTCCATCGTCGCTTCGATGGTCAAGCCCGAGTGGGTCGTGAACGTCAAGGAGACGGGCCAGATCATGCTCGTCGACTACACCGACATCAAGAACCTGAAGACGACGACGATCGAGTCCGCAAAGTTCCTGCATGACGGCGGCTGGGACATGTCGAAGCGCTACTTCATGGTCGCGGCGAACGCCTCCAACAAGGTGGCAGCGGTCGACACCAAGACCGGCAAGCTGGCGGCCCTGGTGGACACCGCGAAGATCCCGCACCCGGGACGCGGCGCGAACTTCATGCACCCGCAGTTTGGCCCGGTGTGGACGACCGGCCACCTCGGCGCGGACGTGATCTCGGTGATTTCGACGGCGTCGGACAATCCGAAGCACGCGAAATTCAAGCAGAACAACTGGAAGGTCGTGCAGGAGCTGAAGATGCCGGGCGCCGGCAACCTGTTCGTCAAGACGCACCCGAAGTCCACGCACCTGTGGGCGGACGCGCCGATGAACCCCGAGCGCGAGATTGCCGAGTCGGTCTATGTGTATGACATGAAGGACCTCGGCAAGGCGCCGCAGCGTCTCGACGTCGCGAAGGATTCCGGCCTGCCGGAAAGCAAGGCGATCCGCCGCGCCACCCACCCGGAGTTCAACGAAGCGGGCAACGAGGTGTGGATCTCGCTGTGGGGCGGCAAGACCGACCAGTCCGCGATCGTCATCTACGACGACAAGACGCTCAAGCTGAAGAAGGTCATCACCGATCCGAGCATCGTTACGCCAACCGGCAAGTTCAACGTGTTCAACACCATGCACGACGTCTATTGATCGCGCCGGCGATCTCCTGCTGAGCCCCCCGCCCCGGTGGGGGGCTAAGGATGAATACGATGACAAGCAACAGTGGCAACGACAAACAACAAGGGCAGGGCGGACTGTGGGCGTTCCTGCGCCGACCGAGCGCGAAGTTCTCGCTCGGCGGGTTGCTGGTGATGGGGGTGGTTGGCGGCGTGATCCTGTGGGGTGGTTTCAATACCGTTCTGGAAGCGACCAACACCGAGCAGTTCTGCATTTCGTGTCACGAAATGGAGAACAACGTCTATCAGGAGTACAAGAAGACCATCCACTACTCCAATCGCACCGGTGTGCGAGCGACCTGTCCCGACTGCCACGTGCCGAAGGACTGGACGCACAAGATGATCCGCAAGGTGCAGGCGTCGAAGGAAATCTGGGGCAAGCTGACCGGCAGCATCGACACGCGCGAGAAATTTGCCGAAAAGCGCCTGCAACTCGCCCGCAGCGAATGGAAGCGCATGAAGGCGGCGGATTCCCGCGAATGCCGCAACTGCCACAGCCTCGAGAGCATGAACTCGGAGGTGCAGAAGCAGCGGGCACGCAAGCAGCACGAGATGGCGCGTGAAGACAACATGACCTGCATCGACTGCCACAAGGGCATCGCGCATCAGAAACCCGAAGGTATGACCGAGGAGGACGAGGGGTGACCCCCGCGGGGTTCCCTTTCCGACTCAGCGACAGTGAGGAATCAACGATGAAGAGAACGATTATTGCCGGGGCAGCGGGCGCAGTGCTCGCCTTCGGATCCGCTGCGGTGATGGCGGCGGCGCCCGACTGGAGCAAGGTTCCCGCCAAGGACGTCACGGTGTTCCAACCGGGCGTGTCCCCGGTGGAATGGATCATGAAGGGCACCGAACACGGGGGGGCCCGCGGGTTGAAGAAAGGCGAAACCTGCGCCGACTGCCACCACTCCGAGACCGCCGACATGGGCAAGAAGATGGCGAGCGGGCAGAAGATCGAGCCGACGCCGGTCGCCGGCAAGGCCGCGTCGATCCCCGTGAAGGTGCAGGCCGCGCATGACGGCGAGAACCTGTATGTCCGCTTCACCTGGGCTCAGCCCAAGGCGTCCGGTGCGCCGAAGATGGACGACAAGAACCCGGTGAAGATCGCGTTCATGCTCGAATCGGGAGGCAAGGTCGAGATGGCCGACCAGGCCGGCTGCTGGGCGACCTGTCACGGCGATTCGCGCACCATGCCGGGCGCGGCCGAAACCAAGCTGAAATACGTCAAGGGCGGCTCGCTCGCCGAGGGCAAGTTCTACGACCTGCACCAGTGGCGCAGCGGGGAGAAGAAAGCCTTCGACGGCTATGTCGCCGACAAGCGCGTCATGGAAGGCGGCAAGGCCCTGACCGGCGCCGAGGGCAAGCTCGATGGCGGGAACTGGACGGTGGTGTTCACGCGCAAGTTCGCCGGCAGTGAGGGCGACGTGAAGCTGGAGGCCGGCAAGGTGTACAACTTCGGCTTTGCGATCCATGATGACAACGCGGCGGGGCGGTTCCACCAGGTCTCGCTCGGCTACAAGCTTGGCATCGACACGAAGGCGGACATCGTCGCCACGAAGCAGTAATTTCCGTCGTCGTACCCTGTGCCGGCACGACCGGCCTCCCGCGTGGAGGCCGCTCGTGCCGGCGCGTTTTCCAGTCGCGAACGGAGATGTGTCCATGCGTGCGCTACATGCCCTCGCCGTCGCCGCAACCGGTCTCGTCCTCCTGCACGGAGGCGCCGCGCTTGCGGCCGATCACGAGATCGCCGTCGCCGAGTACAAGTTCCATCCCGCAGAGCTGCGTGTCGCGAAGGGCGACAAGGTCACCTGGATCAACCGTGAAAAGCGCACCAGCCATTCCGTGCTGTTCGACGCGGGCGGCGAGGAGTCCGCGCGTTTCTTTCCCGGCGAGACCTGGTCGCGCACGTTTTCCGAAGGGGGGCGCTTCGAGTATCACTGCGGACCGCACCCGGAAATGAAGGGCGTTGTCATCGTCGGCGACTGAATCTGGCCGCTCGTCCGTCCCTTCCGTGCTCCCTTGATGTGCGTCATTTATCCGTACTCGCAGGCGGGTTGTAATTGCGTGGGCATCCTCGGAGATTTCCATGTTCCGCATCTCGCAATTCATTCGCGAACTCGACCGGCCCACGGCGATCGCACCGCACCGCAACCCGCCCGGGCCGGTCGTCATCTGGAATCTGATTCGCCGCTGCAATCTCACCTGCAAGCATTGCTACTCGATCTCGGCCGACAAGGATTTCCCCGGCGAGCTTTCGACCGCCGACGTGTTCCGGGTCATGGACGACCTCAAGGCCTTCCGCGTGCCGGTGCTGATCCTCTCGGGCGGCGAACCGCTGCTGCGACCCGACATCTACGAGATCGGCCGGCGCGCGAAGGAGATGGGCTTCTACGTCGGGCTCTCCAGTAACGGCACCCTGATCGACGAGCACAATATCGGCGCGATTGCCGACACCGGTTTCGACTACGTCGGCGTCAGCCTCGACGGCATCGGCGCCACGCACGACAAGTTCCGCCGCCTCGACGGCGCCTTCGCGGCCTCGATGACCGGCATCCGCCTGTGCCGCGCGCGCGGCATCAAGGTCGGCGTGCGCTACACGATGACCGAGGACAACGCCCACGACCTGCCCGCGCTGCTGCGCCTCGTCGAGGACGAAGGCATCGACAAGTTCTACTTCTCGCACCTCAACTACGCAGGCCGGGGCAACAAGCACCGCGCCGACGACGCGCGTCACCAGACCACGCGCGACGCGATGGACCTGCTCTTCGAAACCTGTCTCGACCTGCACCGCCGCGGCATCGACAAGGACTTCGTCACCGGCAACAACGACTCGGACGGCGTCTACCTGCTGCACTGGGTGGAACGGCGCTTCCCGGAGTATGCCGAACACATCCGCGGCAAGCTCGTGCAGTGGGGCGGCAACGCCAGCGGCGTCAATGTCGCGAATATCGACAACCTGGGCGTCGTGCATCCCGACACGATGTGGTGGCACGTGCCGCTCGGCAATGTGCGCGAACGGCCGTTCTCCGAAATCTGGAGCGATCTCTCGAATCCCCTGATGGCCGGCCTCAAGCGGCATCCGCGCCTGCTCTCGGGGCGCTGCGGCGCGTGCCGCCATCTCGACATCTGCAATGGCAGCTCGCGGGTGCGCGCACAGCAGATCACCGGCGACCCGTGGGCCGAGGACCCGGGCTGCTACCTCTCCGATGACGAGATCGGTGTGGAGGCCGGGGCGGTACCCGGCGCACGCGTGGTCACCACCCCCTTCGTCCCGCTTCGGCGCAGCGCCTGATCCGAGGAACTCATGCCATCCACGCAAATCCGGCGCTCGCCCGCAAAGCGCGTGCTCGCCTTCTCGGGGCTCCTCGCGGGCGCAGCGCTCGCCTTTCACATGACGGAAGCGCAGGCGGCCGACGCGCCCGCGGCCCTCTATCGCCAGCACTGCGCCACCTGCCACGGCCCCGACCGCCTCGGGGCGACCGGCCCGGCGCTGCTGCCGGAAAACCTCGCGCGCCTGCGCAAGGACGAAGCCGTCGCGGTCGTGCGCGACGGCCGCACCGCAACCCAGATGCCGCCCTTCGCCGCCGCGCTCGCCGAGTCCGACATCGCGGCGCTCGTGTCGTGGATCTTCACGCCGGTCGTGCCCGCCCCGAGCTGGAGCGAAGCCGACATCCGTGCTTCGCGCATCGCCCATGTCGATCCCGCGGCTCTGCCCGCGAAGCCGGTGTTCGACGCCGATCCGATGAACCTCTTCCTAGTCGTTGAAACGGGGGATCATCATGTCTCCGTGCTCGACGGCGACAAGCTCGAGCGCATCCACCGTTTCCAGAGCCGTCACGCCCTGCATGGCGGCCCCAAGTTCACCGCCGACGGCCGCTATGTCTTCTTCGCGTCGCGTGACGGCTGGATCACCAAGTATGACCTGTGGAACTTCAAGGTCGTCACGGAGATCCGCGCCGGCATCAACACGCGCAACGTCGCCGTTTCGCCCGACGGCAAGCATGTGGCCGTCGCGAACTACCTGCCGCACACACTCGTGCTGCTCGATGGCGAGCTCAACCTGCTCAAGTCGATTCCGGTCACCGACCGAGACGGCAAGGGGAGTTCGCGCGTGTCGGCGGTGTACGAGGCGACGCCGCGCAACAGCTTCGTCGCGGCGTTGAAGGACGTGCCGGAACTGTGGGAGATCAGCTATGACCCGTCGGCCGAGGAAATCCCGACCGGGCTCGTGCATGACTATCAGTACCGCGAAGGCGCATTCGTCCGCGGCTACCTCAACCCCCGTCGCACACCGCTGACCGACCCGCTCGACGACTTCTTCTTCACCCAGGACTACTCGACCGTCCTCGGTGCGTCGCGCGAAGGGGCCGGCCAGGTCGTCAATCTCGACGCGCGGCGCAAGATCGCGAGCCTTGCGCTGGACGGCATGCCGCACCTCGGGTCCGGCATCACGTGGGACTGGCGGGGGCGACGCGTCATGGCGAGCACCAACCTCAAGGCCGCGGAAGTCACGGTCATCGACCTCAAGGACTGGAGCGTCGTCAAGCGCATCCCCACGCGAGGTCCCGGCTTCTTCCTGCGCAGCCACGAGAACAGCCGCTACGCCTTCGTAGACTCGATGATGAGCCGCGAGGCGAAGAACACGCTGCAGGTCATCGACAAGAACACCCTCGAGATCGTCAGGGAGCTCAAGGCCGCGCCCGGGCAGACCCTTGCGCATATCGAATTTACCCGCGACGGCCGCTACGCGCTCGCGAGCCTGTGGGAAATGGACGGGGCCCTTATCGTTTACGACGCAAAGACGCTCGAGGAGGTCAAGCGCATCCCGATGAAGAAACCCGTCGGCAAGTACAACGTCTGGAACAAGATCACGCGTGAGGAGGGTACGAGCCACTGATCCGGACCGTTTCGGTGACAGCCGAAAAGATTTTTCATAAAGATGTTGCGCACCTCGCATGCGGTGCCTATAATGCGCAGCTCTTAGCAGGCGCGTAGCTCAGCTGGTTAGAGCACCACCTTGACATGGTGGGGGTCGTTGGTTCGAGTCCAATCGCGCCTACCAACGTATGGAGCAGGAAGATGATCTTCCGAACTACCACTGAAGCCGGAAACTGAAAAGTCGGGCTCCGCTGTAGCGCTCCAGGAAAAAAGTGCGGCCCGTCCGCACTTTTTTTTCGTCCACGTTTTTCGCAATCCTTGTCCGAGGCCCCGAAATCATGCCGAATATCACGCTCCCCGACGGTTCCGTACGCAGCTTCGACCATCCGGTGACCGTGCTCGAGGTTGCGGCATCGATCGGTGCCGGCCTCGCCAAGGCTTCGCTCGCGGGAAAGGTCGATGGCAGGCTCGTCGATCTCTCGCATCGCATCGAAGGCGACACATCGCTCGCGATCGTCACGGACAAGAGCGCAGAGGGTGTGGACATCATCCGCCACTCGACGGCGCACCTCCTCGCGCATGCCGTGAAGGAGCTGTTCCCGGATGCCCAGGTCACGATCGGGCCGGTCATCGAGAACGGCTTCTACTACGACTTCGCGTACAAGCGTCCCTTCACCCCCGAGGACCTCGAGCGGATCGAGAAGCGCATGGCGGAGCTCGCCAAGCGCGAGATTCCCGTTGCGCGGGAAGTGTGGCCGCGCGACAAGGCGGTCGAGTTTTTCAAAGGGCAGGGCGAGCACTACAAGGCCGAGATCATCGCGTCGATCCCGCAGGCCGAAGACGTCTCCCTCTACCGTCAGGGCGACTTCATCGACCTGTGTCGCGGCCCTCACGTCCCCTCGACGGGCAAGCTCAAGGTCTTCAAGCTGACCAAGCTCGCCGGTGCCTACTGGCGCGGCGACTCGAAGAACGAGATGCTGCAGCGCGTCTATGGCACGGCCTGGGCGAAGAAGGAAGACCTCGACAGCTACCTGCACATGCTCGAGGAAGCCGAGAAGCGCGACCATCGCAAGCTCGGCCGCCTGCTCGATCTCTTCCATCTGCAGGAAGAGGCGCCGGGCATGGTGTTCTGGCACTCGAAGGGCTGGACGCTGTGGCAGCAGGTCGAGCAGTACATGCGCCGCACGATCCTCGAAAACGGCTACCAGGAAGTGAAGACGCCGCAGATCGTCGATCGCTCGTTGTGGGAGAAGTCCGGCCACTGGGGCATGTACTCCGACCTGATGTTCACGACGCAGTCGGAAAAGCACGACTACGCCGTCAAGCCGATGAATTGCCCGTGCCACATCCAGATCTTCAACCAGGGGCTGAAGAGCTACCGCGACCTGCCATTGCGCATGGCGGAATTCGGCTCCTGCCACCGCAACGAGCCCTCGGGTTCGTTGCACGGCATCATGCGCGTGCGCAACTTCGTGCAGGACGACGCGCACATCTTCTGCGCCGATGACCAGGTGCAGACCGAGGCGGCCGTCTTCATCGAACTGCTGCAGAAGGTGTATGCCGACTTCGGCTTCACCGAGATCCTGATCAAGCTCTCCACGCGCCCCGACAAGCGCGTCGGTACCGACGAGCAGTGGGAGGCCGCCGAAGCGGCGCTCGCCGCGGCGCTCGATGCGCAGGGGCTTGCGTACGACCTGCAGCCGGGCGAAGGGGCCTTCTATGGTCCCAAGATCGAGTTCTCGCTCAAGGACTGCCTCAACCGTGTGTGGCAGTGCGGAACGCTGCAGCTCGATTTCAACCTGCCGGTGCGTCTCGGTGCGGAATATGTGGCCGAGGACAACACGAAGAAGTACCCCGTGATGCTGCATCGCGCGATCCTCGGTTCGCTCGAACGCTTCATCGGCATCCTCATCGAGCACTTCGCCGGCGCGCTGCCGCTGTGGCTCGCGCCGGTCCAGGCGGTCGTGCTGAACATCTCGGAAGGGCAGTCGGAGTATGCGACGGAAGTCACGAAACGCTTGAAGCTGGCGGGTTTCCGGGTCGAGGCGGATTTGCGTAACGAAAAGATTACCTATAAAATCCGCGAACATAGCGTACACAAGCTGCCCTACCAGATCGTTATCGGCGAGAAGGAAAAGGCGGCAGGGCTCGTTGCCGTGCGCGCCCGAGGGGGCCAGGATCTTGGCCAGATGACCTTCGATACCCTGATCGAGCGTTGGCAGCGCGAAGTTCAAGCGCGGTCGGCCTCGATCTGATTTTTTGGCATTCGTGGAGAACTGAACCATCGCTCAAGAAAAAAAGCAGCGCGTCAATGAGGAGATCAGCGCGCCCGAAGTTCGTCTGCTCGGTGAAGACGGCGAACCGATCGGTATTGTGTCCCTGAGAACGGCCCTCGAGGCGGCGGAAGAAGCCGGGCTGGATCTTGTCGAAATCGCGCCGATGGCGCAGCCCCCGGTCTGCCGGGTGATGGACTTCGGCAAGTTCAAGTATCAGGAGCAGAAGAAGGCCCACGAAGCCAAGCTCAAGCAGAAGCAGGTGCAGATCAAGGAAGTCAAGCTGCGCCCCGCGACTGACGAGAACGACTACCAGATCAAGCTGCGCAACCTCAAGCGCTTCCTTGAGGAAGGTGACAAGTGCAAGGTGACGCTGCGTTTCCGCGGTCGGGAAATGGCGCACCAGGAATTCGGTCTGCGTCAGCTCGAGCGGGTCAAGGCCGATCTGGAGGAACTGGGCCAGGTCGAGCAGATG
This sequence comes from Aromatoleum toluvorans, assembly GCF_012910905.1. Lineage (GTDB taxonomy): Bacteria > Pseudomonadota > Gammaproteobacteria > Burkholderiales > Rhodocyclaceae > Aromatoleum > Aromatoleum toluvorans. Next base: position 27,911 of record NZ_WTVN01000026.1, read on the forward strand.
CCCAAGATGGAAGGGCGTCAGATGGTCATGGTGATCGCGCCGATTCGCAAGAACCGCTGAGCGCGACGACGAATCTGCCTCGCGCCCTCGGGCGGGAGGCAAACCCCGGCGGACATTGGCCGCCGGAAAACAAGTGGTGCCGGGTTGAAAACGCGCCGCATGGCGACGCTACCTGGCGTCATTCATAAACCTGGAGTTAGCAATGCCGAAGATGAAGACCAAGAGCGGAGCCGCCAAGCGGTTCAAGGTCCGCGCTAGTGGTGGGATCAAGCGGTCCCAGGCGTTCAAGCGCCACATCCTTACCAAGAAAACCACCAAGAGCAAGCGCCAGCTGCGCGGCATGACGGAAGTCCACGCCGCCGACGAGAAGCTGATCCGCGCCATGCTGCCTTACGCTTGATAGGAGACCGCCATGCCCCGAGTTAAACGTGGTGTAACCGCCCGCGCGCGTCACAAGAAGGTTCTCGATCAGGCCAAGGGTTACCGCGGCCGCCGCAAGAACGTATACCGCATCGCCAAACAGGCGGTGATGAAGGCCGGTCAGTACGCCTACCGTGACCGCCGCCAGCGCAAGCGCCAGTTCCGTGCCCTGTGGATCGCCCGTATCAACGCCGCTGCGCGTGAAGTGGGCCTGACCTACAGCACCTTCATGAACGGCCTGAAGAAGGCTGCAATCGAAGTCGATCGCAAGGTGCTGGCCGACCTGGCCGTGTTCGACAAGCCCGCTTTTGCGGCGCTCGCCGACCAAGCCCGGGCCAAACTCGCTGCGTAATCCGACGCAGCACGAAAAAAGGAGGCCTAGCCTCCTTTTTTTTTCCTGAATTTTCGACGGCAAGCAAATGGATAAGCTCGATCAACTCGTTCAACAGGCCACGGCCGAGTTCGCCGCGGCCGCGGACGGCGTGCAGCTCGAACAGGCCAAGGCGCGCTTTCTCGGCAAGACGGGCGTACTTACCGAGCAGCTCAAGGGCCTCGGCAAGCTCGCGCCGGAGGAGCGCCGCGCGGCCGGCGCCGAGATCAACCGCGCCAAGGATGCGATCGAGGCAGCGCTCGAAGCCCGCCGCAATGCCTTGCGCGAAGCCGTCCTGCTCGCCCAGCTTGCTGCCGAAGCGCTCGACGTCACGCTGCCAGGACGCGGCGCGGCTGTCGGAGGGCTGCATCCGGTGAGCCGTACGCTGGAGCGCATCGAGGGCCTGTTCCGCTCGATCGGCTTCGTCGTCGCCGACGGTCCGGAGATCGAGACCGATTGGTACAACTTCACCGCGCTCAATACGCCGGAGAATCACCCCGCGCGCTCGATGCACGACACCTTCTACCTCGAAGGCAACGACGAGGTGCTGCTGCGTACGCACACCAGTCCCGTGCAGACTCGCGCAATGCTCGCTCACGCGGAGCGCCACGCCGGACGCGAGCACATGCCCGAGCTGCGCATCATCGCGCCGGGCCGTGTCTATCGGGTCGACTCGGACGCCACGCACTCGCCGATGTTCCATCAGGTCGAAGGCCTGTGGGTCGGCGAAAACGTGAGCTTCGCGGACCTCAAGGGCGTCATCGCCGACTTCCTGCGCAAGTTCTTCGAGACCGAGGACCTGCAGGTGCGTTTCCGCCCGTCCTTTTTCCCGTTCACCGAGCCGAGCGCCGAGATCGACGTTGCCTTCATGAGCGGCGCACTCAAGGGTCGCTGGCTCGAGATCGCCGGCTGCGGCATGGTGCATCCGAACGTGCTGCGCTTCGGCGGCATCGACCCGGAGCGCTACACCGGCTTTGCCTTCGGCATGGGGCCCGACCGCCTCACGATGCTGCGCTACGGCGTCAATGATCTGCGCCTGTTCTTCGAAGGCGATCTGCGCTTCTTGAGCCAATTCAGGTAATCGAATCATGCAATTCTCGGAACAGTGGCTGCGGAGCCTCGTCAATCCTCCGCTCGACAGCGAGGCGCTCGGACATCTGCTGACGATGGCCGGCCTCGAGGTCGAAGAATCCGCGCCGGTCGCGCCGCCTTTCAGCGGCGTGGTCGTCGCGCAGATCGTCGACGCGGAAAAGCACCCGAACGCCGACAAGCTGAAGCTGTGCAAGGTCGACGCGGGGCAGGGCGAGTTGCTGCAGATCGTCTGCGGCGCGCCGAATGCCGCGGTCGGCATGAAGGTGCCCTGCGCCGTCGTCGGCGCGAAACTGCCCGGCTTCGAAATCAAGGCGGCCAAGCTGCGCGGTGTCGAGTCGTTCGGCATGCTGTGCTCGTCCCGCGAGCTGGGGCTGTCGGAGGACCATGGCGGTCTGCTCGAACTTCCGTCCGACGCGCCGATCGGCACGAGTGTGCGCGACTATCTCGCGCTCGACGACACGCTCTTCACGATCAAGCTGACGCCCAACCGTGCGGATTGCCTGAGCCTCGTCGGCGTCGCTCGCGAGGTCGCGGCGCTGACCGCCCAGCCGCTCGCCGTGCCCGATGTCGTGGCTGTCGCGCCGACGATCGACGACCGTCGCGCGATCGTGCTCGACGCGCCGGCGGCGTGCCCGCGCTACATCGGCCGCATCCTGCGCGGCGTCGACGCGAAGGCGCCGCCGCCCGACTGGATGAAGCAGCGCCTGCAGCGCTGCGGCGTGCGTTCGATCAGTGCGCTGGTCGACGTCACCAACTATGTCATGCTCGAGCTCGGCCAGCCCTTGCACGCGTTCGACAACGCGCGCCTGTCCGGTGCGATCCACGTGCGCTTTCCGTCCGAGGGCGAGCAGGTGCTGCTGCTCAACGAGCAGACCGTCACCCCGTCGGCCGACACCCTGCTGATTGCCGACGAGGCGCGTGCGCTGGCACTGGCCGGGATCATGGGCGGGGAAGAGAGCGGCATCACGCTCGACACCACCGACGTGTTCCTCGAAAGCGCCTTCTTCGCGCCCGATGCGATCGCCGGGCGCGCGCGCAGCTACGGCTTCGTGTCCGACGCCTCGCACCGCTTCGAGCGTGGCGTGGATTTCGAGCTCGCCAGCCGCGCGATCGAGCGTGCGACGCAGCTGATCCTCGAAATCTGTGGCGGCGCTGCCGGGCCGGTGGTCGAGGCCGTGTCGAACGAGCACCTGCCGGCACGCAAGGCGGTGCGCCTGCGCCCGGCGCGTGCACGCCGCCTGCTCGGCATTGGCCTCGACGATAGCGCGATCACAAAACTGCTCGCTGGCGTGCATCTCGACGTGCGTCAGGACGGCGAAAACCTGCTCGTCGTGCCGCCGTCCTTCCGCTTCGATATCGAGATCGAGGAGGACCTGATCGAGGAAATCGCGCGCCTCTACGGCTACGACAACATCCCGGCCCTGCCGCCGCAGGGGAGCCTCGCGATGCTCGATCGTTCGGAATCCGGCCGCAATGCCTGGGACGTGCGTCACCTGCTGGCGGGTCGGGATTATCAGGAAGTGGTCAACTACGCCTTCGTCGAAGAGGCGTGGGAGCGCGATTTCTGCGCCAACGAGACGCCGATCCGGCTTGCGAACCCGATCGCCAGCCAGATGAGCGTGATGCGCAGCAGCCTGATCCCGGGCCTCGCGGGCAACCTCGTCGCCAATCGCAAGCGCCAGCAGGCACGCGTGCGTGTCTTCGAGATCGGCCGCTGCTTCGAGCGCAAGGCCGACGGCGAACCCGTCACCGGTTTCCATCAGCCGATGCGCGTTGCCGGGCTCGCGGGCGGGCCCGCGCTGCCCGAGCAGTGGGGCGCGCCGACGCGCAATATCGATTTCTACGACGTCAAGGCGGACGTCGAGGCGCTGTTTCCGCCGCGCGTCCTGAAATTCGAACCCGTATCCGATCCCGCGTTGCACCCGGGGCGTGCGGCCGCCGTGCTGCTCGATGGGCGGCGCATCGGCGTCGTCGGCGAACTGCATCCGGTCTGGGTGCAGCGTTACGACCTGGGGACGGCTCCGGTCGTGTTCGAGCTCGAGATGGATGCGGTGCTGCAGGCCCAGCTCCCGGCCTACGAGGAAATCTCGCGCCAGCCCGCGGTCACCCGCGACCTCGCGCTCGTGGTCGAGCAGGCGCTGCCGGTGGCGCGCGTGATCGAGGTGCTCGGCGAGTCGGCGCCCGACATCGTGAAGGGGGTTGAGCTCTTCGATGTGTATCATGGCAAGGGCATCGAGCCGGGCAAAAAGAGCCTTGCGTTCAGGGTGTTAATGCAAGATACTCAACGCACGCTTGAGGACGCGGAGGTGGATGCCGCTGTCACGGCGATTGTGCAGCATGCCGAAACGGTGCTCGGCGCCCGCTTGCGTGGATAGTCCCGGAATGAATGTGACCCTGACCAAAGCAGAGCTGGCCGATCTGCTGTTCGAGCGTGTCGGCCTCAACAAGCGTGAAGCCAAGGACATGGTGGAAGGCTTTTTCGAGGAGATCCGGCTCGCGCTGGAGAAAGGCGAGTCCGTGAAGCTTTCCGGGTTCGGCAATTTTCAGTTGCGCGACAAGCCCCAGCGGCCGGGGCGCAACCCGAAGACGGGCGAGGAGATTCCGATCACCGCGCGCCGTGTCGTCACCTTTCATGCCAGTCAGAAGCTTAAGGCAGCCGTGGAGCAGCTGAGCGATGCAGGCAAGCAGCCATAACGAGGCTTCCGGGCCTCTGCCGCCGATTCCGGCAAAGCGCTACTTCACGATCGGCGAAGTCAGTGAACTGTGTGCAGTGAAGCCCCATGTACTGCGTTACTGGGAGCAGGAATTCACCCAGCTGAAGCCGGTCAAGCGACGCGGCAACCGACGCTACTACCAGCACCACGAGGTGCTGCTGGTGCGCCGTATCCGCGAGCTGCTGTATGACGAGGGCTTCACGATTTCCGGTGCGCGCAACAAGCTTGGCGAGTCGGCGATCCACGAGCAGGAGGTCGTCGAGGAATCGGAACGCCTGCGTCAGGCGCTGGCAGCCGTGCGCGAGGAAATCGTCGCGACGTTGGCATTGCTGAAAGCGTGATTCAGCGCTGGCAAATATCCCGTACCCTGCTATAATGTTGGCTTGTGTCGGGGCGTAGCGCAGCCTGGTAGCGCACTTGCATGGGGTGCAAGGGGTCGCGAGTTCGAATCCCGCCGCCCCGACCAATAAATTCAGACAAGAACCGGCCGCTGGCCGGTTTTTGTTTTTCAGCACTCCGTCGGGCTGTGCCGAGTGTCCGGGCGAAGTGCGTCGGTGTGCTAAGATGCTGGGCCGCCTCAGCGATACATCCGGCTCCGCATAGTGGTCTGTACCCCTCCGAACGGAAGAAACATGCGCATTCTGGTCAGTAACGACGACGGTTATTTTGCTCCCGGCATTGCCGCGCTGGCCGCGGCCCTTTCGGAGGTGGGCGATGTCACCGTCGTCGCGCCGGAGCGCGATCGCAGCGGCGCCAGCAATTCACTGACCCTCGATCGTCCCCTGTCGCTGCGTCGTGCGGCCAATGGTTTTCACTTCGTCAATGGCACGCCGACCGACTGCGTACACCTGGCGGTGACGGGCATGCTGGACCATCTGCCGGACATGGTGGTATCGGGGATCAACCATGGCGCCAACATGGGCGACGACACGGTGTATTCCGGTACCGTCGCGGCCGCCACGGAAGGCTATCTCCTGGGAGTGCCATCGATTGCGATCTCGCTCGTCAGCAAGCAGGCGAGCGATTTTTCCACCGCGGCTCGCGTCGCGCGCGATCTGGCCGTGCGCTTCATGCGCGAGCCGTTCCGTCAGCCGGTGCTGCTGAACGTGAATGTGCCCGATCGTCCCTACGGGGAACTGCGCGGGCAGACGATCACGCGGCTGGGCAAGCGCCACAAGGCCGAAGCGGTCGTCCGCAGCGTGACGCCGCGCAATGAGACCGTGTATTGGGTCGGGGCTGCCGGCCAGGCCGCGGATGCCGGCGAAGGGACGGACTTTCATGCAGTTGCCGAAGGTTTCGTCTCGATCACGCCCCTGCAGATCGATCTGACGCACTACAACCTGATGCCGGGTGTCTCCGAGTGGCTGGCGCGATGAGCTTGCGCAGGGCCGACGCCGGGCAGGCGGCCACGCGTGCGCGTGCGCGCATGGTGGAACGTTTGCGCGGGCAGGGGATCAGAGACGAGCGTGTCCTCGCGGCGATGATGCAGGTGCCGCGCCATGCCTTCGTCGAAGAAGGCCTGGCGTACAGCGCATACGACGACACCGCCTTGCCGATCGGCTATCAGCAGACGATCTCGCAGCCCTTCGTGGTCGCGAAGATGATCGAGACCTTGCGCGCAGGCCGCGAACTCGGCCGCACGCTGGAGGTCGGAGCAGGCTGTGGCTATCAGGCGGCGGTGCTGTCTTTCGTTGCGTCGGAAGTGTATGCGGTCGAGAGGATCCGATCGCTGCTGGATGTCGCGCGTGAGAACCTCAGGCCGCTGCGCCTGCCGAACGTTCGGCTGAAATGTGCGGATGGCACAATGGGTTTGCCCGAGGCCGCTCCGTATGACACGATTATTGTCGCGGCTGCCGCTGCGAGTGTGCCGGTGTCCCTCAAGGAGCAGCTTGCTCCGGGCGGACGACTGATGCTCCCGCTGGGCGGCGCGGATCAGCGGCTCGTGATGATCGAGCGGCAGGGCAATGTTTTTCGGGAGAGTCGCCTCGAAGCAGTGCGATTCGTCCCATTGTTAACTGGTACGGAATGAGTGATTCAGTGAAGCTTGGTCATGTGTGCCGCTGGCTGGCGCTGTGTGGCGTCGTCGCGGTGCTGTCCGGATGCGCCGCCACGCCGCGGCCAGCACCTGTTCGTGACAGTACTCCGCCTCCTCCGGCTGCGGAATCGGCGGCAACGGCGTCCGCATCGAAGGCCGAGGCGCCTTCCCACACGGTTCGTCCCGGAGACACCCTGTTGGGCATAGCGCGACAGTACGGGGTGACGACAAAGGATCTGGTCACATGGAACGGCCTCACGGATCCGAACCAGATCCATGTCGGCCAGACGCTCAGGGTTGGTCCCGGATCGACTCCCGCCGCGACGAATGGTACGGTAGTGCAACCGATCGCGACGACTCAGCCGGTGGACATCCAGCCGGTCAAGCCTTCGGGTGACGCGGCAACGGCGGGAGGTCTCAAGCAGGAGCCGCGCGGCGGCAAGCAGCCGTACAGTGACGAGGCGTGGGCGTTGCTGAGTCCGCGCGGCGCCACGGCGCCGGGGTCTGCGGCTGCGGTGCCCGCACCTGCAACGGCACCGGAGCCGGACAAGGCGCCCGGCAATACCGCGTGGTTGTGGCCGGCTTCCGGCCAGGTGATCGGCACGTTCGACGAAGGTACGAACAAGGGTGTCGATATTGCCGGCAAGCTCGGGGATCCGGTCATCGCCTCGGCAGGCGGGAAGGTCGTGTATTCCGGCAGTGGCTTGCGTGGCTACGGAAAACTGGTCATTATCAAGCACGACGCGAATTACCTGACAGCCTATGCGCATAACCAGCAACTGCTGGTGAAGGAAGGTGATTCGGTCTCGAAGGGCCAGAAAATCGCCGAACTTGGCAGTACCGATGCGGATCGCCCCAAGGTGCATTTCGAGATCCGCAAGCAGGGCCGCCCGGTTGATCCGCTGAAGTATTTGCCTGCACGCTGACGAGGAGGCTATGTACGATCCGGCAAGTCATGACGATGTTGAAAGTCAGGAGCCGGATCTGCCTCTCGAGGTGGAGGTGTTCGTCGAACGTGTGGCGCCGGCTTTCGAGAACGAGTTTCTCAGCGACGTCACTCAGATCTACCTCAACGAAATCGGCGCCAACCCGCTGCTGACCGCCGAAGAGGAAGGCGCACTGGCGCGGCGCGTCAGGGCGGGGGATTTCGCGGCCCGGCAGACGATGATCGAGCGCAATCTGCGGCTGGTCGTCAATATCGCCAAACATTACCTGAATCGCGGCATTCCCTTGCTGGATCTGGTCGAGGAGGGAAACCTCGGCCTGATGCACGCGCTGGAAAAGTTCGATCCGGAGCGCGGGTTCCGCTTCTCGACTTACGCGACCTGGTGGATACGCCAGAACATCGAGCGTGCGATCATGAACCAGTCGCGCACGATCCGGCTGCCGGTTCACGTCGTGAAGGAGCTGAATCAGGTCCTGAGGGCCCAGCGCAGCCTCGAGGCGGCCGGAAACGGCGAGTTCACGCTGGAGCAGATTGCCACGCGGCTGGAGAAATCCGTCGAGGAGGTGCGCGCGATCCTGGCCTTGAGCGAGCACACCGCGTCGCTCGATGCGCCGCTGGAGATCGACCCGACCTTGTCGATCGGGGAGTCGCTCGCGGATGACCAGGCGACCTCACCCGATCTGTCGATCCAGGATGCCGAGGTCGAGCAGCTGATCCGCGAATGGATCGGCATGCTCAACGAGAAGCAGCGGCTCGTCATTCGCCATCGCTACGGACTGGACGAATGCGAGGTGATGACGCTGGAAGAGCTGGCAGCACGCCTGTCGCTCACGCGCGAGCGGGTCCGTCAGATCCAGCTCGAGGCCTTGAGCCAGCTGCGGCGCACCGTCAAGCGCCGCGGAATTTCGCGCGACGAACTCCTCTGATGTATTCCGCCTGCCTGCGGCCGGGACTCACTGGCCGTTGCTGGCGACGCTCGTGTACTGATCGCGCAGCGCGCGGGCCAGTTCGAACACTGCCATCGCGTAGAAGCTGCTCTTGTTGTAGCGCGTGATCGCGTAGAAGTTGCGATAGCCGAGCCAGTATTCGGTTGGTGCGCCCGGGGTCGCAAGGTCGACGAGGGTTGCGGGCGCCGCCGGGGGATTGCTGCTGGCGGCGACGATTCCCGCCGCGGCGATCTGCTCTGGCGTCAGAACGGGTTCGATGCCGGCGTCGACGAGGGCTTGCGCGTTCGTCTCGGGCGACAGCAGGGCGGGAACCGCAACCGGCTCGCCACGTACCCACCCGTGCCGGGCCAGATAGTTCGCCACGCTGCCGATGGCGTCGACGGGTTCGTTGTCGAAATCGATATGACCGTTGCCGTCGAAATCGACGGCATAGTTGCGGATGCTGCTGGGCAGAAACTGGGGGTAGCCGATCGCGCCTGCGTAGGAACCGTAGTAGGAAAGCGGGTCGCGGACCTGTTCGCGGGCGAGGAGGAAGAGCTGTTCGAGCTCGCCGAGGAACAGCGACGCGCGCGGCGGATAATCGAATGCCAGGGTGGCGAGGGCCGAGACAGTCTCGAAATTACCGGTGTTGCGGCCGTAGAAGGTCTCCACGCCGATGATGGCGACGATGATTTCGGGCGGTACGCCATACTGCTCGGCCGCTTTCTGCAGCGCCGCGGCGTAGGTCTGCCAGAAGGCGACGCCGCCGTCGATGCGCTTGCCGTCGAGGAAGCGTGCGCGGTAGCGCTGCCATGAGCGTACGCCGGCGGTGGCGGGCGGGCGGATGAGTTCGATGACGCGGGGTTCGTGGTGGGCCTGTCCGAGTGCGGCAAGCACGTCGTCACGATTGAAGCCATGCTTTTCCTGCATGGCCGTCGCAAAGCTGAGGCCCTCGGGGCGTTCGGCATAGGAGCCGCCGGCGAGGCTCGGCTGGGAAATCAGTCCGAGACAGAGGATCGCGGCGACGAGGGTGCGTTTCATTTAAGGTTCAATCTCCGGATGGATCGGGCGAGTTCGCGCACGCTGTGCGGGTCGGCGTGGTCTGCGCCGTAACGCAGCCTGGCGTAACGCTCGGTGATCGTGCGCAGGGCCTCTGCCTGGCCGGGGAAGGCCGTCGACAGCCGCTGGCCGTACTCGAGCGGGCCTTCCCACGGGTGCCGTGCTGCGCCGTGACGGGCGAGTTTACGGGAAAGTCGTGCCCATGCGGCGTCGAGCGGGTCGTACCGCCGGCGCTGGGCAAACGCCCAGGCGAAGAGCAGCAGCATCAGCGCCGTTGCGGATGCCCCGAGGAGGACGGCCAGGGTGCGCCAGTCCGGCTGGGAGAAGCCGATCCGTTCGAGCAGTTCGCGTTGCCGGTCGGGATTGTATCCAAGAACCCACTGGTTCCACGTATTGGACAAGGCTTCCCAGCGGTGGCGCAGATCCCGCAGCCAGTCCAGGCCGGGGCGCCGGAGCAGCGGGAGGGCGTCCCATTCGGGCAGGGCGGCGCTGAGGCCCGACTCGATCCGGGCGGGGGCCGACAGCGCGGTCGGGTCGACGCGGATCCAACCGCGCCCGGCGAGCCAGACTTCCGCCCAGGCGTGGGCGTCGGACTGGCGCACGACCAGGCTGCGGTCGACCGGGTTGATTTCCCCGCCCTGATAGCCCGTGACCACGCGCGCCGGCACGCCGGCCGCGCGCATCAGGAACACGAAGGCGGAGGCGAAATGCTCGCAGAAGCCCTGCCGCGTGTCGAACAGGAACTCGTCCACCGCGTGGGTGCCGAGCAGGGGCGGGCTGAGCGTGTAGGTCAGGCCGATGCTGCGCAGGCGTTCGAGCGTGCGTACGAGGATGGCGTCGTGATCCGGGGCACCGGCGGCGATCTCCCGCGCGAGTTCGCGGGTGCGTGGGTTGACGTTCGCCGGCAGGCGCCGCGCTTCGGCGAGGGCCGCGGCGGTTTCGGTGAGGCCGATGGCCGTGGCGGGATACGAGCGCAGGTCGAAGCGTGCGCGAACCCGCACGGGCTGCTCGGCCAGCAGCCGGTAGTCGCTGGTGTAGCGCGCATTGGGGAGATTCGCGGCGGGGAAGTCGAGCGCGAGGAGCCACGGCTGATTGTGCGGCTCGAGCGTGAGGCGGTAACTGTAGCCTGTTCCCGACGGTTCGTAACCGGGGGCGGTCGCAGCGACGCTGAGGCCGGGTCGCCAGGTTCGTCCGTCGTAGCGGGTGAGTACCGGACCCCGCCAGTAGCGCTGCGCGGGCGGAGGCGGGACGCCGTCGAACTCGGCCCGGAAGGCGATCGCGTCGGACAGGCCGAGCTGGCTGATCGATCCGGGCGCCATCGAGTCGGATAGCCCGGTCATGCCGCTGTACGCGTCTGCCGGCAGGCCCCACAGTGGCCCCTGGACGCGCGGGAACAGCACGAACAGGACCAGCATGAAGGGCAGTCCCTGGGCGAGGAGCACGGCGCCCGTTCGCAGCTGCGCAGCCGGGCGTGCGCCGTCGTCTTCGAGGCTCAGCAGGGTGGTGGTCGCGAGGAGGGTGCCGGCGAGTGCGAGTGCCGCGATGCCCGGCGTCTGGTTGTCGAAGAAGAGGCCGGCCTGCAGGAAGAAGGTGAGCAGTACCGCAGCACGGACGTCGCGCGTGGTGCGCGATTCGAGCAGCTTCAGGCACAGCAGCACTGCCAGCAGCGCAACGCCCGGATCCTTGCCGAAGAAATGCCCGAATTCGAGCTTCACGCCCACCCCCGATGCGATGGCGATCAGCACGATCACGAGCTGATGCGGAGGCTCTCCGCGCCGCCACGACAGGGCCGCGCGCACGGCAACGAGGCTGGCGCACAGGATCACCAGCCAGGCGGAAAGCTCGATCGCGTGCGGCGCGACCGTCGCAGCCACGGCGGCGAGAAGCCAGCCGAATTGCAGCGGTGTCGGTGTGCGCACTTCACGCATCGGCGGCGTATCCCGTTCCGAAAAGGGCGAGTCGCCGCAGGCAGTTCGCGCAATGGCCGGACCCGCGACCGACGGCGACGCTTGCGTGGGGCAGGGCGAGAGAGAAGGCGAGCCCGTGCTGCTCCGCGATCACGATCCAGGCCGCGAGGCGCGACAGGCGCGCTTCCGTGCCGAGGGTCGCCGGCAGGGCGTCCCAGTCGAGATGAACCTCGCCCCCGTCCAGTCCGCTGAACTGCTTGGTGAGCATCGGCCCGCCGCGGGCGAGGATTTTCCACGCAACATGGCGCGGCGAATCCGCCGCCTGGTGCGGGCGCAGTCCGGCAAAATCGTCGTCACCGCCGCCGCTGCTGCGTTGGCCGAGGGTGCGCGCGGCGGATTCCGGCAGGGGCGGCGGCATGGGCTCGGGCGCGGGGTACACGAGGCAGCGCTGATCGGGAACGAGCACGCTCCAGGCGCGGATCAGTCCCAGCGGATACGTCGTTTCGATGTGCACGCGGCCAAGCTGCATCCAGCCGCGTTGCGTGGTCGGCAGCGCGAGCAGGACGTCGGCGCTGTCCTCGGCGGCGATCGCGAACGGTGCGATGGTGCTGCGTGCCTTGAGGCGCAGGGATGGGCGTCGCGACCGCCGCCGGTTGCTCACGACGAGGCGGAAGCTGGCGCTCTCGCCGGCGAAGGCCGGGTCCGCCCGCCCGGGCGTGATCGAGAGGTGGAGCAGATTGCGGAATGCATGCACGATGCTCGCGACCGCGACGCCGCCGAGCAGGAAAACAAGCGCGTAACCGAGGCTCAGGTTGTAGTTGATCGATGCGATCAGCATGATCAGGAGTGCGCCGGCGAAGGCCAGGCCGGCGGAGGTCGGCATCACGAAGATGCGCCGCTGGCCGAGTACGATCGGTGCAGGTTCTGGCCGTCCGACGCGAAACAGCCAGCGATCGAGGTGGGCGCGCAGGGCAAGGAGGTGCGGCACGAAGGGGGCGAGCCGCCGGGCGACGAGCGGGTGACGCCCGGCGAGGAAGGGGCGACGCGGGGCGTCGGGGCGAGTGTGCATCAGACGACGGTTACGTCGCGGATGAGCTGGCCGAGCGCCTCGGGTGTGACGCTGCGCCCGTCGCCGGCGAAATGCAGGCGATGGGCGGCGACATGCGGGAAGACGGTCTGGACATCCTCGGGGAGGACGTGGTCGCGCCCGTCGGTGAGTGCCCAGGCGCGGGCGGCAGCGATCAGGCCCAGTCCCGCGCGCGGACTGAGTCCGGCCGAGAGCTCCGGGTTGTGCCGGGTGCTGGCGAGGAGGGCCTGGACGTAATCGACCAGGCGCGCGGAGACCGTGATCGAGTGTGCCGCCTGTTGCAGCGCCAGCAGATCTTCCGGCTGGATCACCGGTTGCTGCCGTTCGAGAAGCTCACGGCGATCTTCGCCCATCAGCAGGGCCCGTTCCGCGTTGCGGTCGGGGTATCCGAGGCGGATGCGCAACAGGAAGCGGTCGAGCTGGCTTTCGGGCAGCGGGAAGGTGCCGATCTGGTGCGAGGGATTCTGCGTCGCGATGACGAAGAACGGCTCCGGCAGCGCGTGGGTCTCGCTGTCCGCGGTGACCTGGCGCTCCTCCATCGCTTCGAGCAGCGCACTCTGGGTCTTGGGCGTCGCGCGGTTGATCTCGTCGGCAAGGATGAGCTGGCTGAAGATCGGGCCGGGGTGGAAGCGGAAGCTGCCCGCCTCGCGATCGAAGATCGACACGCCGATGATGTCGGCCGGCAGGAGATCGCTCGTGAACTGGATGCGCTGGAAGTGGAGTCCGACAAGGCGGGCGATGACATGGGCAAGGGTGGTTTTGCCGACGCCGGGGACGTCCTCGATCAGCAGGTGGCCGCGCGCGATGAGGCAGGTCAGGGCGAGCCGCAGCTCGCGCTCCTTGCCGAGGATGATGCAGTTGGCAGCTTCAAGAACGCGAATTGCGTAACGATGGGGCATGGCGCGGACGTACTGTGAAATTCACCGGGAAGCGGTGATAATAGATTAAAGACCACAACAGGCTGCGCCCAAAGTGGCGCGCCGATTTGAAGTCAGGGATGCGGGAAGGTTCAACCGCACGTGAGAGAGGGGGGGTATGACGACGACTGCGTTCATCACGCACCGCGATTGCTGGCTGCACGACATGGGGACTTTCCATCCGGAGTGTCCCGACCGACTTGCGGCCATCAACGACCGCATGATCGCCGCGGGCCTTGATCTGTACCTGTCGTTCTACGATGCGCCGCTGGCCACCGAGGAGCAGATCGTCCGGGTGCATCCGGCCAACTACCTCGCGGAACTGAACGCCAGCGTGCCCGAGCACGGCATCCGGCACCTGGATCCGGATACCGCGATGAGCCCGGGAACGATGAAGGCGGCGCTGCGCTCTGCGGGCGCCGGCGTGTTCGCGACCGACCTCGTGCTCAAGGGCGAGATCGAGAACGCCTTTTGTGCCGTGCGTCCGCCCGGACATCATGCCGAACGCGGCAAGGCGATGGGGTTCTGCTTCCTGAACAACGTGGCCATCGCCGCGCGCCATGCGGTCGAGGCCCACGGGCTGGAACGCGTGGCGATCGTCGATTTCGACGTCCACCACGGCAACGGGACGGAAGACGCGTTCCGCGACGACCCGCGGGTGCTCATGGTGAGTATCTTCCAGCATCCGTTCTATCCGTACAGCGGAGCGGACTGTACGGCGCCCAACATGGTGAACGTGCCGGTGCCGGCCGGGACGCGCGGCGATGCCTTCCGCAGCATCGTCACCGAGCGCTGGATACCGGCACTGCGCGAGCACAAGCCGCAGATGATCTTCATCTCGGCGGGTTTCGACGCGCACTACGAGGACGACATGGGCTCGGTCGGGCTGGTGGAGTCCGACTACGTGTGGGTGACCCAGCAGGTCAAGGCTGTCGCCGAGGAGTGCGGGCACAAGAACATCGTGTCCATACTCGAGGGCGGCTACTCGCTGTCGTCGCTCGCGCGTTCGGTCGTCGCGCACGTCAAGGCGCTTGCCGACCTTTGATGGCGGATTCGGCGCGCGCCCGTACCGGATCGGGCGGGCCGCGCCGACTTGTGCAGGCGGTCTCGCGAGTAAGCCACTGGTTGTCCGGCGTCGATCAGGTAGAATCGGTTCTTTTAATTTTCGGCCGCTTTCATGATTACCGGATCGATTGTCGCCATCGTCACCCCGATGAACGGAGATGGCAGCCTGGACATTCCGCGCCTGCGCGCCTTGATCGACTTCCATATTGCCGAGGGAACCGACGGTATCGTCATCGTCGGGACGACCGGCGAGTCGCCCACGGTGACCGTCGAGGAGCACTGCGAGCTGATCCGCGTCGCGGTCGAACACGCGGCCGGACGCATTCCCGTGATCGCCGGCACCGGCGCGAACTCGACGGCCGAGGCCATCGAGCTCACCCGCTTTGCGCAGAAGGCGGGTGCCGTGGCGCACCTTTCGGTGGTGCCTTACTACAACAAGCCCACGCAGGAAGGCCTGTACCGCCACTACCGCTCGATCGCCGAGGCGGTCGAACTGCCGCTGATCCTCTACAACGTGCCGGGGCGCACGGTGGCGGACCTGTCCAACGACACGACGCTGCGTCTGGCTCAGATCCCCAACATCGTCGGCATCAAGGACGCGACCGGCAGCATCGACCGGGCCTGCGACCTGATCGAGCGCGCGCCGAAGGGCTTCGCGCTGTATACCGGCGACGACATGACCGGCATGGCCTTCCTGCTGCTGGGCGGGCATGGCGCGATCTCGGTGACAGCCAACGTCGCGCCGCGCGCGATGCACGAGATGTGTGCTGCCGCGATTGCGGGCGACGCGATCAGGGCGCGCGAGATCAACGCGCGTCTGGTCGGACTGCATCGCGACCTGTTCTGCGAGGCCAACCCGATTCCGGTGAAGTGGGCGGTCGAGCAGATGGGCCTGGTCCAGTCCGGTATCCGCCTGCCGCTCACGCCGCTGTCCGAAGGCCTGCACGAGCGTGTGCGTGCGGCGATGCGTCGTGCCGGCGTGAACGTCTGATTCTTTCCTGGAATTACCGAAACTCATGAATCGTACCTTGCGTACTGCGGCCTCGCTGTGCGGCGCGGCCATCGTCCTGTCGGGTTGTTCCGGCTCCCTCATCGAATCCAAGAAGATCGACTACAAGAGCGCCAAGCAGCTGCCGACGCTCGAAATTCCGCCGGACCTCACGGCGCCCACGCGCGACGACCGCTACGTGGTGCCGGATGTCTCGCCGAAGGGCGTGGCCACCTACTCGGCCTACGCGAACGATCGCGCCCAGCCCCAGCCCGTCGCAGGCCAGGCGCAGGTGCTGCCCGCCGTGCAGAGCATGCACGTGGAGCGGGCCGGCAGTCAGCGCTGGCTCGTGGTGCAGGGCTCGCCGGCGGTTCTGTGGCCGAAGGTCAAGGACTTCTGGCTCGAGACCGGTTTCGTCCTCAACGTCGAGCGGCCTGAAGTGGGCGTGATGGAGACCGACTGGGCCGAAGATCGCGCGAAGATTCCGCAGGACTTCATCCGTTCGGCGTTGGGCAAGGTGCTGGACGGTGTGTTCTCGACGCCGGTGCGCGACAAGTTCCGCACGCGCCTCGAGGCGGGCAAGGATCCCAACACCGTGGAAATCTACGTCAGCCATCGCGGCATGATGGAGATCTATCCCAACGAGGCCAAGGACACCACCGTCTGGCAGCCGCGGCCGGCCGATCCGGAACTCGAGGCTGAAATGCTGCGTCGCCTGATGGTCAAGCTGGGCGCGGCGGAAGAGCGCGCTGCGGCGATCGTGGCGGCGACTCCGGCGGCCGAGCGTGCCTCCCTCAAGGCGGCGACGGGCAGCAACGTGTCGCTGGTGCTGGACGAGTCCTTCGATCGCGGATGGCGCCGCGTCGGTCTGGCGCTCGACCGGATCGGGTTTACGGTCGAAGACCGCGATCGCTCGAAGGGGATGTACTTCGTCCGCTATGTCGACCCGGATGCGGACGTGCAGACGAAGAAGTCCGAGGGCATCCTCTCCAAGCTCGCGTTCTGGCGCAGCAACGAGCAGGTTGTGCAGAAGGGGGGCGAATACCGTCTGCGCGTGCGGGGCGAGGGTGACAAGTCGGTCGTCAGCGTCATCACTCGCGAGGGCGGTGAGGATTCGTCCGAGACCGCGCGCAAGATCCTGGGTCTGCTGCAGGAACAGCTGCGCTGAAGGAAGTCGGCACGCTGCTTGCGAGCCCATCGCGCTCGCAAGCGGCGGCCTGTATTCAGGCACGGCAGTTCGCAGTGCCTGAATGCATGGACCGCGAAGGCAACAAAAAGCCGGCCCTCGGGCCGGCTTTTTTGCGTCGCTGAATCAGCGAGATTACTTCTGCGCGCCGTCCTTCGGAGCTTCGGCGGGGGCTGCAGCCGGAGCGGCCGGAGCGGCTTCCTGAGCCGGAGCAGCAGCAGCGGGGGCAGCGGCGGCCGGGGCGGCAGCTTCCTGAGCCGGGGCGGCCGGAGCGGCAGCGGGCGCTGCCGGAGCAGCGGCGGGGGCTTCGGCCTTCGGTGCTTCAGCCGGCTTGCCGCAGGCGGCAACGGCGAGGGCGAGCAGGGAAGCAACGAGGAGCGACTGTTTCATGTTCGATGTCCTTTCTTTCGGGGCTAGGTGGGATGACCAGTTACGACCGGCCGGATCAGAATGCATACCCGGCTTGCGAACCTCGAAGAATTCTAGCATGTCATGCTGGCGTGCCAATAGTTTCTTGGTGCAACGCAATAAGGAAAAACCATAGCTCAAATGCCAAGGGGCGTGCCGATGGTGCTGGTGTCGGCGGTCAGCCAGGATGCCTCGAACTGCAGGGCGAGATGGGCATGGGCGCCTGATCCGTCGGTGATGGCCTTTCCCCGCGGAAGGTCCTGGTGGAATCGCGTCACGAGAAGGTTGTCGTCGGCGAGGAGGAAGGGCTGGCTCCACGTCCGGGCGGAGGCGTTGGTGGTGCGGACGCTGGCGCAATGCGCATAGTGGCCGAGCAGGCGGGTGAGGCGCGGACATTCCTTCTCGAGCCAGGCGGCGGAGTGCAGGAGGATGCGCAGCGCGTCGCGGCGGGTGGCCCGGGAGCACAGGCGCTCCAGGTGTGCGATGCCCGCCCGGCTTTCCAGGCCGCATTCGCGCAGATCAGGGTCGAAAAGGATCACCGTCTGCTGCGCATGCTCCAGGGCATCGAAGAGGGCTGCACGATATCCGCCATAGCTGTCGAAGGATTGTTCGTGTGGGGCATCCATGATCCGGACCCGTATGCGTGTTGGGGAAGGCTGGGTTCTGCATCGCTGTCGAACGGTCGAGGCAATTATAGGTCCGGCGCGTAAAGCGTTCTGCGAGTCGGTAGAATTACGTCCTTTGGGCGGAAGTTGCATGCCTGTTGCGGTCATCGAATCACTGGACCATGAAGGGCGCGGATTCACCCGCGTCGAGGGCAAGGCGGTGTTCATCGATGGTGCACTGCCCGGCGAGACGGTCGAATACAAGGTGGTGCGCCAGCGTCCGAGCTACGATCTGGCCGAACTCGAGCGCGTGCTCAAGCCCAGCGGGCAGCGCGTCGTGCCGCGTTGTCCGCATTACGGCGTGTGCGGCGGCTGCTCGATGCAGCATTTCGATTCTGTGGCACAGGCGGCCGTCAAGCAGCGCGTGCTCGAGGACGCGCTGTGGCACATCGCCAAGGTCACGCCGGAAGTCGTGTATCCGGCGATTCACGGGTCCGCCTGGGGGTATCGCTACCGCGCCCGCATCGGCGTGCGCATGGTGCCGTCCAAGGGCGGCGTGCTGATCGGTTTCCACGAGCGGCGCAGCAGCTACATCGCGGACATGCAGAGCTGCGCGGTCCTGCCCGCGCATGTGTCGGCACTGCTGCCGGCTTTGCACGAACTGGTCGCAGCGCTGTCGATCCCCGACCGTTTGCCGCAGATCGAGATCGCCGTGAGCGAGGGGACGACAGTATTGGTGTTCCGCAACCTGCTGCCGTTCACGCCGCAGGACATTGCGCGCCTCGCCGCGTTTGCCGATGCGCATGGCGTGCAGGTGTGGCAGCAGCCGGGCAGCCCGGCGACGGCCAAGCCGCTGCATCCGAAGAAGGCGCCGGGGCTCGCGTACGCCTTGCCCGAATTCGACGTGACGCTGGATTTCCTGCCGACCGATTTCACGCAGGTGAACGTCGACATCAACCGCTTGCTGATCCGCCGTTCCATGCAACTGCTCGATCCGCTCCCGGGCGAGCGCATCGCGGACCTGTTCTGCGGCCTGGGCAACTTCAGCCTGCCGATTGCGCGGTGCGGGGCGCACGTGATCGGTGTCGAGGGTAGCGACGCGCTGGTCGCACGGGCGCTGAAGAATGCACGGCGCAACGGCCTGGCGGAGCGCACGGAGTTCTACGCGGCCAATCTCTTCGAGGCGACCGAGGACAGCCTGGCGGCGCTCGGCCGGCTCGACAAGCTGCTGATCGACCCGCCGCGCGAAGGCGCGATCGCCGTGGTGAAGGCGCTGAGCGCGCAGCAGATGCCGCGGCGCATCGTCTATGTGTCGTGCAATCCCGCGACGCTCGCACGCGATGCGGCGGTGCTGGTGCATGAGAAAGGCTACGTGCTGCGGGGTGCGGGCATCGCCAACATGTTCCCGCAGACCTCGCATGTCGAGTCGGTCGCGCTGTTCGAGCGGGGATGACAGGTGGGGGCGGGGTGATATACTCCGCCGCTCCCGGAGGTGTGGCAGAGTGGTCGATTGCACCGGTCTTGAAAACCGGCAACGGGCAACCGTTCGTGAGTTCGAATCTCACCGCCTCCGCCAGATGGTCAATAAAATCGAGCCTTATAGCGCGATTTTTGTTTGTACCAACATCCAGCCCTACAAAGCAAAAACGCTTGAAGGGCGAGGGGAGCTCTTCTGTGTAGGTGGTCCGCGCCTCATTTCGGAAACGCACACCACCATTCCTGAGTCGTCTTCGCGAGCTTCCCTCCCTCGGAGGTCATCTCGAAGCCGCGGAGCAAGACCCCCTTCGGTGTCGATCGCAGCAGGACCGCCCTCGAAGAGCCGCGGCAGGAGCGGCCGCTCCGAACTCAGCCCGGTGTGCGCAACCACGTCGGCGATTCGCACCGGTCGCACCTGACTGCACCCGTCGGCCCAATCCCGGACGAGCAGGGTTCCCGTGACGCCAACATCCGCGCGGATCTCGTCGCGACGGCGCCCCCCAGTGTCAGAGGCGGTTACGGGGTGCCGTCAATTTCTTTGTGAGTACCGATTCGACGCAGGGTCGCACAGTCCCCGTCGATCTCAAATGACAGTTTGTGAGAATGGTTTGGGGTAACGTGGACGGTGAAGATGCTGGGACGGCAGAATCCTCCCAGCTTTTCAAAGCGTAGGGTTGCAGGGCGAGGATTCTTTACCAAGTTCAGCAGCACAGCGTCGACCTTACACCGAAGACCCTGATCCAAACGCTTGTAGTCCCGTTCGAATCGCCCAGTCATGGCGAGCCGCCGTATGACGACGCCGCCGTTCTGGTGCGACTGGCTCATTCGGCCTTGAGGATCGACAGCATCTGTTCGACGGAATCGAACGGGCCGCTCACTGGGGCGAGGTCTGCATCGTGCTCCATGATGGCCCAACGAAGGCTAGTCATCGCGCTGTGCAGTTGTTGAAACGATTCGATCGCCAGCTCATAGGCATCGAGGATGCATGCCTCGTGATCGCCGGTAAGTTCGCGATCCTCTACAGCCGATTGGCGACGCGCGCGAAATTGCTCAATCAAGCGCTCAATTGCATTTTCCGCCTTTAGGATTGTGTCGGCGGTGATGTCGTCGGGGTCGATTTCCTCTTCGGGCTCAGCTTTGCAGATCAGTTCCGCAAAGCGACCTGCCTTCGCTGCTGCGGTAGCAGATTCGTTACTGAGATCTGCCAGCCAGTCGACGGTATCGTCGATGGCGCGCAGTAAGGTCAGATTTGCCGCGCAACTGTCGGACACTACGCCGCAAAACTGGTGCACTGCTTCGGGGCTGCGTAGCTTGATGGTCATTAACTCACTCCTAGATACCGCGGTCTTACAGCGGTTCCGCTTTCGATTGAGCGGATTTGCTCACTTATCGCCCTCGCAACAAGGCCCGCGGGTGCGGGCCATAAGCGATAGTATTGCTTAGAAGAAGTATAACCACCGGACTTGGCTACGTCAGTAGTGTGTTGCAGATTGTCAACTTGTCCCGGCCCAGGATTCGAGGTCGCGTGAGTCGTCGTTCCAGTCTCGTCCGTACCCCCTCCGCGCGACTCCGGGTGTCACCCCGCGCACCGCCGGCAGCAGCGCATGCCCCTCGAGGGTCCCGGCGAAGCAGTAGAGCCGCCTTTCCTCTTTCGTCCGAGCCGTGCCCCGGTAGGTCTCGATGCGCTCGAGGATCGCCCCGCGCTTCGCTAGGCGTCGCAGGGCGAACGACAAGGGCCGCCACTTCAGCACCAGCCGCTCGCCCAACTCCACGGCGCCCAGCCATTCGCCTTCGTGCGCCACCAGCAGCGCCAGGGCGGCGATCTCCGCAGAGCGGCGGGCGCGGATCTGGGCGGAGCCCTTCGACGGCATCAGTAGCGCGACGAGAGCCCGGGCGCGATTTCCTTCACGGCCTGCGCACGCGCCAGACTGTGCTGCAGCTCACGGAGATCCTTCTCGGCCTGCAGCGCGAGACGTTCAGCGGTGGCGGCCGGCTGCCTCATCATCGGCGCTTCCTTCTGGTAGCGCCCAGCAGATCCCCGATCACCCCCTCCAGCCGGGCCGCCTCGGCGCGGAGCTTCGCAGCACGGGCCATCGGCGTGTGTGCGGGCGCGGAAGGCCGGGATCCGTTCAGTCGTTTTCCGTTAGACTCTCTCCCGCCTCTCCAACCCTTCCCACGATGCGCCCGTGTGTGGCGTGTCCCGAGCCATGCCGCGAATCCTGCTGCTTAACAAGCCCTACGGCGTGATCTGCCAGTTCACGGCGGAGTCGGGGCGGCCGACGTTGAAGGATTTCATCGCGGTGCCGGGCGTGTACGCGGCGGGGCGGCTCGATACCGACAGCGAGGGCTTGCTGCTCCTGACCGATGACGGCGCGCTGCAACACCGGATCGCGGATCCGCGCCACAAGCTGCCCAAGACTTATGTCGTGCAGGTCGAGGGGGAGCCTGACGAGGCCGCGTTGGCGCGGTTGCGCGGGGGGCTGGATCTGGGCGATTTCGTGACGCGGCCATGCGAGGCGCGCTGCATTGCCGAACCGGACTGGCTGTGGCCGCGGGATCCGCCGGTGCGCTTCCGCAAGAGCGTGCCGACGGCGTGGCTGGAGATCGTGCTGCGCGAGGGGAAGAACCGGCAGGTGCGCAGGATGACCGCGAAGGTGGGTTTTCCGACCCTGCGGCTGATCCGCGTTGCGATCGGCGGGTGGTCGCTCGCGGGGCTGTTGCCGGGCGCGTGGCGGGGCGAGGAGGTCGACATGGCTGCGTTTGGTGTCCCGGGTGCCGAACGCGAACGTCGGCGTGCGCCCGCAGGGGCAGCGCAGGGCAGGTCGCGCCGGGCCGGGACGGGACGGACCGGGTGCGCTTAGCGGCCGTGCCTTACCCGCGGTAGAATCGCGCTTCCTCGTTCCTGCAGGTTTTGCCGGCAATGATCCTTTCGCCCTCTTTCGGCCGTTGTGCGGCGATCGCTGCCGTGGCTTGCGTGTGTATGCCGGCTGCCCGCGCGGAATTGCCGATGGTGGAACTCGGGGCGGGGATGTACCGGATCGAGGCGGAACTGGCGCATACCGACCCGACCCGCCAGCTCGGGCTGATGAATCGCAAGTCGATGCCGCTGCAGCACGGGATGGTGTTCGTGTTCACGCAGGATGCGCGCCACTGCATGTGGATGAAGAACACGCTGATCCCGCTGTCGGTGGCGTTCATGGATCGCGACGGCCGCATCCTGAACATCGCCGACATGCAGCCGCAGTCCGAGGAAAGCCATTGTGCCGCGGCGCCGGCGCGTTTCGCGCTGGAGATGAATGCGGGCTGGTTCGCCTCCCGCGGCCTCGGCGCCGGCACGGTGATCCGCGGCATCGACAGGCTGCCTGCCGGGCGCTGAGCCTTCCCGACGGCGGCCCGGCGATTCGGGCTGCGGTCTCCCAATTCCCGATATAGGGCTGTTTTCCCGCGCTTATCCGGCGGCGGGGCTTGCCGGCGCGCGGCGATAATTGCCGCACGTCGCCGAACGTCCGTGCTGAACGGGCGGCATCCGGCGCGCAGGCAAGGAGTCGGCCGTGGCCGAAGACAGCGATCTCGAGAAAACCGAACAGCCATCGCCACGACGGCTGGAGCAGGCCCGCGAGGAAGGGCAGGTTCCGCAGTCGCGCGAGCTGTCGACCTTTCTCGTGCTGATGGCCGGCGTCAGTGCGCTATGGATGATGGGGGAATGGATCTCGGGGCGCATCCTGGACATGTTGCGCGCGGGGTTCTCGATCGAGCGCGCGCGTGCATTCGACTCGAAGCTGATGCTGGCGGGTTTCGGTGACCTGATCACCGATGCGCTGCTGACGATGCTGCCGCTCTTCGGGATCCTGATGGTCGCGGCGATCGCGGCGCCGATCCTGATGGGCGGTTTCGTGTTCGCGCCGGGTTTGCTGGGTCTGAAGCTCGAGCGCATGAACCCCATCCAGGGCGTCAGCCGGATGTTTTCGATGCACGGGCTGGCGGAGCTGGTGAAGTCGCTGCTGAAGGCTGCGGTGGTCGGGTTGATGGGCGTTTTCGCGGTGTGGCGCGAGCACGAGCATATCTTCGGCCTGACGGGCGAGACGGTGGAGGCGGCGGTGCCCGACTTCCTGAAGATGGTGCTGTTCGCGACGCTGCTGATCATCATGGGGCTGGCGATCCTGGCGCTGATCGACGTGCCCTTCCAGCTGTGGCAGTACAACAAGAAGCTGCGCATGACCAAGGAAGAGGTCAAGCGCGAGAGCAAGGAGCAGGACGGCGATCCACAGGTGAAGGGGCGCATCCGCGCGATGCAGCGCGAGATGGCGCGTCGCCGCATGATGGCGCAGGTGCCGAAGGCGGACGTCGTGGTGACGAACCCGACGCACTTCTCGGTGGCGCTGAAGTACGACGCGGACAAGATGCGTGCGCCGATCGTCGTCGCGAAGGGGCGCGGCGAGCTGGCGCTGAAGATCCGCGAACTGGCGAAGGAACACAAGGTGCCGATGCTGGAGGCGCCGCCGCTGGCGCGTGCGCTGTACAAGCACTGCGAACTGGAGCAGGCGGTGCCCGGTGCGCTGTACACGGCGGTGGCCGAGGTGATGGCCTACGTGTATCAGTTGAACCACTGGATGGCTCACGGCGGACTTCCGCCCGCGGTGCCCGGCAGGCTGCCGGTGCCCGCCGACATGGACCCCGGCGCGCCCGACTGACGGGCGGCCGGAACGGACGAAGCGATAGAGGCTGGCAATGAACGATGTCCTCAACCTGCGCGCGCTGATGACGCCGACGAACCTGCGGATGCTGGGTGCGCCGATCTTCATCATCATGGTGCTGTCCATGATGGTGCTGCCGCTGCCGGCGTTCGCGCTGGACGTGTTCTTCACCTTCAATATCGCCGTGTCGGTGATGGTGATGCTGGTGGCGATGTACACCCGCCGCCCGCTCGAGTTCTCGGTGTTCCCGACGGTGCTGCTGGTGACGACGCTGCTGCGCCTCGCGCTCAACGTCGCCTCGACGCGTATCGTGCTGCTCCAGGGGCACACCGGGCCGGACGCCGCCGGCAAGGTCATCGAGGCTTTCGGCCACTTCCTCGTCGGCGGCAACACGGCGATCGGCCTCGTCGTGTTCGTGATCCTCGTCGTCATCAACTTCGTCGTCGTGACGAAGGGCGCGGGGCGCATTGCCGAAGTGAGCGCGCGCTTCACGCTGGATGCGATGCCCGGCAAGCAGATGGCGATCGACGCGGACCTCAACGCCGGGCTGGTGGACGAGGCGGAGGCGAAGCGCCGGCGCAAGGAGGTCGCGCAGGAGGCGGACTTCTACGGCGCGATGGACGGTGCGTCGAAGTTCGTGCGCGGCGACGCGGTCGCGGGCATCGTGATCCTGCTGATCAACATCATCGGCGGGCTGATGGTCGGCATCGTCCAGCACGACATGCCGGCGGGCCTGGCGGTCGAGACCTACACGCTGCTGACGATCGGCGACGGCCTCGTCGCGCAGATTCCGGCACTGATCATTTCGGTCGCGGCGGGCATGGTCGTGTCGCGCGTCGGCGACGAGGCGGACGTGGGCGGGCTGGTGCTCACCCAGGTGTTCTCGAACCCGCAGGTGCTGATGCTCACCGCGGCGATCATCGGCGTGCTGGGCCTGATTCCGGGTATGCCGAACGTGGTGTTCATCCTGATGGCCGGTTCGCTCGGCTGGCTCGCCTGGCGCCGCTTTGGCATCGCGCGCAGGGAGGCCGCGGCGGCCGCGCGCGCGGCACCGCCGGCGGCGGCCGCGGCGCCGGCCGCGGAGAGCCAGGAGGCGAGCTGGAACGACGTCGCGCCGGTCGATGTGCTCGGCCTCGAAGTCGGTTACCGGCTGATCCCGATGGTGGACAAGGGCCAGGACGGCGAGCTGCTGAAGCGCATCCGCGGCCTGCGCAAGAAGTTCGCGCAGGATGTCGGCTTCCTGTCGGCGCCGGTGCATATCCGCGACAACCTGGAGCTCAAGCCCAATGCCTACCGCATCGCCCTGAAGGGCGTGGAGATCGGCAGCGGCGAGGCTTATCCGGGGCAGTTCCTCGCGATCAATCCGGGACGCGTGACCGGGCCGCTCGCAGGCCGCGAGACGCGCGATCCGGCCTTCGACCTGCCGGCCTACTGGATCGACGCGAGCCAGCGCGAACAGGCGCATGCGCTGGGCTACACCGTGGTCGATGCGAGCACGGTGGTGGCGACGCACCTCAACCACCTGATCCTGAACCACGCGGCGGAGCTTCTCGGGCGCCAGGAGACGCAGGCGCTGCTCGACCACATCAGCAAGACGACACCGAAGCTGGTCGAGGACCTCGTGCCCGCCCTGCTGTCCGTCGCGACGGTGCAGCGCGTGCTGCAGAACCTGCTCGAAGAGGGCGTCAACATCCGCGACATGCGCACGATCATCGAGACGCTCGCCGAGAACGCGCCGCGCACCCAGGATCCGCTCGAGCTGACCTCGCGCGTGCGCCAGGCGCTCGGCCGCTCGATCCTGCAGAGCCTGTTCCCGGGCAACGCCGAGATCCAGGTCATGGCCCTCGATCCGGCGCTCGAACGCATCCTCATGCAGGCGATGTCGTCGGGCGGTGGCGATGGCGGCGTCATCGAGCCGAGTCTCGCCGACGGCCTGCTGCGCCATACGGCGGACATATCGCAGCGGCAGGAGGACATGGGCCTGCCGCCGGTGCTGCTGGTGCCGCCGCAGCTGCGCTGGCTGCTGTCGCGCTTCCTGCGTCGCGCGGTGCCTTCGCTCAAGGTCATCGCGAACTCGGAAGTGCCGGAGACGCGCACGATCCGCGTCACCGCCATGGTGGGCGGGGCTGCGCGCTGAGTTGGCGGCGGGCCGGATTAGCGGGGGGAAATCCGGTCTATTCGACGCTATCGATCCCGCATCGGCCGACCATAATCGCTTCCATGCTGCGCACAGAGCGCGGCAGTCGGGAGATCCACCATGAACGTCAAGCGCTACTTTGCCCCCTCCGCCCGTGAGGCCCTGCGTGCCCTGAAGGCCGAGCTCGGTGCCGATGCGATCGTGCTGTCGAACCGTGCGGTCGAGGGCGGCGTCGAGATCCTGGCCCTGCCGGCGGACGACGTGGGCGCGCTGCCGGGCTCGCCGCGCGCGGCCGCGCCGGCACCGCAGGCGGCACCGCGGGTTGCGGCGCGCCCCGCCGTGGTCGAGGACGACGACTTCCAGGTGAGCCTGTCGGGCCGGGCGCCCGCGCCGCAGGCCGCTCCGCGCAAGCCGACCAAGGTCATCCGCCCGTTCAATCCCCCGCGCATGGAGACGCCCGACTACGTGATGCGTACGCGTGCGGCGTCCCTGAGCGAGGAGTATGCGATCGACGACTGGGACGCGGGTGACGTGCCGGCCCGTCCGGTCGCGCCCGAGCCCGCGTTGCAGCAGCCTGCACCGCAGGTCAAGCCGGCGGCGCCCGTGCGCGAGGTCGAGGACGAGCGCATCCGCTCGCTGCAGGAGGCGAACGTCCAGCTGATGAAGGAAATGGCAGGCATCCGCGGCATGATCGAGCGCCAGCTCGCGGGCTTTGCGTGGGGCGAGACGCGCCGCCGTGCGCCCGCGCGCGCCGACATTGTCGGCGAACTGCTCGAGGCCGGTTTCTCGGGCGTGCTCGCGCGCCGTCTTGCCGAGGCGGTGGATGAAGAGGCGTCGCCGGAGGACGCGCGTGCCGCGGTGAAGAGCGCCCTTGCGCGCGGCTTGCGCGCCGTTGCCTCCGATGCGGACATCATCGACCGCGGTGGCGTGTATGCGCTGGTCGGGCCGACCGGCGTGGGCAAGACCACGACGACGGCGAAGCTCGCGGCGCGCTGTGTCGTGCGCCACGGCGCCGAGCGGCTCGCGCTGATCACGACCGACGGCTACCGCATCGGCGCACAGGAACAGCTGCGCATCTACGGCCGCATCCTCGGCGTGCCGGTGTTCTCGGTGCGCGACGCGGCCGACCTGCGCCAGACGCTCGCGGAGCTGCGCAACAAGCACATGGTGCTGATCGACACGATGGGCATGAGCCAGCGCGACAAGATGGTGGCCGAGCAGGCGGCCATGCTGACCGGTGCCGGCGACGTGCGCCGTCTGCTGCTGCTCAATTCGACCTGCCGCGGCGACACGCTCGCGGACGTCGTGCGCGCCTACAAGGGGCCGGACCTGGCCGGCTGCGTGCTGACCAAGGTCGACGAGGCCGCGTCGCTCGCGCCGGCGCTGGATGTCGCCGTGCGCAACGAACTCGACGTGTTCTACGTCGCCAACGGCCAGCGCGTGCCCGAGGACCTGCACCTGCCGAACCGCGCCTACCTGCTGCACCGCGCGTTGCGCGAGCAGGCGGCCGAGTCGCCGTGGAAGCTGCAGGGCGACGAAGCGGCGCTGATGCTGGCGGCCGGCGGAGCCTGACATGGTCGCCCCGCGTGAAGACCAGGCGGCCGGGCTGAGGCGCCTGTTCCGGCGCGCGCCCCCGACGGTCGTCGCGCTGTACGGCACCGGACGGCGCCGCGCACAGGTCGCGCTGCAGGCCGCGCATCGCATCGCCGGCCGCAGCGAGCGGGTGCTGCTGCTCGACGAGGTGCAGGACGAGGGCTCGCTCGCCGCGGCGCTCGGTCTGCCCGCGGGCGGCGACCTGCTGAGCGTGCTCGGCGGTCGCAGTCCGGTGCGGGAGCTCGTCCAGCCGGTGCCGGGCCTGCTCGGTTGCGTGCCGGTGGCGGCGTGCGCGCTCGCGCTGCCGCTGCTCGACGACGAACGGCGCGAATGCCTGCTCGCGGCGCTGCGCACGCTGCAGCGACCGGCGAGTTTCATCCTCATCCATGCGGCGTGCGAGAGTGCGGCCGATCCGTCGCCCTTCACGCTGGCGGCGCCGCGCCGTCTGGTCGTGGCCGAAGCGAGCCGCAGCGGTGCGACCGACGCCTACCAGTTGATCAAGCGTCTCGCCGCGACCGGCGCCGGTTCGCTGCACGTCGCGGTGTGCGGCGCGCGCAGCCGGGACGATGCCGCGGCGTTCTTTGCCAGCCTGAGCGAACTCGTGCGCCGCCACGTCGGCGTGCCGCTCGCCTGGCTGGGCGAGGTCGAGCGCGACGAGCTCGCGGCAGGGCTGGGACGCAGCGCGGCGGAAGCCTCGCCGCGCGACGCCGAGGCCGCCTTCCTGCGCCGCCTCGCGGCCTTCGGCGACGTGCGGGGGAAGGGCGGCGCAGCCCGCGGGAGGGGCACGTGGGACTGAGCGGGTACCCGTTTGGCAAAACCGGGCCGGCTGCGGGACAATGGCAGTCCGCAGGTTTGCCCCCGTGCCCGGAATCCCGGCCAGGTCGGAAGAAAATACAGGCGAAGTGGATGTACGACTCGGCAGGTAATCTCGACAAGAACCACCTCGTGGAGGCCTACGCCCCGCTGGTCAAGCGCATCGCCTATCACCTGATGGCGAAGCTGCCTGCCAGCGTGCAGATGGACGACCTGATCCAGAACGGCATGCTGGGCCTGCTCGATGCGATCAGCCGCTACGAGGACGGTCTCGGTGCGCAGTTCGAGACCTACGCGGTGCAGCGCATCCGCGGCGCGATGCTCGACGGCCTGCGCGAGAACGACTGGCTGCCGCGCAGCATGCGGCGCGACATGCGGCGCATCGAGACGGCGATCCACGAGCTCGAGCAGCGCCACGGGCGCCAGCCGAGCGAGACCGAGCTCGCCGAGCTGCTGGGGATGCCGCTCGCCGAGTACCAGCGCATGCTGCAGGACGCGCGCGGCTACCAGCTGGTGCATTTCGAGGATTTCACCGACGGCGAGGGCGAGGACTATTTCGAGCGCCACCTCGGCGAGCACGAGTCCAATCCGGCCGACATCCTCGAGCAGGCCGACATGCGCAACGCGCTCGTGCGCGCGATCGAGGACCTGCCCGAGCGCGAAAAGCTGATGATGGCGCTGTACTACGACGAGGAGCTCAACCTGCGCGAGATCGGCGAAGTGCTGGGGGTGTCGGAGTCGCGCGTGTGCCAGCTCCACAGCCAGGCCGTCGCGCGCCTGCGCTCGCGCATTCTGGGGGCCGCAAGGCCTGCCGGGGGCACCGGTGCGCGCCGCGGGCGGCCTCGGAAGAATCCGCCGGCGGGCGACTGAACGGGCCGTCCGAGGGGCAGCGGGCATGGACAAGATCAGCGTCGTCGGGCTTACCCTGGGCATTGCCGCCCTGATCATGGGGCAGGTGATCGAGGGCGGCCACATCGGTTCGCTGGTGCAACCCACCGCCTTCCTGATCGTGATCGGCGGCACGCTGGGGGCCGTGATGCTGCAGAGCCCGCTGAAGGTTTTCCGCGAAGGCATGCGCATGACCAGGTGGGTTTTCGTGCCGCCGCCGTCGAGCCACGCGGCGCTGATCCGCCAGGCGACGAGCTGGAGCCAGATCGCGCGCAAGGAAGGGCTGCTGGCGCTGGAGGCGCAGCTGCCGCGCATCAGCGATCCCTTCACGCGCAAGGGGCTGCAGCTGCTGGTCGACGGCGTGGAGCCGCAACGCCTGCGCGAAGTGCTGGAGGTCGAGATCGACGCCTGGGCCGCGCAGATGCGCCTCGGCGCGCGCATCTGGGAAGCGGCGGGCGGCTACGCGCCGACGCTGGGCATCCTCGGTGCGGTGCTGGGCCTGATCCACGTGATGGAAAACCTCACCGACCCGTCGAAGCTGGGCGCCGGCATCGCGGTCGCCTTCGTCGCGACGATCTACGGCGTGGGTTTCGCCAACCTCGTCTTCCTGCCGATGTCGAAGAAGCTGATGGCCTATGTCGCGGACGGCGTGTCGCAGCGCGAGATGCTCGTCGACGGGCTGGTCGGCATCGCCAACGGCGACAATCCGCGCATCATCGAGAGCCGCATGCAGGGCTACATGGCCTGAGCGCGCGAGCCGCCATGCGACGCCAACGCCGACATCGCCAGGAGGACGAGGCGAACCGCGAGAATCACGACCGCTGGCTGGTGTCCTATGCGGACTTCATCACGCTGCTGTTCGCCTTCTTCGTCGTGATGTATTCGCTGTCGTCGGTGAATGAGGGCAAGTACCGCGTGCTGTCCGATTCGCTGATCAACGCCTTCCGCAACGTCACCGTGAATGTGCCGGGCGATCCGGTGATCGTGCCGCCGCCGGCCGTCGCGCCCCCCAAGCCTGCGCCGCTGCCGCCCACTCCCGACGAGGAGGTCGAGCGTCGCCGCCGCGAGTACAAGCGCATGACGACGATGGCGGAGGACATCCGCGGTGTGCTCGAGCCGCTGATGCAGGGCGGCCAGGTGCAGGTGTCGGAAGGGGCGCGCGGGATCTCGGTCGAGATCAACGCCAAGGTGCTGTTCGCGCCCGGTGACGCGGTGCTCTCGACGCCCGCGGTGACGGCCCTGCGTGCCGTGGCCGAGGTGCTCGCGCGCGCCGACTTCCCGATCACGGTCGAGGGGCATACCGACAACCTGCCGATCCGCACCGGGCGCTACCCGTCGAACTGGGAGCTCTCGGCGGTGCGGGCCTCGACCGTCGTGCGGCTCTTCATCGAATCGGGCGTGCGCGGGGGGCGCCTCACCGCGGCCGGTTACGCGGACCAGCGCCCGATCACCGACAACACCAACGAGGAAGGGCGGGCGCGCAACCGGCGCGTCACGATCCTGATCGAGTCGATGATGGGCGAACCGGCGCCGCGTGCGCCGGGCGCCATCCGCGAGGGGGATCCGATCCGCGCGATCCTGCCGGCAGAGGCCGCAGAGACTCCCGAAAGCGCCCCCGAGCGCTGACGCGAAGCCGGGCCGGCGGGTTCAGACCGACACCAGCACGTCGCACTGCGACTCGACCAGCACGTGCTTGGTCACGCTGCCGAGCAGCAGGTCCTCGACGACATTTTCACCGTGCTTGCCCATCACGATCAGGTCGCAATCCTGCTCCTGTTCCTGCTCGACGATCGTGCGCGACGGGTCGCCGTGCACGACGAGCAGGCGTGTGGCGTCGGCCGGCAGGCCTGCCGCGTCGCGCAGTTCGCGCAGGCGCTGCAGCGCCTCTTGGCGTGCGGCGATGCGATAGCGGTGGATCAGCTCGTCGTCCACGCCGGCGTACTGGAGCTTGCCTTCGAACGGCACCTCGAAGGCATGCAGCAGGACGATGCCGGCCGCGGGCGCGAGCCGGCGTGCGTTGTCCAGCGCCGTGACCGAATAGGGCGAAAAATCGACCGGGACGAGAATCGTGCGATAAGGCTCGTGCGGGGGCTGCTTGACGACCAGCATCGGGCGCGTCGTCTTGCGCACCATGCGTTCGGCCGTCGACCCGAGGAGCAGGTGGCGCATGAAGCTGTTGCCGCGCGCCCCCAGCACCAGCAGATCGGCCGAACCGGCCTCCGCGCTCGCCATCAGCTCCTTCAGGAGCGGGCCGGAGGCGATCTGCACGTTCGCGGCGACGCCATGATGCCGCTGCAGCACGGCGGCGAGCTCGTCCAGGTCGGCGCGGGCGGATTCGAGCACGCGCGCCGGGGCATCGTAAGGAATGTCCGCGACGAGCTGGCGGAGTTTTTCGAACGGCGCCGTGCTCGCGACGTGCAGCAGGTCGAGCGGGGCGCCGAGTTCGCGCGCGATGAGCGCCGCGCGGTCGGCGGCGTGGCGCGCCGGGGCGGAAAGGTCGGTGGCTGCGAGCAGGCGACCGAAGTGAGGTGGGGGCATGTCCGGAATCCTCCCTTGTCAATGGCATTATGCCTGTTTGCGTCGAGGCGTGGGACTGGCGCCGCGATCGCGCTGGTCCCGAGTCGACGCATCCTTCCGGAAGGACCGCGCGGTGCAGGTTGGGGTTCCGGGCCGCGTGCGATGCGCGGCCCGGAACCGGCTCAATTCCAGCCCAGGGAGAGCGGCGCGACCTTTGGCGTGAGCGCCATGCCCTTGCGCGCGCGCCGATGCACGAGCGGCACGAGCTGCGACGGCTTCAGGTCGATCGTCACGGCCTTGCCGCCGCGGCCGGTGCCTTCGACGCGCAGTACCGACTCGTCGGGCGGCACGGCGACGGCGACGAGCGCTTCCTTGTCGTCGAGCGCCATCACGATGACGCCGCGCCCGCCCGCTTGCACCTTCATCTCGCTGCGCATGAAGACCAGGATGCGACCGTTCTCGGACACCGCGGCGATCTTCTCTCCGACCGCACGGGCCGGCACGAGCACCTTCTCGCCCTTCTCCAGCGTCATGAAGGCCTTGCCCGCGCGCTGGCGGCTGGTTGCGTCGGCGAGCGTGCAGATGAAGCCGTAGCCGCCGGAGTTGGCGAAGAACCAGCTCGATTCGGGTTCGGCCGTGAGCACTTGCGCGAGCTTGCCGCCGTCCTGGAAGTCGACCAGCGTCGTGATCGGCGCGCCGTCGCCGCGTCCGCCGGGCAGGTCCGACACGCGCACGGTATAGGCGCGGCCGTTGGTGTCGATGACGACGAGCGGCCAGGTGGTGCGTGTCTCAATCACCGCGAAGGCGAAGTCGCCGGCCTTGTACGTGATGCCCGCGGCGTCGATGCCGTGGCCCTGGCGCGAGCGCACCCAGCCGTTCTTCGACACGATCACGGTGACCGGCTCGTCCGGCACGCTGATCTCGGCCGGCGCGACGGCGGCGACCGCCTCGATCACGGTGCGGCGGGCGTCGCCGTACTTCTTCGCGTCGTCCTCGATCTCCTTGAGGATCAGGCGCGTCATCGCGGCGCGGCTGTCGAGGAGATGCTGCAGGCCGTCGCGCTCTTCGCGCAGCTCGTTGAGCTCCTTCTCGATCTTGAAGCCTTCGAGGCGCGCGAGCTGACGCAGGCGGATCTCGAGGATGTCCTCGGCCTGGATGTCGGTGAGGCCGAAGGCGGCGATCAGCGCGGGCTTGGGCTCGTCCGACTCGCGGATCACGCGGATCACTTCCTCGATGTGCAGGAAGGCGATCATGCGGCCTTCGAGGATGTGGATGCGGCGATCGACCTCGTCGAGGCGGTGGCGCGTGCGGCGGTCGACCGTGACGTAGCGGAAGTCGATCCATTCGCGCAGGATCTGCACGAGGTTCTTCTGCTGCGGCCGGCCGTCGCGGCCGATCATCGTCAGGTTGAGCGACGCGGAAGTCTCGAGGCTGGTGTGCGCGAGCAGCACCGCCATGAATTCGTCGCGGTTCTGGCGCGACGAGCGCGGCTCCAGCACGATGCGCACGGGCGCCTTGTCGCTCGATTCGTCGCGCACGGTCTCGAGCGCGCCGAGCACGAGTTGCTTGAGGTTCTTCTGTTCCTGGCTGACTTCCTTCTTGCCGGCGCGCGGCTGCGGGTTGGTCAGCGTTTCGATCTCGGCGAGCACGCCGGCGGCCGAGACGCCGTGCGGCAGCTCGTCGACGATCACGCGCCACTGGCCGCGGGCGAGCTCCTCGATATGCCAGCGCGCGCGCATGCGCAGGCTGCCGCGGCCGCTCGCATACGCGTCGCGGATCGTTTCGGGCGAGGAGATCAGCTGCCCGCCGCCGGGGAAATCGGGCCCGGGGAGCAGCGGCAGGATGTCTTCGAGGCCAGCGTCGGGGTGGCGGATCAGGTGGCAGGCCGCGTCGGCGACTTCGCGCAGGTTGTGCGGCGGGATCTCGGTGGCCATGCCGACCGCGATGCCCGAGGCGCCGTTCAGCAGCACGAAGGGCAGGCGCGCGGGCAGCAGTTGCGGCTCTTCGAAGGCGCCGTCGTAGTTGGGCACGAAGTCGACGGTGCCGCGGTCGATCTCCGAGAGCAGCAGTTCCGCGATCGGCGTCAGGCGGCATTCGGTGTAGCGCATCGCCGCCGCGGAGTCGCCGTCGCGCGAGCCGAAGTTGCCCTGGCCGTCGACCAGCGGGTAGCGCAGCGAAAAGTCCTGCGCCACGCGCACCATCGCGTCATAGACGCTGGAGTCGCCGTGCGGGTGGTACTTGCCGATGACGTCGCCGACGACGCGCGCCGACTTCACGTGCTTCGAGGCGGCCGACAGGCGCATCTCGTTCATCGCATAGAGGATGCGGCGCTGCACGGGCTTCATGCCGTCCTCGACCTGCGGCAGCGCGCGCGACTTGACGACGCTCATCGCGTAGGCGAGGTAGGCGCGTTCGGCGTAGCGGTCGAGCGCGAGAGTGCCGTCGTCGGGCGGCGGGGCGTCGTTGCCGCCGGCCGCGGGGGGGGCGGGTGGCGTCGGCGGCTCGGCGTTGAAGAGGTCCAGCGTGTCTGTGGTCATGGAGCGGTGCGTCGAAAAGCGATGAGGAGTGGCATGGCGGGCTGTCGGTTCGGGCAATGGTGAGACTATCCACCGCGATTTGCGCCGGCGCCCTGATCGGCTTACAGTTTTTGTAGCCGCCTGCCAACGGCAGCGCGCATTCTGGCAGCGTTACGGGCCGAAGTTCAAGAATAACGGGCCCGTCGCTCTCTGCTGCATGTTCCGGACCCGACCGCATCCATGAACCTGCGTTTCGTCGAAGCCTTCCTGTGGGTGGCGTTGATCGACCGGCGCGAGCGGCATTTTCGGCTGACGAATTCCGGTAACCGCTTCCTCATCTACGCCGAACGCCTGCTCGACATCCAGCGTGAGATGAAGAACGAACTCGGTGCGCCCGAGTCGGAGGTGATGACACTGCGCATCGGCGGCATCGAGCCGTGCCGCACAGCGTGGGGGGCCCGCCTCCTGCAAATCCCGGGGCGCCAGCCCTCCCCAGCGGAATATTCCCGCCATGACTACTGAGCTTGCACATCCGCCCGCGCGTCTGCTGAGCGTCGGCGACGCTGCCTGGACGGTCGAGTTCGGCAATGCCATCGACCCCGTTACCCACGGTCGCGTGCTGGGTTTCTCCAGCCTGCTCGATACCCTGTCGAACGAGGGCCGCCTCGACGGCGTCGTCGAATGGGTGCCGACCTTCCGTTCGGTGACGGTCCACTTCGACCCGCTGCGCACGGATGCAATGGTGTTGCGCGACCTGCTCGCGGAGCTGGCCGGCAAGAGTGGCAGCCTCTCGGCAGCCGGCTGCCGCTGGCGTATCCCGGTGTGCTTCGATGCGGACTGCGCGCCGGATCTCGACGAGGTCGCCACCGCCAAAGGCATGGCCCGCGACGAGGTCGTGTGCCTGATGACGGAGACGGTGTTCATCGTCTACATGCTGGGTTTCCTGCCCGGCTTCCCCTACCTCGGCGGCCTGCCCGAGGCGCTCGACATGCCGCGGCTCGCGACGCCGCGGAAGGTGGTGCCGTCGCGCTCGATCGCGATCGCCGGGCGCATGTGCGCCGCCTACCCGTGGGAAAGCCCCGGCGGATGGCGCCTGCTGGGCCGTACGCCGGTGCGCCTCTTCGATGCGGCCAACGCGCGCCGGCCGGCCTTGCTGGCACCGGGCGACCAGGTGGTGTGGCAGGCGATCGACCGCGGGACTTTCGATGCTATGGAGCGGGAATGCGCCGCCGGCCGCTTCGACCTGTCGAGCCTGCTGACGGAAGGATAGAAGGCATGAGCGCAGTGCTTGAAATCATCGACGCCGGCCTTGCCGTCAGCGTGCAGGACCGCGGCCGTACGGGCTACCGCAACATCGGCGTGCCGGTGTCCGGGGCGCTCGACCCGGTGTTGATGGCGGCGGCGAACGCCCTCGTCGGCAACGCTTCGGAAGCCGCGGTGCTGGAAGTCGGCCTGAGCGGGCCGTCGCTGAAGGCGCTGTCGGGTACCGTGCGCGTCGGGCTATCCGGCGAGATGGGAGCGCAGCTCGTCAATACGCGCGGCCAGGTGCTGAAGGTGGCGTCGTGGCAGACGGCGACGCTGTTCCCCGGCGACGTCCTCCGCATCGGTGGCGTATCGCACGGCGTGGGCTACGTCGCGCTCTCGGGCGGCGTGCAGGTAGCCGAGCAGCTCGGCAGCCGTTCGACCTACCTGCGTGCCGCCATCGGCGGGGTGCAGGGCAGGGCGCCCGGGGTCGGCGACCGCCTGCAGTGCGACGCCGTGCGTGGCGACCCGTGGCTCGAATTCCGCGCGCGGGCACCGTGGCAGCACGACACGGGCCCGATCCGCGTGATCCTCGGGCCGCAAGAGGATTACTTTACGCATGAGGCGGTGGCGAATTTCCTGTCGCGCCCCTATGCCGTGACGCGCGACATGGACCGCATGGGCCTGCGCCTCGACGGTGAAAAGCTCGCGCACAACGAGAAGGGCGCCGAGATCGTGTCGGACGGCGTCGCGCCGGGCACGATCCAGGTCCCGGCGAACGGCCAGCCGATCGTGCTGATGGCCGATTGCCAGACCTCGGGCGGCTATCCCAAGATCGCGACGGTGATCCGCGCCGACCTGCCGCGGCTTGCCCATGTGCGGCCGGGTGACGCGCTGCACTTCGTCGCGGTGAGCCACACCGAGGCCGCCGCGGCCTTGCGCGGACAGGTGCAGCGGCTTGCCGAGTGGGTCGGCACGATCCAGAGTTTCCGCCCGCCCGGCGTCATCGACGAAGCGGCGCTGTACGGTGCGAACCTGATCTGCGGCGTCGTGCGCGGCGACGAATGGAACCTGCACGGCGTCAATCTGCAATCTGGAGCACCTCATGGCTGAGCGCATCAATCTCAACGCCGATCTCGGCGAAAGTTTCGGCGCCTGGCGCATGGGCGACGACGCGGCGATGCTGGAAATCGTGAAGTCCGCCAACGTCGCCTGCGGCTTCCACGCGGGCGACCCGCTCGTGATGCGGCAGACGGTCGCGACGGCCAAGCGCTGCGGCGTGAGCCTCGGCGCGCATCCATCCTTCCCCGACCTGCAGGGCTTCGGCCGTCGGCGCATGGACGTGCCGGCGGTCGAGCTCGAGGCGATGCTGATCTACCAGATCGGCGCGCTCGCCGGCATCGCGCGCGCCGAAGGCACGGCGGTCACCCACGTCAAGCCGCACGGCGCGCTGAACAACATGGCCTGCACGGATGCGAAGCTCGCGGCGACCGTGGCGCGCGCGGTGCGTGCGTTCGACCGCGACCTGATCCTGCTCGCACCGGCGCTGTCGCAGTTGGTGATCGCCGGGCGCGAGGCGGGGCTGCGGGTCGTCGAGGAGATCTTTGCCGACCGGGCGTATCTCGACGATGGCAACCTCGTGCCGCGCTCGCAGCCGGGCGCGATGGTTCACGGCGCGGAGGCCTGCCTGCGCCACGTGCTCGACATGCTCGAAGCCGGCGCGCTGATCTCGATCCACGGCAAGCGCCTGTCGGTGAAGGCGCAGAGCATCTGCGTGCATGGCGACGACGCCGAAGCGGTCGCGACGGCGCGGGCCTTGCGCGACGGGCTGCGGCAGGCGGGTTACGCGCTGGTCGCGATTCCCGAGCTCGCCTGATCAGGCAAGCGCCAACAGGCGCGTGACGGCGTCGGCGAAATCGTCGGCGACGAGGCTGGGCCGGATCGCCGGATCGGCGTCGTCGCCCGCGCGGAACTTGCCGGTGCGCACGAGGATGGCCGGGATGCCGGCCGCAATCGCCGCGCCGACATCGTCGTGCAGGTCGTCGCCGATCACGACGGCGTCCGCGGCCGACACGCCGAGTTCGGCCAAGGCGGTGTGGAAGAAGGCCGGGGCCGGCTTGCCGACGACCTCGGCCCGCACGCCGCTGCTGAATTCCAGTCCCGTCACGAAGGCGCCCATGTCGAGCGACAGGCCGTCCTCTTCCATGAAGTAGCGGTTCTTCGCCATCGCGATGAAGGCGCCGCCGGCCATCAGCAGGCGGAACGCGGCGTTCAACTGCGCGTAGTCGAGATGCGGCCCCATGTCGCCCAGCACGACCGCATCGGGGGCGTCTGCGCTCGGGCCGATCTCCGCGGCAAGGTCCGGATGGGTGAGGTAGAGCGGCTTCAGGCCGCGTGCGGCGACCAGCCGCTGCGCGGCGTGGGGTGCGGTCTGGAGCTCGTCCTCGGCGACGGCGAAGCCCATCCTGCGCAGCCTCGCGACCAGCGTGCGGCGCGGCGTGCGCGTCGTGTTGGTCAGGAAGCGCAGCGGCAACCCCGCTGCGCGCACGCCGGCAAGGGCCTCGACCGAGCCGGGGATGGCTTGCTCGCCGACGTGCAGTACGCCGGCAAGGTCGATCAGCAGGGCTTTGGGGCGTCGGGTGAGCGGTGGTCCTGAACGGTCTTGCATGGCCGGTTCCTGGGCAGTGAGGGCAGATCGCTTAAGTTATAGCAACAAGAATGCTGCGGTGCGGTAGTGCAAGTGCCGGCGGGCACAGGACGAGGCGAGGATGCTCCCATCGCCCCGGGCACGGAAAGAATTGCCGGGAACGCAGTCCGGGGGCAACATGATCGGGCATGCACTCCATGCCGTAATGGAGAACGAAAATGGTCAGCAAGAACACGATTTGTCTCTGGTACGACGGTACCGCCCTGGACGCCGCGCAGTTCTACGCCGGGACGTTCCCGGACAGCAGCGTGGGAGCCATCCTTCGTGCCCCCGGCGACTATCCCTCCGGCAAGCAGGGCGACGTCTTGACGGTCGAGTTCACCGTCATGGGCATACCTTGCCTCGGACTGAACGGCGGTCCTGAGTTCCGCCACAACGAGGCTTTCTCGTTCCAGGTCGCGACCGACGATCAGGCCGAAACCGATCGCTTGTGGAACGCGATCATCAGCAACGGCGGCCAGGAAAGCGCCTGTGGCTGGTGCAAGGACAAGTGGGGCCTGTCGTGGCAGATCACGCCGCGGGCCCTCATGGCCGCGATCGCCGACCCTGATCGCGCGGCGGCCAAGCGCGCCTTCGATGCGATGATGCAAATGACGAAGATCGACATCGCCGCCATCGAAGCGGCGCGGCGGGGCTGAGGCGGCTTCCCTTATTCCCCTCTCAATTACCCTTGCCGAGAGGTGGTTAGACGCCGCCGGTCGGCACCCTCGGCACTCGATGACCCCGGCGTCCGGCGTCCGCTCAGACGTCCGCCTCGACCGTGTCGCCCTTTTCCTCCATCCACGCGCGCCGGCCCGAGGCTTCGCCCTTGCCCATCAGCAGCGTGAACATGCGCAGCGTGTCGTCGAGCGCATCCGGCCGCACCTGCACCGGCAGCACGCGGCGCGTCGCCGGGTCCATCGTCGTCTCGCGCAGCTGGTCGGGGTTCATCTCGCCCAGGCCCTTGAAGCGCCCGACCTCGAGCGCATCCGGCTTGAAGCCTTCCTTCTCGCCGCGGTCGCGGATCGCTGCGAGCTCGCCGTCGTCGAGCGCATAGAGGCGACGCGCCGGGCGTTTCTTGCCCTGCGCGGGCACATCCACGCGATACAGCGGCGGCTGCGCGACGTAGATGTGGCCGCGCGCGATCAGCTCCGGGAAATGGCGGAAGAAAAGCGTCAGCAGCAGCGTCTGGATGTGCGCGCCGTCGACGTCCGCGTCCGACATGATCACGACCTTGCCGTAGCGCAGGCCGGAGAGGTCCGGGTTGCTGCCTGCCGCGTGCGCGTCGACGCCCAGTGCGACGGCGATGTCGTGGATCTCGGCGTTCGCGAGCAGGCGGTCGGGGTCGATCTCCCACGCGTTCTGGACCTTGCCGCGCAGGGGCAGGATCGCCTGCGTCTCCTTGTTGCGCGCCATCTTCGCCGAGCCACCCGCGGAATCGCCCTCGACCAGGAAGAGTTCGTTTTCGGCGATGTCTTCCGACTCGCAGTCCGACAGCTTGCCCGGCAGCACCGCGACCCCCGAGGTCTTCTTCTTCTCGACCTTCTGCGCGCTCTTCTGGCGCGCGAGCGCCTGCTTGATCGACAGCTCCGCGATCGCCTTGCCGGCTTCGACGTGGTTGTTCAACCAGATCTCGAAGGGGTCGCGGATCATCGACGAGACAAGCTTCACCGCCTCGCGCGAGTTGAGCTTCTCCTTCACCTGGCCCTGGAACTGCGGGTCCAGCAGGCGCGCCGAGAGCACGAAGCTCATGCGCCCGGCGACGTCTTCCTGCTGCAGCTTCACGCCGCGCGGCAGGAGCGCATGGTGCTCGATGAAGCTCTTCACCGCATCGAACACGCCCGCGCGCAGCCCGCTCTCGTGCGTGCCGCCGGCCACCGTCGGGATCAGGTTCACGAAGGACTCGGACGGCACCGAGTGCTCGAACCAGCCGATCGCCCAGGCCGCGCCTTCGCCCGGCGCGAAAGTGGAATCGTCCTTGTCGGCGTACTTCTCGGTCGTGTAGAGCGGCGCGACCGGCTCGACGTCACCGGCCTGTTCGCGCAGGTAACCCGCGAGCCCATCCGGGTAGGACCAGGTCTTGGTCAGCGCCGCGCCGCTCGCCTGCTCGATGTCGAGCCGCACCGCCACGCCCGACAGCAGCACCGCCTTCGAGCGCAGCAGGCGCTCCAGTTCGGCCTGCGGCACGCGCGGGTTCTCGAAGTACTTGCCGTCCGGCCACACGCGCACGCGCGTACCGGTCTGCCGGCCGCAGTCGCCGACGACCGCGATCGCGCCGATGTTCTCGCCCCCCTCGCTGAAGTCGATGCGATGGATCTTGCCCTCGCGCTTCACCTCGACCTCGACGCGCGTGGACAGCGCGTTCGTCACCGAGACACCGACCCCGTGCAGGCCGCCCGAGAACGCATAGGCGCCGTTGCCCTCGCGCTTGTCGAACTTGCCACCCGCGTGCAGCCGCGTGTAGGCGAGCACGACGACCGGCACGCCTTCCTCAGGATGCAGGCCCACGGGGATGCCGCGACCGTCGTCGGCCACGCTCACCGAGCCGTCGAGGTGCAGCGTCACGTGGATCTTCTTCGCGAAACCGCCGAGCGCCTCGTCCGCCGAGTTGTCGATGACTTCCTGGATGATGTGCGCCGGCGAGTCCGTGCGGGTGTACATCCCGGGCCGTTCGCGCACCGGTTCGAGTCCCTTGAGGACGCGGAAGGACGATTCGTCGTATTGCTTGCCTGTCATGGTGTCTGGGTTTGTGTTGCGGTCCGGCCGTGTGCCGGGGAGGCGTGCAAGGATACCCGGAGCGGCGGCATCTGGCACGGTGGCGATGCGATTCGGCGAGGCGAGGGGGTAGAGCCGCTCGTTCGGTGCCGACGCTGTTGAAGGTGTCGGCCGGGATCTCCGCCACAGTCGAAAGCAACATCGGGCGATCCACCCGCCATGCGAACTGCTTCTCTTGCGTCGCATGTGTGCAAATGTAATATGCACACGAAACGCCTTCGACATGAACACGTCGATGCTGTCCGCAATCCGGGGACCACCTGTTCCATCCGCGCGAACAGCGAACGACGACAACCGAGAACGGATTCACGCCATGGCCAAATTCCTCAACACCAGCGCCACGAACTACTTCCTCGAAGAGCTGATCAAGAATGCCAGGGACCGCCTGATCCTGATCAGCCCCTTCCTCAAGCTCAACGACCGCATGAAGGAGCTCCTGGCCGACAAGAACCGGCTCAAGATCGACGTGCGCATCGTCTATGGCAAGAGCGAACTGCAGCCCGAAGAAATCAACTGGCTGAAGGAACTCACCTACATCCGCACCAGCTTCTGCAAGAACCTGCACGCCAAGTGCTACCTCAACGAGGAGCTGGCCATCATCACCAGTCTCAACCTCTACGAGTTCAGCCAGATCAACAACAACGAGATGGGAGTCCTAATCCGCCGCGACGACGACGGCGAACTCTACAAGGACGCCTACGAAGAGGCCCAGCGCATCATCCGCATCAGCGACGAAGTGCGCATCACGCTCGAACGCGTCACCGCCGAGGCGCGCAATGACGGCGACGGCAAGGCCGACAGCGAAGAAGTCACCGACAAGGCGGACAAACTCACCACCTCCAAGCTCGCGCAACGGTTAGGCCTGCGCACCGCCGACCTCATCGAGCGCTTCGTCGCCAACGGCCTGCTCGAACTGCGCGAAGGCAAGCACTACATTACCGCGAAGGGCAAGGAAGCCGGCGGCGAATTCCGCATGAGCCCGAAGTTCGGTCCGTATTTCCTGTGGCCGGAGAACGTGGAGCTGTGAGCTTCAGCGTGATGACACGACAAGTCCGGAGAACCCGAGGCAGTCGTCGTGAGTTCGATCGACATTACCCCCATCCTGAGCCCGCAGTGGGAACGTTGCCATTTTCGTCGGCTGTGCCGCCGTGATCGCCGAAGTCCTGCGTCTGCCCAAGGTCAAAGGCGCGGGACGTGGCGGCGGTGCGATACATGAATTGAGCATTAACCTGGGGCTTTGGCAATTCGCATTCTCGAATACGCAGCATTCCGCCTTTTCCATCATCCTGCTAACAAGCACTTGACGTCATATGTCACAGAACCGCATGTTCGTCTTCGAGATTGTTGTCCCCGGCACTTGGTTGGAGCACGAAGATCGAGACTGGAGCTGGCGAATGCAGAACCAGCTACGCCTGCTTATCTCGCAATTCTTTGAGGCGAACCTTGCGCTTAATCTCTTTATCAGCGCGACGCGGAATCCACCATCGTTTGCGGATCGAGAAGCTTGGGAACGGGACTCCACAAGGCGAGCCGAAATTTCACGTGAGATCGAGCAGGAGCGCGGCGGGTGCGGCTCCGCAGACTGGGATGCTGTACGGCTCGAAGCCGAAGTTCGGTTCAAGCGTGAGAAGTGGGCGAACGGCGGCATCCCGAGAGAGTTTGAACACAACGTGCCGTTTGTGTATGCCCGGGCGTTTCTCTATGCCCTCGATGCATTTGACAAGATGTTGGGCGTATTGGCGCGCGAGACGGGAGTTCCCGGCGAGCTCGCGGAATGGCACCAGAAGATCGAGGATGCGTTCCCGAATCTGCGAGGCGTTCGCAACACTGCTCAGCACATTGAAGATCGAGCACGCGGGCTTGGTGCGGGGAAAAATCCCAAACCTCTTGATCTTAAACCGGTTCAAAACGCCCTCATCAATGCACCTGGAGGCGTGCTCATCCTGAACAGCCTTAACGGGTCCCGCTATGGATCGACGATGGCCGACGGACATTACGGAGAAGTCGACGTATCTCCTGAATCAATGGGGCGACTACAGTGCATTCTAGAAGGGGTGCTTGCTAGGTTTTGCTGGCGCGGCCCCAAAGAACACTTGCCGAGCGCATGACGTATAACAGCTCGATCGACATGGACGTCCTTTCGGCCGGCTTCGCCGGCCTATTGAGCCCCGGTCATTTCCTACGTTGAGGTTCAGCTTTCCGAGACCACGTTCGTTCAGAGTCGCACTCGGCCATTGGCTGCCTCCGATTCCAGAGGCGCGAAACTTCGGTCGAGCTACCTGCCAAACAGCCCCGTACACCACTGCTGCTCGCACGGCACCCCGTCGTTGTTCCCGTCCATCTTCACGCCCGGGCAATTCTTCAGGAAAAACGTCGCCTCGGCGCACGAGGTCATCTGTTGGCAGTGCGTTCGTCCATCGCAGCGGAAGGGCGCGGTCGGGGTGTCTGTTGCCTGATTGAGGCTTTTGCCGGGTAGATCCACCACGCCCCGGTGCTGTGCGAAGCGCGGGTAGATATCCGTGTAGGCGTAGGTCGCCAGCGCGCCGACGATCACCAGTTTGACGACGGACAAGAAGGGGC
>NZ_WTVN01000027.1 GCF_012910905.1 Aromatoleum toluvorans
GAGGAAGTCTTGCGGGCGGGTGACAAAGCGCCGGAGGGTCATCCACACCAGTGTTCGGCCTTGCGCGAAGGTGATGCGTCGCGCGCGCATCGCAACGTACAGCGTCAGCGAGAAGCTCACGGCGAGGTTGGTCAGGCCGATGAGCGCGACGCCGGTGGCGGCGAGGGCCGCGGCTTTCCATCCGAGGGCGAAGTCCAGCCCGACGCCGGCATAGCCCACGTAGGCCGAGGAGAAGGCGATATGGCGGATGTCGAGGGGCAGGCCCAGGAGTACGCCCAGGGCCGTGACGCCGCCGAGGAGGAAGCCGAAGAAGAAGTTGCCCGCGAGGGCACCGAGATTGTTCTCCACATAGGCGGCGATGCGCTCCATGCGCCTGGAGCCCAGGATGCGACGTGCCCAGCGCAGTTGCAGGAGGCGTTCCGGAATGCGGCCGTACGCGCAGAGATTGTCGTAGTACCCGGAGATGAGTCCTGACAGGAAGAGGCAGACCCCGGCGATGGCCGCAAAGATGACGGCGCCGCCGGCGGGGTCGATCTCGTCGAGCAGCGCGCGTGCCTTTTCCGGGGTGACGAAATGCGTCCCGGTGGTGGCGTACACGATCACGCCGAGCGCCGTCGCCACGGGGATCGCGATGCCGATGTTGCCGACGATGGCGGCCAGTTGGCTGCGAATCGTTCGCGCAATCAGTTCGACGAGGTTGTCGAGATCGCGCGTCTTGCCGCGGGTTTCCCCGATCGAGGCGGCGATCGCGTTGGCGGTCATCGCCGGCTGCTTGGTCGCGACCGTGCCGCCGATGACGTGGATGATGACGAATCCGATGCCGTAGTTCAGGCAGAAGGTCAGCGCGGCCGTGAGCGGCGCATGGCCCTGTTTCGCGAGCACGAGCTTGAAGGCGGCCATCAGCGCGATGATGAATCCGCCGAGTGCGGCCGAGCCCAGGATGCCGAAATACTCGCGGCGCGTCGAGGTGATGTAGTGCTCGCCGGTCTTGCTGGCGCTTTCGGTCATGCGCCGCGACAGCAGTTCGACATTTTTGCCGAGGTAGTCGGAAAGCCGGTGCTTGCGACATTCCGCGCGCACCAGTTCCTTGAACAGATCGACGATCTGCGGGGCGACGTCCGCGAGCATGCGGCGTTTGCGCAGGCCGGCAAGCAGTTGTACCAGGCGGCCCATGCGGCGCAGGTGCTGTAGCAGGCGTTCGAGCTTGAACGTCAGGGTGAGGCTGGTACCGAGCTTGGCGGCGCGGCGCCGGATGCGCTGCAGGACTTCCTCGCACTGGTCGAGCATGACCTGGACGTGTTTCTCG
The DNA here is from genome assembly GCF_012910905.1 of Aromatoleum toluvorans. Lineage (GTDB taxonomy): Bacteria > Pseudomonadota > Gammaproteobacteria > Burkholderiales > Rhodocyclaceae > Aromatoleum > Aromatoleum toluvorans. The sequence goes on from NZ_WTVN01000027.1 coordinate 1,307, forward strand.
TCTTCCACGAGCGTCGACGAGGTTGCCCACCACTGTGCGTAGTGCCTGATGTACGCCACCAGTTCGGCGTTCTGCGCGAGAAAGGCCGATTCGTGCTCCTCGAGGTCGGGATCGATGCGGATGAACTCGGGGTCGAGGCCGATCGCGCTGGCGTGGTAGGAGAGCACGCGCAGAGCCTCCAGGATTTCGGCAATGGCGCCGGGCAGTTCACGGCCGTCGATTTCCGAGACGGGCGTTTCGTCGCCGAGAAGCGTGCGGATCAGCTCGCACCACAGCTCGTCGGAAACGGCGTTGACCCACACTTCGTCGTCGGGCCGCCAGAACAGGACGGCGAGCACGTCCTTCATGTATGCGGTGTCGATGTAGTCGGGCAATAGCCGGCCGGAGATGCGCCGCGCCGTCTCGGAGAAGAATCCCGTCGACGGCAGCAGGCCGGACGACGCGTACAGCGAGACCTGCTTGCGCTCGCGGAACATCCGGCGGAGCGCGTCCGACAGGCGTTGCCGCAGCTCCGGACGCGACTTGAGCGTATCGATCAGTCGCAGCAGCCGGGTTTCCGCGCCCGCCGCGTCGTTCGCCCTGGGCGGGCGCAAGTGTCCGATGAGGGCTTTCCACTGCGCGAGTTCGTCGTATTCCGGGTTCCCCAGTTGTTCAAGCAGTCGATCCATGCAGTTTCGTTTTCCTGTCGCTTTCGTCATGTCATGCTGCGCTGCGCAAGAATCAGCGCGCCCGCCATCTTATCAGCCCGCTAAAATGCGGATCCCGCTTCGCGAGTAACAGTCCAATGCCGCTTCTGTCTGTCGAAAATGCCTGCCTAGCCTTCGGCCACGTCGATCTGCTCGATCACGCCGAATTCCAGCTCGATGGCGGGGAGCGGGTGGCCTTGATCGGACGCAACGGTTCGGGCAAGTCCAGCCTGCTGAAGGCGCTGGCCGGGCAGGCCGCGCTCGATGACGGGTCGGTGTGGCGCCAGTCCGGCCTCAAGGTCGCGTACGTGCCGCAGGAGGCGGATTTCCCGCTCGATCGCGACGTCTTCGCGACGATTGCCGATGGTCTGGGAGACGCTGCGCGCCTGCTCGTCGATTATCACGATGCGATGCATGCGGTGGCCGAGTCCGCGAGCGCGGAGGCGCTGGCACGGCTGGACGCCTTGCAGCATGCGGTCGATGCGGCCGACGCGTGGCGGCTCAACCAGCGCGTGGACGAGGTCATCGTCCGCCTCGCGCTGCCGGGCGAGGCGCTGGTTTCGAGCCTGTCGGGCGGCGGGGTGAAGCGCGTGGCGCTCGCGCGGGCGCTCGTCTCGGAGCCCGATCTGCTGCTGCTCGACGAACCGACCAACCACCTCGACCTCGACGGCATCCTCTGGCTCGAATCGCTGATCCGCGACTTTCGCGGCGCGGTGGTCGTGATCACGCACGACCGGGTGTTTCTCGACAACGTCGCGACGCGCATCGTCGAGCTCGACCGCGGCCGCCTGAGCAGCTACCCGGGCAGATTCAGCGATTACCAGCGCCGCAAGGCGGAGGAGCTCGAGGCCGAGGCCAAGGCCAACGCACGCTTCGACAAGGTCCTCGCGCAGGAGGAAGTGTGGATCCGCAAGGGCGTCGAGGCGCGCCGGACCCGCAACGAGGGGCGCGTCCGGCGGCTCGAGGCGCTGCGGCGCGATCGTGCCGCCCGGCGCGATCGCCTGGGCAACGTGAAGCTTGCGGTGGACAAGGGCGAGCAGAGCGGCCAGATGGTCGCCGAACTGACCGACGTCACCAAGCGTTTCGGCGACCGCGCGGTGGTGCGCGATTTTTCCACCCGCATCATGCGCGGCGACCGCGTCGGCCTGATCGGGCCGAACGGTGCGGGCAAGACCACGCTGCTCAAGCTCATCCTCGGCGAGATCGCGCCCGACGGCGGCACCGTGCGCCGCGGCACGCGCCAGACCGTCGCCTATTTCGATCAGCTGCGTGCCCAACTCGACCCGGAACTGCCGCTGACCGAAGTCATCAGCCCGGGCTCGGATTACGTCGAGATCGGCGGCGAGCGCAAGCATGTCATCGGCTACCTGGGCGACTTCCTGTTCGCCCCGCAGCGCGCGCGTTCGCCGGTGAAATCCCTGTCGGGCGGGGAGCGCAACCGGCTCCTGCTCGCACGCCTGTTTGCGCGGCCGGCGAACGTCATGGTGCTCGACGAGCCGACCAACGACCTCGACATCGAAACGCTCGACCTGCTCGAGGAGTTGCTCGCCGCATACGACGGCACGCTTTTCCTCGTCAGCCACGACCGCGCCTTCCTCGACAACGTCGTGACCCAGGTGATCGCGGCCGAGGGCGACGGGCGCTGGGGCGAGTATGCCGGCGGCTATGCGGACTGGCAGCGGGTGAGGCAGGCCGCCGCCGAACGCGAGGCGGAGGAAACGAAGGTCGCGACGCCGAAGCCCGCCCCCGCCGCCGCCAAGCCCGCGGCGGCGAAAAGCGGGAAGCTCACGTTCAACGAGAAGCGCGAACTCGATGCCTTGCCCGATCGCATTGCCGCGCTCGAGGCCGAACAGACGTCATTGCACGCACGCATGGCCGACCCCGCGTTGTACCAGCAGGCGCCGCAGGAAGTCGCCCGCATCAAGGCGCGCCTGGACGAACTCGAAGGCGAGATCGAAGCGGCGCTTGTCCGCTGGGAGGCACTGGAAAGTCGCGCCGGCTGATGCGACCGCTCAGCCGGTGACGCCGACGATGCCGCCGAGCCAGGACGCCGCGGCGGCGGAGGCGAAGAATACGGCGACGTGATAGGCCGACCACCAGCGGTAGCGCGCCGCGAGGCGGTCGGGATCGAGGTCGGAGATCAGGAACAGCGACTTCGATGCGGGTTTGCGCACGACATGCGCCTCGGGTGCGGACAGGATCTCGTCCCGCAGCTGCGTGACTTCCCGCCGGGCCTGGCTGCGCGCCAGTTCCCATTCGCGCAGGTCGATTTCGCCGTCGCCGTCGAGGTCGAAGCGTTCCAGCAGGGCCTTGCGGTCCGATTTCCAATGGTCGAGCAGTTCGCGCGTCTGTCGCCCGATGTCGAACTCGGGTGCGACGCTGCCGAGCGTCGCAAAGTCGCCCAGCACGTAGAGGCGGTCGCGGTCGATCAGGCACCACTGGGTGTGGCGCGTGTCGCCCCGGGTGTAGGTTTCCTGCCGGCGCACCATCATGTCCGCGCCTTCGGGATCCACCGCGCACGCGCCGCTGCCGTCATCGAGGAGGAAGGAGGCGTCGCTCTCGTCCGTCGCCTCGTGACGCCACTTGCCGTCGCTGTCACGGCGTTCGGTACGCACGCGGTACCACAGCACGGGCAGGCCATTGACCGGTGACAGCAGCGGCGTGCCGTCGAGCGGGCGACCGCGTCCGCGCAGCTCGACGTAGCCCTGCGCGGCGGAGGCGATGCGCGACGTCGGCGTATCGGCGATCACGCGTGCCGCGCGGACCGAGCGCTGCCAGCCGTACAGGCTGCTGGCAGCCAGGAAACCGATACCGAGCCCCCATCCCTTGCCGGGGGCGGTCTTGAACACGAGCGCGATGGTCAGGAGGTGCAGCGTCGGCAGCGTGAGGTTTGCGACGTCGCGGCGCAGGCGGGTCAGCATGCGGCGGTCGGGGGCGCGCCGTGGGACGACGGTGCGATCACGTGCCGAACAGGGCCTTCAGATCGACGTCGGCTTTTTCCGCGCTTGCGAATACGAGCAGCGGCTTCGATTCGAACTGGAACATCTGCGCGACGAAGGCATCGGGGAACTGCTCGATGCGGACGTTGTGCAGATTGACCGATTCGTTGTACCACTCGCGACGGTCCGCGATGCCGTTTTCCAGCGCCGTGATGCGCGTCTGCAACTGCATGAAGTGCTCGTTGGCGCGCAGCTCGGGATACGCCTCGGCAACGGCGAAAATCTGTCCGAGCCCGGTGCGCAGCATTCCTTCCGCCCTGCCCAGCGCGGCGACGTCCTGCTGCTCGCGCGCACTGGCAATCCGTGCGCGTGCTTCCGTCACCCGCTGCAGGGTTTCCTGTTCGAACTGCTTGTATTGCCGGCACACTTCGACCAGCTTGGGCAATTCGTCGTGGCGCTGCTTGAGCAGGACGTCGATGTTCGCCCACGCCTTGGCGACGTTGTGCTTGAGCTGGATCAGGCCGTTGTAGACGACAATCGCATACAGCAGGGCGAGGACCAGTGCCCCGAGCGCGATGGCTGCGGACATGCTCATTGTGATTTCTCCCCTTGTTGCGACGGCATGATATACGCAATCCGGGTCCGTCGAGGACGGACGCGCGGGACTCAGGTCGCGGGCGGGAAGAAGCGGTGGAGTTCTTCGGCCGGGGCGCCGAGTCGCGCAAGCAGCAGCTCGGGGCTCAGATGCACCAGCTCGCTCAGTTCGGCGATGTCGTCGGGGAGGGCGTCGTTGTCCCAGCCCGATTGCAGGTGACGTGCAACAGCGTTCGCGAGCAGCACGTTGCGCACGCGCGGATTGCCCGCCTGGTCCGCATCCATCAGCGTGACGAGCAGCTCGGGCAGCTTCCAGGCGCGTACCAGCCCTGCCTGGATCTCGTGGGCCGTGACGCCGAAGACCGCCCGCTGCGCGTCGGCACGGCGCAACCAGCGGTTCGCGCGCTGCATTTCGAACACCCGCTGCGTCATCGCCGGGGCAAACGTCCAGCACATGATCTCGACGGCGTCCTTCAACAGGGCCGCGACGGTGATCTCGTCCACGTCGAGGTCATGGCGCAGGATCGCCCAGTCGCGCGCGAGGTGGGCGGCACGTCGCGCCCGGCCTATCGTTCCCAGCACCCCGACCAGCGCCTGGGGGTGGGCGGCCAGGCGCTCCTCCACCGTGCCCAGCCCGGAAAAGATCGCGAAGAACGGCGTGACGCCCATCATCATGATGGCCCGTTCTATCGTCGTGATGTCGTGATTCTGCTTCGGTCCGCGTCTGGCCTGAAGCGTGGTCAGCACCTTCAGGGTCATCAGCGGGTCCGCAATCACGACCGCCGCGACCTGCCTGCCGCCGGTCGAGTCGCTGGCGGCAAGCGTCCCGAATTCCTGCACGGTCCGGCGCAGCACGGGTACATCCTGTGCCGACAGGAAATCCACATACGCGTCGGCCGATGCGAACGGGGTATCGATGAAGGTCATGGGCGTCCCCGGGGGGCAGGTATGTCCATTATCGGCAGGAGCAAGGGGGAAATGAAGGGCGGGCAGCGATTGCCGCGGGCGCCCTCGGCTAATTGGCTATAATCGGCGCGAAAAACGCGGCATCGTGCTGCGGACCGGAGAGGAGTAGAGCGCAAGTGAATACACCCTTCAAGGCTTTCCTGATCGACCAGGACGAGAACAAGCAGATCGTCAGCCGCCTGGCCACCCTCGACGCGGCACAACTGGATGCAGGCGAGGTCCTCATCCGCGTTCATTACTCCAGCATCAACTACAAGGACGCGCTCGCGGCGACCGGCGCCGGCAAGATCATCCGCCGCTTCCCGTGTGTCGGCGGCATCGACATGAGCGGCGAGGTCGTCGAGAGCGCCGATGCGCGCTTCAAGCCCGGCGACAAGGTCATTGCGACCAGCTTCGACATCGGCGTGGCGCATCACGGCGGTTACGCCGAGTATGCGCGCGTGCCGGCGGGCTGGGTCGTGCCCTTGCCGCAGGGGCTGGACCTGCTCGACGCGATGGCCCTGGGCACCGCCGGCTTCACGGCGGCGCTGGGCATCGTGCGCATGGAAGACAACGGCCTCGCGCCCGCGAACGGGCCGGTCGTCGTGACCGGTGCCACCGGCGGCGTCGGCGGCCTGGCAATCGACATGCTCGCGCGTCTCGGGTATCACGTGGTCGCCCTCACCGGCAAGGAGGCGGAAGGCGATTACCTCACGATGCTCGGGGCGGCGGAGATCAAGCTGCGCAGCACGATCGACCTCGACAAGGTGCGCCCGCTCGAGGCCGCGCAGTGGGCCGGCGCGGTCGACAACGTTGGCGGGCCGATCCTCCACTGGGTCCTCGCCACGATGAAGCAGGCCGGCACCGTCGCCAGCATCGGCAACGCCGCGAGCTTCAAGCTCGACACCACGGTGTTCCCGTTCATCCTGCGTGGCGTCAGCCTGCTGGGCATCGATTCCGGCTACATGGGCTTCCCCACCCGCCAGCGGGTGTGGGACCGCCTCGCCACCGATCTCAAGCCGCGCCACCTCGCTGCCGTTACCCGGACCATTGCACTCGATGACCTGCCCGAGGCGTTCGACGCCTACATCAAGGGCGCGGTCAAGGGACGTACGGTCGTACGGATCGGCGCCTGAAGCGGGAAAGGATTCATTATGAGCGAGCAGGGTAATCAGCCGCTGCCCAAGGTGTTGATCGTCGACGACTCGCGGATGGTGCGCGCCTCGATCGTCAAGCTGATCAGGGGGCGCTTCGAGTTCCGCGAAGAGGCTGACGGCGAGGCCGGGTGGCAAGCCCTGCTCGTCGATCCGTCGATCCATCTGGTGCTGACCGACATCGGCATGCCCCAGCTCGACGGCTACGGCTTCCTGGAGCGCATCCGCTCTTCGAAGCTGTCGCGCGTCCAGGAGCTTCCCGTCATCGTCATCTCGGGCGAGGAAGACGACGCGGTGCGCGAACGCGCCCGCCAGCTCGGGGCCAACGATTTCATCACCAAGGGCATCGGCGCGGCCGAGCTGCTGGCGCGCCTCGACTCGCTGACGCGGCTGGCCCAGACACGGCGCGAGCTCGAGGAGAGCCGGGCCGCGCTCGCGAAGCAGAGCCCCGTCGATCCCGTCTCGGGCCTCGCGACCGAGTCCTACATGACGTGGCGCGGCGAGCAGGACCTGGCGCTGGCCCGTCGCCATCAGGCCGACTTCAGCACGATGGTCGTCGAGATCGATCGCTACGACCAGCTCATCACCGCCTACGGCGCGCACGTCGCGCAGCTGGTCACGCGCAAGCTGTCCGGCATCCTTGCGACCAAGGTGCGCAAGGAAGACACCGTCACCCAGATTGCGCCGTCGCAGTTCGTGGTCCTGACGCCCGGCACCGATCTCGGCGGCGTCTGTGCGTTCGCCCTGCGCATGCAGCAGACGCTGGAAAAGCTCGTGATGACCTATCGCGAGGACCGCATCCGCATCAGCGTGACCATCGGCGTCGCCAGCTCGTCCGTTGACGGCGCGCAAAGCGTCAGCGAACTGATCGGCGTGGCGATGAAGCGCACGCAGGCCGGCCGGCAGGCGGGTGGCAATCGCGTCGTGAGCGATCAGGGGGAAGTCACGCAGGAAGCGGTCGATCGCCTGGTCAAACAGGTCGTCAGCATCGACCAGGTGCTCGGCCGGATCCGGGAAGGCGCAGGTGCTGCCGAACTCGATGCCCAGCTTCCGGCCGTGGTCGCCGCGCTGATGCCGCTGCTCCAGTTGATGGAAGCGCGTCTCGGCTGCGGGATTCCGCTGGACCGTCTTAGTCACTACAATTTCGGCCCTGGGGCTGGCGCGGAAGGCACGAAGAAGGCCTGAATCGCTGTCCCGACAAACAATAACAACAAATAACAACAAAGCAGTGCAAGGTGGTGCCGTCGTTCCCGTGAGGAAAGGGCGGCGGTGCCGGAACGCTTATTAAAAAGCTGGCAGTACAGGGATACTAGAAGGGAGAGGAAGCTTATGACGATGTACAAGGAGTTTCACCGCCGTTCCATCGACAAGCGCGATGAGTTCTGGGCCGAGCAGGCCGGGCTCATCGACTGGAACAAGCCCGCGGAGCAGATCTGCGACTTTTCCAATCCGCCGTTCGTGAAATGGTTCAAGGGTGGCGAAACCAACCTTTGCTTCAACGCGGTGGACCGTCACGCCGCGCAGCGGCCGAACGACCGCGCGCTGGTCTACATTTCCACCGAGACCGACGAAGAGAAGGTCTACACGTTCGCCGAACTGCAGCGCGAAGTGGAGCGCATGGCGGCGATCTACCAGGACCTCGGCGTCCGGAAGGGTGACCGCGTCCTGATCTACATGCCGATGATCGCCGAGGCGGCCTTCGCGATGCTCGCCTGCGCGCGCATCGGCGCCATCCACTCGGTGGTATTCGGCGGTTTTGCCGCCGGTTCGCTGGCCACCCGCATCGACGATGCCAAGCCCGTCCTGATGGTGAGCTCGGATGCCGGCATGCGCAACGGCAAGCCGGTGCCGTACAAGCACCTCGTCGACGAAGCGTGCAAGCTCGCCGAATTCCCGCCGCAGAAGGTGCTGATCGTCGATCGCGGTCTCGACAAGGGCTTCCCAAAGGTCGCAGGCCGTGACATCGACTACGCCGAGCTGCGCGCGAGGCACATGGACGCCAAGGTGCCGGTGACCTGGCTCGAGTCGTCCGAACCCAGCTACATCCTGTACACGTCGGGCACCACCGGCAAGCCGAAGGGCGTGCAGCGCGACACCGGCGGCTATGCGGTCGCGCTCGCCGCGTCGATGAAGCACATCTTCACCGGCGACGCCGGCGAGACGATGTTCTCGACTTCCGACATCGGCTGGGTGGTCGGCCACAGCTACATCATCTACGGCCCGCTGCTCGCCGGCATGGCGACGGTGATGTACGAAGGCACGCCGCTGCGCCCGGATGCCGGCATCTGGTGGCAGATCGTCGAGAAGTACAAGGTCACGGTGATGTTCTCGGCGCCGACCGCGGTGCGCGTGCTGAAGAAGCAGGATCCGGCCTTCCTCAAGAAGTACGACCTGTCCTCGCTCAAGCACCTGTTCCTCGCCGGCGAGCCGCTCGACGAGACCACGCACAAGTGGATCATGGACGAGCTGGGCATCCCGGTCATCGACAACTACTGGCAGACCGAAACGGGCTGGCCGATGCTCTCGGCGATCCGCGGCATCGAGAAGACGCCGATCAAGTACGGTTCGCCGAGCTTCCCGGTGTATGGCTACGACCTGCGCATCTTCCGCGAGGACGGCACCGAGTGCGGCCCCGACGAGAAGGGCATCGTCGGCGTCGTGCCGCCGCTGCCGCCGGGCTGCCTGTCGACGGTGTGGGGGCAGGACGACCGCTTCGTCAGCACCTATTTCACGCTGTTCAAGGATCCGGTGATCTTCTCGTCGTCCGACTGGGGCATCAAGGATGCGGACGGGTACCACACGATCCTCGGCCGCATGGATGACGTCATCAACGTCGCCGGCCACCGCCTCGGCACGCGTGAAATCGAGGAAGCGATCCAGGCACACGCGGCGATCGCCGAAGTCGCCGTCGTCGGCGTCGCCGACCAGCTCAAGGGCCAGATGCCGATGGCCTTCGCGGTGGTCAAGGACGCCTCGCGCGTCGACAGCGCCGAGAAGCGCATCGAGCTCGAGAAGGAAGTCATGAAGACCGTCGACAACCTCCTCGGCGCGATCGCCCGTCCGGCGCGCGTGCACTTCATCTCGGGCCTGCCGAAGACGCGTTCGGGCAAGATGCTGCGCCGCTCGATCCAGGCACTGGCAGAAGGCCGCGACGCAGGTGACCTGACGACGATCGACGATCCGAGCACGCTGGAGCAGATCCGCAGCGCGCTCGCGAGCTGACGAGAAGTCTCTGTAGGCAGAAAACCGCGCCACGGCGCGGTTTTTTTTGAGCGCGACGAGGAGATCTCCCCGACGGGGCGTCAAGCTTCAGCCACGCCCTCGCATGCGGACTCCATGTCTTCCTGAATCGCCCGCCACATCGGCCTCAGCAGAAAGCGCATGCCCTTGATGATGCCCTGCACGTCCATCATCGACGGAATACGGGTTCCGCGGTGTTCGACCGGACCGCCGATCTGCCGGACATCGACCCCCAGTTTTGCGAAATGCGAGGCGAGGCGGGGTTCGGTCAGCACGAAAAGCGTTTCGATGCCGGCGCGTTCGGCAAGGGCGATCGCCCCCAGATACAGGCCTATGGGAATGTACGGGAAGCGCGGCTGTTGCGTCGTGCCGAAATCCTCGTCGCGGATCGGCGCGACGGCAAGCGACTCGCCGCGACGACGCCTGTAGGCGGCGCGCACGGCCAGCCGGGACACTTCGGCGATCCGGTCGCGGGGCAGGCGCGACGGGTCGACGATCGAGCGGTCCAGGGTCGCCGCGCAGGTCCGCTCGAAGGGAAGGGGGGCGTCGGGCTCGTCCGAACTCGTGAGCACAACGCGGGTGCATCCGACCGGTCTGGCTGGCTCGGAACTCGTGCGCAGCAGGCAATGCATGCTGTGCGCATCGTACTCGTCGGTTTCCCGCCGATCCGGACGCACCGGTTCGAAACCGAGGTCCTCGCAGTACACCTCATGCCGAATGCGGAAGACGGCCTCGCGCAGCGGGTCGTCGGTCGCCGGATGGATCTGGAAATACTTCCTGAAACCGTGGCCGAGATTGAAGCGGTCGAACAGATGCATCTTGCCCCCTGGAGTTCGTTGTCCTTGAAACAAGTAGCGTTGCATTCTATGCAGGCGTTGCCGCCTGCGCAGTGAAGCACTTCCTCTTTTATCGCTATCGAGCGTTTGCGCGGGCATCCGCGCCGGCGCGTGCGAGCCCCGATCGGTCGCGGGGAGTCAGCAGCACGAGGACGCCCGCCGTGGCACCCCCGGCAGGGCGTCGTCGGAGGGAGCCTGGCGGCGAAACGCGCTGTAGTGGTTCAGCACCATCGGCACGTAGGTGACGGTCTCGGCGAATGGCGGTATGGCGTTGCCGTAGCGCTCGACCGCCCCCTCACCCGCGTTGTAGGCGGCCAGCGCCAGCGGCAGCGAGTCGAAGCGGTCGATCAGCTCGCGAAGGTAGCGGGCTCCCCCGGCGAGATTCTGGCGGGGGTCCAGCGGGTCGGTGACGCCGAAGCGTGCGGCCGTCGCCGGCATCAGCTGCATGAGGCCCAGCGCGCCTTTGGGGGAACGCGCCTGGTGGTCGAAGCGGCTTTCGACAAAGGCGACGGCTTTGACCAGCTCGGGGTCCAGCCGATTCTGTCGGGCGACATCGTGAATAAGAGGCGTGAACCGCTCCGGGGGGCGCGGCGGGATCCTTGCCGGCGGTGCGGTGCTGCGCCTGGGCGTGTCGAGGTTGAGAAGCAGGCGGTGGCGCGAGTCGCTGGCTGCGTCGCTGAAGTTGAAGACGCCGCGCTCGTCGGCGAAGCCATACAGCCGATCAGCCCACGACGGGCTGGCGGCCGAGGCGGCGATTGCCGCCACGAGCCACACCGTACCCCGAAAAACGGCACGACGTGCGAGGCACGGCGCGGGCAAGCGGGGAGTGGGGAGCACACCCGGGATTGTCGGCCTTCTCATTGGCCCTCCGTTTGACAGTGCCCGTCGTCTGAGGTCGTATATGACCAGTGTGGCACTTCTGCCGCGAACGCGCCTCAGTATGTAGGAATTTGGTTGCACTTTGTGTGCTAACGTTGGCGTCAATTTCGTGCGAGCAGGACTTTTCACGCTGGGCGGGCATTCTCTGCGCTGCGCTCGAGTATCTCCGGCGGGGGACGCCCGGGGGCTACGATCGATGCCGCGTCGCAGGGCTATACAGGTGATGCATGCGTTATCGCGTCAGGGCGGTGGGATCTGCCGGAGCGGTCGTCGAAACCGAGCTCGAGGCGGGATGTGAGGCGGACGTGCGGGCGCTGGCCGAGGCGCGGGGCCTGTCCGTTCTCTCGCTGAAGGCGCTGGAGCGCAGCGGGGGGCGCAGCCGTTTTCCGCTGCTGCTTTTCAACCAGCAGTTGCTGGCGTTGCTGCATGCCGGCATTCCCCTTGCCGAGGCGATTTCGGCGCTGGTCGAGAAGGAGCGTTGGCCGGCGATCCGGTCCGTGCTCCAGAGCTTGCGCGACGCGCTGCGCGAGGGGCGCAGCCTGTCGAGCGCGTTGGAGTCGGCACCGCAGGTGTTTCCGAACCTTTACGTCGCGCTGATCCGCGCGGCCGAGCGCACCAGCGATCTGGAGCGCGCGATTGCGCGCTTCATCGCCTACCAGGAGGACGGCGAGCGCCTGCGCGACAAGCTGCTCAGCGCGGCCATCTACCCCTTGCTGCTGGTCGGCGTGGGTGGTCTGGTGGTGCTGTTCCTGCTCGGCTACGTCGTGCCGCGCTTCTCGCACATTTACCAGAACGTGGGCAGCAATCTGCCCTGGATGTCGCTGCTGCTGCTCGAGTGGGGGCAGTTCGTGGAGAAACACGCCTTGCTGCTGGGCGTGATCATGCTGGCGATCCTGGGTGGGGGGGCGCTGGTGGTGCGCAATCCGGCCTTGTGGGCGACGGTCGGACGCTACATGTGGAGGATGCCCTTCGTCGGTGAGCGCATGCGGGTGTTCCAGCTCGCACGTTTCTACCGCACGGTGGGAATGCTGCTGTCGGGCGGCATCCCGGTCGTGACGGCGCTCGGGATGGTGTCGGGGCTGCTTTCGCCGCCGCTGCAGGTGAGTCTGGCTGCGGCGATTGCGGCGATTCGCGAGGGGCGCAGTTTCTCGTCTACGCTGGCAATGCGCGGCCTGACGACGCCGGTGGCGCTGCGCATGCTGGAGGTCGGCGAACATGCCGGGAATCTGGGCGAGATGCTGACGCGCGCGGCCGAATTTCACGAAGAGGATACGGCGCGGCAGGTAGAGTGGCTCACACGCCTGTTCGGTCCTCTGCTGATGTTGCTGATCGGTTGTGCGATCGGCCTGATCGTGGTGCTCATGTACATTCCAATCTTCCTGCTGGCAGAGAGCATTCGATGAGCGAATCGCTGACGGCGAAGCTTGCTCCCGCCCCCTTTACCGCGACGGAACTGGCGGCCGCGTCGGCGGGCGGCGAGCGTGTGATCGACGGGCTTGCGAAGCTCGAGCCCGATCCCGCGCTGCGCGTCGTGCGGCTGGCGTGCGCGCTCGGGCTGACGTCCATCGGGCATGGGCGTCTGATGGCGCTCGAGCCGGATTTTTCCGCGATTCCGTTCGAGATGGCGCTGAGTCGCGAGTGCGTCGCGCTGCGGGGCGAGGACGGCGGCTTGCTCGTCGCGATCGCGGATCCCTTCAACTCCGATCTGCTCGATGGCCTGGGAGCCCGCCTCGGCGAGCCCTACGAGCTGGTTCTGGCGGATCGCGACGATCTCGCGGCCTGCCTCGCACGCCACGAGGACGAGGTTCGCCGCGCGGCCGGCGTGATCGAGGCGCAGGACGAGGGGCGTGAGGGCGACGGCGTCGAGGACCTTTCGCTCAAGCGCATCAGCGCCGACGCGAGTCCGGTCGTCAAGCTCGTCAATTCGACGCTTTACGATGCGCTGAAGCAGCTCGCGAGCGACATTCACCTGGAATCGGTGCCGGGCGGACTGGTGATCAAGTACCGTCTCGACGGGGTGCTGGTGCGTGTGGGCGGGGCGCAGGGCGTCGAGCTCGCGGAGCAGGTCATCTCCCGCATCAAGGTCATGGCGGAGCTCGACATTGCCGAGCGCCGGGTGCCGCAGGACGGGCGCTTCAAGGTGCGTTCGGGCGGGCGCGAGATCGATTTCCGCGTGTCGATCATGCCGAGCATCCATGGCGAGGATGCGGTGCTGCGGATTCTCGACAAGGAGCATCTCAGCCGCGAAATGAGCGGATTGACGCTCGAGACTCTGGGGTTCGACGACGACGCGCGGGCGGCGCTGCGCCATCTCGCGAGCGAGCCGTACGGGATGCTGCTGGTCACGGGACCGACCGGATCGGGCAAGACCACGACGCTGTACGCCACCCTGGCGGAGACCAATCAGGGGCTGGACAAGATCGTGACCATCGAGGATCCGGTCGAGTACCAGTTGAACGGGGTGCTGCAGATCCCGGTGAATGAGAAGAAGGGGCTGACGTTTGCGCGCGGCTTGAGGTCGATCCTGCGGCACGACCCGGACAAGATCATGGTGGGCGAGATCCGCGACGGCGAAACGGCCGAAATCGCCGTGCAGGCCGCGCTCACCGGACACCTGGTGTTCACCACCGTGCACGCGAACAATGTCTTCGATGTCATGGGGCGCTTCACCCACATGGGCATCGATCCGTTCAACCTCGTCGCCGCGCTGAACGGCATCGTGGCCCAGCGCCTGTTGCGCATCAACTGCCCGTACTGCACGGAGGATGTGCGGCCGGATGCGCAGCTGATCGCCCGGTCGCGCATCGGCGACGCGAGCGGATACCGGTTCCGGGCGGGGCATGGCTGCGGTCAGTGTCGCGGATCGGGGTTCCGCGGACGGCGGGCGGTGGCCGAGGTCTTGCTCCTCGATGACGAAATCCGCGAACTGATCGTCGCGCGCGCGTCGATCCGCATGGTCAAGGAGGCGGCCCGCCAGAGCGGTTTCCGGGGGCTGCGGGAGGCAGCGCTGGCGCTGGTTGCCGCGGGGGAGACGACGCTGCAGGAGGTGAACCGTGTCACGCTTCTCGGCTGAGTCGCCCCGGGTGTTGATCGAGAAGGACGAGATCCGCGTCGGGCACGGCGCGGCGCAGAAACGGTTCGCCTACGAGTGGTCCCCGGATACTGCGCTGGCGGCTTGGGCGTCGGACCCGCAAGGGGGCGTGCAGCGCGGATCGCGCTGGGACGTGGTGTTCGCCGACGTGCTGGTGCGTTATCTGGTCGTCCAGTGGCCGGCGGGCCTGCGCGGCGGGGCGGAGCGCGAGGCTTACCTCGCACACCGCTTCCGCGAAGTGCATGGGGTGGCGGCGCCTGACTGGCGTATCGTCGTCGAACGCAGCGTGACTGCGGTCCCGGCGATTGCCTGTGCCGTCCCGGCCGTACACGTCGAGGCCGTCGCGGCGTGGGGCCGCGAGCGCCGTCTGCGGCTCGGCAGCGTTACCGGCGAGTTCCTGGCTGTCTACAACCGCGTGCGCCCGGCGTTGGAGCATCCCTTCGGTGCGCTCGCGGTGCAACGCAACGGGCGCATCACGCTGGGGCTGTGGGGGGACGCCCGATGGCAGGCCCTGCGCAGCCAGCCGCTCGGCCCGGCGGGGGATGCCTCGCTCGCCCTGTATCTCGAATCGCTGGCCGTGAGTGCGGAGCGGCAGGGTGAGCCGGGGGTTCTCTACTGCGTGGGCGAGGGGCCGGCCGTGCCGGCCGGATGGCGGAAGGTGGTTCTGGACGCTGAGGGGTGGGTGTGATGCGGCGGGTTCCCCTTCCGGTCGATCTCGACCTGCTGCAGACGCGCCGTCGCGTGAGCATGGCGGGGTGGGGATTGCTCGTGGCCGGGCTCGTGGCATGTGCGGTCGGGATTACGGCCTTCCGCCAGGCGAGTGCCGAAATCGACGAGCGCGAGGTCGCGATGCTGCACGCCCGCGACGCGGCTCGGCGCGCCACCCCCGCGGCGGCCGGCGCAAAGGACCAGGTCGGCGCCGACGAGGCCAAGGCGGCCCTGGGGGTCGCGGCGCGCCTGAATGCCGACTGGGGCGGCATGATCGGGGGTGTTGCGGCGGCGCAGGGTGACGGAGTAACGTGGGTGAGCCTGCAGGCCGATCAGGCGCGCGACGGACTCAATGTCACTGGTGTGGCGCGTTCGCTGGCGGAAGTGTTCGAGTTTCTTGCCAGGCTCGGCGAGGTGCCGGGGGTTCGCGATGCGCGACTCGCGAACTACGAATGGGTGCAGGTCGGCAGCCGGAATGCAGTGCAGTTCACCGCGAACGCGAAATGGAGTGCTCGTCCATGATCGGCGTGAGAGGACTGTGTGCGCGCTTTCGTCCAGTGGGGCCGTCTGCCGTCGTGCCGGCGGACGGGGGGATGTTCGCCACGGACAAGGCTCCGCGGGCTGCGGCGCGGGACCGCTCGGGCGTCGTGCTCGTGAAGGAATACGCCGGGCGTTTCGCCATGAATGCGGGCCTTCCCGGCGCGCTGGGCGTGTTCCTGCTGGTGGCGGCGGTGCTGGGCGCCTACGTCGGGCAGGTGGTGAACGACGGCCGTGCGGCGGCGCTTGACGAGGAGCGGCTTCGACTGGCGCGCAGCGCGAGCGCCCCCGCCGCCGGGCCGGATGAGCGGGCGCAACTGGCTGCGTTCCTCGAACGATTCCCGCCTGCGACGGCACTTCCCGAGAGCCTGCGTCGCCTGAACGAGCACGCCGCCGCGCACGGGATCAACCTGCAGCGCACCGATTACAACAGCAGCGCCGTCGCCGGCACATCGCTGACGCAGGTCAGTCTCGCCATTCCGGTGCAGGCCGACGCGGACGCGATTTACGCGTGGCTGGGGGCGCTGTTGCGGGAGATGCCGGAGATTGCGCTGGATTCGGTGAGCCTCAAGCGCGACTCGACCGAGACCGCGCGCGTCGAGGCCGAGATCCGCCTGCAGCTCTACCTGCGGGGGCGTTCATGAACATGCGCCAGGCGCTGCTCGCAGTCGTGCTCCTGGCGACGCTGGCTGCCAGCTGGTGGGCGCTCGAAGAGGATGGGAGGGATCGCGCCGTCGTGCAGCCCGTCGAACGCGCCACCCGGCAGCCGGCCGGGACTGCGCGGGGCGAGGGCGCCGATGCGCGGTCAACGGTATCGGGGAACGGTCTGGCGCCCCTCGCAGGCGAACGGGCGCCGTGGCCGGAACTGACCGACCGGCTGGCGCGCATCGTGAGCTTTGCGCCCCCACCGCCGCCGGCGTCGACGGTGCGTGCCGAGCCGCAGGCCCCGCCGTTGCCGTTCCGCTACGTCGGGATCATCGAGGATGCGCAGGGCACGGCCGTATTTCTTCTCGATGGCACGCAAGTGCGCATGGCGCGTCCCGGCGAGGAGGTCGCCAGTCGTTACAGGCTCGAACGCATCACTCCCGCTGCCGTTGAATTCACCTATCTGCCGCTCAAGAAAGTGCAGACCCTCGATCGCCTGAACCCATGACCCTCAAGACCTCGATCTTTTCGCGCTCCCTGCTGCCCGTGCTTGCGGCTGTCCTGCTCGCCGGCTGTGCGACGAATGCCGCGCTCGACGAGAGCCGCCGTGATTTTGCGGCCGGTGACCGGGTGGGCGCCCTGCTGCGGCTCGAGCAGGCGGTGAAGAAGGACCCCGAAAACCTCGAACTGCGCAGTTACTTCGTGCGCCAGCGCGAACTGGTCGTGATGGAGCGGCTCGGCGCGGCGGAGAAGGCGCACGGCGTGGGGAAACTGGACGAAGCGGCCGTGCTGTACCGCGACGTGGAGAAGCTGGATCCCGAGAACGCCCGGGCCCGGCTCGGACTCGAGGCCATCGAACGGGCACGCCGCCGCGCGGAACGTCTGGGGCAGGCGAGGGCCGCGCTGGCGGCCGGCGACGCGACCGCGGCCGGGCGCATCGCGCGCGGCGTGTATGCCGAGGCGCCCGACGACCGGGCTGCGCGCCAGCTGGTGATGGACCTGGAGGAGCGTGCCGCGCGCTCCACCAAGCCGCGCGCCGACGCCCTGCAGGGGCCGCTGGCCAAGCCGGTGACGCTGGAGTTTCGCGACTCGCAGCTGCGCGTCGTGTTCGAGGCCCTGTCGCGGGCGAGCGGACTGAATTTCGTTTTCGACCGGGACGTCCGCGCGGATAGCCGCGTCACGCTGTTCGTGCGCGAGAACTCCGTCGATGAGGTGCTGCGCCTGTTGTCGGCGACACAGGGCATCGAGCGCAAGCTGCTCAACGCCAATACGGTCCTCATCTACCCGGCCACGGCCGCCAAGCAGCGCGAGCACCTGGAGCTCGTGACACGCAGCTTCTACCTCGCGAATGCCGACGCCAAGGCGGCACAGACGCTGATCAAGCAGCTGGTGAAGAGTCGCGACGTGTTCATCGACGAGAAGCTGAACCTGCTTGTCATGAAGGACACTCCCGAGGCGGTGCGCATGGCCGAACGGTTGGTGGCGACGCTCGACGTACCCGAGCCGGAAGTGATGCTCGAGCTGGAGGTGCTGGAGGTGAGCCGCAGCAAGCTGCTGGACCTCGGCATCGACTTCCCGGACCAGATCGGCTACGGGCTGCTGACGCCAACCCTCCAGGGGTCGAGCCAGATCATCAACGGGGTGACCATCACCGCCCCGCAGCAACTCGGCGGCAAGCTGCTCGACGGCAACATCGACCTGCGCAACAACCGCGGCGATCTCGTGCCCTTCATCAGCAATCCGGGGGCGGTGTTGCGCTTGAAGAGCGAGGACGGCGATTCGCGCATCCTGGCGAATCCGCGCATCCGCGTGCGCAACCGCGACAAGGCGCGCGTGCATATCGGCGACAAGCTGCCGGTGTTCACGACGACGTCGACGGCGAACGTGGGCGTGTCGGCGTCCGTCTCGTATCTCGACGTCGGCCTCAAGCTCGAGGTCGAGCCCGCCGTGTATCGCGACGACGAGGTCGGCATCAAGCTCAACCTCGAGGTCAGCAGCATCGTCAAGGAAGTACCGGGGCCGTCCAGCTCCCTGGCCTATCAGGTCGGTTCGCGCAGCACCTCGACTTCGCTGCGCCTCAAGAACGGCGAAACGCAGGTGCTCGCCGGGCTGATCAACGACGAGGACCGGTCGGCCGCGCAGCGCCTGCCGGGGCTCGGCAACCTGCCGGTGCTCGGGAGGCTGTTCTCGGCCCAGCGGGACAGCAACAACAAGACCGAGATCGCACTGCTGATCACGCCGCGCATCGTCCGCAACATCCTGCCGCCCGTGTCGTTGCTTGCCGAGACGCCGGCGGGCACCGAGTCGAACGTCGGCGCGGAGCCCTTGCGCATCGGTACCACCGCGCCGCGGAGCCTCGGGCTGACGGGTGACGGACGCGGTGCGGTCGCGGCTCCCGCGGTCGCGAGACCCGTGCCGGAGGAGCGCCCGGCAGGCGCGGAAGCGGCGGAGCCGAAGGAAATGCCGGTGCAGGAGTCGCCCGATGCGGCCCTGATCCTTCCCGATGCGATCCGGCGTGGCGAACCGCTGAATGCCGTCGTGCGTCTGAGCGGCGCCACGGGGGCAAACTCGGCCGATGTCACGATTGCCTACGACGCCGGCCGGCTCGAGGCGGACGGCGCGGTAACGCCCGGCACGCTGGTGCTGCCGGTGACCGTGAACGACGGCAGCGCCGATCTGGCCGTGCGCCTGCGCACCAAGGCCGACGCGTCCGGCGTCGCGACCCTGGCCGTCACCGGCATGCGGCTGCATCGCGAAACGGGTGACCAGGACGTCGCGCTGTCGGCCGGAGGCACGGTGCGGATCGAATGAGGGCAGCGGTGGCGCGCGGATTCACGCTGATCGAGCTGGTCGTGACGGTGGCCATCATCGGCATCCTTGCCGCCGGAGCCATGCCGCTCGCCGAACTGGCGGCCCAGCGCGAGCGGGAATCCGAGCTGCGCACCGCAGTGTGGCAGATTCGCGCCGCCATCGACGCCTACAAGGCGGCCTATGTCGACCAGCGCATCGAGCAGCGCGTCGGCGCATCGGGTTACCCCCCGGATCTGGAAAGCCTCGTGAAGGGGGTCCCGGACGTGCGCGACCCCGAGGGCAAGCGCATGTATTTCCTGCGGCGGCTGCCACGCGACCCCTTCAGTACCGATCCGGGCGTTCCCGCCGAAAAGACCTGGGGTAAGCGCAGCTATGCGAGCCCCCCCGACGAGCCGGCAGAGGGCAAGGACGTGTTCGACATCTACTCGAAATCGCCCGCTACGGGGCTCAATGGCGTGCCGTATCGTGAATGGTAGCGGGGGCATGAGCGCGGGGAGATCCGCGGCGACGCGCGGCTTCACGCTGGTCGAGCTGCTGGTGGTGCTCGCCATCATCGCCACCTTGATGTCGATCGCCGCGCCGCGCTATTTCGAACATCTCGATCGCAGCCGCGAGGCCTCCCTGCGACAGACGCTCGTTGTCGTGCGCGATGCGATCGACAAGTACCACGCGGACATCGGCGCGTGGCCGCCGGACCTCGATGCCCTCGTGACGAAGCGTTATCTGCGCAAGCTGCCGTTCGATCCGATCACCGAGCGCAGTGATTCGTGGCAGTACGTGGCGCCGCCGGGCGGAGACGGCACCGGGGTGTGGGATCTGCACAGCGGTGCCGAAGGAACTGCGAAGGACGGTACGCGCTATGCGGACTGGTGAAATCCGGCGCGGGTGCCGGAGGCTCTCGACCGCGGGCAGGGCGCAGGCGGGCTACACCTACCTGCTGGTGCTGTTCATCGTTGCCGGGCTCGGGCTGCTGGCGGCGCAGACCGGCGTGGTCTGGTATCAGGCCGCACAGCGCGACCGCGAGGCGGACCTGCTGGCGATCGGCGCGGAGTTCGCGCGGGCGCTGGCAAGTTACGCCAAGGCGTCGCACGACCATGCCTTGCCCCAGAACCTGCAACAGCTGGTCGAGGACAAACGTGGTCCGGTGATGGTCAGGCATCTGCGGCGGATCTACCGCGATCCGTTCACCGGGAAGCCCGAATGGGGCCTGGAGAAGGCCGGCGGGCGCATTGCCGGCGTCTATAGCCTGGGCAAGGGGGGGCCGATCCGGCAGCATGACTTGCCCAAGGAGCTGGGGGGCATCACCGGCGAGGTCAAGAGTTATGCTGAATGGATATTCCGGCCGCCGGAAACGGAAGGCGAGGCGGCAGTGACTCCCGCGGCGGCAGGTGCCGCTCCCGCCGCCGGGCTCCCGGCGGGCAATTCCCCGGCGGCCGGGACCGCGCCGGCACCGGCGCGCTAAGCGTCCGCGTTGCCTAGCGCAGCACCATGTTGTCGCGGTGGATCAGCTCCGGCTCGTCGATGTAGCCCAGCAGCTGTTCGATCTCGCTGCTGGGCTTGCGGGCCACGCGGCGGCATTCGGTGCTGCTGTAATTGACCAGGCCGCGGCCGACTTCTTCTCCCGATTGCGTACGGCAGGCGACGGCGGAGCCGCGCTCGAAGTCGCCGCGCACTTCCGTCACGCCCACCGGGAGCAGGCTGCGGCCGCCGCGCAGGGCGGCGACGGCGCCTTCGTCGATGACGAGGTCGCCCGCGAGCTGCAGATGGTCGGCGAGCCATTGCTTGCGCGCCTGCAGCGGCGAACTGGTGGCGTAGAGCAGGGTACCGAGCGCTTCACCCTTGCCGAGGCGCACCAGCGCGTCGGGTTCTTGGCCGCTGGCGATGCAGGTGTGGGCGCCGCTGCGCGCCGCGCGCTGGGCGGCGCGGATCTTGGTGATCATGCCGCCCTTGCTGATGCCGGTGCCGGCGCCGCCCGCCATCGCCTCGTAGGCACGATCCTCGGCCCGTCCTTCGGACACCAGCGTCGCCGTCGGGTCCTGGCGCGGATCGGCGGTGTAGAGGCCCTTCTGGTCGGTGAGGATGATCAGGGCTTCCGCTTCGATCAGGTTGGCGACGAGGGCGCCGAGGGTGTCGTTGTCGCCGAACTTGATCTCGTCGGTGACGATGGTGTCGTTCTCGTTGATGATTGGCACCACCCCGAGTTCGAGCAGCGTCGTCAGGGTCGAGCGCGCGTTGAGGTAGCGCTTGCGGTCGGCGAGGTCGTCGTGGGTCAGCAGGATCTGCGCGGTGCGGATGCCGTGGCCCGAGAACGCATCCTCGTAGGCTTGCACCAGCACCATCTGTCCGACCGCCGCGGCGGCCTGCAGCTTGTGCATCTCGTGCGGGCGCTTCGTCCAGCCCAGCCGCTGGATGCCGGCGGCGATGGCGCCCGACGACACGAGCACGACCTGCTTGCCGGATTCGCGCAGGGCCGCGAACTGCCGGGCCCAGTCCGCCATCGCGGCCTTGTCGAGGCCGCTGCCGTTGTTGGTGACGAGGGCGCTGCCGACCTTGACCACCAGGCGGCGCGCGTTGCGGATCTTGTTTCTCATGATCGGTGACGGCAAGCGTGGGCTAAACGGGGAGAGTTCCGGCGCCTGGCCGGAGCGTGCTTCAACGTCCGGTGTGTTCCGGGCTTTCGTCCTCGTCGAGGTCGTCGTCGGCATCGTCCTCTTCGGCGAGGATGGCCTGCAGGCGCACCTGATAGGCCGCTTCCGCACGGGCTTCGGCTTCCGCGGCGAGGCGGGCTTCCTCGGCGGCGCGGGCGGCGCGCTCGGCTTCGGCCTGCGCACGGTCCGCGTCGAGGAAGTCCTGGATCGCGAAGATCAGCGGGCGGCAGCCATCGCCGGTCAGCGCGGAAATCTCGAAGTGGCGATCCACCGGGCCGTAGGCGTCGAGGAAGGCGGCGACGCGTTCCGCACGTTCGTCCTCGGGGATCAGGTCGAGCTTGTTCAGCGCGAGCCAGCGCGGCTTGACGTAGAGCGACTCGTCGTACTTGCGCAGCTCTTCGACGATCGCCTTCGCGTCATGCACGGGGTCGGCGTCGGGGTCGAAGGGGGCGAGGTCGACGAGGTGCAGCAGCACGCGCGTGCGCTGCAGGTGGCGCAGGAACTGGTGGCCGAGTCCGTGGCCTTCGGCTGCGCCCTCGATCAGGCCGGGGATGTCGGCGATGACGAAGCTGCGGTTCTCGTCGGTGCGCACGACGCCCAGATTGGGCGCGAGCGTCGTGAACGGGTAGTCGGCGACTTTCGGTTTCGCCGCGGAAACGGAGCGGATGAAGGTCGATTTGCCGGCGTTGGGCATGCCCAGCAGGCCGACGTCGGCCAGCACCTTGAGTTCGAGGCGCAGCATGCGGCGTTCGCCTTCCTCGCCGAGCGTGCGTTTGCGCGGGGCGCGGTTCACGCTGGACTTGAAGTGCAGGTTGCCGAGGCCGCCCTTGCCGCCGCGGGCGATCAGCGCGCGCTTGCCATCGACGTCGAGGTCGGCGATGAGCTCGCCCGTCTCGTAGTCGGTGATGATGGTGCCGACCGGCATGCGCAGCGTGATGTCTTCGCCGCTCTTGCCGTAGCAGTCCTTGTTGCCGCCGTTCTCGCCGCGCTGGGCACGATGCATGCGCGTGTAGCGGAAGTCGATCAGCGTGTTGAGGTTGCGGTCGGCGACCGCGAAGATGCTGCCGCCGCGTCCGCCGTCGCCGCCGTCGGGGCCGCCGCGCGGGATGAATTTTTCGCGGCGGAAGGAGGCCGACCCGTTGCCGCCGTCGCCGGCCATGACCTCGATACGCGCTTCGTCAATGAACTTCATGGGTGCTTGTGCTGTGCCTGTGGCTGAAACAAAAAAGCCCTACCGCAAGGATAGGGCTTTTCGAACCTTGACGCCGGAAATCAGGCGGCTTCGGGCACGATCACGACCGTGCGGCGGCGCTGCGCGCCCTTCACGGTGAATTGCACGGTGCCGTCCTTCAGCGCGAACAGGGTGTGGTCCTTGCCGATGCCGACGTTCTCGCCCGGGTGGTATTCGGTGCCGCGCTGGCGAACGATGATGTTGCCGGCGAGCACGAACTGGCCGCCGTAGCGCTTGACGCCGAGTCGTTTCGATTCCGAGTCGCGGCCGTTACGGGAACTACCGCCAGCTTTTTTGTGTGCCATGACGAATTACCTCCTTGGCTAATCAGGCCGAGATCGCTTCGATGCGAAGCTCGGTGTAGTTCTGGCGATGGCCCTGGTGCTTCTGGTAGTGCTTGCGGCGGCGCATCTTGAAAATCTTGACCTTCTCGTGGCGGCCGTGGGAAACCACGGTCGCCTTCACTGCGGCGCCGGAAACCACCGGGGTGCCGATCTTGACCGACTCGCCCTCGCCGACCATGAGAACCTGGTCGATAGTGATTTCGGAGCCCACGTCTGCCGGTATCTGTTCTACCTTGATCTTTTCGCCGGCGACGACGCGATACTGCTTGCCGCCGGTTTTTATCACCGCGTACATGGTGTTGCTCCAGTTGATGGGTTTGCAAAGGAATCGCGCACTTTATATGAAGAGCGCCGGAATAGTCAAGGAAATCAGCGCTTAGGCGAAAGCGCGCTTCCCCCGCCGCGGGGCCGGTGCGGGTATTCCCCAATGCTGACAGCGCACGCAACTGAGCCTATGATTGAAATGTTGTCAGACAAATTGCGGGGCAGGCTGAGTCATATGGTAAACGAAAGGTCACGCCGCGCGCCGCGCCTGAGCGATGTCGTCGCGCGTCAGCTCGAAGCGTGGATCAGCGAGCAGGGGTTGAAGCCCGGAGCCCAGTTGCCGACGGAGAAGGTGTTGTGCGAGCGCTTCGGCGTGAGCCGGGCGGTGATCCGCGAGGCGGTTTCGCGCCTGAAGGCCGACGGCTGCGTGATGACGCGGCAGGGGTCGGGGGCCTACGTGGCGGCGCGACCGGGCCAGGCGAGCTTCCGCCTGCTGCGGGCCTCGGCCGGCGGCGAGGCCCCGGCCGATGGCGCGGTCTCGGATCGCGAGGTGTCGGATATTTTCGAGCTGCGCTACCTCGTCGAGGTCGGTGCGGCGGAGCTAGCGGCCATGCGGCGGTCGCCGGCCGAGCTGGAGCGCATGCGGGCGGCGCTGGACCGGATGGCAGCGGCGCTCGCGACCGGCGCCGACGCGCATACCGACGACGACGCGTTTCACGTCGCCGTCGCGGCCGCGACGCACAACCCGCAGATCGAGCGCTTCCAGGCTTTCATGGGGCAGCAGTTTTCGGATTCGCGCGCGCCGACCTGGAACGCCGAGGGGCACCATTCCGGCCGCGCGCGCGATTCGCAGGCCGAGCACGTGCGCATCTTCGAGGCCATCGCCGCGGGTGACGCGGCGGCGGCGCGCGCGGCGGCGACCGCGCACCTCGCGGGCGCGGTGCAGCGCCTGGGGCTGCACGAGCGGCGCTGGGCCGGCGTGGGGAAGAAGGCTGACGCGCGTGCGACGGACGCGCGCAACGAGGAGCGGCACGAAGTGGAGAACGAACAATGAACATTGCGGCGGACCCGGTGGTCCTGGGCGAGCAGGAGGCGGACTTTTCGTCGATCGACAAAGTCCGCGTGGTCGAGGCGTTGGCGCGGGTGCTGCCGGCGGGGGCGCTGATGTACGACGCGGAGGACCTGCGTCCGTATGAATGCGACGGGCTGTCGGCCTACCGGCAGCTGCCGATGGTCGTGGCGCTGCCGACGACCGAGGCGCAGGTCGTGGCCGTGCTGAAGGTGTGCAGCGAGATGGGGGTGCCCGTCGTCGCGCGCGGTGCCGGCACCGGCCTGTCGGGCGGCGCGCTGCCGCACGAGTTCGGCGTCGTGCTGTCGCTCGCGCGCTTCAACCGCATCCTGCACCTCGATCCCCACGCGCGCACCGCGGTCGTGCAGCCGGGCGTGCGCAACCTCGCGATCTCCGAGGCCGCCGCGCCGCATGGGCTGTATTACGCACCGGATCCGTCGTCGCAGATCGCGTGCACGATCGGTGGCAACGTCGCCGAGAACTCGGGCGGCGTGCATTGCCTGAAATACGGCCTCACCGTGCATAACGTGTTGCGCGTGCGCGGCGTGACCATCGATGGCGAGATCGTCGAGATCGGCAACCACGGCCTGGATGCGCCGGGCTACGACCTGTTGGCGCTGGTGATCGGCTCGGAAGGCATGCTCGCGGTGGTCACCGAAGTGACGGTCAGGCTCACGCCCAAGCCGCAGCTTGCGCAGTGCGTGCTCGCGGCCTTCGACGATGTCATCAAGGCGGGCGAGGCGGTCGCGGAGATCATCGCCGCCGGCATCATCCCGGCCGGTCTCGAGATGATGGACCAGCCCGCCACGGCGGCGGTCGAGCAGTTCGTCCATGCGGGCTACCCGCTGGACGCGAAGGCGATCCTGCTGTGCGAATCGGACGGCACGCCCGAGGAAGTCGCCGAGGAGATCGAACGCGTGCGGGCGGTGCTGGAGGCGAGCGGCGCGACGGAGATCCGCGTCTCGCGCGACGAAACCGAGCGCATGAAGTTCTGGGCCGGGCGCAAGGCCGCCTTCCCCGCGGCGGGGCGCATCTCGCCCGACTACTACTGCATGGACGGCACGATCCCGCGGAAGCGCCTGGGCGAGATGCTCGAGGCCATCCAGCAGATGGAAGGCAAGCACGGGCTGCGCTGCATCAACGTGTTCCATGCCGGCGACG
This sequence comes from Aromatoleum toluvorans, assembly GCF_012910905.1. Lineage (GTDB taxonomy): Bacteria > Pseudomonadota > Gammaproteobacteria > Burkholderiales > Rhodocyclaceae > Aromatoleum > Aromatoleum toluvorans. Next base: position 27,089 of record NZ_WTVN01000027.1, read on the forward strand.
GCAACCTGCATCCGCTGATCCTGTTCGACGCCAACCAGGCAGGCGAGCTCGAACGGGCGGAAGCCTTCGGTGCGGACATCCTGGAGCTGTCGGTGGCGCTGGGCGGCACGATCACCGGCGAGCACGGTGTCGGCATCGAGAAGATCAACCAGATGTGCAGCCAGTTCACGCGGCCCGAGCTGGCGATGTTCTTCCGCGTCAAGGGCGCCTTCGATCCGCGCGGGCTGCTCAACCCGGGCAAGGCGATCCCGACGCTCAACCGCTGCGCCGAATACGGTCGCATGCGCGTGAGCAACGGGCATATCCCGTATCCGGACATCCCCCGCTTCTGATGGACCGGGGCTGGATCCAGTTTCTACTCGTGGTCGTGCCGGTGATGTCGCTGATCGGCTCGTGGCTGGCGCTGCGGGCGATCGCCGAGCGGCGCGACGGCAAGCCGGACGCTCATCGGGCGCCGGACAAGGCAAGGAATAAGGCGGAGAGCGAATGAGCGATTTGACTGAACAGTGGCGCGAGCGGGTGCGCGCCGCGGCGGCGTCGGGTACGGCGCTGCAGGTGCGGGGCGGCGGGACGAAGGCGTTCTACGGCCGCGAGCCCGTCGGCGAGGTGTTCGACACGCGCGGCCATGCGGGCGTCGTCAGCTACGAGCCGACCGAGCTGGTCGTGACCGCTCGTGCGGGCACGCCGCTCGCGGAGCTCGAGGCGCTGGTCGCCGAACGCGGGCAGATGCTGGCCTTCGAGCCGCCGCATTTCGGCGCGGGAGCGACGGTCGGTGGCTGCGTCGCGGCCGGACTGTCGGGGCCACGGCGGGCGACGGCGGGGGCGCTGCGCGACTTCGTGCTCGGCGTGCGCATCCTGGACGGCCGCGGCGAGGCGCTGTCCTTCGGCGGCCAGGTGATGAAGAACGTCGCCGGCTACGACCTGTCGCGCGCGATCGCCGGCAGCCTTGGCACGCTGGGGCTGATCCTCGACGTGTCCCTGAAAGTCCTGCCACGCCCGGTCGCGGAGACCACGCTGCGCTTTGCGATCGACGAGAAGGAGGCGATCGACCGCGTCAACGACTGGGGCGGCCAGCCGCTGCCGATCTCGGCGTCGGCGTGGTGCGACGGGGCGCTGCACCTGCGCCTTTCCGGCGCGGAGGCCGCGGTGCGCGCGGCGGAGCGCAGGCTCGGCGGCGACCTCGTGGAGGCAGTCGGGGCGTCCGCGTTCTGGGCGGGCGTGCGCGAGCAGACAGATGCGTATTTCGCCGACCTGGGGGCGGGCGAGGTCCTGTGGCGCCTGTCGCTGCCGAGTTCGGCGGCGCCGGTGAAGCTGCCCGGGACGCAGTTCATCGAGTGGGGCGGCGCGTTGCGCTGGCTGCGCTCCGATGCGCCGGCCGCGACGATCCGCGAGCGTGTCGCCGCGTTGGGCGGCCACGCGACGGCCTTCCGCGGCTTCGACCGCAGCAGCGACGTCTTCCATCCGCTCGCCGCGCCGGTCATGGCGATCCAGCGCCGGCTCAAGCAGGCCTTCGATCCCGCAGGAATCTTCAATCCCGGTCGTTTCTACGACGGACTCTGAACATGCAGACCCAACTTGCCGATTTCATCAAGAACACGCCCGAAGGGCGCGAGGCCGAAGCGATCCTGCGCAACTGCGTGCACTGTGGTTTCTGCACCGCGACCTGCCCGACCTACCAGCTGCTCGGCGACGAGCTGGACGGGCCGCGCGGCCGCATCTACCTGATCAAGCAGCTGCTCGAAGGCCACGACGTCACCGAGAAGACGCGCCTGCACCTCGACCGCTGCCTGACCTGCCGTTCCTGCGAGTCGACCTGTCCGTCGGGCGTGCATTACAGCCGCCTCGCCGACATCGGCCGCAACATCGTCGAACAGCGCGTGCCGCGGCGCGGTGCCGAGGCGGCGAAACGCTGGGCGCTGCGCGAATTCGTGCCGCGCACGGATGTGTTCGGCATCGCGATGAAGGCGGGGCGCGCCGTGCGCGGGCTGCTGCCCGAGGCGCTGAAGGAAAAGGTGCCCGCCCTGCGCCCCGCCGGCCCGTGGCCCAAGCCGCACCACGCGCGGCGCATGATCGCGCTGGCCGGTTGTGCGCAACCGGCGATGGCGCCGTCGATCAACGCGGCGACCGCGCGCGTGCTCGACGCCGTCGGCATTTCGCTGGTCGAGCAGCCGGGGGCGGGGTGCTGCGGCGCGGTGCGCTTCCATCTGAACGACCAGGAAGGCGGCCGCGACGATGCCCGGCGCAACATCGACGCCTGGTGGCCGGCGGTCGAACGCGGCGAGATCGAGGCCATCGTCATGACCGCCTCGGGCTGCGGCGTGCAGGTGAAGGACTACGGCCACCTGCTCGCGCAGGATCCCGCTTATGCGGAAAAGGCCGCGCGCATTGCGGAGATGACCCGCGACGTCAGCGAGATCGTCGCCGCGGAGGGCTGGAAGCTGCAGGAGCTGCTGAAGACCCGTCGTGGCGACGCCGTCGCGGTGGCGTTCCAGTCTCCCTGCACCTTGCAGCACGGTCAGAAGATCCGCGGCGTCGTCGAGAACCTCCTCACGACCGCGGGCTTCGAGCTCACACCGGTGCGTGACGGCCATCTGTGCTGCGGTTCGGCCGGCACTTACTCGATCCTGCAGCCGGAGCTCTCGAAGCAGCTGCGCACGAACAAGCTGGCGGCGCTGGCCGAGGGCGGGGCGGCGATCATCGCATCGGCCAATATCGGGTGCATGACGCACCTGCAGGGCGGCACCGAGACGCCCGTGCGCCATTGGGTGGAGCTGGTCGACAGCCGCCTCAACGGCCTTCCCCTGTGAGGAATGGGGTGCGGCGTACGTCCGGCCACGGACGCGCGCCGCGCCCTGCACGGGGCCCCATCGGCAAGCGTGAATGACGTCACGACGGGGAAACGGCTGCCCGCCGCATCTCTATCCCAAACTGGGTAGCCGCGGTAATATCGGCGAAAAATTCCATTCCATCGCCAATGGCCATTACCGTCGAAACCTGCGTTGCAAGCCACATCGGCGACCGGCACGAGCAGCAGGACCGCGTGGGCGTGTTCGCGCATCCGCACCAGCCCGGAACGCTCATGGCCGTTCTTGCCGATGGCATGGGCGGGCACACCGGCGGCGCCATGGCCGCCGAGCAGGTGCTTCTGAAAGCGCGGCAGAACTTCGAAGACTACTCCCCGCGCAAGGAGGAGGTCGCCGACCTGCTGCACGGCATCGTCGACGAGGCGCATCTGATCATCCGCCTGACGCGGCTGACCAGCGAAAAGGAGCCTCACAGCACCGCCGTGGTATTCGTGCTGCAACCCGGACAGATACGCTGGGCGCATTGCGGCGATTCGCGCCTATATCACTTTCGTGATAACCGCCTGATCAGCCGCAGCGAAGATCATTCGCTCGTCGGCGACCTGCAGCGCAAGGGGCAACTCAACGATGCCGGCGCACGCGTGCATCCCCAGCGCAACGTCCTGCTGTCCTGCCTCGGCGCCGCGCAGGCGCCCGAGGTGTGCGTCGGCGAGGCGGTTCGTCCTCAGGCGGGGGACAGCTTCCTGCTGTGTTCGGACGGCCTGTGGGGGCTGCTGTCGGATGCGGAGATCGCGGCCGAGGTGTCCGGCCGCCGCGCCCGCGACGCGGCCGAAGCGCTGGTCGACCGGGCGCGCAAGCGCGGCGCGGGGAGCGGCGACAACATCTCGCTGGCACTGATCAAGCTCGTCGACGTCCCCGCGCCCGAGTCAGAGTCTTAGCCAGTTCCGCCGCCAGAACGCGGCCGCCATGGCTCCCGCGACCCCTGCCATCATCGCCAGCGCGATATAGAAGCCTTGGGCGTCGCCCAGCAGCGGCATGTGGCTGAAGTTCATGCCGAAGATGCCGGTGATCAGCGTGGCGGGCAGGAACAGCGTGGTGAGCACCGTGAGGATGCGCACTTCGACGTTCAGCCGGTTGCTGACCGACGAGAGGTACATGTCCATCAGGTCGCCGAGCAGTTCGCGCACGGCGTCGAGCGTCTCGATCACGTGGATGGTGTGGTCGTAGATGTCGCGCAGGTATAGCCGCGTTTCGGGCTGGAAGAAGCGGCTCTCGCCGCGGAGCAGGCCGTTGAGCACTTCGCGCAGCGGCCAGATCGCGCGGCGCAGCAGCTGGGTGTCGTGCTTGACGAGGTTGATCATGCGCAGCAGCGCGGGCGTCGGGCTGGCCAGCGCCTCGTCCTCGAGCTGCTCCGCGGTGTCGCCCAACTGGTCGACGACGACGAAGTACTGGTCGATGACCGTATCGAGCAGCGTGTAGGCGAGATAGTCGGTGCCGTGTTTCAGCAGCGGCGACCCGGCAGCCCGCATGCGCTCGCGGACGGGCTCGAAGAGGCCGGCGCGGCGTTCCTGAAAGGTCAGGATGAAGTTTTCCCCGAGAACGATGCTGAGCTGATCCGAGCTCAGGGTCCGCGATTCGGCGTCGTACGCGAACACGCGCAGGACGCAGAACAGATAGTCGCCGTAGTCCTCGATCTTCGCCCGCTGGTGGGTGTTGAGGATGTCCTCGAGGACCAGCGGATGCAGGCGGAAGCGCCGCCCGATCTCGCCGAGGATCGCTGCATCCTGCAGGCCATGCACATTGAGCCAGAGGCGGCCTCGCGCCGGCACGTACTCGCGCGATTCGGCGATGCTCCCGAAGCGTTTTTCCTCGATGCCGCCGTCGTCGTAGGCGATGAGCGAGATCTGCGGGCGATCGGTTTTCACCGTGCCGACATGGACCAGCGACCCCGGCGGCAGGCCGGCTTTTGCCGCGGTGAGGGCCTTCGTCTTGTGTCGTTTGGTGCCGCTGCGTGCTGTCTTCATCGGAAATTTCTTGCAGGAACAGGTTGCGCTGTCATTGGCAATCGGTATTATCCGTCAAGCGCCCCCTGCAAATTGCATGGATTTGCAGGATGCATGAACACATTAGAACAGGTGGGGGCGCATCCACCTGCAGATTAAATCGCGGATCATCGGAGAGTCGAAAACGGAATAGGCGCTGCGGAGCGTTCGGCCGCGGCTTTGCCCTGTCCGCCGTCGGAGTTGGTCTGCGCAAGCGTTCCCGTTACCAACCCAGTCTGGGAGGACAGCCAATGGCTCTGTTGATCGGAGTGCCAGCGGAAGCAATTGCGGGCGAGCGACGTCTGTCGGTCGTGCCCGACGTAGTGAAGAAATACCTGGGCCTGGGCGCCAAGGTTGTGATGCAGACCGGCGCGGGCAAGCCCGCGCACCTGCGCGATGACATGTTCGCCGACATCGAGGTGGCGGCGAGCGCGATGGAAGTGTGCGCCGCGGCCGACCTCGTGCTGTGCGTGCAGCCGCCGTCGGCCGAGCTGATCGCGGCGATGAAACCGGGCGCGGTGCTGCTCGGGATGCTGCAACCGTGGTCCAGCGCCGAGCGCGCGCAGCAGTTGATGGAAAAGCAGATCACCAGCTTTGCGCTGGAACTCCTGCCGCGCATCACGCGCTCGCAGAGCATGGACGTGCTGTCGAGCCAGGGTGCGGTCGCCGGATACGAGTGCGCACTGATCGCCGCCGACCACAGCCCGAAGTTCTTCCCGATGCTGACCTATGCCGCCGGCACGATCCGTCCGGCCAAGGTGCTCGTGATCGGCGCGGGCGTTGCGGGCCTGCAGGCGATCGCGACCGCACGCCGCATCGGCGCGATGGTCGAGGCCTACGACGTGCGTCCCGAGACGCGCGAGCAGATCGAGTCGCTGGGCGCGAAGTTCGTCGACACCGGCGTGTCGGCAGCAGGCACGGGCGGTTACGCGCGCGAGCTCACCGACGAGGAGAAGGCGAAGCAGGCCGAACGCCTCGCGAAGGCGGTCGCGCAGGCCGACGCCCTGATCACCACCGCGGCGATCCCCGGCAAGAAAGCGCCGAGGATCATCAGCGCCGACATGATCGCGCGCATGAAGCCGGGTGCGGTCGTCGTCGACATGGCGGCCGAATCCGGTGGCAACGTCGAGGGCACGGTCGCCGGCGAGAAGACCTGGATCAACGATGTGCTCCTGATCGGCCCCACCCACATCGCCAGCCGCATGCCGGTGCATGCCTCGGAGATGTACGCCAAGAATCTCTTCAATTTCATTTCGCCCTTCATCAAGGACGGCGCGCTCGCGCTCGACTGGGAAGACGAAGTGGTGGCCGGCTGCTGCCTCACCCATGCGGGCGAGCTGCGGCACGCGGGCGTGAAGCAGGTTCTGGGACTGTAAGGGGGACGCAAACGTGGAAGGCATAACCGCGCTGTACATATTCATGCTGGCCGCATTCACGGGATACGAGGTGATCTCGCGCGTGCCGGTGATCCTGCATACCCCGCTGATGTCGGGGTCGAACTTCGTGCATGGCGTCGTGCTCGTGGGCGCGATGGTCGTGCTCGGCCACGCCGATCCGGCCGACCCGACGCAGCTGGCCATCGGCTTCGTCGCGGTGTTCCTCGGCGCGGCCAACGCCGCCGGCGGCTACGTCGTGACCGAACGCATGCTCGCGATGTTCAAGTCGAAGTCGGGAGGTGCGCAATGAACGGCGTCATCCAGCTGGCGTATTTCGGCGTCGCCGTGGTGTTCATCCTCGGCCTGAAGGCGATGAGCTCGCCGGTCACGGCGCGCAAGGGCATCGTGTGGGCGGGCTACGCGATGATCGCGGCCACCCTTATCACCTTCTACACGCCGGGCATGCAGAACTACGGCCTGATGATCACCGCCATCGTGCTGGGCGGCGGAGTCGCGTGGTGGAGCGGGCGCGTCGTCAAGATGACCGACATGCCGCAGATGGTCGCCATCTACAACGGCATGGGCGGCGGCGCCGCGGCGGCGATCGCGGCGCTCGAGTTCGCGCGCGGCGGCGCGCACGGCGTCACCGCGACGACCCTCGCGGTGCTCGGCGCGCTGATCGGCTCGGTGGCGTTCTCCGGCTCGTGCATCGCCTTCGCCAAGCTGCAGGGCATCATGACCAAGGCATGGCGCCTGCCGCAGCAGAACCTGGTGAACATCGTGCTCGCCGCGGTCGCGGTGCTGCTGGGCCTGGCGATCATCGTCACCGAGACCCCGCCCTCGGCCATCGTCATCGCGTTCTTCGTCGTCGCGCTGGCGCTCGGCGTGATCCTCACCAGCCCGATCGGCGGCGCCGACATGCCGGTGGTGATCTCGCTGCTGAACGCGTTCACCGGCCTCGCGGTCGGCTTCGAGGGCTACGTGCTCGGCAACCCCGCGCTGATCGTCGCAGGCATCGTGGTCGGCGCGTCCGGCACGCTGCTCACCCAGCTGATGGCGAAGGCGATGAACCGCCCGATCAAGAACGTCATCTTCACGCCGATCACCGGTGCGGCGGCGGGCGGCGGCGAGGCGATCGAGGGTTCGATGAAGGAACTCTCGGCGCTGGATGCGGCATCCGTGATGCGCTACGCGTCCAAGGTTGTCATCGTGCCGGGCTACGGCATGGCGGTCGCCGGTGCGCAGCACAAGGTGTGGGAGATGGCGCAGCTGCTGGAAGAGGGCGGCGTCGAGGTGTTGTTCGCGATCCATCCGGTCGCGGGCCGCATGCCGGGCCACATGAACGTGCTGCTGGCGGAGGCGGGCGTGCCCTACGACAAGATCTTCGACATGGAAGAGATCAACTCCGACTTCCCGCAAGTGGACGTGGCCCTCGTGATCGGCGCGAACGACGTCGTGAACCCGGTCGCGCGCACCGACAAGTCGAGCCCGATCTACGGCATGCCGATCCTCAACGTCGACATGGCGCAGAATGTCATCGTCGTGAAGCGCGGCCAGGGCGCGGGCTACTCGGGCATCGAGAACGCGCTGTTCTTCAGGGACAACTGCCGCATGCTGTACGGCAGCGCGCAGCAGATCATCGGCGAAGTCATCACGCACGTGAAGGCGCTGGAGGTCTGAGCGTCGTCCGATGCGGCCCGCCGTCCTGACCGGGGCGGCGGGCCGCTTCAGTTTGCGGCGGGACGTGCCGTAATATCGGGAGCCGGTGTTCGAGGAGGACTGGCCGATGTTGCTGCGTGCCCTGTTTGCGAGTCTTATCCTGCTGCTGCCCGCGGTCCCGTCGGCGCAGTCGTTGCCGCGCCAGGCGGACGCGCCGCCGCTTGCCGCCGCGGATGCGAAATCGGATGCGAAACCGGATCGCTCGTTCCGCGACACCTCCGGCTATCGTCATCCGGCCCTGTCGCGCACCCAGCGCGATCTCCAGAACCTCGCCTATGCGCTGCAGCTGCGCGACTACTGCGCGGACGATCGCGTCTCCGACGCCTTCGTGAAGGAGCAGCTCGCGCGCTTCAGCCGCATCACCGGACGCAAGGAAACCTGCCGCACGCTGCTCGCGTACTGAGCGGCCGGTGGCGGACCGCTACGCGAGAAAGGCGCGGAACGCGTCCACGGCCATCGGCCGGCCGAAGAGCGGGCCTTGCTGCAGGTGGCAATCGAGCGCCGACAGGAAGGCCTCCTGCGCTTCCGTTTCGACGCCACGCGCAACCACCTCCAGCTGCAGGATGCCGGCCATGCCGGCGATTGCCTCGACGATGGCCGCGCTGTCCTCGCGGATGCCGACTTCGCGGACGAGGAAGGGGTCGAGTTTCAGGGCGTTGAGCGGGTAGCGCTTGAGCCGCGGGATCGAGGAAAGGCCGCGGCCGTAGTCGTCGATCGCGAGCCGCACGCCCGTCCCGGCGATCGCCTGCAGCACGCCGATCAGGCGGCTGTGCTCGTCGTTGAGCACGCGTTCGTCGAGGTCCAGTTCCAGCTGCGCCGGCTCCAGCCCGGACGCCCCCAGCGCATGGTGGACGCGTTCGGCGAGGTCGCCGTGCAGCAGTTGTTCCAGCGCCACATTCACGATGAGGCGCGGCGCTCGCCCTTCGCGCTGCGGCCACCCCGCCGCTGCCTTGCAGGCCGCGTGCAACACCCAGTCGCCCATGCGCGCGAGCTGTCCCGAATCGCGCGCGACGCCTCCGAAGTGCTGGAAGGGGATCAGCCCGAGCTCCGGGTGATGCCAGCGCAACAGGGCCTCGCCGGCCTCCACGGTGCCGTCCCGGACGTCAACGAGCGGCTGGAAATGCACGTCGAGCTGGCCGAGATCGATCGCCTGGCGCAGGCGCGTCTCGAACGTCAGCAGCGGCGCTTCGGGCAGGTCGTGCATGACGACGACCAGGCCGGGGCGGGCGGCGGAGTCGAGCGCATAGGTGACGATGTCGACATCGAAGGTGCTGCCGTCGCGCCGCCGGTGCTGCCAGATCCCCGGCTCGGACGGCAGCCTGCCGTCACCGGGGGTCGTGCGCAGCGCGGCGATTTCCATCGTGCCCAGAGTCTCGCGCGAATAGCCATACACCCGCGCCGCTGCCGTGTTCGCGGCGAGGATGCGCATCTCGGGCCCCTCGCACAGCAGGGTCGGCAGCGGGCTGTCGGTGAAGATGCGCTCGAGGATGCTCTCGCCGAGTGGCGCCGCCGAAGGCACCGCGCCGGTGGCCGGTGGCCGGCCGGGTGATGCCGGCGGGAGAATGAGCAGGCGCCAGTCGGGCTTGGGTCCGGCGAGTACGCGCGCGCCGAGTTCGCCGGCCTGCCCGGGCACGCGCAGCCTGGCGATCTGGGCGGCGTCGGCGGCCGGCCATTCGATCTCCATGCAGTCGCGGACGGCCTGTCCGATCAGGCTGCCGCGCGCGAGGCCCAGCGCGGCGAGGGCGACGGCGTTCGCCGCGGCGATGCGGTCGCGCTCGTCGATGACGATGACGGGTTGCTCGAGGGCCGCTGCCAGCCGGGGCCAGAGCGCGTCGACCGCGGGCGTCTCGGCGAACGTGCTGTCGGCGTAGGCTTCGGCGATCACGTCCGGGCTCAGGATCAGGGCGTGGATGCCCGGCCGGATGCGCGCGGCCGCGACGAAGCGCAGGTCGCGATGCCGGTCGCCGGGAAGCGACACCCGCAGGCTGCCGCGCATCTCGCCCTGGATGAAGAGGCGTGCGCGCGCGTCGAGGAAGTCGCGTTCCGAGGGGAAGAGGTCGGCGAGGGGCTTTCCGGCGATCTGCCGGTAATCCCGCTCGAGCAGGCGGCAGGCCGCGCTGTTGACCTCGAGGACGACCTCGTCGCCGGTGATGATCAGGCCCTCGTCGAGCAGTTCGAACAGCGCGAGGTAGAGGCCCGTTTCCGCCCCTTCGGAGAAGTCGGGGATGAAGGGCTCTTCGGGGTTTTCGTTGCCCTGCGGGCGACGGGCTGCGTTCATGGGGGCGACCATTCCACGTATTCGGGCGATGTTTCGGCGTAGTCCAGAATACGCGAACGTGCCGTAACGATTGCGCCGAATAGGCGGGGAGGGCGGCCCCAATTCCGCCCGATTGCCGCGCCCCGGCGCGGGGGCAGTTACTTGCGGCCCAGTCCGCCGAGCAGGACGGCGATGGGGCGTGCCGGACGCCGCGGCGCGATGCCCCGCTTGTCGATCGCCGGCTCCGTCGCCTGCAGGCTGGTGCCGGCCGCCGCCGCGATCGGCTGGGTCGGCTCGTAGGGCTTGCTGAAGTCGAATCCGTCCGCTGCGATCATCGACTTGCGGCGGCGCGCGTCGTTGTTGCGGGCCGGTGCGGCGGCGGCTCGGCTGCCGTTCGCCGGCTCGCGCGACGGTTCGGCGCCCTTGGCCGCCGGGGTTCGCCGGCCCCTGCGGGCGCCGGATTCATGGAAATCGGGTTCGGGATCGAAGCCCGGCACGGCTTCCTGCGGAATCTGCAGCTTGATGAGCTTCTCGATCTCGACGAGGAGATGCTTCTCCTCGGCGCTCACCAGCGACACCGCATGGCCCTGGCGGCCGGCGCGGCCGGTGCGGCCGATGCGGTGAACATAGTCCTCGGCGGTATGCGGCAGTTCGAAGTTGATCACCGAGGGCAGGTCGTCGATGTCCAGGCCGCGCGCGGCGACGTCGGTGGCGACGAGGACGCGCAGCTTGCCGGACTTGAATGCTTCCAGCGTCTCGGTGCGCTGTGCCTGGCCCTTGTCGCCGTGGATCGCGTCGGCAGCGATCTCGTGGCGTTCCAGAAAGTGGGCGAGGCGGCCGCAGGCGAGCTTGGTCGCGACGAACACCAGCGCCTGCGTGTCCGGCTCGTGCCGCAGCAGATGCACGAGCAGGTTGCGCTTGAGACCGGCGGAGACCGGATGCACGCGGTGCGTGATCGTCTCCGACACCGCGTTGCGGCGGGCGACTTCGATCAGCTGCGGTTCCTTGAGCATCTGGTCGGCGAGCTTCTTGATCTCGTCCGAGAAGGTCGCGGAGAACAGCAGGCTCTGGCGCGACGCCGGCAGCAGGTCGAGGATGCGCCGGATGTCGGGGATGAAGCCCATGTCCAGCATGCGGTCGGCTTCGTCCAGCACGAGCATCTCGACCTGGTTCAGCGCGATCGTCTTCTGCTGCACGTGGTCGAGCAGGCGGCCCGGCGTGGCGATGACGATCTCGATGCCGTTGCGCAGTTCCTGAATCTGCGGCTTCATGTCGACGCCGCCGTAGATGCAGGTGCTGCGCAGCGGGATGTGCTTGCTGTAGGTTTTCACCGACTCGAACACCTGCATCGCCAGCTCGCGCGTCGGCGCGAGGATCAGCGCGCGCACCGGGTGGCGGGCGGGGCTGGTCGAAGTGCTGGCGTGGCGGGAAAGCCGCTGCAGCAGTGGCAACGTGAAGCCGGCCGTCTTGCCGGTGCCGGTCTGCGCGCCGCCCATCACGTCGCGGCCGGCCAACACGACAGGGATGGCCTGCTGCTGGATCGGAGTGGGGGCGGTGTAACCGGTATCGGCTACAGCGCGTAGCAGCTCGGGGATCAGCCCGAGGTCGGCGAAGCTCATAGGCGCCTATCTTCCATGGAGGCCTGTCGCGTCGGGCGCGACGCCAGGAAAGGCGACTGAGGGAACGGAAACCGGAACGTTCGGGTTCCGGCAGGGGCTCGCGCCAACCGGCAGGCCGGGTGCTGTAAAAACATCATTATACATGCACGATCCGGCCGGTTTGTTGCATCACGGTGGCAAAATCGCCGGGCGCGGTCGCGTCGATCAGCTGGCGCCCGGATTCTGCAGCGCGAGATAGCAGGTGATCTCCTCGCGGTCGTGGTACAGGTGCTTCATGCGCAGTACGAACGGCCCCGCGTGCGCGAGCCGCTTGGTGATGATGGCGCGGCACTGCTCGACCGCGTCGAGGCGCTTCTTCATCGGCAGCTTGAGGTTGAAGATCGCCCGGCGGCAGCGGCCCATGGCGAGCCAGTCGGCGACGAGGGCCGAGACGCGCGTCGGCTGCTCCACCATGTCGCACACCAGCCATTCGACCGGGCGCGGCGGCCGCCACGTGAATCCGTCCGCGCGCACATGCTCGACCATTTCGGTCGCCATCACCGAGGGCGCCATCGGTCCGTTGTCGACCGCGGTGACGCGCAGGCCCCGGTGGGCCAGCTGCCAGGTCCATCCGCCGGGGGCGGCGCCGAGGTCGACCGCGCGCAGGCCGGCGCGCAGGCTCGCGTTGCGTTCCTCTTCGGTGAGCAGCGTGAAGAAGGCCTCGGCGAGCTTCAGCGTCGAGCGGCTTCCGGCCTCGCGCAGCATGCGAAGCCGCGGGATGCCCATCGGCCAGAGTGCGGCGCGTCCCGGCAGGGCGGCGCACAGCCACGCCGTGTTGGCGTCGGCGAACAGGACGTGCAGCGCGGGCAGTCCCTTGGCGCGTTCGCGGAAAGTGTTCGCCTTGTCGAGTTCGCGCTGCAGCGGCGCGGTGAAACGCTTGCAGAAGCCGGACTGCTGCTTGGCTTCGTCGGTGTCCGGGGTCTCCAGCAGCAGGTCGGCGAAGCGCTGGCCGCTCGCACGGACCGCCGCGACGATGGGCGTCGCGCGGTCGCGCTCGGGCAGGTCGTCGACGCGCGCGAACCAGGGCAGGAGCTGGCGCGCGAAGATCAGGCTGCGCCAGTCGCAGCGCTCCAGCTCGGCGAAGGGGACCGGTTCGGGGGTCTCGAAGACGACGAAGGCCTTGCCCGGCTGGGCGCGCACGAATCCCATCAGGCCGAGTCCGGCGGCAAATTCGTCGAGTTCGGCGGCGGTTTCCTTTTCGAAGCCGGCGCGACAGAGGGCAAGCAGGCCGTTCGCGGCAAAGCCGGGACGCTGCGGCGGAGGGAAGGACATGGGATGGGCTCGCTGCGGCGACGGCCGCGCTGTGTGCGGTTACTGGAACGCCGCGGATGATAAGCCGCAGCGCCGAAGCCGCAAAGCGTCGGCGCGGGTCACCGGGACGCGCGCTTCGCCGCGCGTTCGTCCTGCGGCGCCGCCGCGACGGTGTCCGGCGCCTTCGGGGCGCTCGCGGTCGATTGCGCTGCCGCCGGGATCGGCGCCTGCGGATGCGCAACCACCGAGGGCACGTTCTGCAGGTTGTTCTGCATCATGTAGTCGTTCATTTCGCGCCAGCCCGCGAATATCGCCGCTTTCTGCGCCTTCGCATTGAGCGCGTAGCAGTCCTCGATCGAGCGGCCGGCGTGCCGGCACGCGCCGCCGATCGCCTTTCCCTCGGCCTCGGCCAGCGCCGCCGTCTTCTGCGGGTTGGGCAGATCGAGCGCATTGCTCAACTGTTCGCAGCCGCTCAGGCCGAGGAGCAGGAAGAGGGGGATCAGGCGTTGCGCGAACATGGCGAAGGCTACCTTTGACGGGGGCTGAAGGCTTTAACGTCAAGACGGGAAAAATCTTGACGCAATGTCGCGGCGCGGGCGGAAGCGGCCTGTGACGAAGCGACTTATAATGAAAAACTTGGCATTTTACGGTCGTGAAGGAAGCAGGAATGAAGCCTTTGGCTCGAATGTTGCGCAATGGTGTCGTGGCGGGTGTCGCCGCGGTGGTGTGTATTGGCGTCCCGGTCGCTACGCATGCTGCGAAGCCGAAGGCACCGAAGGCGGCGGCCGCTGCCGAGCCGGCGGGGCCGCGCGAAATCCGGCTGGTGCACCAGCTGAGCCCCGAGCGCGAGGAAGTGCTGCAGAAGCTCGTCGCTCGCTTCAACGAGGGCAACAAGGACTATCGCCTCGTCGTCCAGTCCGGCACGTGGAGCGACACCGACGCGCCGCACATGGCGATCCTGCAGGGCAGCGCCGAAGACGATTTCCTCGCCGCGGGCAAGCCGCGTTACAAGGCCCTGTCCGGGGTGATGCGCGAAGCCGGCGTGCCGCTGCAGACGCTCAAGCCGCCCGCGATGATGGATCGTGCGCTCACCGACGCCAAGGGCCAGCTGCTGGCGCTACCGGTCGGGCTGTCGACCCCCGTCATGTACATCAACCGCAAGGAATTCCAGCGCGCCGGGCTCAATCCGGATGCGCCGCCCAAGACCTGGTTCGATCTGCAGCAGGCCCTGGGCCAGCTCTTCGACGCAGGCTCCCAGTGCCCGTACACGGTGTCCCAGCCGGGGCGCGTGATGATCGAGAACACCAGCGCCTGGCACAACGAGCCGGTCGCCGCACGGCAGGGCAAGGGCGAGCGTCCCGCGTTCAACGGCATGCTGCAGGTCAAGCACGTCGCCATGATGGCGAGCTGGCATCGGGCGCGCTACCTCCGCACCTTCGATGCCGAGTCCGAGGCCGAGCAGCGTTTCGCGTCGGGCGAATGCGCCGTCATCGCGGCACCCTCGTCGAGCTGGACCGACTTCCGCCGCAAGGCGGGCTTCGACATCGGCATCGCGCCGCTGCCGTATCACGACGACTTCCCCGGCGCGCCGCAGAACACGCTCGCCGACGGGGCGGCGATGTGGGTCGCCGCGGGCAAGAACGCGGCCGAGTACAAGGGGGTCGCGCGCTTCGTCGCCTTCTGGCTGCAACCCGAGAACCAGGTCGCATGGCAGCGCGAGTCGGGCTACCTCCCGCTCAACCGTGCCGGCGTGTTTGCGGCCCAGAGCGACGTGCTCGGCGCCGATCTGGAGAACGTCAAGGTCGCCGTCGCGCAGCTCAGCCACAAGCCCGCGACCGCGGAGTCGAGTTCTTCTAGCTTCATCGCCCGGGCGCGTGTGCAGGGCATCCTCGACGAGGAGCTGAGCGCGGTGTGGGCCGATCGCAAGCCCGCCAAGGAAGCGCTGGACACGGCAGTGACCCGCGTCCAGGCGATGTTCCCGGTTCCTCGCTGAGCGCATGACGCACCGCCCGGAGTTCCCACTCCCCGCGGTGCTTGCACACCGCTGCGGCGGCAGGCTCGCGCCGGAGAACACCCTGGCCGGCCTTGCCGCGACCGCAGAAACCGGCTGCGGGGGCGTCGAATTCGACGTGATGCTCAGCGGCAGCGGTTCCCCCGTACTGATTCACGACGAAACGCTCGAGCGCACGACCGACGGTCTCGGGCGCGTCGCCCACACGCCGGACGACGTCCTGTTCGCGCTCGATGCCGGTACCTGGTTCGATCCACGCTTTGCCGGTGAACCCGTCCCGTGCCTCGATCTCGCCGCGGCCCGTTGCCAGGCGCTCGGGCTGGCGGTCAATCTGGAGATCAAGCCGTCGCACGGAACCGACACCGAGACGGCCGAGCGCGTCGTGCGGCGGGCGCGAATGCTGTGGGCGGCCGCACCCGCCTCCGTCCTCCTGTCCTCGTTCTCCGAGCGGGCGCTCGAAGTCGCGGCGTCCGTGGCGCCCGCCTTGCGCCGGGGCCTGCTCGTCGGCGCCGTGCCGGCGGACTGGCTGGCGCGCTGCCGCAGGCTCCGCGCCGCGGCCCTGCACGTCGACTACCGCCACCTGGATGCGGATCGCATTGCCGCGGTGCGCGAAGCCGGCCTGTGGGTCGTCACCTACACGGTCAACGACCCGGAGCGGGCCGCAAGGCTGTTCGAGTGGGGTGTCGACTGCGTGATCACCGACCGACCGGACGTCATCCGTCCGCCGTCGCCGTGAGTGCGCGATTCCGGTTCGCGTGCGATTCTTGACGGCACGCGGCCGGGACCCCTACCATCTTCTTTTTGTTCCAGCCGGGCGCTTCATCTTGTCAACCAAGCAGCTCTATGCGCCGATCGCCGCCGACATGCAGGCGGTCGATGCCGTCATCCGCCAGCGTCTGCATTCCGACGTCGTCCTCATCCGCCAGGTGGCGGAATACATCATCCACAGTGGCGGCAAGCGCATCCGTCCGGCGCTGGTGCTGTTCGCCGCGGGTGCGATGGGGTACGAAGGGACGAACCACCACCAACTCGCCGCGGTGGTCGAGTTCATCCACACGGCGACCCTGCTGCACGACGACGTTGTGGACGAATCCGAGCTGCGCCGCGGCAACAAGACCGCGAACGAGATGTTCGGCAACGCCGCGTCGGTGCTGGTCGGCGACTTCCTGTACACACGCGCCTTCCAGATGATGGTCGGTGTCGACAACATGCGCGTCATGCAGGTGCTGGCCGACGCGACCAACATCATCGCCGAAGGCGAGGTGCTGCAGCTCCTCAACTGCCACAACGCCGACGTCGAGATCGACGACTACCTGCGCGTCATCCGCTACAAGACCGCCAAGCTGTTCGAGGCGTCGACGCGCCTCGGCGCGATCCTGGGCGGCGCGGACGAACGCACCGAGCACAGCATCGCGGCCTACGGCATGCACCTCGGCACGGCGTTCCAGCTGATCGACGACGTGCTGGACTATTCGTCTGACGAGGCGGCGACGGGCAAGCATCTCGGTGACGACCTCGCGGAAGGCAAACCGACGCTGCCGCTCATCCACACGATGAAGCACGGCACGGCGGAGCAGGCCGCTCTCGTGCGCCGCGCGATCGAGACGGGCGGGCGCGACGATTTCGCGGCGATCCTCGTGGCGATCCGCGAGTGCGGCGCGCTGGACGAGACGCGTCGCTACGCGCGCGCCGAGGCAAAACTCGCCGCGGACGCACTCGGTGTATTGCCCCCTTCCATTTTCAAGGATGCCCTGCTACAATTATCGGACTTTGCAGTTGGTAGAGATCACTGACCTCTGCAAAGCGTCGGGGAATAGCTCAGCCTGGTAGAGCACTGCGTTCGGGACGCAGGGGCCGGAGGTTCGAATCCTCTTTCCCCGACCAAGAATTCCCGCAAAAAAGCCTTCAAGTTCAAGACTTGGAGGCTTTTTTGTTTTCCAGGCTCCATGCCGAGTGCCTGCAAGCCCATCTTTTCGATCACATCCAGTGTGATCGCGCACAGGCAGTCTTCCCCGGCGGCTACCGGCCCGAACGGCTGGGGTCGCGGGTGTTCCCCAGGATCTGACGGCGCAGAGATGCGCTTGCCCGAAGTGGGCCGGGGCGGGCGGTCATTCAGACTTTGACATCGCAGCCCGAAACCTCGGCATCCGGGGCGTTCGGCCATGCTGCGGGACCCTGCGGCCTCCGAAGACGTTCAAGCACTCCGCCCTGACGGCGCGCAGGCGATCTGCGCCGCCGATCGGCCGACGATATGTTCCCCGACGACGAAGGTGCGCGTCCGGCGCCGCGAGGCGTTGGCCGGTTGACATTTATTGAATTCAGAATACACTCAGCCTGTGTCAAGCGAATTCTGAATACAAAGCCAACTCGAGATTGCGCACACAGAATGTCGTTGCTCGATCCGGTTGCAGCATCCGCTGCGCCCCATCTCAAACGGAGGAGACAAACATGGCCCATATCACCCGCAGACAGTTTCTGACCGCCGCCGCAATCGTCGGTGCCGCCGCAGTGAGTCGTACGGCTCTGGCCCAGGCGGCCGCAGGGAAGTCGGCGGAGTTCAAGCTCAAGCTGGGAACCGATCTTCCGATGACCCATTCGGTCAACGTGAGGCTGCAGGAAGCCATCGACGCGATCGCTGCCGACACGGGCGGCCGCGTGGCGATCCAGCTGTTCCCGAACAATCAGCTGGGCAGCGATTCGGACATGATGTCGCAGATCCGCGCCGGGGCGCTGGAGTTGGCGACCTTCCCGGGCACCGTGATGTCGACGCTGATCCCGGCGACGTCGATCACCGGCGTCGGGTTCGCGTTCAACGGCTACAAGGAGGTGTGGTCGGCGATGGACGGGGAAGTCGGCAACCACATCCGTCGCGCGATCGAGAAGGTGAACCTCGTGCCGTTCGACACGGTGTGGGACAACGGTTTCCGCCAGATCACGAGCAGCACCCGCCCGATCCGCACGCCGGAGGATCTGCGCAACTTCAAGATCCGCGTTCCGGTCGTGCCGCTGTGGGTCTCCATGTTCAAGGCCATCGATGCCGCACCGGTGAGCCTGCCGTTGAGCGAGGCCTACCAGGCGCTGCAGACCAAGGTTGCCGACGGCCAGGAAAACCCGCTGGCGCTGATCGATTCGGCCAAGTTCTTCGAGGTGCAGAAGTACTGCTCGCTGACGAACCACTCGTGGGACGGCTTCTGGTTCATCGCCAATGCGCGCGTGTGGAAGTCGCTGCCGGCCGATGTGCAGCAGGTGATGACGAAGCACATCAACGCGGCCGCGCGCAAGCAGCGCGAGGATATCGCACGGGCGAACGTGGATCTGCAGAAGACACTGGAAGCGAAGGGCCTCGCCTTCAACCAGGTCGACGGCACGGCCTTCCGCCAGTTGCTGAGCAAGAACGGGTTCTATGCGCAGTGGCGCGAGAAGTTCGGCGCCGAGACCTGGAGCCTGCTGCAGAAATACGCCGGCGATATCGCCTGATCGCGCGGGGTCGACATGAACACGATCGCCCATTCGCTGGGCGCGGCCCCGGCCGCGCCCGAATCCGGACAAGGTAGTGCGAAAAGCCGCAGGTTGCAGCTCGCGCATGTGGCCGACCGGGTCTTCGCCTCGGCTGTCGAAGCGCTGGCCGCAGCGCTCATCGTGGCCGAGATCTGCATCCTCTTCGCCGGCGTGGTCTCGCGCTACTTCCTCCATTCGCCGCTGGTGTGGACGGACGAGGCGGCGTCCATCCTGTTCCTGTGGCTCGCGAGCCTCGGGGCGGTGGTCGCGTTCCGCCGCGGCGAGCACATGCGCATGACGGCCCTGGTTGCGAAGGCGGCTCCGCATCAGCAGGCCTTCCTCGACACGATCGCGGTCGCGGCGGCACTCGCCTTCCTCATGTTCATTCTCGGGCCGGCGTACGAATACGCCGCGGAAGAGGCGTATATCACGACCCCCGCGCTGGAGCTGTCCAACGCGTGGCGGGCGGCCGCGCTGCCGGTGGGCCTCGCGCTGATGTGCGTGATGGGGATCATCCGCCTGATGCGGGTCGGCAACTGGCGCCTGGTGGGCTCCGCCGTCGCCACCGTCGCGACGATCTGCGCGGCGTTCTGCCTGGTCGGACCGGTGCTGCGCGAACTCGGCAACATCAACCTGCTGATCTTCTTCGTCGGCGTGACGGCCGCGACGGTGCTGATCGGGGTGCCGATCGCGGTCGCCTTCGGGCTCGCGACCTTCGGCTTCCTCTCCCTGACGACCAGCATGCCGGTGATGGTGCTGGTGGGGCGCATGGACGAGGGCATGTCGCACCTGATCCTGCTGTCGGTGCCACTGTTCGTGTTCCTCGGCCTGCTGATCGAGATGACCGGCATGGCGCGCGCGATGGTCGCCTTCCTCGCGAGCCTGCTGGGGCACGTGCGCGGCGGGCTGTCCTACGTGCTGCTCGGCGCGATGTACCTGGTGTCGGGCATCTCGGGCTCCAAGGTCGCGGACATGGCGGCGGTGGCGCCGGTGCTGTTCCCCGAGATGAAGGAGCGCGGCGCGAAGCCGGGCGACCTGATCGCGCTGCTGTCGGCGACGGGGGCGCAGACCGAAACGATCCCGCCGAGCCTGGTGCTGATCACGATCGGTTCGGTCACCGGCGTGTCGATCGCGGCGCTCTTCACCGGCGGCCTGCTGCCGGGCGTGGTGCTGGGCACGGCGCTGTGCTTCGTGGTGTGGCTGCGCTACCGCAACGAGGATCTGTCGAAGGTGCGCAAGGCAAGCCGCAGCGAGATCTGGCGCGCGTTCCGCTTTGCGCTGCCGGCCCTCGCGCTGCCCTTCGTGATCCGCGCTGCGGTGGTCGAGGGCGTCGCGACCGCGACCGAAGTGTCGACGCTGGGCATTGCCTACGCGCTGCTCGTCGGGCTGCTGCTGCACCGCGATGCGAAGTGGTCGCGGCTCTTCCCGATGCTGGTCGAAACCGCGGCGTTGTCGGGCGCGATCCTGCTGATCATCGGCACTGCCACCGGCATGGCGTGGTCGCTGACGCAGTCCGGCTTCTCGACCAGCCTCGCGCAGGCGATGGCCGCGCTGCCGGGCGGTGCGCCGATGTTCCTCGCGGTGTCGATCGTCGCGTTCATCATCCTCGGCAGCGTGCTCGAGGGCATTCCGGCGATCGTGCTGTTCGGGCCGCTGCTGTTCCCGATCGCCCGCGCGATGGGTGTGCATGAGGTGCATTACGCGATGGTCGTGGTGCTGTCGATGGGCGTGGGCCTGTTCGCGCCGCCCTTCGGCGTCGGCTACTACGCGGCCTGCGCGATCGGCAAGGTGAAGCCGGAGGAGGGCGTGCGGCCGATCATCGGCTATGTCCTGGCCCTGCTGACGGGCCTCGCGATCGTCGCGGCGGTGCCGTGGATCTCGACCGGACTGCTGTAGTCCCACCCGGCGATACATCAGCGGCGGCGGTCGCTGCAGGCTCCGCCGCAGACCAATAACCAGTCCAGGAAAACGCAAAGGAGCAGGTATGGATTTCTCCCTAAGTCCCGCGCTGCAGGAGCTGCAGCAACGCGTGCGCCAATTCATCGCCGACGAGGTGATCCCGCTCGAGAAGGATCCGCGCCAGACCATGCACGGCCCGAGCGAGGCGCTGCGCAACGAACTCGTCGCCAGGGCGCGCGCCGCCGGATTGCTGACGCCGCATGCGTCGCGCGAGATGGGGGGGCTGGGCCTGTCGCACGTCGAGAAGGCGGTGGTGTTCGAGGAGGCCGGCTATTCGACGCTGGGCCCGACGGCGCTGAACATCCACGCGCCGGACGAAGGCAACATCCACCTGATGGAAGTCGTCGCGTCCGAGGCGCAGAAGGACCGCTGGCTGCGTCCGCTGGTGCAGGGCAAGACGCGCTCGGCCTTCGCGATG
Organism: Aromatoleum toluvorans; assembly: GCF_012910905.1. GTDB lineage: Bacteria > Pseudomonadota > Gammaproteobacteria > Burkholderiales > Rhodocyclaceae > Aromatoleum > Aromatoleum toluvorans. The sequence goes on from NZ_WTVN01000027.1 coordinate 48,082, forward strand.
ACCGAGCCGCCCCCGGGCGCCGGGGCCGACCCGTCGATGCTAACGACGACGGCGGTGCGCGACGGCGACGAGTACGTCATCAACGGCGTGAAGTGGTTCATCACCGGCGCGGAAGGCGCGTCCTTCGCGATCATCATGGCGAAGATGGAGGACGGCTCGGCGACGATGTTCCTGTCCGACATGGACCGTCCCGGCATCAAGCACGTGCGCACGATGGACGCGCTCGACAGCTGCTTCACCGGTGGTCATGGCGTGCTGCGCTTCAAGGACCTGCGCGTGCCGGCGACCGACGTGCTGGGCGAACTGGGCAAGGGCTTCCGCTACGCGCAGGTGCGCCTCGCGCCGGCACGTCTCACGCACTGCATGCGCTGGCTCGGCCAGGCGCGCCGCGCGCACGACGTGGCGCTCGCGCACGCGCGCAACCGCCAGGCCTTTGGCCGCATGCTGGGCGAACACGAGGGCGTGAGCTTCATGCTCGCCGACAACGAGATCGACCTGCAGACCGCGCGCCTGCATATCTGGCACACCGCGTGGCTGCTCGACCAGGGCGAGCGCTGCAACTTCGAGTCGAGCCGCGCGAAGGTCGCGTGCTCGGAGGCCGAATGGCGCATCGTCGATCGCAGCGTGCAGATCCTCGGCGGGCAGGGGGTCACGCACGAGACCATCGTCGCGCGCATCTTCTCCGACATGCGCGCGTTCCGCGTCTATGACGGCCCGAGCGAGGTGCACCGCTTCAGCATGGGCAAGAAGATCGTCGCCGGCCGTGGGGATGCGAGCCTGAAGCCGGGGGAGCCGCGCTGATGGACAAGGACTTTCTTGCCGGGATGTTCGCGCTCGATGGAGAGGTTGCCCTGGTCACCGGCGCGTCGAGCGGGCTAGGGCGGCACTTCGCGGCGCTGCTCGCGCGCGCCGGCGCCACGGTCGTCGTCACCGCGCGCCGCAGCGACAAGCTGCAGGAACTCGTCGCCGAGATCGAGGCGGCAGGCGGGCGGGCGCACGCGGTGGCGATGGACGTGACCGATGCGTCGAGCATCGCCGGCGCGTTCGACCGGGCCGCGGCGCTGGCCGGTGTGCCCGGCATCGTCATCAACAACGCCGGCCAGACGATCACCAAGCCGCTGTTGCAGCAGAGCGAGGCCGACTGGGACAACGTCATCGACCCGAACCTCAAGGGCTGCTTCCTCGTCGCCACGGAGGCGGCGCGGCGCATGGTCGATGCGGGCAAGGGCGGCAGCATCGTCAATATCGCGTCCATCCTCGGCGAGCGGGTGGGCGGCGGGGTCGCGCCCTACACGATCTCGAAGGCCGGCGTGCTGCAGGCGACCAAGGCGATGGCGCTGGAACTCGCGCGCCACGGCATCCGCGTCAATGCGCTGATGCCGGGTTACGTGATCACCGACCTGAACCGTGATTTCCTCACGAGCGAGGTCGGCGACAAGCTGCGCATGCGCATCCCGAGCCGCCAGTTCTGCGAGATGACGGACCTCGACGGCCCGCTGCTGCTGCTCGCCTCCAGGGCCGGCAGCGCGATGTCGGGCGCGTGCGTGGCGGTCGATCGCGGCCATCTCGTCAGCGGACTTTGAGCAATCGGCCGGAGAGCCGAATGCCCTGCAGGCTGAGCCCTTCGACGGGCTCAGGGCGAACCTGCGCATTTGATTGTGCCCTCAACAAGGAAACGGATATGGATCAGACTACACGGGCCGCCGTCGAGCGTTTCGTCCGCGATGCGGCGGCTGCCTCGTCGGTGGCGATCGCCGACGCCAGGCTGCTGTCGGGCGGCGCGGTGCAGGAGAACTGGGCGCTCGAGCTCGACATCGCAGGCGGGCCGCAGGCCGGGCGCCTGAGCGGCGTGCTGCGCTGCGACTCGCCGACCGCGGGCGTCGCGATCAGCCACGGCCGCGCGCAGGAGTTCGCGCTGCTGAAGACCGTCTTCGACGCCGGCGTCACGGTGCCGGAACCGTTGTGGCTGTGCGAGGACGCCGCGGTGATGGGGCGCCCGTTCTTCCTGATGCGCCGCATCGGCGGCACGGCCGCCGGGCACCTGATGGTCAAGGACGCGAGCCTCGGCGGCGACCGCGTGCAGCTTGCCGAACGGCTGGGCCGCGAGCTCGCGCGTATCCACTCGGTGCGTGCGCCGCAGCCCGCACTGGATTTTCTGGCGTGGTACGACGAGGCGCCGGCGCTGCATCGCGTGCGCGAGCAACGCGCCTTTCTCGACCGCCACCACACCGCCTACCCCGCGCTCGAATGGGGGCTGCGCTGGCTCGAACGGCACGCGCCGCCGCGTGGCCTGGTCACGCTGTGCCATGGCGACTTCCGCACCGGCAACTACATGGCCGACGGGGAGGGCCTCACCGGCGTGCTCGACTGGGAGTTCGCGCACTGGAGCGATCCGCTCGAGGACATCGGCTGGTTCTGTGCAAAATGCTGGCGCTTCGGTAATGTCGCTGCAGAAGCCGGCGGCATCGGCGCGCGCGAGGACTTCTACCGCGGCTACGAACAGGAGTCGGGGCGCGTCATCGATCGCGGCGCGATTCGCTACTGGGAGGTGATGGCGCACCTGAACTGGGCGATCATCGCGGTGCAGCAGGCCGAGCGCCACTGCTCGGGCCAGGAGAATTCGCTCCTGCTCGCGCTCACGGGGCATATCGTGCCCGAGCTCGAATGGGAGATCCTCGACATGACGGAGAACGACTGATGCGTGAACAACCGAAAGGCGAGGCGCTGCTCGCATGTGCGCGGCAGCTCCTGCGCGAGGAAGTGCTGCCCGTGCTCCCTGCGGAGCGCAAGCATGCGCTGCTGATGGCGCTCAACGCGATGTCGATCGCCGAGCGCCAGCTGCAGAACGGCGACGCACCGGAGGCCGCGGAGCTCGCGAGCCTGCGCAACCTGCTCGATGACGGGAAGGTCGCGCTCGCGGACGGCAACCGCCGGCTCGCGCGGGCGCTGCGCGAGGGCGCCGGCGACCCCGGCAGCCCGCGTCGCGATGCGCTCTTCGCGCACCTGCGCGTCGCCGGCCGTCAGCGGCTGGCCGAAAGCAATCCCAAGGCGCTGGCGAAGTCCCGATGAGTGTCCTGACCCTGATGCGCCACGGCCAGGCTTCGTTCGGCGAGGCGCGCTACGACACCCTGTCGCCGCTCGGTCGCCAGCAGGCCCAGGCCACCGGGCGCTGGCTGCGGGAATGCGGCGATCCGGTGACCGACATCCGCCATGGTCCGAGGTCGCGCCAGACCGATACGGCAGGCCTGGTGTGCGAGGCCGCCGCCTTTGGACGCGCGCCGGAACGGACGCCGGGCCTCGACGAGTTCGCGGAGGGGGAAGAGGTACTCGCCGCCGCCGCCGTGCTGTTCGGGCGGCCGATGAGCGGCGCCGAGGCGCCCGCGCGCGCCGAGCAGTTGCGCTGCTACGACGCCGCGTACGAGGCGTGGTCGCACGGGAAGCTGGACATCCCGGGGCGGGCGGGCTTCGTCGAATTCCGGCGCAACGTGACGCAATGGCTGCGCGCAACCGTCGCCGCGCCCGACGCGCCGAGCGGCGAAAGCATCCTCGCGGTGACCTCGGGCGGCGTCATCGCGGCGGTCGTGTGCGACCTCCTCGGCCTCCCCGACGGTCAGTGGTGCCCGCTCGTGCGTCAGGTCCGGAACGGATCGCTGACCGAGATCGTGTTCTCCCGGGGGCGCGTGAGCCTGCGCTCGTTCAACGGCGTCGGCCATTTGCCGCGCGGGCTGAGGACTTCGATCTGAGCGGCGCGCCGGCCGCAGCGCCGGTGCGGCGTGCGCGCCTTACCCTGCAGGGATTGCCGGTTTGAACGCTGCACCTGATGCCTTCGGGGGCCGGCGGCCGAAGCGGCCTGCCCCCGAAGGCACGGATCAGACGATCGCCTGTTCTTCGTCCGGGGCGCTGCCGCTTTCCAGCAAGCGCTCGATCATGAAGTCGGCGGCCTGCGAGATGTGCTGGCGACCGAGCATCTCGGCCGTCTGCGCATCGCCGGCCGCGATGGCGTCGAGCATGGCTTCGTGCTGGCCCCAGACGTTACGCGGCTGCTCGTCGTTGGTCAGCACTTCCCCCATGACCCGTTGCGTGTTCGTCCAGTGCGCCTCCATCGCGGGGGCGATGAAGGGGTTTTCGGACAGCGCGTAGATGAAATGGTGGAAGGCCATGTCCGCGGAGATCATGTCGTTGTACGAGCCCGCCGCGACCGCCTTGCGCCCGGCGCGGATCAGCGCCGGTCCCTTGGCCTTGGCCTTCTTCGCGTTCAGCTCCGCGGCGCGGCGGCAGGCGAGGCCTTCGATGACGGCCCGCATGTCGTACATGTTGCGGACGTACCTGACGTCGAGCGGGGCGACCAGCAGTCCGCGGCCGGGCGCGTCGCGCAGCACGCCCTGGCTGCGCAGCAGCGCCAGGGCCTGCTGCACGGGCTGGCGCGACACGCCCAGTTCCTTCGCGATCTGCTCCTGGATGATCCGCGAGCCCGGGCGGAGCCTGCCGCCCGAAATTTCCTCGAGGATCGCCTTGTGTACTTGTTCGACAAGCTTGGGTTGGGTTTCAAGGATTTTCATGGCGCATAACTGTATCGCGTGAAGGGGATTTCAAGCTAGGGCCTATGCCTCGGTGTTGCCGTCGCGCCAGCGGCGCTCCGCGTCGTTCCACGCGGCGAGCGGCTGCAGGTCGGGCACCCAGGCGAGGCCGGACTTGGCATCGGACGAGACGGCGTCCGGCGTCACGAGCACGTCGAGCAGGGCAGGGCGGTTCGCGAGTGCGCGCTGGATCGCCGCAGGCAGATCTTCCGCCTTTTCGACGCGTTCTGCGTGCATTCCGAATGCGCGGGCCATCGCCGCATGGTCCGAGAACTGCAGTCGGGTTCCGCACACCTTGCCGTGCGTTTCCTGCTGGTCGCGCACCTCGATCGCCCATGCGCCGTTGTTGGCTACGACAACGAGCACGGGCGCTTTGTGCCGTACGGCAGAGTCGAGCTCCATCGCGTTGAAGCCGAAGGCGCCGTCGCCGGTCGCTACGACGACGGTGCGGTCCGGGCAGGCCAGGCTCGCGGCGACGCCGAACGGGGTGCCGACGCCGATGCAGCCCAGCGAACCGGGATCGAGGTAGGTCGTGGCGGGCAGGCCGACGCGCGCGAAGCTCAGGAAGTCGCCGCCGTCAGCGACGACGACGGCGTCCTCGGGCAGCGCGTCGCGCAGCGCCGCGAGGACGCGGTTGGGATGCATGAGCCCGTCCTGGCCGGCCGGGGCGTTGCGCATCGCGGTCACGAGCTTGTCGGCGCGTTCGCAGTGCTTCGCGCGCAGTGCGCGCGTCCACGCGACGTCGGTCGCCGGGACGCGGTCGCCGGCCGCTTCCAGGATCGCCTCCAGGGCCAGAGCGGGAGTCGCCAGCAGCTCCACCGCGCCGCGGCGGTTGTCGCGCAGCTCGGCCGCGCAGTCGGCGATGCGCAGGAAGCGCGCGTCGCCGAAGACCGCGGGGGAGCCATAGGCGAGCTGGAAGTCCAGGCGTCGCCCGAGCGTGATCACGAGATCTGCCTGCCCCATCACCGAGCCGCGCATCGCCGCGACCACCGAGGGATGATCCTCGGGAACGAGGCCGCGGCTCTCGCCGGTGTCGAGATAGGCGGCATCGAGGCGCGAGAGCAGCCGGCACAGGGCCGGCCCGGCCCCTTGCGCACCGCGCCCGGAGATCACGAGCGGGCGCTTGGCCGACCACAGCAGCTCGACCGCGGCCTGCACGGCGGCGGCGTCGGGGGCGAGCGTCGGCGCGGGCTTGGGGGCGAAGTGCTCGGGCAGCTGTACCGCGCGGGGGACTTCGGCGCGCAGCGTGTCGACGGGGAAGTCGAGGTACACCGGACCGGGCTCGCCGCCCTGGCCCGTCGCGCGGGCGACGGCCTCGTCGAGTTCCTGCAGCACGAGTTCCGGTTGGCGCACGGTGCGGGCGTAGCGGGTGATCGAGCGCACGAGGTCGGTATGCACGACGTCCTGCAGCGCGCCGCGGTTTTCCTGCGGGCGCGGCGGCAGGCCGGAGAGCACCAGCACCGGCACGCGCGCGACGTGTGCGTTGGCGATGCCGGTCATCGCGTTGGTGACGCCGGGGCCGGCGGTGACCATCGCGACGCCGAAGCCGCCGTTGAGCTGCGCCTCGGCGTGGGCCATGTACACCGCCGCGCGTTCGTCGCGCACGTCGACGATCTGGATGCCTTCGGCGTCGAGCCGCATCCAGATCGGCATGATGTGGCCGCCGCACAGGCTGTAGACGCGCTTGACGCCGCGCGCCTTGAGGAAGCGGGCGATGACCGCCGCCGACGACTGTTCCGAAATTGCCATGGTGCTCATGTGTCTCCTCCTGTTGTTCGTGCCTGCGCCGCCCGGGGTTTCGGGGGATCGGGTCCGGGGTGTCGCAAGGCAGTGTTGCAAATGGCCTCGTTTCGCTTAGAATCCTATCGCATTCTGAATTCAGAAGTCCATAAATTCTTCGGTGTTCAGAATTCAGAGAACCCGACGACACCCCAAGGAGACACCCCATGAGCCACCTGCTGACCATTTCCGACGCCGTTTCGACCCACGCCAGACTCACGCCCGACAAGCTCGGCTCCCGCGATTCGCGCCGTTCGCTGACTTACGCGCAGTGGGACGAACGCGCCAGCCGGCTGGCGGCGGGGATGCTCGGCCTGGGCCTGGCGAAGGGCGACCGCGTGGCGGTGCTGGCGTACAACTGCGTCGAGTGGATGGAGATCTACGTTGCGCTGGCGCGGGCGGGGCTGGTGGCGGTGCCGCTCAACTTCCGCCTGACGGCGCCCGAGATCGCCTACATCCTCGGCAACTGCGAGGCGGGCGCGCTGATCGCCGGCGCCGAGTTCGTCGACACGGTCGATGCGATCGGCGCCGAGCTGGGCGTGGTGCGCGGGCGTTGCGTCGTCGTGGGCGACGCGGCGGGCGCGGGCTGGATCCGCTACGAGGATCTGGTCGCGCAGGCGCGCGTGGCGGGCGAATTCCCGCGCGTGAATCCCGAGGAGATGTGCGCGCTGCTCTACACCTCGGGCACCACGGGCAAGCCGAAGGGAGCGATCCGCGCGCATGCCGGCAGCACCCTGATCGCGCTCGCGACCGCGCTGGAGATGGGCTTCACGCGCGAGGACACGGGCCTGCTGGTGATGCCGATGTGCCACGCCAACTCGCTGTACTTCGGCACGACCTTCATCCACATCGGCGCGACCTGCATCATCGATGATCGCCGCAGCTTCGACCCGGAAGGTCTGGTCGCGACGCTGGCGCAGGAGAGGGTCACGTTCACCTCGCTCGTGCCCACGCACTACATCATGATCCTGGCGCTGCCCGACGAGGTGAAGAAGCGCTACGACGTGAGCAGCGTCGGCAAGCTGATGATCTCGTCCGCGCCCGCGCGCAAGGACACCAAGCTCGCGATCCTCGAATACTTCTCCAACGGCAGGCTGTACGAGCTCTACGGCTCGACCGAGGCGGGCTGGGTCACGCTGCTGCGGCCGGAGGAGCAGATCGTGAAGCTCGGCTCGGTGGGGCGCGAATGGGCGGGCAGCGGCGCGATCCGCCTGCTCGACGAGAACGGGCAGGAGGTGGCGGACGGCGAGGTCGGCGAGCTCTTCTCGCGCACGTCCTACGTGTTCGACGGCTACTGGAAGAACCCCGAGAAGACCGCCGAAGCCTTCCGCGGCGAATGGTGCTCGGTCGGCGACATGGCGCGTCGCGACGCCGACGGCTACATCTGGCTCGTCGATCGCAAGAGCAACATGATCATCAGCGGCGGCGAGAACATCTACCCGTCGGAAGTCGAGGGCGTGCTCGGCGGCCACCCGAAGATCAAGGACGTCGCCGTGATCGGCATCCCGCACGACAAGTGGGGCGAGACCGTGCAGGCAGTGATCGTGCTGCACGACGGTCAGCACGCCGACGCCGAGGAGATGCAGGCGTGGTGCCGGCAACGTCTCGCGGCGTTCAAGTGCCCGCGTTCGGTGGTTTTCATCGCCGACGCGGAGATGCCGCGCACGGCCACCGGAAAGATTCTTCACCGCGTGCTGCGTCAGCGGCTCGCCCCGCCCGAGTCTGTCGCCGCGTGACGCACAGCCGGCGGCGGTCCAGACTGCGGCCGGCCTGGAGATTCGGCCTCGCAGCCGCGGGGCGATACGGACGAGAGAGACTTTCGCATGCAACAGATCCTGCTGGTGACCTTTCCCTTTTTCGCGCTGGTGCTGTGCGGCTATCTCGCCGCGCGGCACCGGATGCTGCCGCTGGAGGCGATCCCCGGCTTGAACACCTTCGTGCTGTTCTTCGCGCTGCCGTGCATGCTCTTTCGTTTCAGCGCGGGGACGCCGATCGCCAAGCTTCTTGACCTCGGCGCCTTCGCGATCTACGTGATGTGTGCGCTGGCGATGGTGGCGCTGACCGTGATGACGACGCGCAAGGGGGCGATCGGCTGGAACGACGCCTCGTTCGGCGCGCTGGTGGCGGCCTTCCCCAACTCGGGTTTCATGGGCATGCCGCTGCTCGTGTCGCTGCTGGGGGCCCGTGCGGCCGGCCCCGTGATGGTGCCCCTCACGGTGGACATGGTGATCACCTCGTCGCTGTGCATTGCGCTCTCGCGCCTGAGCACCGCGGAGGCGGGCGGCGCGCGGCAGGCGGCGATGAAGGCGTTGAGAAGCGTGATGGTCAATCCCTTGCCGTGGGCGATCATGCTCGGCGGCCTCACCTCGGCGACCGGATTCTCGCTCTATCGACCCCTGATGCGCGTCATCGAGATGCTCGCCGATGCCGGTTCGCCCACGGCCCTGTTCACGATCGGCGCGGTGCTCGCGCGCTCGCAGCTCACGGCAACGGCGCAGGCTGCCGGCGGCGGCCGGGTGGGCGACGTGCCGCAGGTGGTGTTCTTCAAGCTGATCGTCCATCCCGCGCTGGTGCTCGGGGTCGGGACGCTCGCCATCGCGGCCGGATTGCCGCTGGATCCGTTCACGCTCACCGTGCTCGTGCTGGTGGCCGCGTTGCCGAGCGCGAGCAACGTACCGATGCTCACCGAGCGATTCGGCGCCGACACCGGGCGCGTGGCCCGTGTCGTGCTCGTCACGACCGCCTGCGCCTTCATCACCTTCTCGGCCGCGGTCGCAATGCTGGCCGGGCAAGGCGGTGCATAGCGCTGCCGGTCGCCTCGGCGTGGGCGCGCGTGCCGCGTGGCGCCGAATGACCGCAGCACGCATATGGGAATTCTGAATTCAAAAAATCTTTAGAAATCTATTGCACTCTGAATTCAGAGTTTGTACAGTGTGGAACATACGCAGGGACCACAAGAACTCCCGCCGCCAGGTGCCGGGCAGGGAGTCGAACAGGATGGAGACGATTCAGATGGAAGAGAGAGAAACGTGCGCCTGCACCGCGCAAGCGCCCGTCGATGCGAACCGACGCAGGATCTTCAGGATCGCGGCGCTCGGCCTGGCGGCCGGTGTCGGGCTGCACGGGCGTTCCGCGCTGGCCATCGAGGCGGTGCCCGAAGAACTCAGGCCCGTGGTCGGCGACCGCCTCGTCGAGGAGGATGCGGAGGGCGAACCCGTCCCGCTCAAGCTCGCTGACCTGCGCGTCGGCAAGCCGCTCCTGGCTTTCCCCTTCGATGTCGCCTCGAAGAAGGTCCGCTCCGAGACCCGCATGAACAAGGTCGTGCTGCTTCGCCTTCCCGAAGCCGAGCTGGACAACGAGACCAGGGCGGTGGCCGCGGGCGGCGTGCTCGCGTTCTCCGGGGTCTGCACGCACATGGGGTGCGACATCAAGACCTGGATGGTGAGCGAAAAAGTCTTCGCGTGCTTCTGCCACGGCTCCAAGTTCCGTCCGCTCGATCGCGGATCGGTGGCCGGAGGCCCGGCGCCGCGTCCGCTCCCCGTGCTCCCCATCAAGCTCGAAGGCGAGCAGCTGGTCATCGCCGGCCCGTTCACCGCGCCGCCCGGATTCACGCCGCAGGCGTAGGACGCATCCCCGTTTTGCCACCATCCGCGGCGTTCCCCACGCCGCGGCTTCCAATACAAGAGAGGAGACAAGAAGATGAAGGGTCTGATGAAGGGCATCGCCGTTTGTGCCGTCGCAGTGCTGCCGGCGGCCGTGTCCGCCGCGCTCGGCGACTATGCGCCCGTTACCGACGCGCGGCTCAAGAACCCTGAAGCCGCGAACTGGCTGCAGTATCGCGGCAACTACGCGGGCTGGGGCTACAGTCCGCTGTCGCAGATCACCGACAAGAACGTCGGCAAGCTCCAGCTCGCGTGGGCGTTCGCGACCGGCCAGAAGGAAGGCCACCAGTCGCCGCCGATCGTGAACAACGGCTACATGTTCGTGACCACGCCGGGTGCGCAGGTCATCGCGCTCGAGGCCAAGACCGGCAAGGAGCTGTGGCGCTACAAGAAGGAGCTGCCCGGCGAGATGCTGCAGCTGCATCCGACCAACCGCGGCGTCGCGCTGTATGGCGACAAGGTGTATGTGGCGACCGTCGATGCCCACCTCGTCGCGCTGGATGCGAAGACCGGCAAGGAAGTGTGGATCAAGCAGGTCGGCGACTGGAAGGCGCTGCAGTACATCACGCTCGCGCCGCTCGCGGCCAAGGGCAAGATCATGGTCGGCTCGTCCGGCGGCGAGACCGGCGTGCGCGGCTACGTCGCGGCCTTCGACGCGCAGACCGGCGAGGAGGCGTGGCGCACCTACACTACGGCGGCGCCCGGCGAGCCCGGCGGCGACACCTGGCCGGGCGAGACCTACAAGAACGGCGGCGGCAGCATCTGGATCACCGGCACCTACGATCCGGACACCAACCTCGCCTACTGGGGCACCGGCAACCCGGCGCCGTGGCCGACCGAAGGGCGCAAGGGCGACAACCTGTACACCGGCTCGACGATCACCCTCGACGTCGACACCGGCGCGCTGAAGAGCTACTTCCAGTACAACCCCAACGATGCGTGGGACTGGGACGAGGTGTCGGCGCCGCTGCTGATCGACACCGAAGTGAAGGGCAAGAAGGTCAAGACCGCGGTGCACGCGGGGCGCAACGGCTACCTGTGGGTGCTCGACCGTGACGGCCAGAAGCTCAACTTCGTCGACGCCTATCCCTTCGTCAACAACAACACGATCAAGTCCATCGATCCCAAGACCGGCCGTCCGACCTTCATCGAGGAGCACCGCCCCGGCCTGGGCAAGGGCGACGTGCATTTCTGCCCCTCGCTGTGGGGCGGCAAGGACTGGTTCCCGGAGGCGTACAACCCGAAGACCGGCCTGCTGTATATCCCGGCCAACAACAACCTGTGCGCGGAACTGCCCGAGCCGGAGCCGACCAAGTACAAGAAGGGCGACCTGTTCATCGGCTATCCGATCGAGGCCATCCTGACCGGCCTGCGCTGGGCCAAGGGCGCGAAGGACGCGCCGAAGACCATGGGCGAAGTGCAGGCCTGGGACCTGAAGACCGGCAAGCAGGTGTGGACGCACAAGTACCCGACCTTCAACTGGGGTCCGCTGCTCACCACCGGCGGCAACCTGGTGTTCGGCGGCGGCACCAACGACCGCATGTTCCGCGCGTTCAACGCGACCACCGGCAAGGTCCTGTGGGAGACGGCGACGCCCTCGGGCGTGACCGGCGTGCCGACCTCGTTCGAAGTCGACGGCGAGCAGTACGTCGCCGTCCAGTCGGGCTGGGGCGTCGATGCGCAGCGCATGCAGGGCGGCGTCGACCGGCTGCTGGGATATCAGACGGTGGTGCCGCAGGGCGGTACGGTGATGGTGTACAAGCTCGCGAAGTGATCCTGGACGGGCCGCCGTCGCGGCCCGGTTTTTTTGCCCTGGCTCGATGAATTCTGAGTTCGAGCGACAGGGCCGCGGGAGTACCCGCGGAGCACATGAGGACAGGCAAATGAACAAGTCGTACCGCAACTTCATCGACAACCAGTTCGTGGATTCGGAAGGGGGCGCCACCATCGAGGTGCGCAACCCGGCGAACAACGAACTGCTCGGCGTGGTCCCCGCTTCCACCCAGGCGGACGTCGACCGTGCCGTCGAGGCCGCGCGTCGCGCCCAGCCGGCCTGGGAAAGGCTGCCGGCGATCGAGCGCGCCAACCATCTGCGGCGCATCGCGAACAGGATCCGCGACAACAAGGAGCGCCTGGCGCGCACGATCACGCTGGAGCAGGGCAAGATCCTCGACCTCGCCCGCGTGGAAGTCGACTTCACGGCCAACTACATGGACTACATGGCCGAGTGGGCGCGCCGCATCGAAGGCGAGATCATCCCCAGCGACCGGCCGGGCGAGACGATCTTCCTGCATCGCAAGCCGATCGGCGTGACAGCGGGCATCCTGCCGTGGAACTTCCCGTTCTTCCTGATCGCCCGCAAGATGGCGCCGGCACTCGTCACCGGCAACACCATCGTCATCAAGTCGAGCGAGGAGACGCCGCTCAACGCGGTCGAGTTTGCCGAGATCGTGGCCGAGTGCAGCCTGCCGACGGGCGTGTTCAACCTCGTCAGCGGCGCGGGCGCGACCGGCGCGGCCCTGAGCGCGCACAAGGACGTCGGCCTCATCAGCTTCACCGGCAGCGTCAACACCGGCATCCGCATCATGGAAACCGCGTCGTGCAACCTGACGCGCGTGAACCTGGAACTCGGCGGCAAGGCGCCGGCGATCGTGTTGAACGACGCCGATCTCGAGCTGACCGCCCGTGCGCTGCACGGCTCGCGCGTGCTCAACACCGGGCAGGTGTGCAACGCCGCCGAGCGGGTGTACGTGCAGCGCGGCGTCGCGTCGGCGCTGGCCGAGAAGGTCACCGCACTGATGGCCGAGACGCGCTACGGCAATCCGATCGCCGAGCAGGGCCTGCATATGGGGCCGCTGGTGAACCAGATGGGTCTCGACAAGGTGGCCGCGCTGGTCGACAGCGCACGCAAGCAGGGCGCGGAAGTGCTCACCGGCGGCAAGGTCGCGAGCCGCGAAGGCTTCCACTTCGAGCCGACCGTGCTGATGGGCTGCCGCGCCGACATGGACGTGATGACCAAGGAGATCTTCGGGCCGGTGCTGCCGCTGCAGATCGTCGAGGACCTCGACGAAGCGCTCGCGCTCGCCAATGACTCCGAGTACGGCCTGACCTCGTCGATCTTCACGCGCGACCTCAACGCCGCGATGAAGGCGACGCGCGAGCTGCGCTTCGGCGAGACCTACATCAACCGCGAGCACTTCGAGGCGATGCAGGGCTTCCACGCCGGCCGGCGCAAGTCCGGCATCGGCGGCGCGGACGGCAAGCACGGCCTGTACGAGTACACCGAAACCCACGTGGTCTATCTGCAGACCACCTGACCAACCGCATCCGTTTGAAGGGAGAAGGTCCGGGGCCGCTTCGCGCGGTCCCGGCGGGCCGACTCACGCCCGCGCAATCGAAGAAAAGCGGCGCCTGCGGGCGCCATCCACCAGAAGAAGCAGGAGACCGAAAGTGAAAGACCGGAAGAGCGTCAACAAGTCGTACGTCGGGAAAGTGATCCAGGGAGCCATGGTCGGGGCGGTGCTGTGTGCGGGCGCGACCGCTGCCAATGCCGAAGTGACGCGCGGCTTCATCGGGCCGCACGAATATTCGCTGCCCGATCCGAAGGGCATGAAGCCGTGGAACGTGTTCGTCGAGTACAGCACCTTCCAGAAGACCCAGGATACGTGGAACAACGGCGGCAGCCGGAAGAAGTCGGACGACGTCGAAGCTTTCGTCAGTCTCTCCAAGTTCGTGCACTTCTGGGAAGTCACCGACAGCGTGGGGATCGCCTGGGAGCTCATCGTCCCGAAGGTCAGCGTCAATAACCGCGATACCGGCGAAGGCGTGAGCGGGATCGCGGACCTGCTGACCGGCCCGGCGTTCTGGATCAAGCCGAACGAGAACTGGACGCTCGGCACCGACATGTTCTTCGTGCAGGTGCCCGTGGGTGAGCGCGACCTGCGTACGACGCGCTGGAACGTCGTCGCGTCGGCATTCTGGGATGCGCAGTACGGCAAGTTCAACTATACCGGCAACATCGGCACGACGATCAACGGTCCGACGGAGCGCAAGGGCGCGGCCGACCCCGCCAACCTGTACTACTTCAACAACCGGATCGGCTACCGCGTGTCGCAGCTGATCGAGCCGTACGTCGGTCTGGACTACCAGTGGCAGAACAGCAAGGGCGCCGCTCCGGCCGCGCACGAGCTGGCCGGTGCGGTCGGGGTGATGTTCCACCTGGCGCCCAACTACCACCTGGCGGTGCATTACCAGGGCGGCATCGAGGGCAAGAACATGCCGGTGTCGAACAACCTCAACGTGCGCTTCGCGTACGTGTTCTGACCTGCGCGGCGGGGGAGTCGAGGCTCCCCCGCCCGCATGAAAAAGAAGATGGCAATCATGAAACGTGCGATCCGAATCCACTCTCCGGGCGGCCCGGAGGCGCTGCGCCTGGAGGAGGTGTCCGTCGGGATGCCCGGTCCCGGCGAAGTGCGTATCCGCCACCACGCCTGCGGACTCAACTTCATCGACGTCTACTACCGCAGCGGCCTCTACCCGCTCGACATGCCGGCGGGCATCGGCATGGAAGGCGCGGGCGTCGTCGAGGCGGTGGGCGAGGGCGTCTCGCACCTGCAGCCGGGGGACCGTGCGGCCTATGCCTGCCAGCCGCCGGGGGCGTACAGCACGGCACGCGTGCTGCCGGCGAAGAACGTCGTACGGCTGCCCGACGGAGTCGACTTCGAGACCGGCGCGGCGATGATGCTCAAGGGGCTCACCGTGCAGTACCTGCTGCGCCGGACGCAGCCGCAGGGCGGCCTGCAGCCGGGCGACTTCGTGCTGTTCCACGCCGCGGCCGGCGGGGTCGGGCTGATCGCCTGCCAGTGGGCGCGCGCGATGGGCCTGCAGCTCATCGGCACCGCGGGGTCGCCGGAAAAATGCGAACTCGCGTTGCGCCACGGCGCGGCCCACGCGATCGATTACCGCCGCGAGGACTTCGTCGCGCGCGTCGCCGAGATCACCGGCGGGCAGGGCGTGAAGGTGGTGTACGACTCGGTCGGCAACGACACTTTCGCGGGCTCGCTGCAGTGTTTGCGCCCCTTCGGGTTGCTGGCGGTGTTCGGCTCCTCGTCGGGGCCCGTGCCGCCCTTCGGCCTGCAACTGCTCGCCGCCAGGTCGCTGTACGTTAGCCGCCCGACGCTGTTCACGCATCTCGCGACCCGCGAGGCCACACAGGAAATGGCCGACGACCTGTTCGGCATGGTCGCGCGCGGCGACATCAGGATTCCGGTCGAGCGTCGCTATCCGCTCGCCGAGGCGGTGCAGGCCCACCGGGACCTGGAGGCGCGCCTCACGACCGGCTGCAGCGTGCTGCTGCCGTAGCGGTCAACGGATCACGAGGAAACGCACATGGCTGCCGCGCTCGAAGGTCTTCGCCTCGTCCTCGCCGACGACCATGCCGTCGTGCGCATGGGATTTCGCATGCTGCTCGAAGGGGTGGGCGCCGAGGTCGTTGCCGAAGCAGCATCCGGCGAGGCCGCGCTGGCGGCCTTCGCCGGGCACCGTCCGGACGTGCTGGTGATGGATGTGACGATGCCGGGCCTCGGCGGCCTGGGGGCGCTGGAGCGCCTGCTGGCGCATCACGCAGACGCCCGCGTGCTGATGCTGTCCGCGCACGACGACACGCAGGTGCCGACGCGCGCGCTGAAGGCGGGTGCGGCCGGCTACCTGTCGAAGCGTGCCCAGCCGGCGGAGCTGGTGCGCGCGGTGGCCCAGGTGGCACGCGGCGGACGCTATGTCGATCCGGACATCGCCGCGCAGCTGGCGCTCGCCCGCTTCGGCGATGCGGGCGACCCCGTCGCCGCCCTTACCGACAAGGAGTTCGCGGTGTTCCTGCAACTCGCGAAGGGCCGTGACGTCCGCCAGGTCGCGGATTCGCATGGCGTCAGCGCGAGCACCGTGGGAACGCATCTCTACCACATCAAGCAGAAGCTGCAGGCGGGAAATGCGGCGCAGCTGGCGCTGATCGCCGTGCGTGCGGGACTCATCGAGGCGTAGCCGCGATGCAAGCATGCCATCGGCCTGGACCCGATGTTTTCGGTGCTGGAGGTGTTCTATAACGGTTTCAGGGATCCCGAATACCGGCCGGCTCCTCAAGGGGAGGGTGGATGCGGGATCCCTCGGGCGGAAGGGCGGCCCTGCGGCTTCTTTCATTTCGCATGACCGACGGTTTTCGTGCAGAAAGGTGCCTTGCCCTAACGCTTGAATGGTGGATTCCTACTCTCCCCTGCCTTCTTGCCGGCACCTTTCTCTTTTTTATTCCGGAGCGGTGGATAGGCTCCGCGTGGGCATATATCAATAACGAGGTGACACAAATGAAGAAAACCTTGAACCTTTCCCCGACTTCCCCCGCCCGAGGCTCGAGCGCCCGCCAATGCTGGAAGAACCTGTTCCGGTCAGTCGGTCTTGCGTCCTTGCTCGCCGTGGCCATCAGCGGCGGCGACGTGGTGCAGGCACGGGAGATGGCGATCACGGATAGCTCGTTCAAGTGCCTGAACGACATGGTCAAGGTGCGCCACTTCTACGTGGACAATCTCCTGGGCAACCGCAAGGCCACCATCAAGGTCGCCCAGAAGGGCACCGGAACCTATCCCCCGGGTTCCGTGGTGCAGCTGGTGCCCGGTGAGGTCATGGTAAAGCACCCGAAAGGCTTCAGCCCGGCGACCAAGGACTGGGAATTCTTCGAGCTGGACGTCTCCAAGGACGGATCGAAGATTCGCAAGCGCGGCTTCGCGGACGTGGTCAACCGCTTTGGCGGGAATTGCTTTGCCTGCCACGTGAAGGCCAAACCCGCGTTCGACATGGTCTGCGAGATCGACCATGGCTGCGATCCGATCCCCATCACGCGCCGGATGCTGGCCGCGCTGCAAAAGACCGATCCGCGGTGTACGGCGCCTGCTGCCCTGAACGAGGAAGATCAGCACGCGCTAAAGGAACTGGACGAGGTGTTGAAGACCATGACGCTGCCCGCGGCGCCGAAGTGAGGTATCGGTGATTGTGCCCGTGGGCACCGGAAGGGGGCGAGACGCGGGGGCGGGGGTTAGAATCCTCCCGCCCGACCAAGGATTCCCGCGGCCGATCGAATAGTTGCGATCTGCATTGCGGCCGAATGGAGCAAAGTCCGAAAGGGTTTGCTCCATTTTTGCGTCAACCGCCGGAACGGCGACCGCCATTGCCAGCCATGCATCTTTCCCTGTCCGCTCTAAGTCATCCCGGTTTGCAGCGCCGTGTCAGGGCGCTTGTGCTCCTCTCCGGCGCCGGCCTCGTGCTGCCGTGGGCGAGCCGCTTCGAGGCCGGCCTGCCGCCGGCGCTCGGCTGGCTGCTCGATCTCGCGGTGCATTGGCAGTGGTTCTTCCTCGCCGGATTGCTTGTCGCGCTGCCGCTGTTGATGTCGATGGCGCCGCGCTGGGCGATCGCGTTGCTTCTGCTGCCGCTGCCGTGGCTCTCGGGGCTGCCCGCCGCGCCGGGCCGGGCAGCCGATGGCGCCGTATTGATCGTTGCCGGCGCCAACGTGCATGTGGGCAACCCGCGTCCCGAGCGGCTCGTGGAGTGGGTCACGCGGACCGCGCCGGACATCGTCGCGGTGTTCGAGGTCTCCGACGACTATGCGGGACGCCTGGATCTCGAGGCAGCCTACCCGTATCGCGTGGTCCGCCCGCGTTGGGATCCCTTCGGCGTTGCGCTGCTGTCGCGTCATCCGCTCAAGAGCCTGATGGTGGTCGATGATCCCGGCGCGACGCCGCGTATCGAGGCGGTCCTCGACTGGAACGGCACGGAAGTCACCGTCGTCGCTTTCCACCCGATGCCGCCCATCAGCGCGGAGGAGCACGCGCAACGCAACCGCGCGCTCGCCGAGATCGCGCGTCGCCTGGGCGGGCGGCCGACGATCGTGATCGGGGACTTCAATGCGACGCCGTGGTCGTCCGCGTTCGCTGTGCCCCGGCGCGAGGGATTTGCCCGCGTGGGCGGCCTGCGGCCGACGTGGCCGGCCGCGGGGCAGGGGGTCGCCGGTCTGCCCATCGACCAGATCCTCGTGTCGCGACACTGGGCGGCGGTCGGTCATGCGGTGGGGCCGGACATCGGCTCCGACCATCTGCCGGTGGTGGCGACGGTGACGCCCGTCGGGCAGGGGGCGAACGGCGAAGGACGATAGCGCTGTTCCGCTGGCTGCGTATTGTTCTCCGAATAGCATCAATAAATTCAATATTGTTGTCTATTTCATTTGATCCGACGGCTCTAAAGTTCGCCCATCAGTTTTTACCCAACCCCAGCCACATCCAACCGGAGCCTTCAGATGCACAAGTTCGCCAAACTCTTCGCCGCCATCGCCGTCTCGACCGCCGCTGCCGCGCCCGCGCTGGCTGCGCCGGAAACCTACACGGTCGACGGTACCCACACCTTCCCGCGCTTCTCGTACAGCCACTTCGGCATGTCGACGCAGCTGTCGCGCTTCGACAAGACCACCGGCTCGGTCGTGCTGGACAAGGCGGCGAAGACCGGTTCGGTCGACATCGTCATCGACATGACCTCGGTCGACACCGGTTTCTCGGACTTCAACGGCCACATCCAGGGCGAGGACTTCCTCGACACCGCGAAGTACCCGACCGCGACCTTCAAGTCGACGAAGGTGAACTTCAAGGGTGACAAGCCGGAGAGCATCGACGGCAACCTGACGATCAAGGGCGTGACCAAGCCGGTGACGCTGAAGGTCACCAACTACGTCAACATGCCGCACCCGATGCTGAAGAAGGATGCGATCGGTGCGGATGCCACGGTCGTGATCAAGCGCACCGAGTTCAACGCCGGCAAGTTCGCCCCGCACGTGGGTGACGACGTGACGATCACCGTCTCGCTCGAAGCGATCAAGGGCTGAACCAGCCTCTGAGCGGATGCGGGCTCCTTCGCGGCGCCCGCATCCGGTAGCAACCCGCCGGCGGAAACGCAGCCCGCGGCCGACGGTTCGCCGAGCGGGCGCCTTCCAGCGACGGGGGAAATCCATGCACGACGCATTCCGCCACGTCCCCGAGCTGAGGGGCAGCATCATCGGCGCGGAGGATTCCGGCTTGCGCATCACCGACGAGATGCTCGCCGCGTGGGATGCGCAGGCGCAGACCCGCGGCCTCGGCGCGGACTGGCGCAGATCGGATGATGCGCTCGACGCATCACGCCGCGCCGTGCTCTCCGGCGTCGCGGATTCGCAGGATTTGTGGATCTTTGCCTACGGATCGCTGATGTGGGATCCGGGTCTCCATTTCGTCGAGGTGCGCCGCGCCTCGCTGCCGGGCTACCAGCGCCGTTTCACCCACAAGACGACGATCGGCCGCGGATCTCCCGAACACCCCGGCCTGGTCCTGTCGCTCGAACCGCAGGAAGGCCGATGCGAGGGCCTGGCCTTCAGGATCGAGCGCGCGGTCCTCGAGCGGGAATCCCTCGTCATCTGGCGCAGGGAAATGATCCTGGGCGGGTATCAGGCCAGGATCCTGTCCGTTGCGACGCCGCAAGGCCCGGTCGACGCCCTGGCGTTCGTTTCGGATCCGGCGGAGGCCCGCGGGGCGTCGAACATGCCTCTCCACGAAGTGGCTGCCGTGATCGCGCATGCCTGCGGCAATCGCGGCAGCAATCTCGAATACCTGCGGCAGGTCGTGAGCCAGCTCGATCGCCTGCGCGTGACCGATGACTATGTCAGCCGGCTCGCCTGCCTCGTCGGAGTTTGCCCGTCGCCACAGCCGGTCCCGACGATCGGGCACCGCGAACGCGTATAACCCGCTCCGGGGTCGGGCGGCGATCCGTTGGATATAAAAAACCGTGGAAGCCCGGACGGACTTCCACGGAAACCACCACCAAGTTCTAGCCGGCGTCGACCAACATCGGACGACGCATGGCCCCCGCCATCAGATCCACTTGAAATACGCGGACAGGCCGATGAAATTGATGTTCTGGTCGGCGTTGCTGTTGGCGGTGGTGCCATCCACGAAGACGTGCTCGCCCGTCCAGGTCGAATCGCTCACGTGCCAGCGGTCGTGCACCAGTTGCAGCTTCAGGCCGCGGTCGCGGGCGAGCGCGTAATCGGCCGTCAGGCTGAGCGTGGTCTGCCGGAAAGAGATGTCCGGCACCGAGGCTGCGCCCACATTGTGCATTCTGAACTCGCTGCGGTTGTCGGCCCAGCGCAGCTCGGCGTCCAGCGAAAGCTTGGCCGTCGCACGGACCTGCGCGCGCAGGCCGGCGTTGCTTCCCTCGCTGCGCAGGTCCGCGCGCCACAGGAACAAGGGAACGCTGTTTTTCCAGCCCATGACCGTGCGCTGCCGCATGCGCGAGTCGTCCTGCGAAATCCACGCGCTGAGCTTGCTGTCGTCGGACAACGAGTAGGTCGCGTCGGCCGAGTACGTCATGGCCCTGCCCTTGTCGTTGCCCGCCGGCGAGCCCTTGATCGCGTCGTAGTCGTCGTTGGAGTACTGCGCAGTGACTTGCACCGCCAGGTTCTCGCGCGGTGACCAGTCGAGGCTCAGCTTCGCCTTGTCCCGGGTACGGTCCGCCCAGTGGAAGGGGTTGATGAGCTGGGGGCTCTGGTTGGGCCCGTTTCCGGAGAAGAAGTCGTTGAACAGGTAGCTGCTGGTCGTGCGGAACGAGCCGCCGGAGCGGTCGCTGTGGATGTAGCTCAGGCTGCCGTTGAGGTTGTCGGTCAGCGACCGGCGCAGTCCGATGCGCGCCGACCATTCGCTCGTGTCCTGGCGCCAGTCGAGCGAGCGGCTGGACGGGACGGCACGCGTGCGCTCCTCCCATTCCACGCCGCCGAACAGGCTCAGCGAAGCGGGCAGGCGGTAGGTGCCGTCGAGCTTCGCCGTCACCGTCTTGCGCGAGGTGTCGCTGTTGAAGCCGCTGCCGGTGTAATTGCGGAACGCGGGGTCGAAGAACAGCCGACGCGGGGTCTTGTCGTCGCGGTCCTCGTAGCGCAGGTTCGCGTTCAGGCTCAGCGCGGAAGTCGGCCGCGATGCCAGTCCCACGGTGACGAGCGTGGTGTCGACCCGCCCATCGAGCGAGTTGTGCCCGAAGATGCTCGGCTGCCCGAAGCTGTCGTTCTGCGAGCCCCGCGTATAGGACACCTTGAACATGCCGCGCGTGGTGGGCGAGAAGCGGTACGCGCCCGCCAGGTTGAGGTTGTGGGCCTCGTTGTCCGGTGGCAGGGAGATGTTGTGTGAATTGAACGCCGCTTCCGGGCCGAGCGCGCCGTTCAGGTGCAACAGCTTGTCCTGGTTGCGGAAGAAGGAGCCGAGGTATCCCCCCGACAGCTGCAGCCGGTCGCCGACATAACCGAGGGTCGCCTCGAATTCCTGCGTGGTCTGGTCGATCGGTTCCGCGGCGAATTTCGGTCCGACACCGACATCGTAAAAGCCGAAATGCCGGTCGCCGTCCTTCCTTTCATTGCGGAACCGGACCTGGGCACTCAAGCCCCCGCCGAGCTGTTTGCCGAGCCCGAAGGTGGTCGTCTCGCGCTTGACCTCCGGGGTGAATGACTGCATCGGTCCGCCGACGACGATCGTCTGCTCGGTACTGCCCAGTCCTTGCACCGGCGTCGTGAAGGTGAGGGGATCGTGTCGCTGGATCTCGCCGTATTCGAGGAAATACGACCAGTTGCCCTGCTGCTCGTGCTCGAAGCGCAGGTCGCGATTGTCCAGCCCCAGGTTGCGCCCCTTCAGGCGCAGCCACGTTCCGCTCGCATCGTCGCGGCGGTTGATGTCGACGTTGCCGAGGAAATCCGTGTCGCCGGCCTTCTGTCCGGTGAACAGGCCGAAGCGGCTTCCGTTCCCGCCGACGTAGCCGGCGCCGACACTCACCGAACTTTCCGGCCGCGTCAGCAGCGCGAGTTCTTCGGCGGACATCTCCTGCGCCGACGCCGGACCGAAGGCGAGCAACATCCCCGCCGCGACGGCGCTCAGGCGGAGGCAGTGCATGTGTTGCGTTCTCATGATGTTTCCCCTTAGCGGACCAGCGAACGATTGACCGAGCTATTCAGCGGGCTGTTGCCACCATGCAGATTGGTGTGGCAATTGACACACTGGCGGGCAGCGCCGATATCGGGCTGGGGCAGGAAGGAGGCGTTCGTGTTCAGCGACGGCGCGATCCCCTGGTGCGAGCCCGGCTCATGGCACTCCTGGCACAGGAAAGGCATCTGTTGCTTGAGCAGGCGGGGATTGGTACTGCCGTGCGGGTTGTGACAGATCGCGCAATCCTCGGTGACCGGCTGATGGCTCCACAGGAACGGCCCGCGCTTCTCCGCGTGACACGAGAAGCAGGTGTCGATCACGGTATCGCGCACCATCAGCTTCGGCCCGGCGGAACCGTGGGGGTTGTGGCAGTCCGAACAGGCGACCTTGCCTTCCTTGATCGGATGGCGCGACGCCTTGTTGATCTCGTTGCGCTTGTCCTTGTGGCAGGTGAAGCATTTTTCCGGCTGCGTCTGCTTGTCGCGCACCTTGTCGTGCTGGGCATGCACCTGGTGGCAGGACGTACAGGCGAGGTCTTCCTGCTCGTGCGTGCTGCCTTGCCACAGCATGCGCTTGGCGCCCGAGTGGCAGGTCAGGCATTGCGCATTGCGCTCGGCCACCGGCGTCTTCGACTTCGCGCCGAACGTCACGGTCGGCTGCGGGCGCTCGTCGGCCCCGTCGGGAATCCGGATGTGCGTCTCGCTCGCGCCGTGGCACGCGATGCAGCTTCCGGTGCGGCCGTCCGCGACGGTGCCGTGCTTGGTCTTGCCGATGTCGAAGACCGGATACGACTCCGTGCCGTCGTGACAGCGGGTGCACACCTTGTCGTCCTTGAGCACCTTGTCCTTGGCGGCGCCTTCCGGTGCAGCATGCACATTCGCGACGAAGCCGAGCACCGCGAAGAGCCCGGCAATCACCCATCTCTTTGTTTTAGGGAGACGCTGAATAAATGACGAACTCGTCGTCGGTGATCGCCCTCGGCAACGTTCGGCCTGAGAACTTCGTCGGAGCGCTCGCGGAATGGTTCGCGCAGACGGTTGTTCGGGGCGTGTTCAACGTGC
>NZ_WTVN01000028.1 GCF_012910905.1 Aromatoleum toluvorans
CAGCGACGCTTGCTGCAGGAACCCCCGCGCTGCAATACGATACAAAGCTGAAGCGCACATTCGCTATCCTTGCGCCGTGTTTCCCTCCGCCGGGGGCGACCGCCCGCGCAGCCCCGGTTGCCACCCTGCGCGGCCTGCGGCGAAACTCGCGCCACCTTCCGACAACTTGCCGAACCACGACATGACTGCAATCCCCGCGTCCAAGCCGCGCCGCCTGCGCCGCGCCGTAATCGCCCTGGCCACTCTCGGCGTGCTGGGCGCGGGAGGCTGGTTCGCGTGGACGACGTACTTCGCGAAACCCGACGAGCACGCGCGCTACCAGTTCGCAACCGTGACGCGCGGCGACATCGAGGACGTCGTCACCGCAACGGGCACGCTGCAGCCGCGCGACTACGTGGACGTCGGCGCACAGGTGTCGGGCCAGCTGAAGAAGATCCACGTCGAGATCGGCTCCGAAGTGAAGGCCGGCGATCTCCTCGCCGAGATCGACCCCGTGGTGCTGCAGAGCCGCGTCGACGCGACCCGCGCCCAGCTGCGCAACCTGCGCGCCCAGCTGATGGACCGCGAAGCGAGCCGCACGCTCGCCGACGCGCAGTTGAAGCGCCAGCGCAACCTGATGAGCGAAGATGCCACCACGCGCGAGACGCTGCAGAACGCCGAGGCCGCATTGCAGTCGGCGCAGGCACAGGTGGAGGCGATCAAGGCGCAGATCGACCAGACGGAATCCAACCTGCGCGCCGACGAAGCCAACCTCAACTACGCGCGGATCTACGCGCCAATGTCGGGCACGGTGGTGTCGATCACCGCGCGCCAGGGCCAGACCCTGATCGCGAGCCAGCAGGCGCCGGTGATCCTGCGCGTCGCGGACCAGTCGACGATGACCGTGCAGACGCAGGTGTCGGAAGCGGACGTGAGCCGCCTGCGCCTCGGCATGGACGCGTACTTCACGACCCTGGGCGGCAACAGCCGGCGCTGGGAAGGCAAGCTGCGCAAGATCGAGCCGACGCCGGTCGTGCAGAACAACGTGGTGCTCTACAACGCGCTGTTCGACGTCGCCAACCCCAACCAGGCGCTGATGACGCAGATGACGGCACAGGTGTTCTTCGTCGTCGCGTCGGCCAGGGACGCCCTGCTGGTGCCGATGTCGGCGCTCGCGGCCGGGCGCGGCGCACGCGCCGAACGCATGAAGGCCGCGGGCGGCGACGCACGTCCGCCCGCCGGAACGGGCGCGGGCGCGGCAGCGGGTGATGGCACCCGGGCGCCCGAAGCGAAGAAGGGTCCCGGTGGCACGCCGCGCACGGTCACGGTCAAGGTCGCGCCACCAGAAGGCCCGCTGCAGGACCGCCAGATCGAGGTCGGCGTACGCAGCCGCATCCAGGCCCAGGTACTGTCGGGTCTCGAGGAAGGCGAGCGCATCGTTTCCGGCATGGCTGCGGGCGACAAGGGTTCCGGCAGCGGCACGGCGCGCCGCACGCCACGCATATGAAAGCCGAACCGCTGATCGCCGGGCTGGACCAGGATTCGCCGCAGCGGCGGGTGTCGGGCGAGCCGCTGATCGCGCTGTCGGGCATCACGAAGACCTTCCGCACCGGCGAGCTCGCCGTCGAGGTCCTGCACGGCATCGACCTGACGATCTATCCGGGCGAATTCGTCGCCATCGTCGGCAGCTCGGGGTCGGGCAAGTCCACGCTGATGAACATCCTCGGCTGCCTCGACCGCCCCACCACCGGCACCTACCGCTTCATGGGGCGCGACGTCGCGGGATTCGACCGCGACGAGCTCGCGCGGCTGCGGCGCGAAACCTTCGGCTTCGTGTTCCAGAGCTACAACCTGATCGGCGGCGCGAGCGCACGCGAGAACGTCGAGGTACCGGCCGTCTATTCGGGCATGCCGCCCGCGGAGCGCCATGCGCGCGCGAGCGAGCTCCTCGGTTCGCTGGGTCTGGCCGAGCGCACCGGGCACCGCCCCAGCCAGCTGTCCGGCGGCCAGCAGCAGCGCGTGTCGATCGCGCGCGCGCTGATGAACGGCGGCCGCGTGATCCTCGCCGACGAACCGACCGGCGCGCTCGACAGCAAGAGCGGCGCCGAGGTGATGCAGCTCCTGCGCGGGCTCTCGGCGGCCGGGCATACGATCATCCTGATCACGCACGAGCGCGAGGTCGCCGAGCAGGCACAGCGCATCATCGAGATCCGCGACGGCGACATCGTCTCCGACCCCGGCCCGCGCCCGCCGACCGGCCCCGAGCCGGACTTCGCGCCGCACATCGACCGCACCTCGCACCTCTCGGACCTCGTCGAAGCGACGCGCACGGCCCTGCGGGCGCTGCGCGCCAACCTCTTCCGCGCCGCGCTGACGTTGCTCGGCATCGTCATCGGCGTCGCCGCGGTGATCGCGATGCTGGCGATCGGCGACGGCGCCAAGCAGGACGTGATCGACCGCATCAGCTCGATGGGCACGAACCTGCTCACCGTGCGGCCCGGCGCACCGAACCAGCGCGGCCGCGAGACGACCGCGACGCTGGTGCCGGACGACGTCAGGGCGATCGGCGAGTTGCCGAACGTGCTCGCGGCCGTGCCCGAGCAGAGCACCGGCGTGACGGTGCGCTACGGCACCTCCGACTATCGCTCCTCGGCGACCGCCACCGGCGCAGACTACACGATCGCGCGCGACTGGCCGGTCGCGCACGGCACCTTCTTCAGCGCGGACGACGAGCGCCGCTACGCGACGGTCACCGCGATCGGCCAGACCGTCGCGAAGGCCCTGTTCGGCGACGAGGATCCGGTCGGCAAGTACGTACTCGTGAACAACCTCGTATTCCAGGTCGTCGGCGTGATGGGGCCGATGGGTGCGACGCCCTGGGGTTCGGACCAGGACGACGTGATCTTCGTGCCGTTCACCACCGGCAGCCTGCGCCTCACCGGCCAGCGCCACCTGCGCAGCGCGATCGTCGCCGTCGAGGACGTCGCGCAGATCGACGACACGCAGGAAGCCGTGCGCACGCTGCTGCAGGCGCGCCACTCGGGTATCGAAGACTTCCAGATCCGCAACATGGCGCAGATCATCGAGAGCGCGTCGGAAACGCAGAACACGCTGACCGTGCTGCTCGGCACCGTCGCGGCGATCTCGCTGCTGGTGGGCGGTATCGGCGTGATGAACATCATGCTCGTGTCGGTCACCGAGCGCACGCGCGAGATCGGCATCCGCATGGCGACCGGCGCGCGCATGAAGAACATCCTGCAGCAGTTCCTGATCGAGGCGCTGGTCGTCTCCGCGCTGGGCGGGCTGATCGGGGTCGCCGTCGGCCTTGGCGCGGCGGCGGTCATCGAAGCCTTCGACAAGCCCGTCGTGTATTCGCTGTTCCCGGTGCTGCTCGCGTTCGGCTGCGCCTTCGCCACCGGCCTCATATTCGGCTACCTGCCCGCGCGCAAGGCCGCCCGGCTCGACCCGGTCGTCGCGCTTGCGTCGGAGTGATCCCATCGATGAAGCCCACCCTTCCGCGCCGGCTCACGCCGCTCTTCGCCGCCAGTCTCCTGCTTGCCCTGTCCGCGTGCGCGGTCACCGAACCGGTGACGCGGGCGGACATCGCCGTGCCCGACGGCTGGATCGAACCTGCCGCGAACGGCGCCATCCCGCCCGACCCGCAGTGGTGGCGCGGCTTCGCCTCGGACCGGCTGGACGCCCTGATCACCGCGGCGGTCGCGGACAACCCGGACTTCCGCGCCGCCGTCGAGCGCGTCCGCCAGGCGGAGATCGCGCTGCACGTGGCCGGCACCTCGCTGCTGCCCGCGGCCAATGTCGGCGGCGACACGGCGTGGCGGCGCACCGACCCGGGCAACGGCGCGCGCGCGTTCGATAGCGAATCTTCCGGCGCGAGCCTGTCGATCAGCTACGAGGTCGACCTGTGGGGCCGGCTCGCGGCGGGCGTGCGCGGCGCCGAGGCGAGCTTCACCGCCAGCCGCCACGACCACGATGCGGCACGCCTGACGCTCGTTTCCAGCGTTGCCACGACCTATTTCCAGCTCCTCGCCGCGCGCGAGCGGCTCGTCATCGCGCGCGACAACCTCGCGATCGCGGAACGCGTGTTCGCCATCGTCGAGACGCGCTACCGCAACGGTGCCGCCTCCGCACTAGATGTCAGCCGCCAGCGCAGCACGGTGCTGGCGCAACGCGCCGCCCTGCTGCCGCTCGAGACGCTCGAACGCCAGACGCACAGCGCGCTGGCGCTCCTCGTCGGGCGGACGCCACAGGACTTCCGCCTCGACGTCGAACCCTTCGCGACCTTGGCGGTGCCCGCGGTCGCCCCCGGCCTGCCGGCGGAACTCCTCGTGCGCCGCCCCGACCTCGCCGGTGCCGAGGCCCAGCTCGCCGCAGCCGACGCCGATGTCGCAGCAACCCGCGCGGCGCTGCTGCCACGCATCCAGCTGTCGGGCTCGGCGGGACTCGCCAGCACGGCGCTGCTGTCGCTCGCCAACCCGGTCAGCACCCTGGGCCTCGGCGCCAACCTCGCGCACACGCTGTTCGACGGCGGGCGCCTGCGCGACGACGTCGAAGCCGCACGCTCGCGCCGGCGCGCGCTGGTCGAGAACTACCGTTCGGCCGTGCACGTGGCGTTGAAGGAAGTCGAGGACGCGCTGGGCAACGCCGACCGCGACCGCCGCCTCGAGGACAGCCAGCAGGAGATCAGCCGCGAGGCCGCACGCAGCCTGCGCCTGGCAGAACTGCGCTACCGCGAGGGCGCCGACGAATTGCTCACGGTCCTCGACGCCCAGCGCACGCTGTTCCAGGCGCAGGACCAGCTCGCCCAGCAGCGGCTCGCGCGGCTCAACGACGCGGTGACGCTGTACAAGGCGCTCGGCGGCGGGTGGACGAACCCCGCCGCGGCGACGTCACCTTCCGCACCCGGCTGACGGCCGCACGGCGCTGAAGCGCTGTACACCACGCATTCCACGGTCTGCAGCCCACCCCCTGGGCAGAGGGTGTCGCCATATGCCGACGTCTACTTGCGAGTGATTCGCATTATCCTTATTATTCGTACTCGCAAATCAGACCGGGACGGCCGAAGGTCCGCCCCTTCGCAAACAACAAGCAAACAAGGAAGGAAATTCATGTCCCGCTTCACGCTCCGCGCGCTGTCAATCGCCGCCCTCGCCTCCCTGTCGTTCGCCGCGAACGCCCTCGAATATCCGATCGGCAACCCGCAGCAACGCAACGGCATGGAAATCGCCGCGGTCTACCTGCAGCCGATCGAGATGGAGCCGGAAGGCATGATGAAGAAGGCGTCCGAGACCGACATCCACATCGAGGCCGACATCCGCGCGCTGGCGAACAACCCGAACGGCTTCGAGGAAGGCAGCTGGATCCCCTACCTGACCGTGAAGTTCGAGATCACCAAGGTCGGCAGCGACTGGAAGCTCAGCGGCGACTTCATGCCGATGGTGGCGAACGACGGCCCGCACTACGGCGACAACGTCAAGCTCGCCGGCCCGGGCAAGTACAAGGTGAAGTACACGATCCTGCCGCCGGGCGCGAGCCACGGCAGCCACTTCGGCCGCCACACCGACCGCGCCACCGGCGTGCGCCCGTGGTTCAAGCCCTTCGAGGTCGAGAACGAATTCACCTACGCCGGCATCGGCAAGAAGGGCGGCTACTGATGCGCGCCGCACGCATTGCCCGCACGGCGATCGCCGTCGCCGTGGCGGGCCTGTCGTGCGCGAGCCAGGCCGCGCCGACGGCGCAGGACAAGCTGCTCGCCGAACTGAAGCGGCTCGCCGAGCGCGTCGAGAAGCTCGAGAAGCGCAACACCGAGCTCGAAGCCAGGCTCGCGGCGGGCACCGCCGCACCGGCACCCGGATTGGCGCAGCGCGTCCAGGCGCTGGAGCAGGCGAACCAGGAACTGGCCGCGAGCCTCGAGAGCGACCGCATCAGCGAACGCGACCCCGAAATCGCCATCCGCCTCAAGTCCATCGAGGAGCGCACGAACAACATGGGGGCGCCCACCAAGCTGGCGGGCGCGCTCGAGGGGATCCAGGTCGAAGGCAGCGTCGCCGCGGTGGCCCAGCGCATCAACGGTGGCGCGCGCACCGACGGCAAGGCCGAGTCGCAGCTGTCGTGGCGTGGCGATCTCGGCATCACGGTGCCGGCCGGCGACATCGGCCGCGGCACGGGCGAGTTCTTCACGCAACTACGCGTGGGCCAGGGCGAGCGCGACAGTTTCACGCAGTTGCAGCCGACCTTCACCGGCGCCTTCAACAGCCTCGCCTTCCAGGGCGACGCGGATGCAAGCAAGACCTTCGCGATCGTCGCACAGGCTTGGTACCAGCTCACGACGCCGCTCGGCGACAGCGCGAATTCGCCGCACAGCCTGCAATTCACGGTCGGCAAGATGGACCCCTTCGTGTTCTTCGATCAGAACGCGATCGCCGACAACGAGGCGGAGAAGTTCCTCAACAACGTCTTCGTGCATAACCCGCTGCTCGACTCGGGCGGCGCGGTCGGCGTCGATGAGTTCGGCTTCACCCCCGGCGTGCGCGTCGCCTACCGCAACGAGATGAACAAGCCCGACTGGTGGCAGATCTCGCTCGCCGCTTTCGGCGCCGGCAATGGCGCGACCTTCGGCCGCAGCTTCGACAAGCCCTTCGTGATCGGCCAGCTCGAATACGGCCGCAAGAACTACGGCTTCGACGGCACCTATCGCCTGTATGCATGGCGCAATCCGCAGTTCGAGGGCTTCGACCCCGCGCGCGGGGAACACGCCACCACCGGCTGGGGCGCGAGCGTCGACCAGCGCGTGCATGAGGATGTGACGCTGTTCGCGCGCTACGGCCAGTCGAGCTCGGGCAAGGCGGCGTTCGACCGCGCGTTCACGATCGGCGGCGAGCTGACCGGCGATGCGTGGGACCGCGGCGCGGACAGCGTCGGCCTCGCGTGGGCCTGGCTGCGCTCGAGTAGCGACTTCCGCCGCGAGGCTGCGGGCCTGGTGGATGACGAAGGCGCCGCCGTCTTCGGCTACACCCCGCGTGGCGCGGAACAAGTCGCGGAGCTGTACTACCGCTGGCACCTGAACGACCAGCTGTCCTTGACGCCCGACCTGCAGTACGTGCGCCGCGCCGCGGCGAACCGCGACGCGAAGAACATGACCGCCTTCGGGGTGCGCGCCCTGTATGCGTTCTGAGCGCCAGCGCGCCTGCCGCCCTGCCCGGCTCCCCGCCGGGCGGGGCTTTTGCGTTTTTTCGGTGAGATTCCGCCAGCCATGATTCCTGCCAGCCCGATGATTCCCGCCACCGTCCTTGCGGCGGCATTTGCCTTCGGCGCCCTTGCCACACCCGCCGTCGCCCGCGCCGAGATGCCCACCTTCGAGGTCGTCGCCGAAAACGGCCGCTTCACGCCCGAGACGATCGAAGTCCCCGCCAACACCCGCTTCCGCCTGCAGCTGACGAACCGCAACGCCGGCCCGGAGGAATTCGAGACTTCCTCCCCGTTCAAGGAACTGGTCGTCGGACCGGGCGTCACGCGCAGCACGATCTTTCCGCCACTGAAACCGGGCACCTACCCCTTCTTCGGCGAGTTCCATCCCGAGACGGCGAAGGGCCGCTTCGTCGCGAAGTAAGGCATTCCGGAGACACGCACCATGGGCAACGCACTCTTCATCGTGTGGCGCGAGAGCGTCGAGGCGATCCTGATCATCAGCATCCTGCTCGCGTGGATCCGCACGCGCGACGACACGCGGATCGGCGTCCATCACCTGTGGGCGGGCGTCGCCGGCGGGCTCGCGCTGGCGGGCTTTCTCGCGCTGGCGATGCTGGGCGTGCATGGCTGGCTCGCGGCCGGCGCACTAGAGGTGTTCCAGACGGCGATCGTGTTCGTCGCGGCAGGCCTCATCACGCACATGGTGCTGTGGATGCGCGCCCACGGCCGCCACATGAAGCGCGAGCTCGAATCCGGCCTCTCGCACGCGGCGGAGTCCGCCGGCGGCGCCTCGGTCGCGATGCTCGCGGCGATCGCGGTGGGCCGCGAAGGCGCGGAAACCGTGCTCTTCCTGTACGGACTGGCGATGGAGCAGTCGGGCGACACGCTCGCGCGCCTCTTCGCCGGGGCGGGCATCGGCTTCGTGCTGGCGCTCGCGACCGCGTGGGTGATCCTGTCCGGCGCACGCTGGCTGCCCAGCCGCCTGTTCTTCCGCGCGAGCGAAGTCGTGCTCCTGCTGCTCGCCGTAGCGCTGCTGGTGTCCGGCGTCGAGCGCCTGATCGACATGGAATGGCTACCACCGCTGATGGAGCCGGTGTGGGACAGCTCCGCGCTGCTCGACGACGGCAGCACCGCGGGCGGCATCGCCGCGGCCTTCGCCGGCTATCGCGCCCAGCCCTCGCTGATGGTGCTGATCGCGTGGCTGGGCTACTGGGGCGTGGTCGCGCTACTCGGACGCCTGCAGCGGAGGTCGGCGGCATGAACACCTGCACCTCGACCGCAATGCCGGCCTCCCCGCGCCTTGCGCGCGTCGGGGAGCTGATGCGCCGCCACCGCGGCTGGATCCTCGGCGCGCAGTGGGTGATCCTTGCCGCCTACCTGTTCCTCGTCGTCACGCCCGCGTTCCTGCCGCTGCCGGAATCCGGCGCGCACCTGTGGGACAACCTGACGCTGTTCGCGCAGTTCGCCTTCTGGGGCATCTGGTGGCCCTTCGTGCTGGTGTCGATGATGCTGATGGGGCGCGTGTGGTGCGGCGTGATGTGCCCGGAAGGCTTCGTCTCCGAGCAGGTGTCGCGCTTCGGCCTCGGGCGCCCGGTGCCGCGCTGGATCAAGTGGGGCGGCTGGCCCTTCGTCGCCTTCCTCGGCACGACCATCTACGGCCAGCTCGTGAGCGTGTACGAGTACCCCAAGGCGGCGCTGCTGGTGCTCGGCGGTTCGACCGTCGCGGCGATTGCGGTGGGCCTGGTCTACGGCCGCAACAAGCGCGTGTGGTGCCGCCACCTGTGCCCCGTGAATGGCGTCTTCGGCCTGCTCGCGCGGCTCGCGCCGGTGCATTTCCGCACCGACCGCGAGGCGTGGGAGTCGTACGGCGCGAAGAAGGTGATCCCGATCAACTGCGCGCCGCTGGTCGACATCCGCCGCATGGAAAGCGCCGCCGACTGCCACATGTGCGGACGTTGCGCCGGCCATCGCGACGCGGTGAATCTCGCCGCGCGCGTGCCCGGCAGCGAGGTCGCCAGGCTCGATGCGCAGGATGCGGACCGCTGGGAAGTGCGCCTGCTGGTGTTCGGCATCATCGGCACCGCGATCGGCGCCTTCCAGTGGTCGGCCTCTCCGTGGTTCGTGCGCGCGAAACTCGCTGCCGCGGAATGGCTGGTCGAGCGCGACGCCTTCGCGCTGCTCGGCGACGACATCCCGTGGTGGCTGCTGACGCATTACCCGGAAGCGAACGACGTGTTCACGTGGCTCGACGGCCTGATGATCCTCGCCTACATCGGCGTGACTGCGCTGCTGCTCGGCGGCTGGATCACGCTGTGGCTGCGCGTCGCGGCGGGCCTGCTGGGCGACGCGGCGCAACGCCTGCGCCTTGCCTACGCGCTGATCCCGCTCGGCGGCGCCGGCGTGTTCCTCGGGCTCTCCGGCCTCACCGTGACGTTGCTCAGCGCCGAGGGCATGATCCTCACGATGCTGCCCGAGGCGCGTGCCACCCTGCTCGCTACCGCGGCGCTCGCGAGTCTCGTCCTCGCGTCCCTGCACCTCCGCCGCACGCCGGCGACTATCGCACGCCGGCTGGCGGCGTTTCTCGCCTTCGCCACCGCAGCTGCTGCGGCAGTCGTGCCGTGGGTGCTGATGTTTTACGTCTGGTAGGGCCTTACGCGCAGGTCGATCTCGCTGCACAAATCATCTACCCTGATGGACAGGGTACCCGGCACGAGACCGGGGCCTCTCCAACAGGAGATTGCAGATGACCCGCTTCACCCTCAACGGTCAGAAGGTCGATACCGCAATGCCCGACGACACCCCGCTGCTGTGGGTGCTGCGCGACGGGCTGGAGCTCACGGGTACCAAGTTCGGCTGCGGCATGGGGCTGTGCGGCGCGTGCACGGTGCATGTCGACGGCGTCGCGGTGCGGTCCTGCTCGACGCCGGTGTCGGCGGTCGCCGGCAAGCACGTCACGACCATCGAACAGATCGGCAAGAATCGCGTCGGCGCGGCCGTGCAGGCGGCGTGGCAGAAGCTCGACGTCGTGCAGTGCGGCTACTGCCAGTCCGGCCAGATCATGGCCGCGACCGCGCTGCTGGCGAAGACGCCGCGGCCGAGCGATGCCGACATCGACGCCGCGATGGCGGGCAATGTGTGCCGCTGTGCGACCTACGTGCGCATCCGCGCTGCGATCCACGAAGCCGCGAGGGCCCTCGCGGGAAGGAGCGCAGCATGAACACCCGCATCGAGAACGTCTCGCGCCGCGACTTCCTCAAGGCGAGCGCCGGCCTCACCCTCGGGCTGATGCTGCCGGGCGTCGATTCGGCCATCGCCGCCGCTGCTGCAGGTTCCAGGGGCACCGCAGCCGACGCCGCGCCGGCCTTCGCCCCGAACGCCTTCGTGCGCATCGGCACCGACAACCGGGTGACGGTGATCGCGAAGCACCTGGAGATGGGCCAGGGCACCTACACCGGCCTCGCGACCTTGGTCGCGGAGGAGCTCGACGCCGACTGGGCGCAAGTGGTCGTCGAAGGCGCCCCCGCCGACGCCAAGCGCTACAACAACCTGCTGTGGGGGCCGTCGCAGGGCACGGGCGGCAGCACCGCGATCGCCAACTCCTTCGATCAGCTGCGCCAGGCGGGCGCGAGCGCACGCGCGATGCTGATGCAGGCCGCAGCCGCGCGCTGGAAGGTCCCCGCCGGCGAGATCCGCGTCAAGGCGGGCGTCGTCAGCCACGCGAAGAGCGGCCGCAAGGCGAGCTTCGGCGAGTTGGCCGAGGCCGCGGCGACGCAGCCCGTGCCGCAGGAAGTCCGCCTGAAGGACCCGAAGGACTTCGTGCTGATCGGGCGCCACGTGCCGCGCAAGGACAGCGTCGCCAAGACCACCGGCCGCGCGCAGTTCACGCAGGACGTGAAGCTCCCCGGCATGCTCGTCGCCGTCGTCGCGCACCCGCCGCGCTTCGGCGCGACCGTGCGCACCGTCGATGAACAGGCCGCACGCGCGGTGCCCGGCGTGGTGCGCATCGTGCGCATCCCGCGCGGCGTCGCGGTGCTGGCGCACGACTACTGGACCGCGAAGAAAGGCCGCGACGCGATGAAGATCGACTGGGACGACAGCGCCGCCTATCGCGGCAGCTCCGACCAGATCCTCGCCGACTACCGCAAGCTCGCCGCGACGCCGGGACTCGTTGCGCGCCGTGACGGCAACGCCGACAAGGCCCTGGGCGGCAGCGCCCGGGTGCTGGAGGCCGAGTTCGACTTCCCGTATCTCGCGCATGCCGCGATGGAGCCGCTCAACTGCGTGATGCGCGTCGATGCGCAGGGTTGCGAAGTGTGGAACGGCGAACAGTTCCATACCGGCGACCAGGCCGCGCTGGCCGCCTTCTTCGACCTGAAGCCGGAGCAGGTGAAGCTCCACATGCTGTTCGCCGGCGGCAGCTTCGGCCGGCGCGCGAACCCCAATTCCGACTACCTGCTGGAGACCGCACAGATCGTGAAGGCCGTCGGCGGCGAAGCCCCGGTGAAGCTCGTGTGGTCGCGCGAGGACGACATGCGCGCCGGCTACTACCGGCCGGTGTACGTGCATCGCCTGCGCGCCGCGCTCGACGCGCAGGGCAAGCCGCTCGCGTGGTCGCAGCGCATCGTCGGCCAGTCGATCCTCGCGGGCACGCCGTTCGAGGGCGTTGCGGTCAAGGACGGCATCGACGGATCGTCCGTCGAGGGCGCCGCGAACCTGCCCTACGCGATTCCCAACCTGCAGGTCGAACTGCACACGACCAACAAGGACGTGAAGGTGCCGGTGCAGTGGTGGCGTTCGGTCGGTTCGACGCACACCGCCTTCGCGGCCGAGGTCTTCCTCGACGAACTGGCCACGGCCGCGGGCGCCGACCCGGTGGCCTACCGGCTCGACCTCCTCGCCGCCCATCCGCGCCACGCGGGCGTGCTCAAGCTCGCCGCGGACAAGGCCGGCTGGAGCAAGCCGCTGGCCGCGGCGAAATCGGGCAAGCGCGCGCGCGGTGTCGCAGTGCACGAATCCTTCAACACCTACGTCGCGCAGGTCGTCGAAGTCACGGTCGCGCCGGACGGCAGCTTCAAGGTCGATCGCGTCGTGTGCGCCGTCGACTGCGGCATCGCCGTGAATCCGGACGTGATCCGCGCCCAGATGGAAGGCGGCATCGGCTTCGGGCTCGGTGCCGCGCTCAGCGGTGCGATCACGCTCAAGGACGGCGTCGTCGAACAGTCGAACTTCCACGACTACACGGTGCTGCGCATCGACCAGATGCCCAGGGTCGAGGTGCATATCGTGCCGTCGGCCGAAAAGCCGACCGGGGTGGGCGAACCCGGCGTGCCGCCGATCGCGCCGGCGCTGGTGAACGCGCTCTTCGCCGCGACCGGCAAGCGCATCCGTACGCTGCCGATCGGGGAGCAGCTGAAGGGCTGATACGGCAAGGGGCGGGCGCCCCGCGGGACGCCCCCCTTGCATCACGCGCTCAGAACGCGTGCGTCAGCGTCAGCCTCGCGTTGAGCGGCGCGCCCGGGCTGATGTTGTTGTCGCTGTGCGCGGTCGGGAAGTACTCCTTGTCGGTGAGGTTCTCGACGTTGAGCGCGACGCGCGTCTTGCCGCCCGGGAAGCTGTAGTACAGCGCCCCATCCACGCGCGTGAAGGCCGGCAGCTCGACCGTGTTGCTGAACGACGTGAAGCTCGAACCCTGGTGGATCACGCCGAGGCCGGCGCCCCAGCCGTGGCCGAGGTCGAAGCGGTTCCACAGCGACACCATCTGCTCCGGCACGAGACCGACCTTGCGGCCCTTCGGTGCGCTCGACGTCGTGCGGGTGATCTCGGAATCCAGGTTCGCGTAGCCGGCGAACACCTGCCACCACGGCGTGACCTTGCCCTGCAGGCCGATCTCGACGCCCTCGGTGCGCTGCTCGCCGGTCTGCACGAGGCGGCCGCTCGCGGGGTTCGCCGGGTCGCTGGTCTTCATGTCCTCGCGCGTCAGGCGGAACACCGCGGCCGACAGCGTGAGCTCGGGATTCAGGTCCCAGCGCGCGCCGATCTCGTGGTTGATCGCCGTCTCGGGCTTCAGGTCTTCGGTGTTCGCGGCCAGGCTCAGCTGCTCGCCCGACGGCAGGAAGGCGGAGCTGTAGCTCGCGTAATAGGTCTGGGCCGGCGTCGGCGTCCAGATCAGGCCGAAGCGCGGGCTGACCTCGTTGTCGGTGCGCGACAGATCCTGCCGGCCGGGCACGCTGCGCTTGTCATCGAGTTCGACCTTGAAACGGTCCCAGCGCAATCCCGCGAGTACCTTCCACTGCTCGCTGAGCGCGATCTGGTCCTGCAGGTAGGCCGCGACGGTGTCCGACTTCACGGTGTTGTTCGCATCCGAGCTCTTGAAGCGGAAACTGGTGGCGCGAGCGAAGGGGTTGGCCGCCGATACCTTCAGTTTCTCGGCGTTGCCGAAGAAACCGGTCTTACGCTCGTTGTCGCTGTCCTGGTGGCCCAGTTCGATGCCGGCGAGCAGCGTGTGCATGAGGCCGCCGATCGCGAACTTCGTCGTCAGGTCGGTCTGGTTGAAGACGTTGGTGCGCAGGTTGGCGTTGTTGTAGGCCGAAATGTCCAGCTTGCCGCCAACCACGGCACCGCCGGCAAAGACGTTCTGGTAGAACTTGTCGTACTGCGCCACGCTGAAGCTGTTCTTCAGCTGCACGCCGCCGAAGTCATGTTCCAGCACCGCGGCGAGGGTATCGGCCATCGCGCGCGACTTGCTCTGGTCGGCGTTGCCGAAGAAGGAGCTGCGCTTCGTGTCGAACGGGCGGGAGCCCTGCGAGGGGATGCCGCGGTCGGCGGTACGCTCGTCGTACAGGCGCTCGTACGACAGCGTCAGCGCGGTGTTGCTGCCCGGCATGTAGGTGATGGTCGGATTGAAGGCATAGCGGGTCGCCTCCACGCCGTCACGGAAGCTGTCGGCGCGCTCGGCCATCGCGTTCAGGCGCCACGCCGCCGCATCGCTCAGCTTGTTGCCGACGTCGACGGTACCGCGCAGCTGGTCGAAGCTGCCCAGCGTGACGCTCGCCTCGCCGACATGCCCGAGCACCGGGCGCTTGGTCACGCGGTTGAGGATGCCGCCCGCGCCGCCGCGGCCGAAGACCATGCCGCCGGGGCCCTTGAGCACCTCGACGCGCTCGACGTTGTAGAGATCGCGGAAGATCTGCGCGTCGTCGCGGATGCCGTTCACGAAGAAATCGGCGGTCGTGTTGTTGCCGCGGATCACCATCTGGTCGCGGTTGCCCTCGCCCTGCGCCGCGGTCGTACCCGGCACGTAGCGCAGCACGTCGGAGATGCTGCGCATCGCCTGGTCCTCGATCACGTTTTCGGGCACCACGGTGATCGACGCCGGCACCTCCTTCAGCGGCGTGTCGGTCTTCGTAAAGGTCGCCGAACGCGTGGCGCGGTAGCCCTGCACGGGGCCGTCGGCACGTTCGACCTCGCCCTGCACGAGCACGGGCGACAGCACCGCATCGGCGGCGAGAGCGACATTGCCGCAGGCGCTTGCGGCGAGCATGGCAAACACGACCGGCTTCAGCCGGGGACGGAACGACATCTTTCTACTCCTGTATGGATCTTGGCTGGCTGGGTAGAGATGTCGCCTGGCTTGCCCTGAATGAATTTTCGTACGGTGCGGACCTGGCGTGCGCCGGGTCCGCAATCGTCATGCTTGAGACGATGCGAATCGTAAATGATAAGCATTCGCAACACAATGTATCGCCGTACATTGGCACGCGGTTTTGTCGCGCAAATACAACGATTCTTATTTGCGATTGATTCGCATTTGCACGCTGCAATACAATCTGTCACAAACCAGCCAGCCATTCCGCCGCAGGCGCGCCGGATCGCCAGCCAACAACGTCCCCGACTGGAGTTCCGATGCGCCCCACCACCCTCGCCGTGGCGATCGCCGCTGCGCTGCCCGCCCTCGCCACCGCCCAGGCCACCCTGCCCGCCGTCACCGTCACCGCGACCGGGGGCGCCGCCGCTGCGCCCTACAACCCGCTCGTCTCATCCTCGGCGACCAAGGGCACCGCGCCGCTGCGCGACATCCCGCAGACCGTCAACGTCGTCGGCCCCGAGCTGATCGCCGACCAGGGCGTGCGCTCGCTCGCCGAGGCGCTGCAGAACGTCCCCGGCGTCACGCTCAACATGGGTGACGGCCAGCGCGACCAGTTCGTGATCCGCGGTTTCACCGCCATCGGCGACAACTTCCTCGACGGCGTGCGCGACGACGCGCTGTACTTCCGCGACCTGTCGAACACCGAGCGCATCGAGGTCCTGAAGGGCCCCGCCGCCGTGCTGTACGGCCGCGGCTCGTCGGGCGGCATCATCAACCGCGTCAGCAAGCTGCCGACGACGCAGGCGATCCGCGAAGTCACCGTGCAGTTCGACACCGAAGGCGAGAAGCGCATCAGCTTCGACGCCGCGGGTGCGCTCGGCACGGGCGGCCACAGCTTCCGCGTGACCGGCGCCTTCGAGGACTCGACCGGCTTCCGCGACGAATCCTTCCTCAAGCGCGAAGCCTTCGCGCCGTCCGTCGACCTGAAGCTCGGGCAGGACACCAGCCTGCTGCTGCAGCTCGCGCACAACCGCGACCGCCGCCCGACCGACTTCGGCATCCCCGACAACAACGGCCGCCCGCTCAACGTCGACCACGAGACCTACTACGGCTCGGGCGAGGCCGAACGCGACGACATGAACTCGGCCACGATGAACACCGCGACGGCGACCCTGTCGCATCGCCTCAACGCCGACTGGTCGCTGCGCAACGTGCTGCGGTACTACGACTTCAAGCTCGACCGCAACAACACGCTGTACCGCACCGGCACCGCCTACACGCAGCGCAACGGCCAGCCCTTCATGCAACGCACGCACGGCCACGTCGTGCGCGACGAGGACGGCTGGTTCAACCAGCTCGAGCTCACGCAGCTGGCGACCCTTGCCGGCATGAAGCACACGCTGCTCTACGGCGTCGAAGTCGGCAGCCAGGACAAGGGCCTCGACATCACCAACTGGGTGGGCATCGACCGCGTGCCGCTCCTCAACCCCGGCGGCGCAGTCCCCCCCTTCAGGACGACGGCGCCGAACTCGCTCACCATCGACAACCGCACCACGCTCGAGAACACGTCCCTCTACATGCAGGACCAGATCGCGCTGGGTGAACACTGGAAAGCGCTGATCGGCGTCCGCTACGACGACTACCGGCAGAAAACCACCGAGCCGGGCAAGCCGGACTTCGAACGCACCGACCGCGAATGGAGCCCGCGCGCGGGCCTCGTGTGGCAGCCGGACGCGATGCAGTCCTACTACGCCTCGGTGTCGCGCTCCTTCCAGCCCTCCGGTGAGCAGTTCCAGCTCTCCGCCAGCAACGTCGACGCCGATCCCGAGATCACGACCAACCACGAGATCGGCGCGAAGTGGGACTTCCTCGGCGGCGCGCTGTCGGCCGGCGCCTCGATCTTCCGCCTCGTGCGCACCGACATGAAGATCACCGACCCGGTGACGCGCCAGACCATCAACGCCGGCGAGCAGCGCACCGACGGCCTGGAGCTGTCGCTCGTCGGCCGTCCCGCCGCGGGTTGGCAGATCTCCGCCGGCTACGCCTACCTCGACAGCGAGACCGTCAAGTCGACGGCGACGGGCGGCGCGAACTTCGGCACGCAACGCATCACTGTCTCGTTCGAAGGCAAGGAGGCGGCCCTGACCCCGCGCCACAGCGGCTCGCTGTGGGTGACGCGCGAGCTCGGCCAGGGCTGGAGCGTCGGCGGCGGTGCGCATGCGCAAATCCACCAGTTCGCCTCGCCCGACAACCTCGTGCGCCTGCCCGGCTTCGTCGTGTTCGACGCGGCGCTGCTGTACCGCAGCAAGGCCTACGACCTCACGTTCAACCTCAAGAACGTGTTCGACCGCGAGTACTGGGCGAGCGCGCACGGCAGCGCCAACGGCCTGAACCAGCCGGGCGCACCGCGCACGCTGCAGGCGACCGCGAGCTTCCGCTTCTGATCCGCCTCCGCCCCGGCCGTCTGCCGACGGACGGGGCCCCATCCCGCCCGCGACGGACTGCCGCACCCGTTCGGGCTGAGCCCGTCGAAACCCCGCCGCGGTTTTCCCTGTACCACCCGCTCTTCGATTCGCCTTCATCCGGACCAAGCCCGCCATGCGCCTGAAGCCCCTCGCCCGCCTGATCCCCGCTGCCCTGCTTTTCGCCTGCGCCGCCGTCCATGCCGAGGAAACGCAGCTCGAAGCCGTTACCGTCACCGCCACCCGCTCCGGCGGCGTTGCCGGCGAAACGCCGCAGAAGATCACCGTCATCACGCGTGAGGAGATCGAGCATCAGCTCGCCATCAACTCGGAACCTTCCCAAGTACTGGGCAACCTCATCCCGTCGTACTCGCCGAGCCGGCAGAAGCTCTCGAACGCCGGCGAGACCTTCCGTGGCCGCAATGCGCTTTACATGATCGACGGCGTGCCGCAGTCCAACCCCTTGCGTGACGGCAAGCGCGAGGGCTACACGGTCGACCTCTCCATGGTCGAGCGCATCGAGATCATCCATGGCGCAAGCGCCGAACAGGGCCTGGGAGCGACCGGGGGCATCATCAACTTCGTCACCCGCCGGCCGCGCGGCGGAGACCTCCGTCAGCATGCCGGCGTCAGTGTCACCGCTCCGACCGAGAACGACTACGACGGCCTGGGCTACAAGCTCGACTACCGCGTCGAGGGGAGCCGCGGCAACTGGGACTTTCTCGCCGGCCTGAGCTACCAGACGCGCGGGCTGTACTACGACGCCGACGGCAAGGCGATCGGCGTGGACAACACCCAGGGCGACACGATGGACTCGAAGAGCTACGACGCCCTGTTCAAGCTCGGCTACTGGTTCGACGACAACCAGAACCTGACGCTATCGATCAATCGCTTCGAGCTGAAAGGCAACAACGATTACGTAAATGTGCCCGGCGACGCCAGCGAGGGGATTCCCGCGACCTCGCGCAGGGGCACCGTCGGCGGCGACGCGCCGAAGAACGAGGCGCTGACCTCCAGCCTGTCGTACACGCATGCCAAGCTCGCCGGCAACGAGATCGGTGTCCAGCTCTACAGTCAGCGCTTCCGCGCCCTGTTCGGCGGCGGAACCGAAACGGCCTTCCAGGACCCGCGCATCGCGCCGCGCGGCACGCTCTTCGACCAGTCGCAGAACGAATCCGAAAAGCTCGGCGCCAAGTTCACCGTCAAGCGCGACGGCCTGCTCGACAACCGGCTGATGCTCACGGGCGGCTTCGACGTGCTGCAGGACAAGACCCGGCAGCGGCTGGTCGACACCGACCGCGACTGGGTACCGGAAACCCGCTTCCGCAACTTCGCCCCCTTCGTCCAGGCCGAATTGCGGCCTTTCCAGCGCCTGAAGCTGCAAGGCGGAGTGCGCCGCGAATTCGCCGAGCTCGACGTCGACACCTTCCAGACAGTCTGGTCCACCAACCGGGCGGGCGGGGTCACGGTTCAGGGCGGCAATCCGACGTTCGAGGAGACTCTCTACAACGCCGGCTTCGTGTTCGAGGCAACCGACTGGGCACAGGTTTTCGCGAACTATTCGGAAGGCTTCGGCATGCCGGATGTAGGGCGCGTACTGCGCGCGATCAGCACGGCAGGCCAGAGCGTCAACAACTTCCTCGACCTGCAGCCTATCGTCACCGACAACCGCGAGGCCGGTTTCCGGCTCAAGCGCGGCCCGTTCGACTTCGAGTTGTCCTACTTCGAATCGGATTCCGACCTCGGCTCCCGTCTCGTCAGCGTAGGCGGTGTGTACCAGGTCCGGCGCGAGAAGACCGAGATCAACGGCATCGAAGCCAGCGCGGGCTGGAAGATCAATGCCGATCACCGGCTACAGGCATCCTACGCGCAAGTGAACGGGCGGTCCGATACTGACGGCGACGGCAAGGTCGACACCGATCTCGACGGCGCCAACATCTCCCCGGACCGCCTGACGCTGCGCTGGTCCGCCCGATGGAGCGACAAAATCGACAGCCACGTCCAGGGAAGCTACTTCTTCGACCGCCGTTTCGATGACAGACGGCTCGACTTCAGCGGCTACAGCTTAGTCGATGCGTCCATGACCTACCGCCTGCCCGTGGGCCGCCTTACCGCGGGGGTCGAGAACCTCTTCAACAAGGACTACGTCACCTACTACTCGCAGACGCTCGCGGCCAATGAGGCGACGCGCGACGAACGCTACTTCAAAGGCCGCGGTCGTACGGTGACGGTGGGTTACCAGGTGGACTTCTGATGTAAGGACGCGACCGCCGCGAGCCGATGCTCGCGGCGGGCATGCCGCGTACATTCCGCCTTTCTGCAAACTTCAGCTTCCGAGCCCGACATGGTCCACCTCCATCCCCGCCCGTCCAGCCATCGCGGCAACTCGCAGAAGTGGCTGCGGCGCATCCACGCCTGGTTCGGCCTCGCGCTCGCGACGATGCTGCTGCTGTTCGCGACGACCGGCTTCCTGCTCAACCACCGCGCGGTCCTGAAGATTCCCGCACTCGACCGCAAGGAGGTCACGCAGTTGCTGCCCGTCGAGGCGGCACCTGCCGATCCCGCGGCGCTGGCCGCGGCGCTCGCGCCGGCGCTGGGGATCGAGCCGTCCGCGCTCAAGCCCAAGGTCGACGGCGCGCGCGCGGTGAGCTGGGGCAATGGCGAACTGCGCCAGCCGGAGCGCTGGACCTTTCGCGCCGACACGCCGTCCGAATCGGTCCAGGTGGAATACTGGGTCGGCGGCCGCCAGGCCGAAGTGAAGCGCACGAAACCCAACCTCTGGCTGTACCTTGCGCGCCTGCACATGTCGATCGGCACCGGCCCCGCCTGGGTGCTGCTGTCGGACGCCGCCGCGCTCGGCCTCGCCTTCCTGGGCCTGTCCGGCTTCTGGCTGTGGGGCCGGCTGCACGGCTCGCCGCGCCGGCTCGCGCTGTTGGCGAGCGGCGGCCTGGCCGTCGCGACCGGGCTGGCGTGGGTCGCGGGCTGAGGCCGCCGTCGCAACACAAGCACATGCTAATATGACGAACTCCGCGATGCGCGGACAGTCTCAGCGACGTCCGCGTGCGCCTGCCGTGTTCCCGGAGTTCATCATGTCCCTCGCCGTTTCCGCTTCGCGCCGCCGCGTTCTCGCCGCCGCCGCGGCAGTCATGCTGCTGCCGCTTTCTCACGCCTTTGCCCAGCAGGCAGCCCCCGAAATCGGCCCGACCGACGCACAGGCGAAAGCCAGGGCCGGCCAGCTCACGCTGATCGACGTGCGCACCCCCGAGGAGTGGCGCGAGACCGGCGTCGCGCCGGGCGCCGGGCGCGTCAACTTCTATCACCCGGGGGGTCCCGAGGGCTTCGTCAAGGACGTGCTCGCGAAGGTCGGCGGCAAGCGCGACACTC
Organism: Aromatoleum toluvorans; assembly: GCF_012910905.1. Classification (GTDB taxonomy): domain Bacteria; phylum Pseudomonadota; class Gammaproteobacteria; order Burkholderiales; family Rhodocyclaceae; genus Aromatoleum; species Aromatoleum toluvorans. Next base: position 20,617 of record NZ_WTVN01000028.1, read on the forward strand.
CGATCGCCCTCATCTGCCACAGCGGCAACCGCAGTGCGCAGGCACAACGCCTGCTCGCCGCACAGGGCTTCACGAACGTGTACAGCGTCAGCGAAGGCATGAGCGGCAGCAGTGCCGGCCCGGGCTGGATCAAGCGCGGCCTGCCGGCCGAACCCTGCAAGGCGTGCTGAGCACGCGCCCGAGGCCGCGGCCTGCGGCCTCTTTGCGTACACGTTGCACTGCAGCAAATTTCACCCAATCCGGACGCGAAACCTGCGAGAATCGGGGCCCCCGTCGCACACCCGACCAGCCCGACTACGCCGTGATCGTCCGCCCCCGCCCGCACTGGGTCCATCTGCTCTTCGTCCGCCGCAGCTCCCTCGGCTTGCTGACCTGAGCCCTACCAGCCCAGCCCCTTGCGCAGCAGGAGCAGCACGCCCATGCCCGCGATGAAGGGCAGCCAGGGATTGCGCGAGCGCATGGCCGCGAGCGCGACGACGATCCCGGCGACGAGCTTGGGATTCGCCGCATCAAACGCGCCCGCATCGAGGAGCAGGTCCGGCATGATCAGCGCGGACAGCGCAGCGGCCGGCGCATAGCGCAGCGCCCGCTGCAGCGCCGACGGCAGGCGCGCGCCTTCGCCGCTGATCACGAAGCTGCCGCGCGTGAGGATCGTCGTCGAGCCGATCGCGAACAGCGTCAGCCACAGCCAGATGCCTTCTACCATGCCCGCCTCCGCTTCTCGGTCCAGCGTTCGGCCACGAAGCCGGCCGCGATGCCCACGGCGATCCCGGCGATGACGCCGAGCCGCAGCGGCAACCCGCGCAGCAGGACGGCCCCCAGGCCGCCCGCGAGCGCGGCGACGAGCATCGCGCGTTGCTGCACCATCGGCATCAGCATCACCATCAGCGCGATCGTCGTCATGAACTCCAGCGACCAGTCCTTCGGGAACACCCCCGCCCCGAGCACGCCGGCAAGCCCGCCGACCTGCCACATGCTCCAGCACAGCAGCGCCGGCGCGACGTAGAAGCCCCAGCGCCAATGCGGATCGTCGCTGCGCAGCAGCCTGTCCGCGCACAACACGAACAGGCCGTCGACGAGCAGATAGCCCGACAGCACGCGCTTCGACCACGACGCACCGTGGAAGGCCGGTGCCAGCGCCGCGCTGAAGATCACGAAGCGCAGGTTGAGCACCAGTGCGGTGAGGAAGATCAGCCACAGCGGCGCGCCGGCGGCGATCAGCGGCAGCGTGCCGAGCTGCGCCGTGCCCGCATAGACGATCAGGTTCATGCCCAGCGACTCGACCGCCGACAGGCCCGTCGAGCGCATCGCCACCCCTGTGACGATCGCCCACGGCAGGAGACCGACCGACATCGGCAGCATCAGGCGGACACCCTCGCGGGCGCCGCGCTTGAAGGATTCATTCATGGGGACGCTTTGACCTGAAGCGGAAAAAGCGTCCTAGCATACCAGCACGATCACCGTGCCGGCATGCGGGACTCCCCTCGGCGCCTCATCCGGTGGCCCGCCTCAGGGATCGAGCCGGTCGCCGCACGGATGGCGGTCGGCGCCGCAACGCTGGAAGTCGCCGAGCGGGCGGTTGAACGTGTACTCGAAGGGCTTGCCGACCAGCTCGTGCGCCGCATCGCCGGCCGAGCCCGTCGGCAGCGTGAAGGGCAGCGCGACGACGAACACCGCGGCCCCGATCACGGTGCCGACCAGGCTCAGCGGACGCACGAGCAGGAGGTCTGCCGTCATGTCGCCGGCGCGGTCGCCGGTGACCGTTCCCGGCTGCTGCGCGGACACGCCCGCGCTCATCGTCAGCAACACGGCCGCACTCAGCGCGGCAGCAAGTTTCCTGCACATGTCGGCTCTCCGGGGCACCCGCGTCACGGGTGCTCAATGACTGGCGAAGACCTTCGTCCTGCCGTCCGCGGTGAAGCTCACGACGTCGTAGCGATCGGCGGGGAACGGGCCTTCCATTCCGGGCGATCCCTGCGGCATGCCCGGCGCCGAGATGCCGGCGACCTTGGGTTTCTCCGCCAGCAGGCGCTTCACGTCGGCGGCCGGCACGTGGCCCTCGATGACGTAACCGCCGACCTTGGCAGTATGGCAGGAACCCAGCGCCTGGGGCACACCCGCCGCGCGCTTCACCTCGCTCATGTTGGGGTTCTTGATCTCCTTCACGGAGAAGCCCGCCGCACGCATGTGCTCGGCCCACTTGCCGCAGCAGCCGCAGTTGGGATCCTTGTGCATGATGACCTCCTCGCCTGCGGCCAGGACGGGCGCGGCAAAGGCGGCAGCGAACGCCAGCGTGGCGATCATGGCGAGGGGACGACGGGACGGGATGTGCGACTTCATGTTTTTCCTCGGATTCACACGGTTATGGACGTTTGGCCCGCAGCCGGCGGCGGAGGTTCCGCGCGGCCCGGGCCGGGTGTCGCACGCGCCTCGGCGGACGCGAGCGGCAGATAGAGCGTGAACGTGGTGAGACCGCCGGCCGACTCGACCCCGACGCGGCCGCCGTGCGCTTCGGCGATCGAGCGCGTGATCGCAAGCCCCAGGCCGGCGCCGTCGCCCTGGCGGGTGCGCGCCGGGTTCACGCGGTGGAAACGGTCGAAGATGCGTGCGAGATGCTCGGGCGGGATCGTCTCGCCCGGGTTGCTCACCGCGAGGCGGGCCTCGCCCGCGGCCGTGTCGATCGCGATGCGCACGACGCCGCCCGCGGCCGAGTGGCGCAGCGCATTCGACAGGAGGTTGGAGACCGCACGCCGCAGCATGAGCCGGTCGCCCCGCACCGTCGCGTCGCCGCCCACCACCAGCCGCAGGCCTTTCTCTTCCGCCAGCGCCTCGTAGAATTCCGCGAGCGCACGCGCCTCGTCGGCCAGCGCCAGCGTCTCGGCCGGGCGCGGCAGCAGACCGTTGTCCGCCTGCGCGAGGAAGAGCATGTCGGCGATCATGCGCGCGAGCCGCTCGTATTCCTCCAGGTTCGACAGCAGGATCTCGCGGTACTCGTCGGCATTGCGCGCCCGCCCGAGCGCGACCTCGGTCTGCGTCATCAGGTTGCTCACCGGCGTGCGCAGCTCGTGCGCGATATCCGACGAGAACTCGCTCAGCCGGCGAAAGCCGTCCTCCAGCCGCGCCATCATCGCGTTGAGCTCGCCCGCCAGCGATTCGAGTTCGACCGGCAGCCGGCGGGTATCGATGCGCGCCGTGAGGCGCTGCGCCGACACCCCGCGCGCGACCTCCGCCATCTTGCGCAGCGGCGCCAGGCCGCCACGCGCCGCAAACGCGCCGAGCAGCGCAGTCGCGACGATCGCGAGCGCCACCGCGAGCCACAGCGAGCGTTCGAAATCGCGCATGAACAAGCGGTGATGATCGACATCCATCGACACGACCACCCGCGCCTCCGGCTCCCCGGCAATCCCCGTGCGGGCATTGGCGATGACGCCACGGTAGACGTGCCCACGCTGCACCCAGGTGCGCGCCGAAGGAAAAACGGCGGCCCCCGCCGGGCTTTCCCGCACCATCCGCTCGGGGAAATCGGCCCCCGAGGACGCGAACAGGATTTCCCCCCGCCCCTCGTCGCGCACCACCGCGACCGCCAGGCCGTGGTGCCCGACGAGCGCCGCATCGAGCTGCTGCGCGACGCTGGCGTAGCCCTCCTCGTCCTGCACGCGCGCGAGCACGGAGCGGGCGAGTTCGAGCTTGCCGTGCAGATCGACGAGATCGCTCTCCTCGAAATGGCGCTCGACCGACGCCTCGATGTAGGCGCCGAGCCCCAGCAGCACCGCCGCGAAGAGTGCGGCAAAGAGCAGCGTCAGCCGCAGCGTGAGCGACAGTCTCGGCATCAGGGCGCCTCGAGCACGTAACCCATGCCGCGCACGGTGCGGATCAGCTTGGGCTCGAAGGGGTCATCGACCTTGGCGCGCAGGCGCCGCACCGCCACCTCGATCACGTTGGTGTCGCTGTCGAAGTTCATGTCCCAGACCTGGGAGGCGATCAGCGAACGCGGCAGCACCTCCCCTTGCCGGCGCAGCAGCAGTTCCAGCAGGCCGAACTCCTTGGCGGTCAGGTCGATGCGCAGGCCCGCGCGCGTCACCCGCCGGCGCAGCAGGTCGAGCTCCAGGTCGGCCGCGCGCAGCAGCTCCGGCTCCTTGGTCTTGCCCCGCCTGAGCAGCGTGCGCACGCGCGCCAGCAGTTCGGAGAAGGCGAAGGGCTTCACGAGGTAGTCGTCCGCGCCCAGCTCCAGCCCGCGCACGCGGTCCTCGACCTGGTCGCGCGCGGTCAGGAACAGCACCGGCATCTCGCGCCCGGCGCGGCGCACCGTCTGCAGCACGCTCCAGCCGTCGAGGCCCGGCAGCATCACGTCGAGAATGACGAGATCATAGTCGCCGGTCAGCGCGAGGTGCAGCCCGTCCATCCCGTCGCGCGCGAGGTCCACGACGAAGCCCGCCTCGGCCAGCCCCTGGCGCAGGTAGTCGCCCGTCTTGATTTCGTCCTCGACGATCAGGATCTTCACTGCCGGTTCCTCCGGTTCCTGCTCTTGCGGCGCATTGTGCCTTCCGCCCCGGCGCCGCGCTCATGATTACAAAGATGTAATCTTCGCGTCAGCCTCGCGTCGCCCAGGCCTCCCCATCATCTCGGCAAACACACCATCCCGGACCTCGTGATGCCGACACCCCGCTTCCTCGCCCCCTTGACCGGACTGCTGCTCGCCGCGGCAACCGCCACGCTGCCGCTCGCCGCCAGCGCCCACGGTACCGCCACGCACGCGGCGAAAACCGACGAATCCGTCGTACGCGAACAGCAGGACTGGGGTGTTGCCGGCCTGCGCCGCGACGCCGCGCGCACGATCACGATCCGCATGGACGACCGCATGCGCTTCACGCCCGACCGCATCGAAGTGCGCGAAGGCGAAACGGTGCGCCTGGTCGCGCACAACGACGGCGCGACGCTGCATGAACTCGTGCTCGGCACGCGCAAGACCCTGGCCGAACACGCCGAACTGATGAAGAAGTTTCCCGACATGGAGCACGGCGACCCCTGGATGGCGCACGTGCCGCCCGGCGGCACGGCCGAGATCGTGTGGACCTTCAACCGTCCCGGCCCGTTCGAGTTCGCCTGCCTGATCGCGGGCCATTTCGACGCCGGCATGGTCGGCACGGTGGACGTCAAACCCGCCGCGCGAAGCGCCACGCCGAAAACCCGCTGAAACGCCCCACGAACCACTCACGAGACCGACATCATGAAACTCAAGCCCTTCCTGATCGCTGCCGCCTTCCTCGCCGCCCCGACGGCTTTCGCACAGAGCACGCACGATGCGCACGGCAGCCACGGCGCGCACATGATGGCCGACGCCTCGGCGAAACCGGCCGCGCCGACGGAAGGCACGGTGCGCAAGGTCGACAAGGCCGCCGGCAAGATCACCATCGCCCACGGTCCGCTCGAAAATCTGGGCATGCCATCGATGACGATGGCCTTCCGTGCGGGCGCCCCGGCGATGCTCGACCAGGTCAAGGCCGGCGACAAGATCCGCTTCGTGGCCGAGCGCGTCGACGGCGCGTTCAGCGTCAAGCAGCTGGAAGTCGTGAAGTGACCCGCGGCCTCGCGGCCACCGGCGTTCGCGAGGCGGATCCAGTCGCGCGCGGCCGGCAAGAACAACAACCCTTTAGCGGAGTCCAGACGATGACTTCGTCCCTCATGAGGAAAGGTTCGCGCCCACTGCGCCTCCCCCTCCTCATCGCGGCGCTCGCGTTCTCGGGCGCCGCCGCACACGCCGAGGACGAACCCGGGTCGCTGCCCCGGAGCTTCCCCGTCGCAACCCCCGCGGTGGCCGCCCTGCCCGCCGCGCCCACCCTCGGCGCCGACATCGCCGGCCTGCTCGAACAGGCCCGCGCCAGCAACCCCGGCTTTGCCGCCCAGCGCGCCGAAACCGCGGCCGCGCGCGAACGCACGGACTCGGCCGGCGCCCTGCCCGACCCGAACTTCCAGGTCGAGCTGATGGACTTCACCAACCAGATGCGCGGCGGCGGCACCACCCTCGTCCCGGGCCGCGTCGGCGAAACGCGCTACCGCGTCATCCAGGCGCTCCCCGGCTGGGGCAAGCGCGATCTGCAGACCCGCAGCGCCGCGGCCAAGGCCGAACAGGCCGCCGCCGGGCTGGATGCGGCCTGGCTCGACCTCGCGCTGACGATCAAGCAGGCATGGCTGCGCTACTACGCCGCCGACCGCGAGGCCGCGCTCGCGCGCGAATCCCTCGCGCTCCTCGGCGGACTCGAGGAAGCGACCCTCGCGCGCTACCGCCAGGGGCTCGTCCCGCAGCAGGCAGTGCTGCGCGCCCAGCGCGAGATCACCACCCAGCGCATTGCGCAGGTCGGCATCGGGCAGCGCCGGCGCGGCGCGGCGGCCGCCCTCAACGGCATCCTCGCGCGCTCGCCCGACGCACCGCTCGCCGCACCGGCCGAGCCCGCCGCACTGCCCTCGGCGCTCGACCTCCCCGCCCTGATCGCCCGCGCCCGCGCGGCGAACCCCGCGATCACGGCGGACGAACGCGGCATCGACGCCGCGCGGCTCGAACGCGAACGCACTTTCGCCGACCGCTATCCGGACTACTCGGTCGGCGTGACGAACAACCGCGCGCGCGGCGAGAACCAGACCTGGGACGTGATGTTCGAGGTCATGATCCCGCTGCAGCAGTCGGCACGACGCGCGCGCGAGCGCGAGGCGACGCAGATGCTCGCCGCGGCCGACGCTCGCCGCGAGGCCACCGCCTCCCGCCTCGCCGGCGAACTCGGCAGCGCCTGGTCGACGTTCACCAGCGCGCAGGAAACCCGGCGCCTCATCCGCGGCACGCTGCTGCCGCAGGCGCAAGCCACGCGCGACGCCAGCCGCGCCGCCTTCGAGACCGGCCGCGTCGACTTCGACGCCGTGCTCGAAGCCGAGCGCCAGCTCGTCGACACCCGCACGAGCCTGCTGCAGGCCGAGATCGAAGCCCGCACGGCCCTGTTCGAAATCGAGAAACTGGTCGGAGAAACCCCGTGACAGCCGCCGCACGCCTCACCCTCACCACGCTCGCGGTCGCCGCTGCGCTCGCCGCCGGCTACTTCGCCGGCACCCGCAACGCGGACCACGGCGCCCCCGTGGCCGCCGCCGACGCGAGCCCCGCCACCGCGGCCGCCCCGGGCGGCAAGAAGATCCTCTACTACCGCAACCCGATGGGCCTGCCCGACACCTCGCCGGTGCCGAAGAAGGACTCCATGGGCATGGACTACATCCCGGTGTACGAAGGCGAAGACGCCGGCCCGGACGACACCGGCGCCGTCACCGTGAGCCCCGCGCGCCTGCAGACGCTGGGCGTGCGCACCGCCGCCGCCGAACTGCGCACGCTCGACGAACCGGTGCGCGCGGTCGGACGCGTCGCGATCAACGAACGCAGCGTCGTCGACGTCGCACCGCGCTTCGAAGGCTGGATCGAGCGCCTGCACGTGAACGCCAGCGGCGACCCGGTACGCCGCGGCCAGGCGCTGTTCACCGTCTATAGCCCGGAACTCGTCTCCGCCGGCAGCGAGCTGCAGATCGCCGAACGCCTGCAGCGCGACGCCGCCGCCGACCCGGCCGCGTCCGAGTCGGCGAAGCGCCTCGCCGACGCCACCCGCGCACGCGTGTCGAACTGGCAGATGAAGCTGCCTGATGGTGCGAAGTCGGGCAGCGGCCGCCTCACCTTCACCGCCCCCGCCAACGGCGTCGTCATGGAGAAGAAGGCCGTCGAAGGCATGCGCTTCATGCCGGGCGACGCGCTCTACCGCATCGCCGACCTGTCGACGGTGTGGGTGCTCGCCGACGTCTACGAACGCGACCTCGTGCGCGTGAAGCCGGGGCAGCATGCGGTGGTCACGCTCGACGCCTTCCCTGGACGGACCTTCGACGCCAAGGTCGCCTACCTCTATCCGACCCTCGACGCCGCGACGCGCACCACGCCGATCCGCCTCGAACTCGCGAACCCCGACGGCCTGCTGCGCCCCGGCCTCTTCGCCCACGCCGACGTCAACACCGGCGCCGCCGCACCGACGCTGACGGTGCCGGCCTCGGCGCTGATCGACAGCGGCGAGCGCCAGGTCGTGCTCGTCGCGCAGGACGAAGGCCGCTTCCTGCCCAAGGCCGTCAAGGTCGGCCGCCGCGGCAGCGAGCACATCGAGATCCTCGACGGCGTCGCCGCCGGCGAGCGCGTCGTCGTCTCGGCGAACTTCCTGATCGACGCCGAAAGCAACCTGCGCGCAGCGCTCGCGGGCTTCACCGCCGGCAAGGACGCCGCCGCCGGCGCCGCGCCAAGCTACTCCGCCGAAGGCACGCTCGACGCCATCGACCTCTCCGGCGGCTCGGTCAGCATCACGCACGGCGAGATCCCCGCGCTGAAGTGGCCGCCGATGACGATGGAGTTCGCCCTCGCGTCGCCGGAGGTCGGCAAGCACGTCGCCCCGGGCAGCCCGATCCGCTTCCAGTTCGAGCAGCGCGCACCGGGCGAATTCGCGGTCACGCGCATCGAAGCAGCCGCGCCCGCATCCGCCGGCCACACCGGACACTGAGAGGGACACGGGCATGTTGAACCGCCTCATCGACTGGTCGGCGCGCAACGTCTTCCTCGTGCTGCTCGCGACGCTGTTCGTCAGCGCCGCCGGCGTCTATGCGCTGAAGCACACGCCCGTCGACGCCCTGCCCGATCTCTCCGACGTGCAGGTCATCGTCTACGCCGACTACCCCGGCCAGGCGCCGCAGGTGGTCGAGGACCAGGTCACCTACCCGCTCACGACCGCGCTGCTGGCCGTGCCCAAGGCCAAGGTCGTGCGCGGCTTCTCGATGTTCGGCGCGTCCTACGTGTACGTGATCTTCGAGGACGGCACCGACATCTACTGGGCGCGCTCGCGCGTGCTCGAATACCTCTCGTCCGCTGCCGGCCGCATGCCCGCAGGCGTCGCGCCGCAGATCGGCCCGGACGCCACCGGCGTCGGCTGGGTGTACCAGTATGCGCTGACCGGCAAGGACCGCTCGCTCGCCGAGCTGCGCAGCCTGCAGGACTGGTACGTGCGCTACCAGCTCACCAAGGCCCACGGCGTCGCCGAAGTCGCGAGCCTCGGCGGCTTCGTGCGCGAATACCAGGTCACGGTCGATCCGCACCGCCTCGCGAGCTACGGCATCCCGCTCGACCGCGTCGCGCAGGTCATCCGCGCCTCCAACCGCGACGTCGGCGGCCGCGTCGTCGAACTCGCCGAGACCGAATACATGGTGCGCGGCCGCGGCTACCTGCGGAACGCCGAAGACATCGCCCGGCTCGTCTTGAAGAGCGAAGGCGGCACCCCCGTCCTCGTGCGCGATGTCGCCCGCGTCGAGATGGTCCCCGCCGAGCGCCGCGGCATCGCCGAGCTCAACGGCGAAGGCGAAGTCGCCTCCGGCATCGTCATGGCACGCTTCGGCCAGAACGCGCTCGAAGTCATCGCCAACGTCAAGGCCAAGATGGCCGAGATCGCCTCCGGCCTGCCCGAGGGCACCTCCATCGTCCCCGTCTACGACCGCTCCGCGCTGATCGAACGCGCGATCGCGACGCTCAAGGGCACGCTGCTCGAGGAAAGCCTGATCGTCGCCGCCGTATGCGTGATCTTCCTGATGCACGTGCGCAGCGCGCTGGTCGCGATCATCACGCTGCCGATCGGCATCCTCATCGCCTTCATCGCGATGCGCGCGCTCGGCCTCGGCTCCAACATCATGAGCCTGGGCGGCATCGCGATCGCCATCGGCGCGATGGTCGACGCCGCCATCGTCATGATCGAGAACGCCCACAAGCGCCTCGAACACCTTCCCCACGACGCCCCGCAGTCCGCGCGCGCCGAGGCGATGATCCGCGCCTGCAAGGAAGTCGGCCCGGCGCTGTTCTTCTCGCTGCTGATCATCACCGTCTCCTTCCTGCCCGTGTTCACGCTCGAAGGCCAGGAAGGCCGCATGTTCTCGCCGCTCGCCTTCACCAAGACCTTCGCGATGGCGGGCGCCGCGCTGCTGTCGGTGACGCTCGTGCCGGTGCTGATGATGCTCTTCATCCGCGGCCGCATCATGCCCGAGGCCAGGAACCCGGTGAATCGCGTGCTGATCTGGCTCTACCGCCCGATCATCGCCTGGGTCATGCGCCACCGCTGGCTCACGCTGGTTGCCGCGGCGCTCTCGATGGCGATCACGGTCTTCCCCGCGAGCCGCATCGGCTCGGAGTTCATGCCCACGCTCAACGAAGGCACGCTGCTCTACATGCCCGCGTCGCTCCCGGGCATGTCGGTCACCAAGGCCGGCGAGCTCTTGCAGACCACCGACCGCATCATCAAGACCTTCCCCGAAGTCGAATCGGTGTACGGCAAGGCCGGCCGCGCCAACAGCGCCACCGACCCCGCCCCGCTCGAGATGTTCGAGACCGTCGTCAACCTCAAGCCGCAATCCGAATGGCGCCCCGGCATGACCACCGACAAGCTCATCGCCGAGATGGACGCCGCGCTCAAGTTCCCCGGCGTCGCCAACTCCTGGACCATGCCGATCAAGGCGCGCCTCGACATGCTCTCGACCGGCATCCGTACGCCGATCGGCGTCAAGGTCTTCGGCAAGGACCTCGCCACCATCGAACGCCTCGCGCGCGAAGTCGAAGCCGTCGTGCGCGAAGTCCCCGGCACCACCAGCGCCTACGCCGAGCGCGTCACCGGCGGCTTCTACCTCGACATCGTCCCCGACCGCGCCCAGCTCGCGCGCTACGGCATCACCGTCGACGACTTCCAGATGGTCGTCGCCACCGCCCTCGGCGGCGACCCGGTCACCACCACCGTCGAAGGCCTCGAACGCTACACCGTCGCCGTGCGCTACCCGCGCGACCTGCGCGACGACCCGCGCCGCATCGCCGCCGAAGTCTTCGTGCCGCTGCCCGCCGGCGGCAACCTCCCGCTCGGCCAGCTCGCCAAGGTCACGCTCGCCAAGGGTGCCCCCGGCATCCGCACCGAGAACGCGCTGCTCACCGCCTATGTGTACGTCGACATCCGCGACCGCGACATCGGCTCCTACGTCGCCGACGCGCGCCGCGCGGTCACCGAGAAAGTCGCCTTCCCGCCCGGCTACTACGCCACCTGGTCGGGCCAGTTCGAATACATGGAGCGCGCCAAGGAAAAGCTCGCCGTGGTCGTCCCGCTCACGCTCGCGATCATCTTCGTGCTCCTCTACCTCAACTTCCGCCGCCTCACGGAAACGCTGATCGTCATGCTGTCGGTGCCCTTCGCGCTCGTCGGCGGCATCTGGCTGATGTGGTGGCTCGGCTACAACATCAGCGTCGCCGTCGGCGTCGGCTTCATCGCGCTCGCCGGCGTCGCCGCCGAGACCGGCGTCGTCATGCTGATCTACCTCGACCACGCGTGGGAAGAAATCAAGGCGCAACGCCTCGCCGAAGGCCGCGAGCCCGACGCCGGCGACCTCTACCACGCCATCATGGAAGGCGCGGTCGAACGCGTCCGCCCCAAGATGATGACCGTCGTCGCCATCATCGCCGGCCTGCTCCCCATCATGTGGGGCAGCGGCACCGGCTCCGAGGTCATGAGCCGCATCGCCGCGCCGATGGTCGGCGGGATGCTGTCTTCCACGGTGCTGACACTGGGAGTGATTCCGGCGATCTATGCGCTGGTGAAGGAATGGCGGCTGAAGCGGGGGTTGGAGACCTCATCGACGCCAATCACCGGAGACATTCAGCCGGTTTGAGCGACGGGTTTCGCTCGTGCTTGCACCCAATGTTTATCTAAGCCAACATGAACACACACATTGTTCATGGAGGCTTTCATGCGCACAAATACCCCCACCGTACCCGGCGCCCCGCGCAAGCCCGCAAACGTTTCACTTCCGGAAGCACTGTTATCGGAAGCCAAGGCGCTTCGCATCAACGTTTCCCAAGCGGCCGAAGCGGGCCTCGCTCGTGCGGTCCTGGAGCGCCGCGCTGAACTCTGGAAGGCCGAAAATCGCGAGGCATTGGAAAGCTCGAACGAGTTCGTCGAGCAACACGGCTTGCCGCTGGCGCGCTACCGGGGCTTCTGATGGCGCGCTTTGACGTGTACCGCAACCCCGAAGGCGACGGCTACCTCGTCGATCTCCAGGCTAACCTGCTCGATCATCTCAATACCCGTATCGTCGCGCCGCTGCTCCCCGTTGACCGGGCGCCGAAACCGGCGGCGACGCTGAATCCGGTGTTGAATATGGGCAGCGAGCAAGTGGTCATGCTGACGCAGTTCATGGCCGCCGTACCTTCGCAGATCCTGAAGAGCCCCGTCGCGCGGATCGACTCCTGCCGCGCCGAAATCACCGCGGCGGTCGATCTGCTGTTCCAGGGCTTCTGATTCCGTCCCTCCCGCGACTGCAGATCGAACGGCACTCATCCGTCGAGCACATCCCCGTACTCCAGCACCACGTCTGGCACCTACGTGAGGTGCCACCATGATGACTCTCCGTGAACCGTCTTGACACTGAAAATGTAGTCACGATGCGGCCACACGCCGGATGCAGACAGGACGGCAATCCAAGGCACATGCGGCAGCGTGTGACATTGTCAAACCTTGACAGCGCCGTTGGCGCCCCCTGTCGCGGCTTGACGCAAATTGTGACAATTTTCACGGAAGCAGTCGGCGGGGACATCAGGCCCGCGAGGCCGGCAATGGCAATATCCATTTGTTTTTGCATGCGTTTCGCGATCTTCGCGCTCGGCATGCGCGCTTTTCTGGGAAGCTGGCACAGCGGTTGCATTAGGAATACCAAGCGGATTTTCCGCGGTTTCCATCAAGGAGAGCATCATGAAAAAGGTTCAACAAGGCTTTACCCTGATCGAACTGATGATCGTTGTGGCGATTATCGGTATTTTGGCGGCGGTGGCGCTGCCGGCGTATCAGGATTACACGGTCAAGGCCAAGGTTTCGGAAGCGGCCTCGATGACCGCCGCTGCACGCACTGCGGCAACCGTGATGTTCAACGAAGGTACCTTGACCGCCAGCGCCACCAACGCCGACTTCGGCCTGAATGCGACGGCAGCCAACGTTAGCAGCAAGTATGTCGAATCTGTGACAGCGGTAGGCACTGGGACAACCGGAGCCACCATCACGGTCGTGTTGCGGGCCACCGGCAACACCGACGTCGATGGAAAGAACGTCGTTTATACGATCACTTGCGCGTCGGATACCAAATGTCAGACTGCGGTTACCGGCTCCGTTCCGGCGAAATTCCTGCCGAAAACCTAATTACACTTGATCGGCCAAGCATTGTGAAATGCCGCGGGGTTCCAGACCCTGCGGCATTTTTTCATGTCTTCGGCTCTGACAGCGGTGTTACATCCGCACTACAGTTTCACGAAGCGGAGATAATCTCTTCAGGACGTGTCCCAACGTCCCGACGCCGCACCAAATCAAGAGCTTCGCTATGGGAACCCCCGCCCTCTGGACTACGTTCTGGTCGATCCTTGCAGCCACTGCATGGCTGCTGCCCAATCACACCCTCCCCTGGACTTCGTTTCATTCAGAAGCCTGGATGGCCATATTGATATGCCTCCTGCTTCCGTTCGCGGTGGTGATGTGCCCCCGCCGTTTCACCCTCGACCATTTCTCGTTGCTCATTGCGCTCGCGGCAACCATCCCGGCTGTTCAATATGCATTAGGCAAAATCCCGAATTTTGGGCATGCGTGGATCAACAGCCTCTATGTAATTGGTTTCCTGAGCGCAGTGCTGGTCGGGCGCTTCTGGGAGGCCTCCCGCCCCCGTGAATTGATCGATATGCTCTGCTTGGCCTTTGGAGCGGCTAGCCTGCTATCAGTACTGCTTCAAGCCTACCAGTGGTTTGAACTCGACGGACTTGGCATATGGTTGGCCGACTCTGATTCCGCCAGACCCTCAGGCAATCTCGGGCAACCGAACCACCTGGCAACATTGCTACTCTGGGGTTTGATTGCGACGTTCTGGGCAACGCTTCGCCGGCAGATTGGCACCCTCACGGCGGTCGTAACAGCTCTGATTCTCCTGTTTGGCCTTGCGCTGACGAACTCGCGTACAGCCTGGATTGCGGTCGGTCTGATCATCCTCTCTACATGGTGGTGGCGCGCGCTTTGGATCGAAAGAAAAACGCCATGGGTTGTTAGCGCACTGGGACTGTACTTTGCCGCATGCGTCGCTGCCGTCAGTTTATTGGCCCCGAACGCACTTAATCGCATCCCTGGCCTTAGCAACGCGTCGCCGGATTTACGCCTCTCCGCGTGGTCACTATTGATCGACGCCATTCTGCAAAGCCCGCTCACGGGATACGGGTGGAACCAGACCGCCACGGCTCATCTGAACGCCTCACTGCAACATTCAGCCCTACATGTCACGTTCCCATACGCTCATAACATCGTTCTGGACTTACTTGTTTGGTGTGGAATTCCGGTCGGAATTATTCTGATTTTCGGGCTACTTAAATGGCTCTGGAATTGGTTTCGCAGCATTCAGGACCCACTTGGTGCCGTCACCTTCCTTTTCCTGTTGGCATTCGTAAACCACTCGATGCTGGAGTACCCATTCTCCTATGCATATTTTTTACTCCCGGCCGGCCTTCTTATCGGCACAGCACACCACCAGAGCAGGGGTGAAGCCTCGGGATTGTCCGTCGGACGATTCTCGTTTTTCGCGGTATCGATACTCAGTATCGGGATGCTCGCCATCACGGTGACCGACTATCTGCGAGTCGAAAAGAGCTACACAATTTTAAGAATGGAATGGGCAGGCTTCTTTCTGGAAGAAAACCCGCAGCCGCCACAGACTCGTGCGTTAAATCAGCTTCAAAATGCGGTCACCGCTGCGCGGGTTGTCCCACGAGCACAAATGAGCGACGTCGAGTTGCAAGACCTCAGAACTGCTGTTCTCCAAATGCACAAGCCCATCTATTTCAGAAAATTCGCGCAAGCGCTCACACTGAATGGTCGCCCTGCGGATGGTAGAGCCTGGCTCGAGCGAATGTGCAGCGTCGAAACAGAGAGAAACTGCAAAAAGGCGATGGATGAAATCAATCAAGCATCCCCGGCTGATCGATAGATTTCAGGAAACAATCACACGCAGTACCGCCGCATTTATGTCGCACGACGACACAACCAATGCGGCGCAAGCTTCAACCCTGACACCGTAAGAACTTGTTACTTCACGTGCAAAGAAACTTTAATTTCCGGATGATGTTGCACTAGGAAACCATCGGAATCCCTCTCGGCAGGCCCGTTTGCGGGCCGGACGATCAATCGTCGGCCGGAGGCCTCCCAATCCCGCCGGGCTCGGCAAATGCACAGGAGAAGCACCATGATGTTTCGTCTCAAGCGGCATGCGCTTTCAGCGCTCATGATCGTGGCCCTCGGCGGCTCGACGGCCGTCGCGCTGGCACAATCCACCTCGAACGACCTCAATCAGGCGGCGGTCACTTTCGACCGGACCGCCAGTGCCGCGCCGACGCGCGCCGCCGAGAGCATGGCCAAGGATTTTTCCCCGCTCGTGGGCAGCGAACCGGAAGCGTTGGCCCTGATCCAGGGCCTGCGCACCGGCACGGCAGTGGTTCTGCAACCGGAGAACGCCGGAACCCCCGAGACCGAACTCGTTACGGTAACGCCGACCGCACCGATGGGCTACGGCAACGTGTTCATCACCTTGGCGCTCGCGCAGGCGAGCCTCACCCAGGCCGGCATCACCAACCCGACGTCCGCAGAGCTTGCGGCCGCCCTCACGGGCGGAACGATCGTGATCAACGGCCAGGCAACGAATTTCCAGGGGATCATGACGATGCGCGCGGCCGGCATGGGCTGGGGGAAGATCGCGCAGGAAAACGGCTTCAAGCTCGGCCGCGTCATCAGTGCAATAAAGTCGGGTAACGAGCGCGTGGCGCAATCGATCAAGCGCGACGCACGTGCCGAACGCAGCGCGAGCAAGGCGGAGAAGACCGAACGGCGGGGGCAGAGTGACGTCGCCGCACGCGGGGAGCGCGCGGAACGCGCCGAGAAGCTGGAACGCCCGTCCCGTCCGGAGAAGGTGGAACGTGTCGAGCGTGTAGAACGCGTGGAACGTCCCGAACGGCCGGAGCGCCCGGAAAGGGTCGAGCGGCCGGAAAAAGTGGAGCGCCCCAGCCGTTGATGTGCCGCGGCGCGCACGAGGAATAAGACCGAAGGAAATCTGTTCCGTCTCCTTCGGCCGGCGTACGTACGCGCCACCCTGCTTCCTTGACCGAACTGAAACGCCGAGGCTAATATATGACCATATTGGTCACAATGAGAACATGATGCGTCAAGTGCAGATAGCGCACGCCAAAGCCCATCTTTCTGCCCTGCTTGAACTTGTTGAAGCCGGCGAGGAAATTGTCATTGCGCGCCGTGGCAAGGCGGTTGCGCGGCTGGTACCTGAACAGCGGGTTTTGCGCAGCGCTGCCGACGTACTCCGCGAGGTCTGGGCGCAGGGTGGCCTGGACATCGATAGCCCGGCCGAACTGCCCCTTGATGCACACCAAATCGATCTCGACTGAATGCGCTACCTGCTCGACACCAATGTCGTGATCGCGCTAAGCAAGGGAGTTCCAGCCGTCGTTGGGAGGCTCGAAAACTGCGCAGCCACCGATATCGCACTCTCCCCGATCGTGATGTCGGAAATCGAATACGGCATTGCGAAAAGCAAGCGTCAGGAGCATAACCGGCGGATTTTCGATGCGATCATGGGCGGGTTCCCCGTTGTACCGTTCGATGCAGCCGCCGCAAGACACTATGGTTCGCTGCGGGCGGAACTGGAATCCGCCGGGAAGATCATCGGCGCCAACGACATGCTCATCGCCGCACAAGCACTGGCGCTTGGCTCCGTGCTGGTAACCGACAATGTCCGCGAATTCTCGCGCATCGACGGACTGCTGGTGGAAAACTGGCTACGTTAGCTGAACAACAAAGGACGCCAAGAAGCTGGAACGCCCGTCCCGTCCGGAGAAGGTGGAACGCGTCGAGCGTGTAGAACGAGTGGAACGTCCCGAACGGCCGGAGCGCCCGGAAGGGTCGAGCGGCCTGAAAAAGTGGAGCGTCCCAGCCGTTGATGTACCGTGGCGCGCACGCGGAACAAGTCCGAAGGAAACTCATTTTGTCTCCTTCGACGGGCGGACGTGCGCGCCCATGATTCGAACCACCGCCTGTCAAAACGCGATCGCAACCATCGGCACGACGGCGGAGGCTACTCCATCCCCCACTTCTGCAGCCGGTAGCGCAACTGCCTGAGCGTCATTCCCAGCCGGCGCGCGGCCTCCGAGCGGTTCCAGCGCGTATCCTCGAGCATACGCAGTATGCGGAGGCGCTCGTCGTCGGTCGCATCGTCGGAGTCGTCGTCCCCATCCGGCGGCGCTTGCGTCGCATTCCCGAACGCCGCGGCGGAAATCGGCCGGGGGATGCCCTCGACAGGATGGAGGTCGATGTCGCCGGTGCCGATCTCGTCGCCGTCGCATAGCGCGCAGGCGCGCTCGAGCAGGTTTTCCAGTTCGCGGACGTTGCCCGGAAACGGATGGCCACGCAGTGCCGCCGCGGCCTCGGGCGAGAGGCGGTGTGGCGGCACACGGTCGCGCTCGGCGAGCCTTGCGAGGACATGTGCGGCAAGCGTGGAGATGTCCTCGGGCCGCTCGCGCAGCGGCGGCACGCGCAGGGTGATGACGTTGATGCGGAAATAGAGGTCCTGGCGGAACTTGCCTTCGGCGACGAGCTGCGCGAGGTCGCGGTGCGAGGCGGAGAGGATGCGCACATCGACCGACTCTTCGGCGTGGGCGCCGACCGGGCGGACGGCGCGCTCCTGGATCGCACGCAGCAATTTCACCTGCATCGCGAGCGGCAAGTCGGCGACTTCGTCGAGGAACAGGGTGCCGCCGCGCGCGGCCTGAAAGAGGCCATCCTTGTCGAACACGGCGCCGGTGAAGGCGCCCTTGCGGTGGCCGAAAAACTCGCTTTCCATGAGTTCGGGCGGAATCGCGCCGCAGTTCACCGGCACGAAGGGCGCGGCGGCGCGCGGGCCGAGTTCGTGGATCAGGCGCGCGATGACTTCCTTGCCGGTGCCGGATTCGCCCTGGATGAAAACGGGCGCCTGGTTGCGCGCGAGCTTGGCGATCTGGGTGCGCAGGTGTTCGAGGGCGGGCGAGTTGCCGATGAGCGTGCGTGTGCCGTTGCTGCCGCCCGGCGCGGGCGCGGCGGGCGTCTGGAGCTTGAGGGCGTGATTGACGAGTTCGCGCAAGGCCTTGAGTTCGACCGGCTTGGTGACGAAATCGAAAGCGCCGCATTTCAGCGCGCGGATCGCGGTTTCGATGCTGCCGAAGGCGGTGATCACCGCGACCGGCAGCCCGGGCGCGTGCGACTGGATGTGCGCGACGAGCTCCAGCCCGTCGCCGTCGGGCAGCCGCATGTCGGTGAGGCACAGGCGATAGGTCTTTTCGGCGAGCAGGCGGCGCGCTTCCTCGACGGTGCCGGCGGTGTCGCAGGCGAGGCCCATGCGTAGCAGCGAGAGTTCCAGAACTTCGCGGATGTCCTCCTCGTCGTCGACGACGAGGACGTCGACACCGGCGGGGCGGCTGCGTCGTTCGGATGTGTTCATGGCTGACTCCGTCCGGTGAGCACGAAATGGGCGCCGGGCGCATTGTCGCGCAATTCGAGCGTCGCGCCGTTGGCTTCGGCGAGTTCGCGGGAGATGTAGAGGCCGAGCCCGGTGCCCTTGGGGTGCGTCGTGAAGAAGGGTTCGAACATGCGCGGGAGGTCCGATTCGGCGATGCCGGGGCCGTCGTCGCTGACATGCACGGCTGTTCGTCCACCCGGCTCGACGCTGGCGAGCACGCGCACCGAACCGGGACCGCCGGAGCAGTAACGCCGCGCGTTGGCGATCAGGTTGTCGAGGATCTGGTGCATATGCGCACGGTCGATCGCGAAGGTGGCGTCGTCGGGGATGTCGATCGCGAAGATTGCGCGCTCGGCCCCGCCGCGCAGCGCGAATTCGTCGATCAGGCCGCCAGCGAAGGACGCCAGCGGCAGCGCCTCGGGCAAGGTTTCGTCGCGGCGCCCCAGGGCGAGAACGTCCCGGATCATGCGTTCGATCCGACGGGAGTTGTCATTGATGATGCGCACGAGCCGCAGCTGGACTTCGCCGCGTTTTTCTTCGGTCAGCAACTCTGCAGCCTGGGTGACGGCGGAGAGCGGGTTGCGGATCTCGTGCGCCATGCTGGCCGTGAGGCGCCCCAGCGCGGCCAGCTTGAGCTGCTGGATATGGGTCTGGATTTCCTCGAAATCGGTGAGATAGAGCACCGTTTCGCCCCCCGCGGCGCCGGGATCTTCGTCGTGCGCGCCGATGGCACGGCAGCGCAGGAGCTTGCCCGCCGGACCGAGGCGGCGCAGGCTGCCGTCGGGCCCGGCGCAGCAGGCGGGGACGTCGGCGAACGCTTCGTCGATGTGGCGCAGGCGCAGGCCATCCACGCTCATCAGCCCGAGCAGCTCGGCCGCGCGCGGATTGGCCTGGCGAACGATGCCGTCGGCGTCGACCACCAGGACGCCGTCCTGCATGTCGCGGATGATGCGCTCATTGACCGCCTGCTGCTTGACGAGCGCCTCGCCGCGCTGCACCGCGAGCGATTCGTTCGCCTTGGCGCGCAACGCGAGGAAGCGCGCCGTGATCGCGATGCCGAAGAAGGCGGTGCAGACGAACGCGACCTGCAGGAAGTCCGCCGCCCGCCCGCCGGCGACCAGGCGCCAGACGTTCTCCGCCAGGACGGCGACCGTCGCGAGCGCCGCGTAGAACAGCACCATGCGCCCTTCGGCGACGAGGCCCGCACCGGCGAGCACCACCATCATCAGCACCGGCAGGCCGCTGCGGTAGCCGCCGCTGGCCCACATCATCACGGTCAGGACGGCGATGTCGATGACGGCCTGGACGGTGATGACGCGGTCGATGCCGAAACGCCGCGCCGCATCGGGGAAGCCGAGCGCCAGCACGGCGGCAAGATAGGCGAAGGCCGCCGCGTTGAAGACCTTGGGGGCGTCCGCGCCGAGATTGAGCTCGAGCCCCGCGACGAGGAACAACCCCGCGAGGATCAGGCGAAAGAGGTTCAGGTAGCGCAGCGGCCCCCGGCGCGCCAGGTTGCGTCTCTCGTCCGCATCGGCGTGCATCCTCAGGATTCCCGGCGCTGTACGCCCAGACGGCGGTGCTCCTCGCAGCAGAAGAACCGGTCGCCGTCGCGCACGCCCTCGCTCTCGGGCACGTGGATGCCACAGTGGTCGCAGCCGACCATGCGCTCGGGCGAATTGCCGCGGCCCGCACCGCGCCCCCTGCCCGCCGTGTCGCTCCCGTCGTTCGGGCGATTCAGGGCGCGGCGCACCCACCAGATGCCGATCAGGACGAGGACGAATAAGAGCAGGTTGCGCACGATGGACGATGTAGGCGGTATATCAGCCGCAGCAGTTTAGCACGTGCCGGTGTCACACCTGCCGCAGGCGCTCGCACGCGGCCGCGAGCGTCGCCTCGTTCTTCGCGAAGCAGAAGCGGATCACGCGCTCGTCGCGGCCGTCGGCGAAGAAGGCCGACACGGGGATCGCCGCGACGCCCGTCTCGCGCGTGAGCCGCTGCACAAAAGCGGTGTCGGCCTCGTCGGAGATTGCGCCGTAGCGCGCGAGCTGGAAATAGGTGCCGGACGAAGGCAGCAGCTCGAAGCGTGAACCGGCGAGCGCCGTGCGGAAGAAGTCGCGTTTGGCCTCGTAGAAGGCCGCGAGCTGCTCATGGCGTGCCGCATCCGCCATGTAGTCGGCGAGTGCGAGCTGCACCGGCGTATTCACCGTGAACACGTTGAACTGATGCACCTTGCGGAACTCCGCCATCAGCTCGCGTGGCCCGACGACGTAGCCGACTTTCCAGCCGGTGATGTGATAGGTCTTGCCGAAGCTCGACACGATCAGGCTGCGCGCGGCAAGTTCGGGGTAGCGGGCACAGCTCTCGTGGCGCAGGCCGTCGAAGACGATGTGCTCATAGACTTCGTCCGACACGATCACGATGCCGGTGCCGTGCGTCAGCGCCGCCAGCCGCGCCATGTCGCCCGCGGTCCACACGGTCGCGGTCGGGTTGTGCGGGCTGTTGATCATGATCATGCGCGTGCGCGGCGTGATCGCCTCGGCCACCGCGCCCCAGTCCGGCCGATAGTCGGGCGCCGTCAACTGCATGCGCACGACGCGCCCGCCCTGCAGCTCGATCGCGGGCGCGTAGGAATCGTACACGGGCTCGAACACGATGACCTCGTCGCCCGGATGCACCAGTGCCGCGATCGCCGTGAACAGCGCCTGCGTCGCACCGGCCGTCACGGTGATCTCGGCTTCGGCGTCGTATTCCGCCCCATACAGCGCGGAGATCTTTTGCTTGATCGCCTCGCGCAGCGGCGCAACGCCGCCCATCGGCGCGTACTGGTTGTGCCCGGCGCGCATCCAGTGCGCGACGCGCTCGAACAGCACGTCCTCGGCGTTGAAGTCCGGGAAGCCCTGCGACAGGTTGATCGCTCCGCACTCGTGCGCGAGGCGCGACATCACGGTGAAGATCGTCGTGCCGACATGCGGCAGGCGGGATTCGAACGGGGCGGGGAAATGCGGCATGGCAGCGGGCTCTTGTTCGGCGGATCGGAGCATTCTGGCAGAGCAGCGATCCATGACGAAACTCCTTCGCACATGTCGCCACCGATGCTCACCCGTGCCGGAGCCTTCGTCCGCCGGGCTGTCGTGAGCGCCGGAGCGGAACGGGGTGCGGGGGAAACAAGGCGACGCATGTCTGAGCCGGCGCAGCCGGCGAGTTTGCGTCGCCGCCCCCGCGCGCCGTTCCGCTCCGGGCAGCCGCAGGCCGCGAGCGTCTGCCCGGCGGACGAAGGCTCCGGCACGCCGCCGACAGTTCCGCCACCTCAAACAGCGGCTCCACGACCACGGCAACGCAGCGCGGCCCACAGTCGCACCGCCCGCCCGGTTAAAATACCCTGATGTTTACCCAGCCCATTCCCACGATCCGCCGCGACGGCGACGCAGTCGTGATCCTCGACCAGACCCTGCTGCCGCACGTGTGCGAGCTGCGCCGCCTGAGCACGCTCGACGAAGTCGCGACGGCCATCCATTCGATGCAGGTGCGCGGCGCTCCGCTCATCGGCGCGACCGCCGCGTATGGCGTCGCGATCGCGCTCGCCACCGATGCCAGTGACGCGCGCCTCGACCTTGCACTGGCGACCCTCGCCGCAACGCGCCCGACCGCCGTGAACCTGCACTGGGCCCTCGGCCGGATGCGCGAACGCCTGCGCCCGCTTCCCGCCGCCGAACGTCCCACGGCGGCATGGCGCGAAGCCGAGGCGATCCACCGCGACGACGCCGAAATGTGCTCGGCGATCGGAGCGCACGGCTACACGATCCTCGAGCGCCTGGCCGCCGGACTCGACCGCCCGCTGCGCGTGATGACCCACTGCAACGCCGGCTGGCTCGCGACCTGCGGCGCCGGCACCGCGCTCGCCCCGGTGTACGAGGCGCAAGCACGCGGCCTCGCCGTCGAGCTGTGGGTCAGCGAGACGCGCCCGCGCAACCAGGGCCTCCTTACCGCGTGGGAACTGCGCGAAGCCGGCGTGCCGCTGCGCCTCATCGCCGACAACGCGGCCGGCATCCTGCTCGCGCGCGGCGCGGTCGACGTCGTGATCACCGGCGCCGACCGCGTCGCCGCCAACGGCGACGCGGCGAACAAGGTCGGCACCTACCTCAAGGCGCTCGCCGCGCGCGCGCATGGCGTGCCCTTCTACATCGCCGCGCCGTTCTCCACCGTCGATTTCGGCTGCGCCGACGGCAGCGCGATCCCGATCGAGGACCGCGGCGCGGCCGAAGTATGCACGGTGCTCGGGCAGGACACTGACGGCGCAGTGAAGACGCTGCGCCTCGCGCCCGCAACCACGGCCGCGGCCAACCCCGCGTTCGACGTGACGCCCGCCGGCTGCATCACCGGCCTCATCACCGAGCGCGGCGTGTGCGCGCCAGACCGGCTGCGCGACCTGTATCCGGAAGCGGCGCGATGAGCCTGTCCGTCGACCGCCGGCTTCGCGAGCATCTCCTCGCGACCGCGCACGCGATGAGCGCCGCCGGGCTCAACACCGGCACCGCGGGCAACGTCAGCGTGCGCATAGCCGGCGGCATGCTGATCACGCCCAGCGGCATGCCGCCCGCATCGTGCTCGCCGGACGACATGGTGATCGTCGCCGGGGACGGCACGGCCACGGGACGCCTCGCGCCGTCGAGCGAATGGCGCTTCCACCATGACCTCTACGCGCGGCGGCCGGAAGCCGGCGCGATCCTGCACGCGCACGCGCCATTCGCGACCTCGCTCGCGTGCCAGCGCATCGAGATCCCGCCCTTCCACTACATGATCGCGCGCTTCGGCGGCAACACCGTGCGCTGCGCGCGCTACGCGACCTTCGGCACGCAGGCGCTGTCGGACCACATCCTCGCCGCGATGGAGGGCCGCTCGGCCTGCCTGATGGCGAACCACGGCATGCTGGTGTTCGGGCGCGATCTCGACAACGCGCTCGATCTCGCGATCGAATTCGAGACGCTGTGCGAACAGTACTGGCGCACGCGCCAGCTCGGCGAGCCGGTAGTGCTGTCGGATGCGGAGATGGCGGAGGTGGTGGAGCGCTTCCGCTGGTACGGCAAGCCGCGGGCGGCGTAGAGACACAGGCCGTAGGGCGGAAAGCGTAGCGCCTTCCGCCGCATGTCGGTTGCGCGTGAAGCGCATGCGGCGGATAACGCTTCGGCTCATCCGCCCCACGGACGCGCTACGGGTTGGCGAGGGAGAGTAGCGCCAGCAAGGCGATCACCACGAACAGCAGCACCCCGCCCGCAAACCGCAGCCAGCGTACCCAGCGCCACGTGCGCGCGGCCTTGTCGCCGAGCACGTCGGCGACATAGGCGCCGACGAGGCCCGAGACCGGATCGTCACTCACCGCCGCGCCCGGATGCACGCTCCAGCACGCGCAACAGGCTGGACGTGTCGTCGTGCGCGCCGCCCTGCGCCATCAACGCATTGAGCTGCTGCCACACC
Organism: Aromatoleum toluvorans; assembly: GCF_012910905.1. Lineage (GTDB taxonomy): Bacteria > Pseudomonadota > Gammaproteobacteria > Burkholderiales > Rhodocyclaceae > Aromatoleum > Aromatoleum toluvorans. The sequence continues at coordinate 44,740 of NZ_WTVN01000028.1, forward strand.
TGCGCCGCAACCGGCAGCGGCGTGCCGAGGCGCGCCGCCTCGTCCATCAGGATGCCGAAATCCTTGTGATGCAGACGCGCCTCGATGCCGGCCGCGAAGTCGCGCCGGATCATGCGGTCACCCATGAGGTCGAGCATGCGCGACGACGCCGAGCCGCCCATCAGGGCTTCGCGCACTTTCCCCGCATCGACGCCATGCGCCTGCGCGAGCAGCATCGCCTCGGCGCAGGCCTGGATCGCCGCGACCATGATCATCTGGTTGCACGCCTTGGCGACCTCGCCGGCACCGTTGTCGCCGACATGCACGATCGCGCGCGTGAAACAGGCGAGCAGCGGACGCACGCGCTCCAGCACGGCCGCGTCGCCGCCGACCATCATCGCGACGGTGCCGGCCTCCGCCGCGACCGAGCCGCCCGACACCGGCGCGTCGAGCATCGCGGCCCCGCGTGTGGCGAGCGCGGCGGCGATGCGGCGCGTCGTGCCGGGCGCGATCGTGCTCATGTCGATATGCACCCAACCCGGCCGCGCCCCTTCGACGAAGCCACCTTCGCCCAGTGCGACGCGCTCGACGTCCTCGCTGGTCGTGATGATCGTGAAGGCGACGTCCGTTGCCGTGGCGAGCGCGGCCGGCGTCGCATGCACGACCGCGTCCGTGCCCGCGAAGGGCGCGACGCTGTCCGGCCGGCGCGCCCACAGGTGCAGCCGATGGCCCGCGCGCTGCAGGTGCTGCGCCATCGGGCGCCCCATCGCGCCCAGTCCGACGAACCCGACCTCCATCAGTCCTGCCCCTCGCCGCCGCTCATGCGTTCGAGGAGTTTCAGCATCGCGATCGAGTCGTTCTCGCCCAGCCCGCTGCCGACCATCGCGTTGAGCATCTGCGCGGTCGCGGCCGACGTAGGCAGCGAAAGGCCGAGGCGATGCGCCTCTTCCATCACGATGCGCAGGTCCTTCTGGTGCATCCACGCCTTGAAGCCGGGCTTGAAGTTGCGGTCGAGCATGCGCTGGCCGTGGTTCTCCAGCACGCGCGAATAGGCGAAGCCGCCGAGGAGCGCCTCGCGCACCTTCGCCGCATCCACGCCGCTTTTCTGCGCGAAATTCATCGCCTCGGCCACCGCCGCGACGCCGACGCCGGTGAGGATCTGGTTGCACGCCTTGGCGACCTGGCCGGCCCCGCTCGCACCGATCAGCGACACGGTCTTGCCCATCGCCTCGAAGAGCGGCTTCACGCGCTCGAACGCGGCTGCGTCGCCGCCCACCATGATCGTGAGGTTCGCGTTGATCGCGCCGATCTCGCCGCCCGACACCGGCGCATCCAGCATCTCGATGCCGCGCGCCTTGAGCTTGGCGGCGATGGCCTGCGCCGCCGCCGGGGCGATGGTGCTCATGTCGACGAAGATCAGGCCGGGACGCGCGCCGTCGGCGACGCCCTGCGGCCCCAGCGCGACGTGCTCGACGTCGGGCGCATCCGCGACCATGCTGATGACAACCTCGACGCGCGACGCGAGCTCGGCCGCACTCGCGCAATCGCCCGCGCCCGCGTCGAGCAGCGGCTGCATCGACTCGCGCCGGCGACTCCACACCTGCACCTTGTGCCCGGACTTCATCAGGTTCAGCGCCATCGGGCGCCCCATCAGGCCGAGGCCGATGAATCCGACTTCCATTTCGATTCTCCTGTGGCTGGAACGCGCATCGCGACGCATAATCGTCGCCATGACCTACGCCCCCATCATCAAGGAAATCGGCCGTGGCGCCAAGGGCGCGCGCGACCTCGACGCCGTGCAGGCGGAGCAGCTGTTCGGCGACATGCTGGACGGCAAGGTGCCGGACCTGGAGCTCGGCGCGATCATCGTGTCGCTGCGCCTCAAGAGCGAGTCGCGCGACGAGCTCCTCGGCTTCAAGCGCGCGATGGACGCCCGCTGCCCGCAGCTCGCGGTGCCGCCCGGCCCGCGCTGCGTGATCCTGCCGACCTACAACGGCGCACGCCGTCAGGCCAACCTGATGCCGCTCGTCGCCTTGCTGCTCGCGCGCGCAGGCGTGCCGGTGCTGATCCAGGGGCGGCACGACTTCGAGTCGCGCGTGAGCCCGTTCGAACTGCTCGCGGCACTCGACATCCACCCGGCGCTCGGCATCGGCGACGCGCACCGCGAACTCGCCGAAAAGCGCATCGCCTGCTTGCGCCTCGACGAGCTGCTGCCCGGACTCGATCGCCTGCTGAGCCTGCGCCTGCGCCTCGGCGTACGCGGCAGCGGCCACACGATGGCGAAGCTTGTGGATCCGTGCCTCGGGCGCAGCGTGCGCGTCGTCGCGGTCACGCACCCGGAGTACCTCGAGCGCATGCACGAATTCCTCGTCGCGGACGGCGGGCGCGCGATGCTGATGCGCGGGACCGAAGGCGAGGCCTACGCAAACCCGCGCCGGCGACCGGCGATGCAGGTGTTCCGCGATGGCGTCGCGGAGCTCGGCTGGCCCGCGGAGGAAGGGGGCGCCCCGCCGCTGGAAGGGCTGCCCGACGCACCGGGCGTGGAAGAGAATGCGGCGCTGATCCGGGCGATGCTCGCCGGCAAGGTGCCGGTGCCGCAGCCGGTGCTCGACCAGGCCGCACTGCTGGTGCGGCTCGCGAACAAGGCCTGAGTCCTTTAAACCCCGGCAACGCAATAACCGTTCGGGCCGAGCCTGTCGAAGCCCTGCCCATTCCCTTCGACGGGCTCAGGGCGAACGGCGGGTTTGGAGCGCGGCCTCGATGGGAATCTGCGCCCGACAGGGGAGACCTCAACCACGGCGAGAGCTCAGGGAGGGGAAACTCCCGCCGTAGCTAAAGCCTCTCCTGTCGGGCGCAGGAGCGGTTTGCGAAGCGAAATCAGCTGGCGATCGGGGCGAACCGCCCGTCGCGATAGTCGGCCAGGGCCTCGTGGATCTCGACTTGGGTGTTCATCACGAAGGGGCCGTACTGCGCGATCGGTTCGCCGAGCGGCCGGCCCGCGATCAGCAGCACGCGCGCCGGGGCCTCGCCCGCTTCGATCACGACGCCATCCGCGGCCGCGTCGTTCGCGAGGATCGCCATGCGCTGCACCGCCACCGGCGTGCCCGCGACCGTGACCGCCCCGCGATACACGTAGAGGAAGGCGTTGTGCCCCGCCGGCAGGGTCTGCGCGAAGCGGGCCCCCGCGGGCAGATGGATGTCGAGGTACAGCGGCGCCGTCGCGTCGCGCGTCACCGCGCCCGCCACACCGTGGCTCTCGCCGGCGATCAATGTCACCGCGGCGCCCGCGTCGGTCGTGAAGGACGGCAGCTCGGCAGCGGCGAAGTCCCGATACCACGGCGCGCACATCTTGTCGCGCCCCGGCAGGTTGAGCCACAGCTGGAAGCCTTCCATCACGCCCTCTTCCTGCTCGGGCAGCTCCGAGTGGATCACGCCGCGGCCGGCCGTCATCCACTGCACGCCGCCGTTCTCGAGCAGGCCTTCGTGGCCGGCGCTGTCGCGGTGACGCATGCGCCCGGCGATCATGTAGGTGATGGTCTCGAAGCCGCGGTGCGGGTGATCCGGGAAGCCGGCGAGGTAGTCGTCGGGGTCATTGCTGCCGAAGGCGTCGAGCATCAGGAAGGGATCGAGCCGACGTTGCAGCGGCTGGGTCAGCACGCGGGTGAGCTTCACCCCCGCCCCGTCGGACGTGGCCTGTCCGGCCACGAGCCGCTCGACGCTGCGCGAGTGGGCGACGGCCTCACTGCTGCGTTGTTGATGCTTGTCGGACATGGTCCTGTCCTCCGTGTTGGGGGCGGGGGTGCTCTCTGTATGTTCTTGCCCGGCGGCCGGATCCATCGTCCGGCCGTCCGGGTGTGCGAGGTCGCGGGACGCTTACGCGAACGCCGCCTCGATGTCGCGTTGGGCTTCGGCAAAGCCCTGTTGTTCCGCTTCCGGGCCCATCGCCAGGCCTTCGGCGAAGACGAAGCTGATGTCGGTCATGCCGAGGAAGCCGAGCACGGTCTTCAGGTACGGCACCTGCGAGTCGCCTTCCGTGCCGCGATACTTGCCGCCGCGCGCAAACGCGACGTACACCTTCTTGCCCTTCAGCAGGCCTTCCGGACCGTTCGCGGTGTAGCGGAAGGTCACATTGGCGCGGGCGATCGCGTCGATCCAGTTCTTGAGCTGAGCCGGCACGCCGAAGTTGTACATCGGCACGCCCAGCACCACGGCGTCGGCAGCCTGGATCTCGGCGATCAGTGCGTCGTCGAGCGCGACACGGGCGGCCTGCTCGGACGTGCGCTGGTCGGCGGGCGTGAAGAGTGCGCCCAGCGCCGCTTCGTCGAGGACGGGATGCGGGGTGCTGGAGAGATCGCGGACGACCAGGCTGGCACCGGGGTTCCCGGCGCGCAGGCGCTCGACGATGCTGTTGGCGACGCGGGAGGAAGCGGAAGCGGCGGCACGGGCGCTGGAATTGACTTGCAGGATCTTCATTTGGTTCTCCATCGATGTGGTTTGTCGATGGGGTCACTTTAGGGGAAGCATTGTTGCGGAAAAATCCGGAAAGCTGCACAACACTATTGCTCGATCCGCACCAAATCACCTTTTCCCTTTCCCCGTGCGGCCGCCGGCACTTTAGCCGGGCCGAGCGGCACGCGGCACTGAACTTTTCCGCGCTGCAGCGGACGAATGCGCCGGACTGACCTACAATCGCGCCAACTTCACCCTTGTCATGCCCATGATGAATTCATTTGCACCGTCCTCCCGCACACTTTTCCTCGGCCTCTTCGCCGCCTGCGTCGGCCTGCTCGGATTCGGCCTGTACCTGCAGCATGCGGTCGGCCTCGAGCCCTGCCCGATGTGCATCATGCAGCGCTATGCCTTCATCGCCGTCGCGCTCTTCGCCCTCGTCGGCGGCCTGCACAACCCGGGGAGCACCGGCACGCGCGCGTACTCCGCGCTGATCCTCGTCGCCGCACTGGCGGGCGCGGGCGTCGCCGCGCGCCAGACCTGGATCCAGATCTACCCGCCGGAAGTGGCCGAATGCGGCCCGGACCTCGAGTTCATGCTCGGCAGCTTCCCGCTGGCCGATGCGCTGCCGATGATCTTCCAGGGAACGGGCGACTGCTCGAAGGTCGACTGGAGCTTCCTGGGCCTGTCGATCGCGAACTGGTCGCTGGTGATGCTGACGCTGATCGCGATCGGCGCGATCGTGCTGATCGTGCGCGGGAAGCTCCGCGGCTGAATGCCCGGCGGCTTGCGCGTCAGCCGACGACGCGCACCGTCGTGCCGCCGATCTCGTACAGGCCCTGCCCCAGCGCGTGGCAGCGCTTGACTGCCAGTTTGGCCACGAGCGGCGGGCGCGCGACCGACCCGCTGCCGGGCACGGCGACCATCACTTCCAGCACCTCGGCCTCGCCCGGCACGTAGGGCGCGCGCAGCGTCATCCCGCCGACACCGATCTCGACGCATTCCCCGCGAACCGTCTCGCCCGTCTTCAGGCGGATCACCGCCGGGCAGCCGAGCGGAATGCGGCGGTCGAGCCGGCGGTCGATGTGGGATGCGCGATCGTTCATGGGCCGGACGGGCGGCGGGGTCGATGACGAGGCGATTGTAGCGCCCCGCCGTCATCGACGCCGAGCCTTTTGCCGGCCGGCGGCGGCGAAGCGGCTCAGCGGCAGCCTGCGCTGTCCTGCACGCCGGCCTTGCGCAGGAAGATCTCCAGCGGACAGAAGCGCGTGAAGCCGCTCTGGAACAGGTTCGCGCCGACGAAGGCGGTGAACCACAGGAAGTTCTTGCTCACGAACAGCGGCGAGCCTTCGACGCCGAGCGCGAGCGAGATCAGCACGAAGGCGCCCGCGAAGATGCGGACGAACTGGTTGACGGTCAGCGTCATGGTGTTTCTCCTTGCAGTTGCGCGACACGGCCCCGCATCGCGGCGAAGTACAGCACCGGGATGACCACCAGCGTCAGCACGGTGGACACGAAGATGCCGAAGATCAGGCTGATCGCCAGCCCGTTGAAGATGGGGTCGTCGAGGATGAAGAGCGCGCCGATCATCGCCGCGAGCGCGGTGAGGCCGATCGGCTTGGCGCGCACCGCGGCGGCGCGGATCACCGCCTCGCCGAGATCGACACCCGTGCGCACCTGGTGATTGACGAAGTCGACGAGCAGGATCGAGTTCCTGACGATGATGCCCGCGAGCGCGATCATGCCGATCATCGAGGTCGCGGTGAAATGCGCGCCGAGCAGCGCGTGGCCGGGCATCACGCCGATGATCGTGAGCGGGATCGGCGCCATGATGATGAGCGGCACGAGGTAGCTGCGGAACTGCGCGACGACCAGCAGGTAGATCAGGATCAGGCCGACCGCGTAGGCGGCGCCCATGTCGCGGAAAGTCTCGTAGGTGACCTGCCACTCGCCGTCCCACTTCACGCTGTAGCCGGCGTAGGCGTCGGCCGGCTGGCGGATGAACCATTCGCCCAACGTCCCCGCGAGCCCCGCGGCACCGGCGAGCGGCATGCCGTTGATTTGCGCACGGATGTCGAACATGCCGTAGAGCGGCGAATCCAGCCGCCCGCCCATGTCGCCGGTCACATACACGACCGGCAGCAGGTCCTTGCGGTAGATCACCTGTTCGCGCGTGATGTCCTGCACCGTGACGAGCTCGGACACCGACACCAGCATGCCGTCGCGCGCCCGCACCTTCAACGCGAGCAGCGCATCGACGCTCGACTGCCGTTCCGACGGCAGCTGGATGCGCACCGGGATCTCGTACTTGTTGTCGCCGCCGTGGATCGGCGTGACGTTCTCGCCCGCGAGCCCCAGGCGCACCACCTCGACGATGTCCGCCTGCGCGACGCCCATGCGCGCGGCCTTGGCCTGGTCGACGCGCAGCACCTGCTTCGGCGCCGCCTCGTCGACGGTGTCGTCGACGTCCACGATGTCGGCCGCACCCTCGAACGCCGCCCGCACCCTGCCCGCGGCGGCCGTCTGCCCGGCGTAGTCCGGCCCGTACACCTCGGCGACGATCGGCGACAGCACCGGCGGCCCCGGCGGCACCTCGACGGTCTTCGCGTTGCCGCCCGCCGCGCGCGCGATGCGCGCGACTTCCGCTCGCACCGCGGTGGCGATCTCGTGGCTCTTGCGACTGCGGTGCTTCTTGTCGACGAGGTTCACCTGGATGTCGCCGACCTCCGGGGCGCTGCGCAGGTAATACTGGCGCACCAGGCCGTTGAAGTTGATCGGGCTCGCGGTGCCGGCATAGGCCTGCCAGTCGCTGACCTCCTCGACCGTACCGAGGTACTCGCCGACTTCGCGCAGCACCCGCGCCGTCTCCTCGACCGGCGTGCCGACCGGCATGTCGAGCACAACCTGGAACTCGCTCTTGTTGTCGAACGGCAGCATCTTCAGCACGACGAGCTGGAACACCGGCAACGCGACCGACGCGCCGATCAGCGCGACGACCGCGAGCCACAGCTTCAGGCGCGCCCGCCCGCCGCGCACCGGGTCCAGCATCGGCGTCATCGTCGCGCGGAAGACGCGGTCGAGGTGCGCCGTGAGCTTGTCCTCGCCCTCGTGGTGATGCGCGTCGACCGACTTCAGCAGGCGCTGCGCGAGCCAGGGCGTGACGACGAAGGCCACCGCGAGCGAAATGAACATGCCCATCGACGCATTGATCGGGATCGGGCTCATGTAGGGGCCCATCAGGCCGGTCACGAAGGCCATCGGCAGCAGCGCCGCGATCACCGTGAAGGTCGCGAGGATCGTCGGTCCGCCGACCTCATCGACCGCGCGCGGAATCAGCTGCCACAGCGGCGTGTCGGGTTCCAGCGTGTGCCAGCGGTGGATGTTCTCGACGACCACGATGGCGTCGTCGACGAGGATGCCGATCGAGAAGATCAGCGCGAACAGGCTCACGCGGTTCAACGTGAAGCCCCACGCCCAGGACGCGAACAGCGTCGCCGCGAGCGTGAGGCCCACCGCAACGCCGACGATCAGCGCCTCGCGTCGGCCGAGCGCGAAGAACACCAACAGCACGACCGCGGCGGTCGCGAACACGAGCTTGCCGATCAGCGTGTTGGCCTTGTCGTTGGCGGTCTGACCGTAGTTACGTGTGACGGTGAACTGCACGCCCTCGGGGATCAGCTCGCCGCGCAGCGCCTCGGCACGTGCGAGCACCGCGTCGGCGACGTCGGCGGCGTTGGCGCCGGGCTTCTTCGACACGGCCAGCGTGACCGCGGGGAACACGCCGTTCTCCGCGATGCCGGCCTGCGCGGCGGCCGCGCCGGTGCCGAACCACACGTACTGCGAGGCCTGATCGGGGCCGTCCTCGATGCGCGCGACGTCGCGCATATACACCGGCTTGCCGCCGGTCGCGCCGACCACGAGGCTACGCACGTCCTCGGCCGATTCGAGATAGGTGCCGGTCTGCACCAGCACTTCCCGGTTGCCGGCGACGAGGCTGCCGGCGGGCTGCGACGCGTTCGCGAGCTGCAGCGCAGCGCGCACGTCCTGCGCCGTCACCCCGTGCGCGTTCATGCGCTGCGTGTCCATCAGCACGCGCACGACGTGCCCCGGCCCGCCGATGGTCGTCACGTCGCGCGTACCTTCGATGCGCTTGATCTCGAGCTCCACCGCGCGCGACACCTGCTGCATCGCGAAACCGCTGCGCTCCGGGTCCGCGGTCCAGAAAGTCAGACTGACGATCGGCACGTCGTCGATGCCCTTGGGCTTGACGATGGGTTCGCCGACGCCAAGCTGCGGACTCAGCCAGTCCTTGTTCGAATGCACCGTGTCGTACAGGCGCACCAGCGCCGTCTGGTTCGGCACGCCGACCTCGAACTGCACCGTGATCACCGCCATGCCCGGCCGCGACACCGAATACACGTGCTCGACCCCGGCGATGCGCGACAGCACCTGCTCGCCGGGGCGCGCCACCAGCGCCTCGACGTCACGCGCGGAAGCGCCGGGGAAGGGCACCAGCACGTTCGCCATCGTCACGTCGATCTGCGGCTCTTCCTCCTTGGGCGTCACGAGCGTCGCGAACACGCCCATCAGCAGCAGGATCAGCGCGAGGAGCGGCGTCAGCGCGTTGCGCTGGAAGGCGCCGGCGATGCGGCCCGAGATGCCGAGCGGTGCACTCATGACCGCCTCCTCAGCGCGCGGCGCCGTTGCGGGCGGCATGTGCGACGATGCCCGCCTGCACCGGATCGAGCGCGACCTCCTCGCCGCCGGCGAGCCCCGCCAGCACCTCGATGCTGCCATCCGCGAGCGCTTCGCCGGCACGGATCTGGCGCAGCGCGAAGCCGCCCTTGCCGTCGGCGACATAGACGCCGGTCAGCTCGCCACGCCGCAGGATCGCGCCGGCCGGGACGGCGATGCGCGAGCCTTCGCCGGTCACAAAATGCACACGCGCGAAAGTCCCCGGCACCAGCCCTTCGGCGTTCGCCGGGAGGTCCACGCGCACGCGCACCGTGTGCGTGCGCGGATCGGCGGCGGGCAGCACGGTGACGCTCGCGGCATCCAGCCAGCGCTCCGAGTCGGGCAGCTCGACGCGCGCCCGGATCCGAGCCGACCCGACGCCGGCGAAGCGCTGCTGCGGCACATCGACGACCGCGCGCATCGCGGCCGGGTCATACACGGTCACGAGCTGCCGCCCCGGCTGGGCCATCTCTCCCGGTTCGACGTGGCGCGCCGCGACCAGCCCCGACAGCGGCGCGACGATCGTCGTGTAGCCCTGCACCGTCGCCGCCTGGCCGCGCCCCGCACGCGCCGCGCGCAGCTGGGCCTCGGCCGCGTCGTAGGACGCCTTCGCCTGATCGAGCGCGGACTGGCTGACGAACTTGCGCTCGACGAGGCTCTTCGTGCGCTCGTAGGCCGCCTTCGCGTTGATCTGGTTGGCCTGCGCCTGCGCGATGCCGGCCTCGGCCCCCGCCACGGCCTGGCTCGCCTCGGCCGCATCGATGCGCAGCAGCACCTGCCCCTTCGCGACATGGTCGCCGGCATCGACCCTGAACTCGACGATGCGCCCCGGCACCTGCGCCGCCAGCGTCGCCTGGCGCACCGCCTCGAGTGTGGCCTCGGCGGGATGCGTCAGCCCGACGGCACGCGCCTCGACGCGCTGCGTCGGCACCTCTGCCTGTGCGAAGTTTGCCACGGCCAGCGCGAACGCCGGCAAAACAATCCGGATGATGGAATATGTCGTCATGAATATAAGTTTATTCTTATATTCATGCAAGTCAAGCGCCCACGCCGGGAATGCTCAGTCCGAAGACACCCCGCCGAACCCCAGCGCGTAGTCCGCCATCGCGGCGACCACCCCGTCAGCCTCGCCCACCGCGGGCGCGAGCGTGATCTCGCTGCCGGCATGACGCGCCCGTGCGGCATCGACGAGCTTGGGCAGGTCGCTCTTCAGGTGCCCGCCCTGCGCAATGAACATCGGCACGACGGCAATGTGCCGGATGCCGTCGCGCACCAGCGTGTCGATGACCTCTTCCAGCGTCGGCGCCATGAATTCGAGGAAGGCCAGCTCGACGCGCAGCCCGGGCGCCTGCGCACGCAGATGGTCGCGCGTGCGCTGCATCGGCCGCGCCCATTCGGGATCGCGGGCCCCATGCCCGAACAGCACCACCGCATGCGCTTCGCTCATGACTCGCCCTCGACAGTCTCCGGACTGGCGTCGACCGGCGGCGCCAGCAGACGTTCGATCGCACGCGCCGCCGCGAACATCCCGACCGAGGCCGTCACCGCGACACTCGACCCGTAGCCTGCGCATGCGAGCCCCTGCGGCCCGTGCGGCAGGTCGCACGCGAGGTCGTCGAGGCGCAGCGGCTCGCACGAATACACCGCCTCGATGCCGAACGGACGCTTGGGATTGCGCGGAAAGCCGTGCTCGCTGCGCAGGCGCTTCCGCACCTTGGCGAGCAGCGGATCCTGTTCGGTGCGAGACAGGTCGTCGACGCGGATGCGCGCCGGATCCGTCTTGCCTCCGGCACCGCCGGCGACGATCAGCGGGATGCGCCGCCGCCGGCACACCAGCACGATCGCGACCTTCGCACGCACGTTGTCGATCGCATCGACGACGACATCGAAGCCGTGCAACAGGTCCATCGCGTTGTCCGGCGTGACGAAGTCCTCGACCACCTCCACGCGCGCATGCGGATTGATCGCGTGGATGCGCGCGGCCATCGCCAGCACCTTCGCCTGGCCCAGCGTCAGATCCAGCGCGTGGATCTGGCGGTTGATGTTCGACTCGGCCACGTGGTCGAGATCGATCAGCGTGATGCGCCCGACCGCGCTGCGCGCGAGCGCCTCCGCCACCCACGAGCCGACGCCGCCCACGCCGATCACGCACGCATGCGCAGCCTCCAGGCGCGCGGGCGCATCGGCCCCATACAGGCGCGCGATGCCGCCGAAGCGGCGCTCGCGATCGACGTCGACAGGGGATTCGGGACTCAGGGCGGACATGACGGTTACGCTTGCATGAAGAAGGCCGGATGTTACCGCAGCGCGGGCGTGATGAACTCGCTCGCGCAGGTCCGCTCCAATGGGCCATTGGAGGAACCACGATGCGCCATCTGGCATGCCGCACGATCCTGGCCGCCGGCCTGCTCGCCGCCGCTTTCGCACACGCCGACTACACGCCCCCCGCCGCCGTCGCGCAGAGCGCGGTGGGCGCCTACGAGGCCGGGCGGCTCGACGAGGCGGCGCAACTTTTCGAGCGCGCCGCCCGCGCCGGCAACCGCCTCGCGCAGTTCAACCTTGCCATGATGCTGTTCCGCAAGGAAGCCGTCGAACGCGAACCGGACGCCGCGTGGCGCTGGCTGCGTCGCGCGGCCGGCGCCGGCCTCGCCCAGGCGCAATTCAACCTCGCGCTGCTCTACGACCACGGCAGCGGGGTCGCGAAATCACTGACGACGGCCGCAGAGTGGTACCGCCGTGCCGCCGAACAGGGCCACACCGAAGCGCAGGTCAATCTCGCGACCATGTACTTCGTCGGACAAGGCGTCCCGAAAGACTCCTCCGCGGCCGCCCGCTGGTACCTCGCCGCCGCGCGCGCGGGGCACGCCGGCGCGCAGTACATCGTCGCTTCGATGTACGAAACGGGCGAAGGGCTCGCCCCTGATGCCGCGCTGGCCGAACGCTGGTACGCGCAGGCCGCCCTGCAGGGCGACCCTGCCGCCCGTGCAAAATACGAGGAACTGCGCGCCCGCCACGATGGCATCGGCCAGCAAGACCACTGACGCGGTCGGGCGCGGCTCAGGCGGGACTGAGCTCCCGCAGCGCGCACTCGTCGAGCCAGAATCCCAGCCCCTGCGCATTGAGTTCGAGATCGGTCCGCAGGATGCGGAAGACCTCCTCCTCCGGCAAGGTCCAGCCTTGCCGCTCCGCCTCTTCGCGCACGATCTGCTCCAGCCCCGCGAGGATCTCGACGTGCCGCGCCACGCCCTCGCCGCGCGCCGCGCGCGCCACCGCGACCTGCGTGTCGATCAGCCGGTGCAGGTCCGCGGCCAGCCGCTCCACCCCCGTCACGCGGCTGTAATGGGTGAGGTACATCGCTTCCGGCCGATGGCTCATCAGGCGGTCGATGGACGCATGCAGCGCATCGGGGTCGAACTGCGTCGGCGTCGTCGTCGGGAACACCGACGGACGGCCCTCGACGTCGAACTCGCGGTACGACAGCCCGAAGGTGTCGCCGGTGAAGAACGCGTGCGCGGTTTCGTCCCAGATGCAGACGTGGTGCTTCGCATGCCCTGGCGTCTGCAGGATGCGCAGCGTGCGTCCGCCGAGATCGAGCTCCAGCCCCTCCTCGGCGGCGACGATGCGCTCGGCCTCGATCGGCGCGAGCCGCCCGTACAGCGCAAAGGCGCGCTCGGCGCCATACACCGCGGAGGTCCCCTCCCACAGCTTGGCCGGATCGACCATGTGGCGCACGCCGCGCGGATGGACCACGAGCTTCGCGTTCGGAAGCGCGCACATCAGGCTGCCGGCACCACCGGCGTGATCCAGGTGGATATGCGTCAGGATCACCCACTGCACCATCGCGGGCTCGATACCGGCCGCGGCCAGCGCCGCGAGCACACGCGGCACCGACGCGTTGGTGCCGGTATCGACGATGGCCGCGCAGCCCTGGTCGATGATCAGATGAATGGCCGCCACCCCCGGACCGCAGTAACCGGAGTCCACCGCCAGAATGCCGTCGGGGTGGGCCGTCAGGGTTTGCACGATTGTCTTCCTCCAACTCGATAACCTGATTTTGTGTAATTGTATCCCGCCTGCCGTCGCGACCCGGCAAGCCTCAAGGAACCCGTCTCATGCCCCCCTCTGACCCGATGCCTGCCACTCCGTTCGATTTCGACAACCTTCCCGACCGCCGCTTGGTCCCCGGCGAAAAATGGGACCGCTATGCCGGCCGCGACGTCCTGCCGCTGTGGGTCGCCGACATGGACTTCCCCGCCCCGCCTGCCGTCCTCGACGCGATCCGCGCACGCCTCGACCACCGCGTGTTCGGCTACACGGACGCCTGGCCCGGCCTCGTCGAAGCGGTGACCGAGGGCATCGCCCGCGATCACGCATGGCGCATCGAACCCGACTGGCTCGTGTGGCTGCCGGGCGTCGTCACCGGCTTCAATCTCGCCTGCCGCGCGACGGGCGAAGCCGGCGACGAAGTCTTCACCGCCACCCCCGTCTACCCGCCCTTCCTCAGCGCCCCCGGCAACAGCGACCGGCGCCTCGTCACGCGTCCGCTCGAGCGTGTCGACGGCCGCTGGGGCTGGGACCGCGCCGAAGTCGAGAGCGCCATCACCGCACGCACCCGCCTGCTGATGCTGTGCAACCCGCACAACCCCGTCGGCCGCGTGTTCGACCGCGACGAACTCCAATGGCTCGCCGGCCTCGCTGAACGGCACAACCTGACGATCTGCTCCGACGAGATCCACTGCGGCCTCGTGCTCGATCCCGCGACCCCGCACATCCCGATCGCCGCGCTCGGCGACGACGTCGCGCGCCGCACCATCACCCTGATGGCGCCGTCCAAGACCTGGAACATCCCCGCGCTCTACTGCGCCTTCGCGATCATCCCCGACCCCGCGCTGCGCCGCCGCTTCCGTCACCAGATGCGCGGCATCGTCCCCCACACCAACCTGCTCGGCATGGTCGCGGCCGAGGCCGCCTACCGCGACGGCGGCCCGTGGCGCACGGCCCTCCTCGACTACCTGCGCGGCAACCTCGACCTGGTAATGGACGCCGTCGCGACCATGCCCGGCCTCGCAACGACGCGCCCGGAAGCGACCTACCTCGCGTGGATCGACTGCCGCGACGCCGGCCTCGAAAACCCCATGCGTTTCTTCGAAGACGCCGGCGTCGGCCTGTCCGACGGCACCCCCTTCGGCATGCCCGGCTTCGTGCGCCTCAACTTCGGCTGCCCGCGCGCACTGCTCACCGAAGCGCTGGCGCGCATGCGCCGGGCACTCGCAGAACGACCCTCACCCGCCTGAACGCCCGCGCAGAACCAGACAAAAAGGCCCGCGTCCTCCCGGAACGCGGGCCTTCGATCGACAAACAGGGAAATGACTTCTCAGAACGGGATATCGTCGTCGAAATCCCCGAATCCGCCGCTCCCCGACTGGCTCGGCGCCTTCTGGGCCGGCGCCTGCGGCGGAGCCGAGCGGGCGGGCGCGGCAGGCGCCTCGTAACCGCCCATCGGTGCATCGCCACCACCGCCCTGACGCGATCCCAGCATCTTCATCTCGTCACCGCGGATTTCGGTCGTGTAGCGGTCCTGGCCGTCCTTGTCCTGCCACTTGCGCGTCTGCAGGCGCCCCTCGACATAGATCTGGCTGCCCTTGCGCAGGTACTGCGCGGCAATCTCGGCCAGCCGCCCGAAGAACACCACGCGGTGCCACTCCGTCGCCTCTTTCTTCTCGCCGCTTTGCTTGTCCTTCCACGTCTCGGTCGTCGCGACGGTGATGTTGCAGATCGCGTCGCCGCTCGGCGCGTAGCGGGTTTCCGGATCGCGCCCCAGGTTGCCGATCAGGATGACTTTGTTCAGGGAAGCCATGAGGTTCTCCTCGGATGTTTCAGGTTAGTGTGCCGCCGACGCCGGCGTCGCGCGGCGGGCGGGCGGATTCATTGAGACTGCCAGCAGCAGCCAGATCACGGCGAGCACGCCGCACACCAGGTTCACGGCGCCGCTGCCGTAGTGTTCGGCCAGCCAGCCCCCCAGCATGCCGCCGAGGAACAGCCCGATCGACTGCAGCGTGTTGTACAGACCGAGGGCCGTGCCCTTCGCATGCGCGGGCGCCACCTTCGAGATCCACGACGGCAGGATCGCCTCGAGCACGTTGAACGCAACGAAGAAGAGCGTCAACCACAGGCCCAGCGTCACGACGTTCCGGCCGAAGGCGAACAGGCCGACCTGCACGATCACGAGCAACACGATCGCCCCCCCGAACACCTGCTTCATGCGGTTGCGCCGCTCCGCCGCGATCACCGCCGGCACCATCGCCGCGAACGACAACACGACGGCCGGCAGGTAGACCTTCCAGTGTTCCGGCAGCGGCAGGTTTGCCCCGCTCACCAGCGCAGCCGGCACCATCACCCACATCGCCGTCTGGATCAGGTGCAGCACGAACACGCCGACATTCAGCCGCATCAGCTGGCCGTCGCGGAACACCTCGCCGAACAGCCCGGTCGGCGCGCGCGGCACCGGCGGCGCAGCCGGCACCACATACACGACCACGGCGATCGCCGCCGCCGCAAGCGCAGCCGTCAGCCAGAAGATCCCGCTCATGCCAATCGCATTATACAGGATCGGCGCCGCCACCATCGACAACGCGAACACCAAGCCGATGCTCGACCCGATCATCGCCATCACCTTGGTGCGGTGCTGGTCGCGCGTCAGGTCCGCGGCGAGCGCCGTCACCGCCGCCGAGATCGCCCCCGCCCCCTGCAGCACGCGCCCCGCGATCACGGTTTCGATATTGCCGGCCAGCGCCGCGACCGCGCTGCCGATCACGAACAGCACGAGACCGAAGACGATCACCGGCTTGCGCCCGAAGCGATCCGACGCCACGCCATAGGGCATCTGCAGGAAAGCCTGCGTCAGCCCGTAGGCACCGATCGCCAGCCCCACCAGGGTCAGGTTGTCGCCGCCCGGAAGATGATGCGCGTGCACCGAAAACACCGGCAGGATCAGGAACAACCCGAGCATGCGCAGTGCGAAGATCGCGGCCAGGCTCGCGCCAGCCCGGCGTTCTGCGGGAGTCATCGGATCGTGCTCGGGTCGGGCCATTGCGGTCGGGGCTGAGACAAAACGGCGATTCTAGCACCGGCCGCCCGCCGGTTTGGCTTGCTTCGTCGTTCTCTCGTATAGTGGCACGTTACCCTTTCGTCAGCCCGGCCCATGGACGAAATCCGCATTCGCGGCGCCCGCACTCACAACCTCAAGAACATCAGCCTCGAGCTGCCGCGCAACCGGCTCACGGTGATCACCGGCCTGTCCGGCTCGGGCAAGTCCTCGCTCGCCTTCGACACCCTCTACGCCGAAGGCCAGCGCCGCTACGTCGAGTCGCTGTCGGCCTACGCGCGCCAGTTCCTGCAGCTGATGGAAAAGCCCGACGTCGACCTCATCGAAGGCCTGTCGCCGGCGATCTCGATCGAGCAGAAGGCCACCAGCCACAACCCGCGCTCCACGGTCGGCACGATCACCGAGATCCACGACTACCTGCGCCTGCTCTACGCCCGCGCCGGCGCGCCGCACTGCCCCGATCATCCCGAACACGCACTCGAAGCGCAGACCGTCTCGCAGATGGTCGACCACGTCCTTGCGCTGCCCGAAGACACGCGCCTGATGATCCTCGCGCCTGTCGTCGCGCACCGCAAGGGCGAGCAGAGCGACCTGTTCGCCGACCTGCGCGCGCAAGGCTTCGTGCGCGTACGCGTGGACGGCCAGATCGCCGAGCTGGACGCGATGCCGGCGCTCGAAAAAGGCCGCCGGCACACCGTCGAAGTCGTCATCGACCGCCTCAAGGTCCGTGTCGACCAGCGCGGACGCATCGCCGAATCCTTCGAGACCGCCCTCACGCACGCCGACGGCCGCGCCGTCGCCCTCGAGATGGACAGCGGCACCGAGCACCTCTTCTCCGCGCGCTTCGCCTGCCCGGTGTGCAGCTACGCGCTCGCCGAGCTCGAGCCGCGCCTCTTTTCGTTCAACAACCCGGCCGGCGCCTGCCCCAAGTGCGACGGCCTCGGCCAGGTCGAATTCTTCGACCCCGCGCGCGTCGTCGCCCACCCCGAGCTCTCGCTCGCGGCCGGCGCGATCCGCGGCTGGGACCGGCGCAACCAGTTCTACTTCCAGATGCTCGCAAGCCTGGCCGACCACTATGGCTTCGACACCGACACCCCGTTCGGCGACCTGCCCGACGAAGTCCGGCAAGTCGTCCTGCACGGCTCCGGCCGCCACAAGATCGCCTTCCGCTACCTCTCCGACAACGGGCGCATGGTCGCCAAGGAACACCCGTTCGAAGGCATCGTCCCCAATCTCGAACGCCGCTACCGCGAGACCGACTCCGCCGCCGTGCGCGAGGAGCTCGCGAAGCTCCGCGCCACGCAGGCCTGCCCGAGCTGTCACGGCACGCGCCTGCGCACCGAAGCGCGCCACGTGCTCATCGGCGACCGCTCGCTGCATGAGGTCAGCCGCATGCCGCTGGGCGAATGCAAGGCCTTTTTCGACGGCCTCGCGCTCACCGGCCACCGCGGCCTCGTCGCCGCCAAGATCGTCAAGGAAATCTCCGACCGCCTCAGCTTCCTGATCAACGTCGGCCTCGACTACCTCTCCCTCGACCGCTCCGCCGACACCCTGTCGGGCGGCGAAGCCCAGCGCATCCGCCTCGCCAGCCAGATCGGCTCGGGCCTCACCGGCGTCATGTACGTCCTCGACGAACCGTCGATCGGCCTGCACCAGCGCGACAATGACCGCCTCCTCGGCACCCTGCGCCAGCTGCGCGACCTCGGCAACACGGTGATCGTCGTCGAGCACGACGAGGATGCCATCCGCTGCGCCGACTACGTCGTCGACATGGGGCCCGGCGCCGGCGTACACGGCGGCGAAATCGTCGCACGCGGCACCCCGGCCGAGATCGTCGCGAGCGACGACTCGCTCACCGGCGCCTACCTCGCCGGACGCTACACCATCCCCGTCCCGCCGCGCCGCGCCGCGCCCGACCCCGAACGCCAGCTGCGTCTCGAAGGCTGCAGCGGCAACAACCTCAAGAACGTCGAACTTGCCATCCCCGTCGGCCTCCTCACCTGCATCACGGGGGTGTCCGGCTCGGGCAAATCGACCCTCATCAACGACACCCTGTATGCGCTCGCCGCCCGGCACCTGTACGGCTCAACGGCGGAGCCCGCCCCGTTTTCGGCGGTGCACGGCCTCGACCAGTTCGACAAGGTCATCAATGTCGACCAGAGTCCCATCGGCCGCACGCCGCGCTCCAACCCGGCAACCTACACCGGCCTGCTGACGCCGGTGCGCGAACTCTTCGCAGGCGTCCCCGACGCGCGCGCGCGCGGCTACGGCCCCGGCCGCTTCTCCTTCAACGTCAAGGGCGGCCGCTGCGAGGCCTGCCAGGGCGACGGCATGATCAAGGTGGAAATGCACTTCCTGCCCGACATGTACGTCCCCTGCGACGTCTGCCACGGCAGGCGCTACAACCGCGAAACGCTGGAAATCCGCTACAAGGGCAGGACCATCGACGAAGTCCTCGACATGACCGTCGAAAACGCCCTCGAATTCTTCCGCGCCGTCCCCGCCGTCGCGCGCAAGCTCGAAACACTGACCGATGTCGGCCTCGGCTACATCCGCCTCGGCCAGAGCGCCACCACGCTCTCGGGCGGCGAAGCCCAGCGCGTCAAGCTCGCACTCGAACTCTCCAAGCGCGACACCGGCCGCACCCTGTACATCCTCGACGAACCCACCACCGGTCTGCACTTTCGCGACATCGAGCTCCTGCTCGGCGTACTCCACCGCCTGCGCGACCATGGCAACACCATCGTCGTCATCGAGCATAACCTCGACGTCATCAAGACCGCGGACTGGCTGGTCGACCTCGGCCCCGAGGGCGGCGACCGCGGCGGCCGCATCCTGTGCAGCGGCCCGCCCGAACACATCGCCGACCACCCCGACAGCCACACCGGCCGCTACCTGAAGCGCATGCTCTGCCCCGACGTCCGGACGTGAGGCGGGAAAATTCCCGCAAGCCCGCTTACAATTTGAAGCAGATCATCTTTGAGTATTCCGGAAAATACGGCAGCCCCTGCACAGCAACGCCCACACCATTCAGGAGACCCCCATGCCCGAAGTTCCAGGCGACGTTCAGAGCGTCTTTCTCGATCGCATCGAACGGCGCGTCAAGATCCTCAAGACCCTGCTCGATGCGGGACTGGGCGTTTACCAGGCGGCAGAAGAGGAAAAGCGCAAGCGTGCCATCGAAACCGTCGCGCGCATGACCGCCCGAACGAGCGAACTACCCCGGCTGACACCCGAGACCCTGGCGAAGGCGTGCGACATCATCGCAAGCCACCTGGAACCGATGCAGAAAGTCCTTCCGCACGACGTCCAGTACCGCAACCGCATGCGCAAGGCGTGGTGATTCGCGGGCGCGCCCCGCACGCGGAGCGCACCTGAAGTCCTCAACCCGGATATCCGTCCGGGTTCCCGGACTGCCACCGCCACGCATCGCGGCACATCGCATCCAGATCGAAGCGCGGCTGCCACCCGAGCACTTCGCGCGCCAGGCTCGCATCGGCCCAGCAGGCCGCGACGTCGCCCGGCCGGCGCGCCACGATCCGGTACGGCACCTGCCGCCCCGACGCCTTCTCGAACGCCCGCGCGAGCTCCAGCACGCTGTACCCGCGCCCGGTTCCGAGATTCAGGCAACTCACGCCAGCCAGTCCGTCCAGGCGCTCGACCGCCGCTACGTGGCCCGCGGCCAGATCGGCCACATGGATGTAGTCGCGAACGCCCGTCCCGTCCGGTGTCGCATAATCCCCCCCGAACACCTGCAACTCCTGCAGCTTGCCGACCGCCACCTGACTCACGTAAGGCATCAGGTTGTTCGGGATCCCGTTCGGATCCTCGCCGATCAATCCGCTGACGTGAGCGCCGACCGGATTGAAATACCGCAACAAGGCAACGTGCCAGCGCGCATCGGCCGCAACCAGATCGCGCAGCACCTCCTCGCACATCAGCTTCGTGCGCCCGTACGGATTCGTCGCTCCAACCGGGAAATCCTCGCGGATCGGCACGCTCGCAGGATCGCCATACACCGTCGCCGACGAACTGAACACCAGGCGGCGCAACTCAGCCGCCTCCATCGCCTCGACGAGCGCGAACAGCCCACCCAGGTTGTTCTCGTAATACGCCAACGGTTTCGCAACGGATTCACCCACGGCCTTCAGGGCCGCGAAGTGAATCACCGCGTCAATCCGATGCTCGGCAAACACGCGCCGCAAAAGAGACGCATCGCGAACGTCGGCGCGATAAAATCCGCGCAGCTTCCGCTGCGTGATTGCCTCGACCCGCGCCAACGCAGCCGGCTTGCTGTTGCACAGATTGTCGACCACGACAACATCGTGCCCCGCTTCCAGCAAGGCTACGCATGTATGCGAACCGATATAGCCCGCCCCGCCCGTCACCAGCACTGTACTCAAAGCACAATCTCCCAAAGCGCCTCCCCGCAACGCCGCATGCGCGACGAGATCGAGTAGGGGACGGGGTCACCCCCGTCGCCCTCTCACACCACCGTACATGCGGTTCCGCATACGGCGGTTCATGAAAGACACTGGAGTCGTCGCGTCGTATCGAGCAGCGACACCAGACCCATAC
>NZ_WTVN01000029.1 GCF_012910905.1 Aromatoleum toluvorans
AGATGTGTATAAGAGCCAGGTCTACAAGCATGGCGACACCGCGAAGGCCGGATGGTCCCGGTGCCGCTTCGGGAACCCATCCCGATCAGCGCGACGCGGCCCACGGAGAGGCCGCGTTGATCATTGCAGGTGTCACAATCATGGAGGACCCCCAACATGAGGAAGACTTTGACCGCGCTTGCCTTGGCGCTCGGGATCGCTCCCGCGGTCCACGCGCAGGATCCGATGCACTTCGAGGCCCATCTCGTCGGAGGCGACCTTGCCGGCAACGTGATCGCAACGGCCGCGACCGGCGAGGCGAAATTCGAAGTGATCCAGCACGCCACCGGCCAGGCCGTTAAATTCAAGCTCGAGGTGCTTGGCCTCAGGAACCTGTTCATGGCCCACATCCACGTCGCGGCCGTCGGGCCGGTCGCCAACAATCAGCCGGTCGGGCCGATTGCGTTCTGGTTCGTGCCGACAGTCCCCGGTACGCCGGACAGTAACATTGCAGCCGTGCTCGACGACCGCCTGAGCGACGGCTTCGTCATGACCAATGCCCAGATGGTCGGCCCGCTCGCCTTCGATCCGGGTAATCCGATGACCACCGGGATCGCCGGCCTGATCAAGGCTATCAACGAAGGGCGGGCAACCGTCGTGGTGCATACCAGCGATCTCGACAACGCCAACACCCAGACGCCCGGACTCACTGGCGATTCGCCGGCAGGCGAACTGCGCGGGTTGATCCAGTAATCGGCCGCATCCTTGCGCCGGCAGTCGGCGGTCGGGTTTCGCCCCGGGACGCGGCTGCCGGCGCGCCGCCACCGCGTGCGGAGGCAAGCATTTTCACCCGCTCCGCACGCCCTCGAACTCGCTCTCGCCATTGAAGGTCAATGCATCCCCATGAGGTTGGGGAGGCTTCATCACGACCTTGAAATATCCCGGATTGGTATCGGTGCCAGCCTGGCCGACCGTTGTGCCGCCGCCGATCACAGCCCCACGTCTTCACGTCAGGCCCGGCTGCCACGGGGTTGAACGTTTTTGCCGAGTTTGCGGTCTTGACGTTTGCATCTCTCGCGACGTTGCCGGCGATCCTTCAGGCACACCTACTTCAGGAGCTCCGATGTCTAAAGTTCTCGTCCTCTACTACTCGACCTACGGTCATATCGAGAGCATGGCTCACGCCGTGGCCGAAGGCGCCCGTTCGACCGGCGCCACCGTCGACCTCAAGCGCGTCCCGGAAACCGTGCCGGAGGAAATCGCCCGGCCGGCTCATTTCAAGCTCGACCAGGCTGCCCCCGTCGCGACCGTTGCGGAACTGGAAAATTACGACGCGATCATCGTCGGATGCCCGACCCGCTTCGGCCGCATGCCCTCGCAGATGGCCAGCTTCCTCGACCAGGCGGGCGGGCTGTGGGCGCGCGGCGCACTCAACGGCAAGGTGGGCGGCGCATTCACATCGACGGCAACCCAGCACGGCGGCCAGGAGGTGACCCTCTTTTCGGTCATCACCAACCTGTTGCACTTCGGCATGGTCGTCGTCGGTTTGCCCTACAGCTATCAGGGGCAGATGACGCTCGACGAGATCGTCGGGGGCAGCCCCTACGGCGCCACGACGATTGCCGGCGGTCAGGGGCAGCGCCAGCCCAGCGCGAACGAACTGGATGGCGCCCGGTACCAGGGCAAGTTGGTCGCCCAGACGGCCAACAAACTGTTCGGCTGATATTCCTGCGCATTTTCCCGCCCGGTCGGCCCCTCGGGGCGGCCGGCCTGCGCGTCCGTATTGATCCGCTACACTCGGCGAAACGAGGGCGGGCTACGCGGTTGGAGGCGCGGCAAGTCCCGTGTAGCAGATGAGGTTGTGGCAGACGGCCGGCGCGTCGCTGCGGTTGCGATAGCCGTGCGGCCGGTCGGCCGGGAAGCGCACCGCGTCGCCTTCGTCGAGGGTGTGCCAGCGGCCGTCGACCAGCACCTCCATCGTGCCGCGGACGACGATCAGATGCTCCACGACGCCGGCAAGATGCGGCTCCGAGTGCCGCTCGTACCCGGGCGCCAGCGTGAGTTCGAGCATCTCGAAGCCCAGGCGCGCGTCGTAGGGGAAGAGCGGTGCGACCCACATCGGGTCGCTCGCCGGGCGGTCGCGCAGGGCGGCAGCGGAGCGGAAAGCGGGTTTCTCGTGACGCATCGGCGGCTCGATGAAGGCCGACAGCGGGGTGTGGAAGCCGGATGCGATGCGCCATAGCGTCGCCACCGTCGGGCTCGACTCGGCGCGCTCGATCTGGCCGAGCATGGCCTTGCTGACGCCGGTCTCGCTCGCGGCGCGGTCGAGGCTCCAGCCGCGCTCGGCGCGCAAGCCGCGCAAGGTCGCGGCCAGATGATCGGCGAGTGCCGGCGTGACCGGCGGCGTGGACGTGGAGGGGGGCGGGGCGTTCTCTTTCCTGGACATGGATCGTGCTCGCCGTTGTCGGCTTGTGCGTTATAACGCACGCTGCTAAGCTTTGCCTTGTGCGCTATAGCGCACAGATCTCCGATTAAACCAGAAAGGGCGAAGCATGGGCAACCCACACGCCGCGTCGGGCATCGCCCGCCACTTCCCGCACGTCGCGGCCGGTTTCATTGCCGTGCTGGTCGGCTACACCAGCTCGGCCGCGATTGTCTTCCAGGCCGCCCACGCTGCCGGCGCAACGCCGTCGCAGCTAGCCTCCTGGCTTTGGGCGCTCGGGCTGGGCATGGCCGTCACCTGCATCGCGCTGTCCTTGCGCTACCGCACGCCGATCCTCACCGCGTGGTCGACGCCGGGGGCGGCGCTCCTCGCCACCGGCCTCGTCGGCGTGCCGATGAGCGAAGCGATCGGCGCCTTCCTGTTCGCTTCCGTGCTGATGGCGCTGCTCGGCTTCAGCGGCGGTTTCGAGCGCATCATGCGCCACGTACCGCCGTCGCTCTCCGCGGCGATGCTCGCCGGCATCCTGCTGCGCTTCGGCCTCGGCGCGTTTTCCGCGCTCGGCAACAACCTCGCGCTGGTCGGGACGATGATCGTCGTCTTCTTCGTCGCGCGCCGCTTGTGGCCGCGCTATGCCGTTCCGCTCGCTTTCCTCGCCGGCCTGGTCGTCGCCGCGGCGAGCGGCAGCATCGCCACCGGCGAGATCCGCTGGCAGCTCTCGGCGCCCGAGCTCATGATGCCCAGCTTCTCTCCCGCGACGCTGATCGGGGTCGGCCTGCCGCTCTTCGTCGTCACGCTCGCCACGCAGAACGTGCCCGGCCTCGCGGTGCTGCGCGCCAACGGCTACGCGACGCCGGCCTCGCCATTGCTCGGCTGGACCGGCATCACCGGCGTCGTGCTGGCGCCGTTCGGCGGCTTCTCGTTCAACCTCGCCGCGATCACCGCCGCGATCTGCATGAGCCGCGACGCCGACCCCGACCCGGCCAGGCGTTACCTCGCGTCGGTGTGGGCCGGCGGCTTCTACCTGCTCACCGGCATCGGCGGGGCGACGGTGGCAAGCCTCCTGACCGCCTTCCCGCAGGCCCTGGTCGTCGCCATCGCCGGCCTCGCGCTGATCGGCACCATCGCCGGCAGCCTGACCACGGCGCTGGCCCATGAAGAAGAACGCGATGCGGCCGTGGTCACCTTCCTCGTCACGGCCTCCGGGCTCACGCTGTTTGGCGTCGGCAGCGCGTTCTGGGGGCTGGTGTTCGGCTATGTCGTCAGCCATGCGCTGCGGCGCCCACAAAGGGGGGCGGCCTGAGCCCCTTCCAATGACGACGGCGCTTTGAACCGGAATTCCTGAATGCCATCCTGAAGGTGCCGCCGACCTGGGCATCCAGGCGGTCGACCTTGCAGGTGAAGCCGTTTGGCGGCAGCCATCGGGCGAGGGCCCCCGCATCGAGGAAGGCACGGTAGATTTTCTCGGGTTTCGCGCGCATGGTCTCTCCTTGCGTTGGGGGAAGGATGCGCCGCTGTGGTCGCCGTTTTTTTTACCTTAGTCGATCAGGTCCGGCCGCCCGGTCGGCAATCGCAAGAAATTGTTGGCCGTCGGACATCCCTTCCCGCTGTCTTCGCGGGACGAGTTGAGAAACGGGCGGCCGCTATTGGGATAACCAGTCAAGCGGGGGCTTCCGGCCAATTCCGGTCGGTCATCCCTGCCACGGACCGGTCATTCGGACGTCTGCTCCGCACTCGACACCTGCTAGACGGCGACCCCGGGGACGCAAATCGCAGGTGGATACACCCTCCGCCGAAGGGCGGCCGTACTGGGCCGCGCCGCGGATGGGCGTGTCAGCCGCGGACGATCAGCAGATCGCAGGGCACCCGATGCATGATCTCGTCGGCGGTGTCGCCCAGCAGCCGGTTCAGGCCGTAGCTGCCCCGCGAGCCGATGACGATGAGATCGGCCCGGACCTCCCGGGCATGGTCGGCCACCCCGTGGGCGACGGACTCGGTGGTGATCGCCACCTGCCGGGCCAGATCGGGGTGCCTCAACCCGACGGCGAGCCGGGCCAGGGCCTCGGTTCGGAGGTCCTGCTGGAACTGCTGGGGGTCCAGGTTCTCGGGGGTGATGGTGGTCTCGTTCTCCCGGTCCTCGGGAAAGTGGGCCATCACGTTGAGCAGGGTGAGCCGGGCGCGGAAGGCGTCGGCGAGCCCCGCGGCCCGCTCCACCGCGGCCCGGCCGTGGTCGGTGAGATCGGTGGCGGCGACGATGTGGGTGTAATCCCGGGGCGGATGGGCGTCGTTGTAGGCATCGGAGCGCACCACCAGGATGTCCCGCCGGGCCTGATGGAGGACGCGGTCGCTGTTGGTGCCCAGCAGGGCCCGCAGCTGTCCATGGACGAAGGAGCCGATCACCACCAGGTCGGCATCGGTCTCGTCGGCGATGTCCACCAAGGCGGTCCAGGGCCGATCATCCACCAGGCGCAGCCCCCGGATGCGCGGCTGGCCGGCCTGCAGGGCCTCCAGCTCGCTGCGGGTCCGCTCCACGACCGCCGCCCGGGCCGTGTCAGGGGAGAGGGGAGAAGGTTTCAGGGCATGGACCATGGTCACGCTGCCGTTGGTCCGCTCCGCGACGTTCACGGCCCTGCGCAGGGCCGGATGGGCGGCGACCTCGATGGCCACGGCGACGACGATCCGTTGGTATCCCTCGGTCTTGGACATGATCGGCCCCCCCCCCGCGATAATCATTACTTTGGCTCCTTGCGCGGCGGTTAAGTTCCCCCCTGAGCAGTTTTCCCGGGGTTGCCCTGGATGTTCCTGGAAAGTGGCGTTGGATTTCCTATCCTCAGGAACATAATCATAGGTCTATGGTCAATACAAACCTATGGTCGCTACTCGCAGTCGATGCAGTTGTTAATTCGTACTTTCGAGCGTGGAAGGAGAGTTTTCACAGCAACTTGCCGGGCACTGGATTACTGCGGTTGGTTTGAACACCGGGAACCTTCTCACAAGCGCGGCCGATGCGGTTCGCAGGCTCACCACATCCTGCATGCTGCGGGTTCTTTGGACGAATCACTGGAGCAGATCAATAGTCTGAACGATCAGGGTGAGAGTAGATGTTACTGGACTATTTCCCTGTTTTTCTGATGGCCGGGGTGGTTACCCTGGTGGGGCTATTTATCCTGAAAATATCGTCGCTCCTTCGACCCGCCAACCCCTATCCTGCAAAAAGACAGCCCTATGAGTGTGGCGTCGATCCGGTTGGCGATGCCTCGGTGGGGCAAGTCAAGATCCACTATTTTGTCATTGCCATTGTCTTTATTATTTTCGATGTCGAGACGCTGTACTTGTTTCCCTGGGCCGTGGTGCTGACGGATATCGGCCTGTTCGGTTATATCGAAATGTTTGTCTTTATCTTTCTGCTTTTGGTTGGCTTTATCTATGCGTGGGCGACGGGGGCATTGGAATGGCAAATCTAGAGAACCGTTTTTCCAATAATGTCTTTTTCGGCTCCGTTGATTCCGTCATTAACTGGAGCCGTAGTTCGGCGCTGTGGCCCGAGACTTTCGGAATTGCCTGCTGCGCCATCGAGATGATCTCGGCCGGCTGTGCACGTTATGACCTGGACCGCCTCGGCGTAGTGTTTCGTCCTTCGCCCCGGCAATCCGACCTGATGATCATCGCCGGCACCGTGACCAAGAAATTCGCCCCGATCGTCCGCTTGCTCTATGACCAGATGACCGAACCCCGTTGGGTCATTGCCATGGGTACCTGTGCCATCTCGGGTGGTGTCTATAACACCTATGCGGTGGTCCAGGGGTCAGAGCGCATCGTGCCGGTGGATGTCCACGTCCCGGGTTGCCCCCCCCGGCCGGATGCACTGATTCATGGCATCTTGATGCTGCAGGAGAAGATCAAGAAGCAACATGTACTACGCAGAAAAGACCCGCAAGAAACAGGGAAGGTATCGCCATGAGCAACCAGCCGCTGCTCGAACTGCTTCAACGGGAGTCGATACAGCAGCGCTGCGAGTCGGTGTATGAAACCTTCGGGATGCTTACTTTGACGGTAAGCAAGGAGAACCTGCTGGCCCTCTGCCGCTTGCTGAAACACGATAGTGCCCTGCAGTTTAATTTCCTCTCCGATATCTGCGGCGTCGATCATTATCCCCAAACCCCGCGCTTCGAGACGGTCTATCACCTCTATTCGATACCGTTCAAATACCGGTTGCGGATCAAATGCCGCCTTGAGCTGGATGAGTCGCCCCCGTCGGTGGTGCCGGTGTGGCAGACCGCCAACTGGCATGAGCGGGAAGCCTATGACATGTACGGGATTGTGTTTGTCGGGCACCCGGATCTACGACGTATTTATATGTGGGAAGGCTATGACGGATACCCGATGAGAAAGGACTATCCATTGCGTGGCTACGCTGACCACTACAACCCGTTTGGCGAGGCGCGTAGCCAAGGAGCAGAAGGGGCGTGACGGTGGCCTTATGACCGACATCAATCTGTTAGGCACGAACGAAGCAGGTCAGAAACTGACCAAGGAGCTATTGCTCAACCTCGGGCCGCAACACCCGAGCACGCATGGCGTCCTGCGCGTCATGCTGGAGTTGGACGGGGAAGAGATTCGCGGGGTGGATACCGTCATCGGCTACCTGCATCGCGGCACTGAAAAGCTCGCCGAAAACTTTACCTATACCCAGATCATTCCCCTGACCGACCGGCTGGACTATCTCTGTGCGCCCTCGAATAACCTGGCCTATGTATTGGCAGTGGAGCGCCTGCTGGAGATCAAGGCCCCCGAGCGTGCCCAGTATATTCGCGTCATGATGGCCGAGATGGCCCGTATCTCCGGCCATCTGCTGATCAGCGGCGCGCTGCCGCTGGATCTGGGGGCCATGACCACCTTGCTCTATGTGATGCGCGAACGCGAGATGATCATGGATCTGATGGAGATGATCACCGGTGCGCGCATGCACACCTCATTCTGTCGGGTCGGCGGGGTGCGCGAGGATCTGCCTGATGGATTCGAGCCGCGTTGCCGCGAGTTCTGTCATGTGATGAAGCAGCGCGTTGACGATTACGAGCGCCTGATTACAGAAAATCGTATCTTCCTCAAACGCACCCGGGATATAGGCAAGATCAGTGGCGAACAAGCCATCGATTGGGGCTTGAGCGGGCCCTGCCTGCGTGCCTCGGGGGTTAGCTGGGATATGCGGCGCGATAACCCCTATGAGATCTATGACCGGCTCTCGTTCGAGGTGATCGTGCGTGAAAACGGTGACTGCTACGACCGTTGGAAGTGCCGCATGGATGAGATGCGCGAGAGTGTAAAACTGATCGAGCAGTGCCTGGATCAGATGCCACAGGGGCCAGTGGCCGTGGCGATGCCCGATATTGCCTTTCCGCTCAACAAGATCACGGTGAAGTCGTCGATGGAAGCGATGATTCATCACTTCGAAGTCTCCGCCTATGGTTTCCCGGTGCCCAAGGGCGAGGCCTATGTCAGCATCGAAGCGCCGAAGGGAGAGTTGGGCTTTTACATCATCAGCGACGGTAGCCCCAAGCCTTTACGGATGAAGGTCAGAGCCCCTTCGTTCGTCAATCTGCAGGCGCTTGCCGTGCTGGCCAGGGGGTGTTACCTGGCCGACGTGATTGCCATTATCGGCAGCCTGGACCCGGTGATTGCCGAGGTCGACAAGTAATTCCGACGAACCTGTGGGCTGCGCAATTCACGAGAAAAAAGTGATGAAGGACCAGACCTTGAAGCAGCAGATCACCGAGATGGCCACACGCTATCCGGCCAGCCGGTCAGCGGTGATGCCGGCCCTGCATCTGGCCCAGGCCCACTATGGTTATCTAACGCAGGATGCCATGGCCGAGGTGGCCGAGTATCTGCACCTGCCGCGGGTGACGGTGCTGGAAATCGCCACCTTTTACAGTCTGTTTCACACCCGGCGGGTGGGCAAATACCATCTGCAACTCTGTACCAATCTCAGCTGCATGTTGTTGGGCGCAGAGCGGCTGCAGCGGCAGCTGGAACAGCAGCTGGATATCCGTTGTGGCGAGACCACCGCCGACGGACGGTTTACCCTGACCGCGGTGGAGTGCCTGGGGGCCTGTGAAATGGCGCCGGTAATGCAACTCAACGATGATTACTGCGGTCATCTGAATGAGCAGCGCCTGGCAGAGATGCTGCAAACACTACAAGAGGAACCAAACAGCAACCCGGAAAATGGACCACCGAGCAGTTGATCAAACAGTCTGCCAATGGAGAGCCCGAGATGTACGAGCAGGTACTCTTGCTGGAGAGGCGCGATTCTGAGTACCAGGATCTGGCAGGCTATCGTTTGGCGGGCGGTTATTCGGCATTGGGCAGCACCCTGCGTGACTCCAGTCCTGAGCAGTTGATCGATCTGGTGAAGGAGGCCAAATTGCGTGGCCGGGGCGGGGCGGGTTTTCCCACCGGGTTGAAGTGGTCCTTTGTGCCGAAGGGTAACGCGTCTGCCAAATGGCTCCTGTGCAATGCCGATGAGGGGGAGCCGGGTACCTTCAAGGACCGGATCATCATGGAACAGACGCCCCATCTGTTGCTTGAAGGAATGACTCTGGCCGCCTATGCCATTGGCGCGGCAAAGGCCTATATCTACATCAGGGGAGAATACGTCACCGCCATCAGGCGCCTGGAGCGGGAGATTCAGGCCAGTCTGCAGGCGGGCCTGCTGGGCAAAAACATCCTCGGCTCCGGGTTTGATCTTGATATCTATGTGCACCGTGGTGCCGGTGCCTACATCTGTGGCGAGGAGACGGCGCTGATCGAGTCACTGGAGGGAAAACGCGGCCAACCCCGCTTCAAACCACCATTTCCTGCCGTCTCCGGCTTCTATAAGGGACCGACAGTGGTCAACAATGTCGAAACCCTGGCCTGTGTTCCGCCCATTGTGCAACGCGGTGCCGACTGGTTTCGCTCCATCGGTAGCGAGAAATGTCCCGGTCCCAAACTCTATTGCCTCAGTGGGCATGTAAGACGCCCCGGCCTGTATGAACTGCCCATGGGCATCTCGCTGCGGGAGCTGGTAGAGCAGCACGCCGGTGGCACGCACTCGGGGAAAAAGATCAAGGCAGTCATTCCGGGGGGGATCTCCGCCGCCCTGTTACCCGAACCGGCGCTGGACGTTGCCATGGACTTCGATGCCTTGTCGGCCGCAGGCACCATGTTGGGCTCGGCGGGGGTGATCGTGATGGATGAGAGTACCTGCATGGTTCGGGTGGCGCACCGCATCATCGAGTTTTTCCATCATGAATCCTGTGGCAAGTGCACCCCCTGCCGGGAAGGATTGGCCTGGGTCGAGCAGATGCTTGGACGCATTGAGGCTGGCGAGGCAAAGTCGGGTGACCTGGAATCGATGGAACGGCTATATGGAAATATCGAGGGCAACACCTTCTGTCTACTGGGTGACGCGGCGGCGATGGCACTGCGTGGAGTGGTAAAAAATTTTCGCCACGAATTTATCGAACGAATACAGCAGGGTGGCCGGGCCGCATAGTGGCATGTACCCGATGCGGCGATTCGATGGGATATTCGGGATCGGACACGAGAGCGATGGTCAAGATTTCTATCAACGGACAATCAGCCGAATTTGACGCCGGTACCACCATCCTGG
Organism: Aromatoleum toluvorans; assembly: GCF_012910905.1. Lineage (GTDB taxonomy): Bacteria > Pseudomonadota > Gammaproteobacteria > Burkholderiales > Rhodocyclaceae > Aromatoleum > Aromatoleum toluvorans. Next base: position 10,074 of record NZ_WTVN01000029.1, read on the forward strand.
ATGCCGCCCGTCAAATGCAGATCGCCATCCCGACCTTCTGTTATTACCCCGGGCTCAGCCCTTCTGGCTCTTGCCGCATGTGCCTGGTCGAGATTGCAGGACAGCGCCGCCTGCAACCGGCCTGTATTACCGCCATTGCCGATGGCATGGTGGTACAGACGCAATCAAATGCGGCAAAGCGGGCACTGGAAGGCAACCTGGAATTCTTCCTCTCAAGCCATCCGCTGGATTGCCCGGTTTGTGATAAGGCGGGTGAATGCGAATTGCAGGATCAGGTGATGGAGCATGGCCCACGGATGGGGGTCTTCGTGGAGCAAAAGCGTATCTTCAATAACCGGGATATGCCGCTCAATGATGTGATCGTCTTCAATGCCAACCGTTGTATCCAGTGTGTGCGTTGTGTCCGCATGTGTGACGAGGTCGTCGGGGCCCATGTCCTGGGAGCGATCGAACGCGGCAACTACAGCCAGATCGCCGGCTTTGGCGATGATCTGAAAAACTGCGATCAGTGTGGTAACTGTATCGAGGTCTGCCCGGTGGGGGCCTTGATGAATCGTCCCTACCGTTACAAGGCCCGGCCTTGGGATCTGCAGCGGGTGGATAGCGTCTGCCCCTTCTGCGGCACCGGCTGCCAGTTCACGGTCGAGGTGCGGGATGGCGCGCTGGTGCGGGTCCGCTCGCAACAGGCGCTGGGACTGAACAATGAGACCCTCTGTTCCCGGGGTCGTTTCGGTATTGATTTTGTCAATCACCCGGACCGCATCAAGAGCCCGATGCTGCGACAGGGTGAAGCGTTGGTGGCGGTTTCCTGGGACGAGGCGGCGGATTTTCTTAAACAGGCGTTTGTCGGAATGTTTGACCGGGGAAAGCGGGTCGGGGGCATGATCTCGCCACACTTGGGCAATGAGGCGCAGTTCCGCTTCCAGCAACTGATGCGCGGGGTCGTGCAGACCAACAATATCGATAGCTTCTGCCGTTGGTCCTATGCCGTGGACCGTGTCGACTCCCCGTATCCGGTTCTGCAGGATCTGCTCCGCAATCACTATAGCCGTCAGCCGCTCGCCAGTCTGCTCAAAGGTGATCTGACCCTGCTCTACGGCTGCGATGTGGAAGATGAGAACCCGGTTTCCGATTATCTGATCCGCCGTAGCCTGACACGCACGGCAAACCGGCTCTATCTCATCTCACCCCGTCCGTTACGCCTGGAAGAGCATGCCGCCGCAGCAATCAACAGCATTCCCGGGGATGAGGGCTTGCTGCTGGCCTGGACGCTGCACGGGATACAGGCGCAGAGTGGCGATCTCGCATTGGGTAAGGCCCTGCCCGATGGCCCGCTTCCCGACTTGCCCACCGCGGCCTGTCGGCGGTTTGTCGATCGACTGACCACCGGGCTTTTGGCCGCTGATGAGATCACCTTGCTTACGGGTACCGACCTGCTCAGAACGCCATCGGTGTTGTCGGGCCTGCAACTGCTGAACAACCTGATCCAGGTGCTCAAAAAACTCGGCAAACAAGTCCATCTGCAATTTCTGCATGACCAGTGCAATCAGATGGGCAGTTGGGACTTGGGGGTTAGCCCGTATTGGTTACCTGGCGCAATCGCCCTGTCTGATGCGGCGGGAAGAGCTGCCTGTGAGCGGAATTGGCGTATGACGCTGCCAGCGATGCCGGGTATGGATTTTAACCAAATGCTCGATGGTTGCATCGATGGTCAAATGGACTGCCTCTATCTGGTGGCTGAGGATCCGCTGGTCAGCACGCCGGATACGGATCGCGTGGCAAACGCTTTGGATAAGGTGAACTTGCTGATTGTGCAAGATGCCTTCATGACCGCCACGGCACAGCAAGCCGATCTGGTCTTGCCGGCCACCAGCTACGCCGAGATTGATGCCAGCTATACGAACAATGAGGGCCGACTGCAGCAGGTGCGGGGGTTTTACCCGCAGCCCGAAGGCATAAAATCCGATTGCGAGATCTTTTGCTGGATGGCCAGCAGCCTGGGGGCTGATCTGGGCTCAAGCCGTCCTGAAGCGATTCAGCAGGAGATCGAACAGCAGCTGCCAGCTTATCAGGGCTTGATCGAGGAAGCCGACGCCGGGGGGCGGTTTACCCGGGCCTTAACGACTGAACAAACCCCGGCGGTGCTGGTGCGTCCCGTGTTACCGCCGCGGATAAAACCGGCTGGCCTGCTGCTGATCACTGGCAACACCAAGAGTCATGCCGGTTATTTGACCGAGCGATCCGCTACCTTGTGCCAAATATTGGCTGAACCCTATATCGAGCTCAATGCCGATCAGGCAGCAACTCTGGGTATCAGCGAGGGCCAACGACTGGAGTTACAGGCAAACGGGTATGCGATAAATGCCAACGCCCGACTCAATCCCTCGCTGCAACCGGGTGTGGTCTTTGTACCTGGCCATTTCAGCAAGGCCAAGTTGAACCGTCTGTTCAAGGCTGGCGAGTACCCCTGTCCGGTCACGTTGAGGATTGCCTGATGGAACTGATGACTGCCGTCGCAGTAATCATGGTGAAGGTGGTGTTGATCACCGTCATCCTGTTTATCGTGCCGGTGCCATTGACCTGGCTGGAGCGCAAGATAGCCGGACATATTCAACAGCGTATGGGGCCCATGCGGGTCGGCTGGCATGGCCTGTTGCAACCGCTGGCCGATGGTCTGAAATTGCTCACAAAAGAGGACAACATCCCGGATCAGTCCGACCGGGTGCTGTTCAAGATTGCTCCCTTTGTCGCCTTGGTACCGCCCTTTATGGTGTTTGTCGCCGTACCCTTTGGCGACAGCGTCAGTATTTTGGGCTATGAGACCAAGCCTTATCTGTCCGATATGAATGTCGGATTGCTCTATATTCTTGCTGTAGCTGGACTTGAGATCTACGGCGTCATCTTTGGTGGTTGGGCCTCCAACAGCAAATACGCCCTGTTGGGCAGCTTGCGCACCTGCGCACAGCTGATCAGTTATGAGGTGCCCATGGGGTTTGCGGTGATCGGCGTGATCATGCTGAGCCAGTCCATGAACCTTTCGGATATCGTCGACGCTCAGGAGCCCCTCTGGTTCATTGTCTATCAGCCCCTTGGTTTCTTTATCTTCTTTATCGCCGGCCTTGCCGAAGCACAACGGATTCCTTTTGACCTGGCCGAGGCCGAAGGCGATCTGGGGGCGGGCTACCATACCGAATACAGCGGTATGCGGTTCTCCTTTTTCATGATCAGCGAGTATCTGGTGATGCTGACCATCTCGGTGCTCTGTGTCTTGCTCTTTTTTGGGGGTTGGCATGGTGTGTTGATCCCATTGCCCGCACCCATTTGGTTTGCCCTGAAGGTTGGTTTCTTTATCTACCTCTTTATGTGGTTCCGCTTTACCTTTCCCCGCTATCGTTATGATCAACTGATGAGTATCGGCTGGAAGGTACTGGTTCCGCTCTCAATTCTGAATATCCTGATTACCGGGATATTTGTCTATTGAGGTCTGTCCATGTACAACGAAAATGCGCTGAACAAGATCAGCCGAGACCACCGATGGATCGGCGTGACTTTTTTTCTCGATTTGATCAATGGTCTCTCCCTGACCTTCAAGTACATGTTTTCAAGAAGTGTCACGATGCAGTATCCGGACAGGGAGAAATGGGTGCCGTATCCACGTCATCGTGGGCACCATGTGTTGCGTCGGGATGAGAATGGCGAGAACAAATGTGTCGCCTGTGAGCTTTGTGCAAAGATCTGTCCCTGTAACTGCATTACGGTGGTGCCCTACGAGGACGAGAATGGCAAACGGCGACCCTTGGTCTATGATGTCGATATGGCGCGTTGCCTCTACTGTGGCTTGTGTGAAGACTCCTGTCCGGAAGAGGCCATTGCCCTCGGGAGCGTATTCGAGTACTCCAGTTATACGTCGGAAGAACTGGTGGTAGGCCGCGATTCGTTGCTTGAGATGGATGGTAAAACCGAGCAGCCGGGAAGTGTCGTCAAGGCGCGGTACCTACCATCGGCGCAGTCTACGGTTGAAGCGCAGGAGTCTTCGGGGTATGACTGGTGGAGGTTTATCCATAGAAAGGATTGAAGGTTATTGGGTCTGAACGCAACGGAATGCTTAATACGGGAGAGAAAGAAAACAGAAATACCGCAGCGGCATTAATAATGACCAATAAAAAGGCTGGCTAAATGGAACAGGCTTTTTTTCTCCTCTTTGCCTCGATCGCCGTGGCTTCGGCCTGTGGTGTGGTGCTGCTGAAAAATCCTGTTCATAGTGCGGTCGCCCTGATTGCCTGTTTCATCCAGATCGCCGCCCTCTATATCCTGCTCCATTCCCCCTTCCTCGCGGCGGTGCAACTGTTCGTCTATGTGGGCGCGATCATGGTGCTGTTCATATTCGTCATCATGATGCTGGAGATTCGCCAGGCGACCCTGGAACGGTTTCTGCCCGGAAGCAAGTATATTTCCCTGGCGTTTTCCGTGGTCCTGGGGAGTGCCATGTTGTGGCTGCTGTTCAGCAGCCCGCTGTTATCGCAGATTCCGCCACCCACGCCATCAGCGACCCAAGGCAGCGTCAGCGAACTGGGCCAGGCCCTGTTTACCCAATATCTGCTGCCCTTTGAGGTTGTATCGATCGTCCTGCTGGTGGCCCTGGTTGGGGCCATCTTTATGACGCATAAGGGGAATGGGTGATGGTGCCACTCTCCTGGTATATCGCACTCAGTGCCAGTCTATTTGTCATTGGCCTCTACGGCGTGTTGAGCCGACGCAATGTCTTGATCGTCCTGATGTGCCTGGAGTTGATGCTCAGCGCCGTCAATATCAACCTGGTGGCCTTCTCGTTCTTTCTTTCGCATCTGGGTGGCCAGATCTTTGCGATCTTTGTCATCACGGTGACGGCCGCCGAGGTGGCGGTGGCCTTGGCGATTGTCATTGCCTATGTGCGCCACAAGGGCAGCCTCAAGATCGACGAAATCAGCATCATGAAAGGGTGATGCAATGGCAGCCAGCGAATCCATCACCCCCGTGCTTGCGATCCTGGTCTCCTTTGGTGCCGCCTTGGTCATCCTGGCGCTGCATCAGCGCCCCAATCTGCGCGATGCGACTTCGGTCATCGCCGCGGTGATCAAGTTCATGCTGGTGATCTCCATGGCACCCATGGTGTTGCGGGGCGAGCTGATCGAATACAACTTGTTTACCGTCTTGCCCGGCATTGACTTTGCCTTCCGGGTCGACCCGCTCGGCATGGTTTTTGCGACCACCTCAAGTCTGTTATGGATCGTGGCGGCCCTCTATTCAATCGGTTATATGCGCAGCCTGAACGAGCATGCGCAGACGCGCTTTTATGCCTGTTTTGCGGTCAGCCTTTCAGCAGCCGTGGGCGGTTCCTTTGCCGCCAACCTCTTTACCTTGATCATCTTCTACGAGGTGTTAAGCCTGATCACCTATCCCCTGGTCTATCACCACGAGGATGAGGCGGCCTGGGAGGGGAGCAAAAAATATATCGTCTATCTCATGGGGGCCTCCAAGACCTTCCTGCTTATTGCGGTGGCGTTGACCTATTTTCTTACCGGCAGCCTCGATTTTGCCCACGATGGTTTGCTCAAGGAGGTGTCAAGTTCACCCCTGATCCTGACGCTGCTCTATTTCTGCTACCTGTTTGGTTTTGCCAAAGCCGCCATCATGCCATTTCATGCCTGGCTGCCGGCGGCCATGGTGGCGCCAACGCCGGTCAGTGGCCTGCTGCATGCGGTGGCCGTGGTGAAAATGGGGGTGTTCTGTGTGTTGCGGGTCATCTTCCATGTCTTTGGTGTACAGCTTATGGGCGATCTGGGGCTGGGCATTGCCACCGCCTATCTGGTGTCTTTCACCATCATTACGGCCTCGCTCTATGCCCTGACCCGCGATGATCTAAAGGCCCGGCTGGCGTACTCGACGGTTAGTCAACTCTCCTACATCGTCCTCGGCGCGGCACTGCTTAGTCCCGGCGCGATGGTCGGTGGCATCATGCATATCGCCGGCCACGCCTTTTCCAAGATCACCCTGTTCTTCTGCGCCGGTTCCATCTTCTGCGCCTGTCGGCGGCGAAAGATCAGCGAACTGGGCGGGATCGGGCACCGATTGCCGTGGACCATGACGGCATTCTTTATCGCCTCCTTGAGCATGATCGGCATTCCGCCGGTGGGAGGTTTTATCAGCAAGTGGTATCTGATCGTGGGCGCCATCGAGGCACAGCAGTTGGCATTTGTACTGGTGTTGCTGATCAGCTCACTGCTCAATGCGGCCTATTTTCTTCCCATTAGCTACACAGCCTTTTTTGATAAGGAGGCGCCCCCGAGTGGGGCCGCACCGACAGCACCGATCCGTGAGATTCCCCTGATGGCCGCCACCGTGATGACGACGGCCTTGTTGTCGCTGCTGTTGGGGCTTTATCCCGACTATTTCCTGAGCTTGGCACAGGAGGTGATCAAATGATCGCTAAGCTGGTCAACTTCTTTGGCGATCCGCAATATCGTGCGCAGCGCTGGCGGCTATTCGTCATTGTCATGGCGATTACCCTGATGGCCGATTTTCTGGTGAGGCGGGATCATGTCGAGGGCTTCTGGCAGGCGATACCCGGGTGGGGGGCTTTGTACGGGTTTATTGCCTGTTTCCTGATTATTTTTTTCTCAAAGTTCCTCGGCCATCAGGGCAAATTGATGCGTCGGGAGGACTACTATGATTGAGTGGGGCCACCCGGGGCTGGTCTATATCTTTGGGGCGCTCTTGATTCCACTGTTCAAGGGACGCCTGCGCCAGGGCTATTTGCTGTTGGTCACGTTGCTGGCCTTGTCTGCCGTATTCTCGCTGTCACCGGGGCAATACACCGTCTTCAGCTATACCGGCAAAGAGATCGTCCTGGGACAGGTGGACAAGCTCAGCATCCTCTTTGCCTGGGTCTTCAGTCTGATGGGCTTGATCGGCACGGTCTATGCACTGCAGGTGAGAGGCGCCGGTGAACATGTCGCCGCCTTTCTCTACGTGGGTAGCGCCCTGGGGGTGGTCTTTGCCGGGGACTTCCTCAGCCTGTTCCTGTTCTGGGAACTGATGGCCTTTGCCTCGGCCTATCTGGTGTTTGCCCAGGGGGGCAAGGCGGCCCTCGCGGCAGGTTTTCGCTATCTGCTGGTGCATATCGCCGGTGGACTCTGCCTACTGGGCGGGATTGTGTTGCACTATGCCGACACCGGGTCCATCCAGTTTGGCCCCCTGACCGAGGGTGGCGCCGCCTTCTATCTCATCCTGGCCGGTTTTATCCTCAATGCGGCGGTGCCGCCGCTTAATGCCTGGCTCACCGACGCCTATCCCGAGGCCACCATTACCGGCGCCGTCTTCATGAGCGCCTTTACCACCAAGACCGCCGTCTATGTCCTGTTGCGTGGCTTCCCCGGGACCGAGGTGTTGATCTGGCTGGGCGCAGTCATGGCGATCTATGGGGTGATCTACGCGGTGCTGGAAAACGATGCCCGACGTTTGCTCGCCTACCATATCGTCAGCCAGGTGGGTTATATGGTGGCCGGTGTCGGGATCGGCACCGAGATGGCGGTCAACGGCGCCAGCGCCCACGCTTTTGCCCATATCCTCTACAAGGGGCTGTTGTTTATGGGAGCCGGGGCGGTGATCCATGTCACCGGCCGTCGCAAGCTCACCGAACTGGGCGGCTTGTATAAACAGATGCCGGTGACGCTGTTTCTCTACATGATTGGCGCTTTTTCGATCTCGGCCTTCCCGTTCTTTAGCGGTTTTGTCAGCAAGTCGATGGTGATCGCAGCCGCCGCGGGGGACGGTCACAGCCTGATTGCGTTGATGCTGATACTGGCCTCATCGGGTACTTTCCTGCATACCGGGCTCAAGTTGCCCTACTACATGTTCTTTGGCAAGGATTCCGGACTCAAGGCAAAGGAACCGCCAACCAACATGCTCATCGCCATGACCATGGCAGCCAGCCTCTGTCTGATGATCGGCATCTTCCCGGATCTGCTATACCGGCTTTTGCCCTATAGCGTCGACTTTCATCCCTATACCGGCGTGCACATCACGGAGACCATGGGCCTGCTGCTCTTCACCGCCCTGGGCTTCGCGCTGTTTCTCAAACACCTGGACCCCGAGCGCACCATCAGCCTGGACACCGACTGGTTTTACCGCACCGGGGCAAGGTGGTTGATGTGGTTTGCCCGTCGTCCGCTGACGCGCTACGAAGAGGTGGTCAGCGATTTTTCCAACTCGCTGGTACTCAAACCCCATACCGCCATCGCAACACTTGGACTCTGGTTTGATCAGCATATTGTCGATGGGGTGGTCAATGGCGTGGCGACCGGTCTGATCCGGTGCGCCACGCAGCTGCGCCAGCTGCAAAGCGGCATCCTGAGCCGGTATGCCCTAGGTATCGTGGCGGGGCTGGTGGCCTGTCTGTTGTATGTTTTTTTGTGACTTGAATGTAACCGCGTGGCGTGTTGATCAAGGAGATTGCGGGTGGTGGATTCAGCCGTCAACACAATAGGTTTTCCCGTGCTGAGCCTGATCGTGCTGGTGCCGTTGGCTGGCGCGTTGCTGTTGCTCTGGCTCAAGGATGACCTTCAGATCAAGCGACTGGCCCTGCTGGTCACCACGCTTGATCTGGCGCTGACGCTGACGCTGCTGGCGCATTTCAATCCAGACACCCACCTGATGCAGTTTTCCGAAAAATATCAATGGATACCAGCCCTGGATATCCACTATGCGCTGGGGGTCGATGGCATCAGCGTACTGTTTGTCTTTCTCAGTGCGTTTCTGGGCTGGATCTGTGTGCTGGCTTCCTGGCGTGCCATTGAACAGCACGTGAAAGGTTTCATGTGCGCGCTGTTGGTGATGCAGGCCCTGATGTTAGGCGTCTTTTGTGCGATGGATCTGTTTCTCTTCTCCATCTTCTGGGAGGCGATGCTGATACCGATGTATCTGATCATCGGTGTCTGGGGTGGGGACAACCGCATCTATGCCGCTTTCAAGTTCTTTCTCTACACATTGGCCGGCAGCGTACTCTTTCTGGTGGGCGTGATCGTGCTCTATTTTGAAGGCGGGCAGAGCTTTGATATTCAGATCCTGATGACGCAAAAGTATCCCTTTGCCGTCCAGTTCTGGGTCTTTATCGCCTTCTTTATCGCGTTTGCCATCAAAGTGCCGATGTTCCCGTTTCATACCTGGTTACCCGATGCCCACGTACAGGCCCCCACCGCTGGCAGCATCGTGTTGGCTGGCGTACTGCTGAAGATGGGAGCCTATGGCTTTTTGCGTTTTTCACTGCCGATGCTGCCCTTGGCGACCCACTATTTTGCAACGCCGGTGGTGCTGGTCTCCCTGGTGGCCATCATCTACGGCGGCTATCTGGCACTGGCCCAGGATGACCTGAAAAAGCTGGTGGCCTATTCGAGTATCAGCCACATGGGCTTTGTCACCGTCGGCCTGTTTGCGCTCAATGTTGCCGGTCTGAAAGGCGGTATTTTACAGATGTTCAGCCACGGCATCATCACCGGTGCGCTGTTCCTGCTGGTCGGGCTGGTCTATGAGCGTACCCATACCCGGCTGATCAGCGATTACGGCGGACTGATGAAGGTGATGCCGATCTACACCACCGGGCTGGCCTTTTTTACCCTGGCGGCGATGGCCTTGCCCGGCACCGGTGCGTTTATCGGTGAATTGCTGGTTTTGGTGGGGGTCTTTGGCTTTAGCAAGATCGTTGCAGCACTGGCAGTCATCGGTGCACTGCTCAGTGCCGGTTATCTTCTGAGCATGTTTAAACGGGTGGCCCTGGGCAAGGTGACCAACCAGGCGCTGACTAACAGTCGGGATCTGGATGCCAGGGAAGTGGTGACGCTATTGTCGCTGGCCCTGTTTGTTCTCTGGGTGGGCTTCTATCCCATGCCCTTCCTGAACATCATGCATGCATCCGTCGAGCACCTGCTGCAGCAGACGCAAGCGCAGGTCGTATTGATTAGCCGGTAATCGGATAGGAACGATGGATCAAGATGCCATTATCCAGTCATTGATCACCAGTCTGCCGGAGATGACGGTGTTAGTTGCCGCTTGTCTGCTGTTGATGCTCGATCTCGTGTGGCGGCGTCAACGGGTGGCCGTGATTGGCTATCTGGCGATCGTCGTGATCGCCATTGCGGCATTGGAGACCCTGTTGATCGCCGGGCAAACCAAGCCCGTCTATAACGGCATGTTTGTGCTGGATGGCTTTGCCGTATTTTTCAAGCTGCTCTTCTGTCTGATCACGGCGCTGTGCATCCTCTTCTCCATCGGTTATCTGCAGCAGGAGCAGATCGAGCACAGCGAATACTACGTGCTGCTGCTGTTTGCCCTTTGCGGGCTGATGATTTTGGCCTCGGCGGTGGATCTGATCATCATCTATGTGGGGTTGGAGCTGATGGCCCTGTCGGTCTATCTGCTGACCGGATTCAAGCGCCAGAGCCCTTTATCCAATGAGGCGGCACTCAAGTATGTCATCCTGAGCGCCTTGTCCTCGAGTGTGCTGCTGTATGGTATGTCACTGCTCTATGGCTTGGCCGGGACGACCAATATAGCGGATATTGCCGCGGTGATCGGGCCGCAAGCGGCGATTGATCCGCTGCTAATCTTCGCGATTGTGTTCTTGATAGGCGGATTATCGTTCAAGATCGCCGCTGTCCCGTTTCATATGTGGGTGCCCGATGTCTATCAGGGGGCACCGACCTCGATTACCGCCTTCATGTCGGTTGGACCCAAAGCGGTGGGATTTGCCGTGCTGTTACGGGTGTTTTTGCAAGGTTTGCTGCCCGTCTCGGAGATCTGGCTTGGGCTGTTTACGGTTATCGCGGTGGCGACCATGGCGGCTGGCAGCATCGCGGCATTGGTCCAGCACGATATCAAACGCATGCTGGCGTATTCCAGTATCGCCCACGTCGGCTTTACCCTGTTGGGTGTGGTGGCTGGCGGGGAGGCGGGTATCGCCAGTGTGATGCTTTATCTGCTGATTTACAGCTTCATGAACCTGGGCATCTTTGCCAGCATCATCGTGATATGCCTGGGGTCATTCGGCAGTGAACGAATCGAAGACTATACCGGTCTTTCCCGGTCACATCCGGTGTTGGCCATGCTGATGTTGATCTACCTCTTCTCACTGGCCGGCATTCCCCCGACGGCCGGCTTTTTTGCCAAGTTTTATATTTTTGTGGCGCTGATCGAACAACAACATGTTGCCCTGGCGGTGATTGCGGTGATGTTCAGTGCCGTGGCTGCCTTCATTTATATCCGCATCGTGATGCTGATGTATATGCGTTCGCCCACGGGTGAATTTGCCATACACCTTAAATTGCCGCCACAGCTGGCGTTAGGCATCACCAGCGTGGCGGTCATCGTGATTGGTCTGTTCCCCTCCTGGTTTCTCACCCTGGCTCAGATCGCGATACTTCGGTAGCAAGGAGCTGTAGAGACGGCGTCGCGGGATTGTCTGGACACGTTGTGGGTCAGGACTACACTAAAGAGTGGGGTTCCTGCAAAGAGACGAAGGAGGTGCGCTCATGCTCGTTGAATCCGTGCTGGCAAAGAAAGGTCATGATGTATTGACAATTTCACCGGATGCCACGGTCTATGAGGCCGTGGTTCTGATGGCTAAAAACAATGTAGGTTGTGTGCTTGTAATGTCCAAAGATCAAATTGCAGGCATCTTCACGGAAAGAGACTATGCTAGAAAGATAATCCTCAGGGGCAAGGGCTCGAAAGAAACCCTGGTGAGCGAGGTGATGACCACGCAGGTCTACGTCGTCGATAAAGGGAAGGCCCTCGATGAGTGTATGGCTTTAATGACCGCCAACCGAGTACGCCATCTACCGGTAGTCGAAGGCAATAAGCTCGTTGGTATAATCAGTATTGGCGACACCGTAAAAAGCATTATCGATGAAAAGGAACGGGAAATCGAGCACATGATTGATTTCATACATGGCGGGGCAATCCACCCGGAAAATGATGGTCGTCAGAAGTAGAATTTTCTCGAACGCAGTCGGAGGACGTTTTACGTCGGAAAACGTGGGGGACCTCACGTGGAAAGTGGCATTGGATTTCCTATCCTTTATCCTTCTATTCTTCCTTGAGCAGACATATGCTACCCCGGGCAGCCCAGATGGGGGCCTCGCAGCTACCAGAACCCGCCGCCGATGCCCAGGCGCAAAGTCTGCTACTCATTGAGCAGGTGCGGCGAGCGATCGCTGACCAGGGCGGGCGGTTGCCGTTTGACCAGTATATGGAGATGGCCTTGTATCAGCCCGGTCTGGGTTATTACACGGCGGGTTCGCGTAAATTTGGTCCTGGCGGGGATTTTATTACCTCGCCGGAGATCTCGTCCCTGTTTGCCAAATGCGTGGCCCGCCAGTGTCGGCAGGTGCTGGCACTGGTGGGCGGTGGCTATCTGCTTGAGGTGGGGGCCGGTTCTGGTGTATTGGCCGCCGATCTGCTGGCCGAGCTGGAGCAACTGGGCCAGTTACCGGAGGCCTATCTGATTCTGGAGTTGAGCCCGGACCTGCGGGCACGGCAATGTGAGATGCTGCAGACCAAGGTCCCCACCTTGGTTGACCGGGTACGCTGGCTGGATACCCTGCCCGAGGCTGGGTTTCGCGGTGTGGTGGTTGCCAATGAGTTGTTGGATGCGATGCCGGTGCACCGTTTCAGGCTGGAGCAGGGGGCGATCAAAGAGCAGTTTGTGACGTCCCGGGATGAGGGGTTGGCGCTGGTATGGGACAGGCCGGTGAGTCCGGGGTTTGTCGAGGCGGCAGCCGCTGTAGCCACCCAATTGGGAAAGGCGGGCGCAGACTACGAATCAGAGATCAATCTGCGGGCGCCCGCCTGGCTGCAGGAGCTGGCAAAGGCGGTTGACGCCGGGGCTGTGTTGTTGATCGATTATGGCTACAGCCGGGCAGAGTATTATCATCCTGAGCGTAGCCGCGGCACCCTGATGTGCCACTATCGGCACCGTGCCCACCCGGACCCCATGGTCTACCCGGGGCTGCAGGATATCACCGCCCATGTCGATTTTTCCGCTGTGGCCGAGGCGGCGCTGGCGGCCGGGTTTGCGGTGACCGGCTTTAGCACCCAAGCCTTTTTTCTGATGGGCAACGGCTTGGATGATCTGGTGGCGGCCGCGGATATCGATGATGTTGTTGCCCATATGGAACTGATCCAGGCGGTCAAACGGCTCACTTTGCCCAGTGAGATGGGTGAGCGTTTCAAGGTGCTTGGACTTAGCCTGGGGATCGATCAGCCATTGTCTGGCTTTACCTTGCAAGATATGCGTGACCGACTTTAGAACATTTGTTGCACTGTTGTTGGTTGGTCTTTGGTGAGCGTCGGCTGCCCGGGGCGATTCAGTCGCCTGTTCCGCTAATCAAGGAGCGACAACGATCCAACAACGCGCCCGCCTGCGGAAGAACGGGGATTTCCGGACAGATACCTTACTTTGAAACTGCGGAGGTGATTCAAGATTGGCTTTGTCTGTAGCTCCATATAATGCCGGCCTGCTGTCCGTGAGTAGCCGTAACGTGCGACCGGTCAGCTCGGTTACCTGCCGTTTCACCCCCGACGGCTCGACTGGCTGCAGTGGGTCGGACTCGGTCGTCCGCCCGCCGCAGACGAGCTGTCGCTTACGGACATGGCAGGACAAGGGGTGCAGGAGGCCGTTCTACGACGTTTCCATTTGTCCGACCTGACCGTTCGTTCTGGTCGTTGACGTCGAGCAGTCCTCGAGTCGGGCAAAAAGATGGCGCGACCCCCGTCGCGCCATCTTGATCGGTTCCGACAGCCCGACCAGATCGTTTCACTCACATCACCACGACGTCTCGCGCTCGGCGGTCGCCGAAATCTTGTGGATGGACAGGTCGGCGCCGGCGAATTCTTCCTCGGGGTCGAGGCGCAGGCCCAGCGTTGCGCGGATCAGGCCATAGACCAGGGCGCCGCCCGCGAGTGCGGTCGCGATGCCGCCGAGGGTGCCGACAAGCTGCGCGCCGAAGCTGACGCCGCCGATGCCGCCGAGGGCCTTGGTGCCGAAGATGCCGGCGGCGATGCCGCCCCAGGCGCCGCACAGGCCGTGCAGGGGCCACACGCCGAGAACGTCGTCGATCTTCCAGCGGTTTTGCGCGATGGTGAAGAGGTGCACGAAGAGCACGCCGGCGATGGCGCCGACGACGAGTGCACCAAGCGGGTGCATCAGGTCGGAGCCGGCGCACACCGCGACGAGGCCGGCGAGGGGGCCGTTATGGACGAAGCCGGGGTCGTTCTTCCCCGCTGCGAGCGCGGCGAGCGTGCCGCCGATCATCGCCATGAGGGAATTGAGGGCCACGAGGCCGTTGATGGCGTCGAGGCGCTGGGCGCTCATGACGTTGAAGCCGAACCAGCCCACGGCGAGGATCCAGGCACCCAGCGCGAGGAAGGGGATGCTCGACGGCGGGTGCGCCGACATCTGGCCGTTCTTGTGGTAGCGGCCGCGCCGCGCGCCGAGCAGCAACACGGCGGGGAGCGCGATCCAGCCGCCGAAGGCATGCACGACGATGCTGCCGGCGAAGTCGTGGAATTTCGCGCCGAACGCGCCTTCCACCCAGTCCTGCAGGCCGAGGTTGCCGTTCCACACGATGCCTTCGAAGAAGGGGTAGAGGAGGCCGACGATGACGAAGGTGGCGACGAGCTGCGGGACGAAGCGCGCGCGCTCGGCGATGCCGCCGGAGATGATCGCGGGAATGGCGGCGGCGAAGGTGAGCAGGAAGAAGAACTTCACCAGTTCGTAGCCGGAGTTGGCGGCGAGCTGCTCGGCGTTGACGAAGAAGCCGTTGCCGTAGGCGATGGAGTAGCCGATGACGAAATAGGCCAGCGTCGACACGGCGAAGTCGCTGAGGATCTTCACGAGGGCGTTGACCTGGTTCTTCTTGCGCACGGTGCCGACTTCGAGGAAGGCGAAGCCGGCGTGCATGGCGAGCACCATAATGGCGCCGAGCAAGACGAACAGGACGTCGGTGGATGTTTTGAACTGCTCCATAAATGTGCTCCGGGTGGCGTGATCGTCGCGGTGAAGCAACCGCTGTGCCGGAAAAAGTAGTTACGTAAATTCAATTGTTTAGGAATCCGATGCGGCCGGATGGTGCGTAAGCCTCCCGTTGGTGGTGCATGGCCGTGCGTTTGCGCACGACAATGGTGCGAAATCGGTGGTGTCGGGACTCGTGGTGGTGCGCCGCCGTGCAACAAAATGGGGCGTGAGTGCTACTGAATGGTCCACAATATCAGCATGAATTGCATACAAAAAAGTAGAATTGCCCTTTGTACGGCGCCCGGCGCCTGGAATTGCCAATGAGTCGAGATCGGAAACTGCTGGGCGCGGCGGGTGTGATGCTGCTCCTGTCCATCATCTGGGGCTACAACTGGGTGGTGATGAAGAAGGTGATGCGCTACGTCGATCCCTTCGATTTTTCCGCGCTGCGCACCTTCCTCGGTTCGCTCGCGCTGTTTGCGGTGCTCGTGCTGCGCCGCCGCCCGCTGCGCCCGGTCGCGCTGGGGGGCACGCTGTGGCTGGGTCTGCTGCAGACGGCGGCGTTTACGGGCCTGATCCAGTGGGCGCTGGTGAGCGGCGGCGCGGGCAAGACCGCGGTGCTGGTCTATACGATGCCGTTCTGGCTGCTGCCGCTGGCGCACGCCTTCCTCGGCGAGCGGGTGCGCGGCTCGCAATGGCTGGCCGTGGGGCTGGCATTGGTGGGCCTGGTGCTGATCCTCGAGCCCTGGAGGCTGGGTGGGGACACGCAGAGCACGCTGATGGCGGTGATTGCCGGGCTGGTGTGGGCGGCGAGCGCCGTATGGGCGAAGCGGTTGCGTGGCAACGTCGAGGTCGACCTGCTGTCGCTGACGGCGTGGCAGATGCTGTTCGGTTCGCTGGTGCTGTGCGTGCTCGCGTGGGTGCTGCCGTCCGAGCCGCCGCAGATGACGCCCTATTTCATCGGGGCGCTGGTGTACAACGCGCTGTTCGCGACGGGGCTGGCGTGGCTGATGTGGCTGTTCGTCCTCGATCGCCTGCCGGCGGGACTCGCGGGGCTGTCATCGCTGGCGGTGCCGGCGGTAGGCGTGCTGAGCGGCTGGATCGAACTGGGCGAGCGGCCGAGCACGACCGAATCCTGGGGCATGACGTGCATCGCGGTGGCGCTGCTGGCGATCAGCGCGATTTCGATGCGCGGGCGCAATGGCGTGGCGGCGAAGCGTGCCGCTGTCGCAGGGCGCGGAAGGGGATAGGCGGAGCGCCGCCGCCCGCTCAGGCGCCGCGGGCGCGTTCGGCCGCGTCGAGAAAATCCTGCAGGATGGGGCTGCCGTCGAGGAGATCGCCCCCGCCGCCGTGGAATTCCGGGTGCCACTGGCAGCCGAACAGGTAGCCGTTGCCCTGCCAGCGGATCGCTTCGATGACATCGTCGCCGCGCGAACGGGCCTCGATGCGCAGGTCGGAGCCGAGGGCGCGCACGGCCTGATGGTGGATGCTGTTCACGCGGCCGCCCGTGCCCTTGTAGAGCGTGGCGAGGCGGCTGCCGTCGACGAAATCGATCGCGTGGTGGTGCTGGTCGTAAAGGTCGGCGTCGCGGTGCGGGCCGGCGCCGGGAATGTATTCGGAAATGTCCTGCCACAGCGTGCCGCCGCAGGCGACGTTGATGAGCTGGGCGCCCCGGCACACGCCCAGCACGGGCTTGCCCTGGATCACGAACTCCCACAACAGCTCGATCTCGTACAGGTCGCGGATGCGGTCGCCGGTCCATTCGGGGCGCAGGGGTTCCTGCCGGTAGGTGGTGGGGCTGACGTCCGCGCCGCCCTGCAGCACCAGCCCGTCGAGCGCGCGGACGTAGTCGTGCACCGAAATCTGCGCCCGGCGCAGGCCGAGGTGCTGCCCGATCGTCGGCACCATGAGCACGAGCGCGCCGTGCGACATGATCCAGTGCGCCATCGACTGTTCGAGGTACTGCAGGCTCTTGCCCGGAAAGCCGAGCTCCGCCGGCGGCGTGTGCAGCAGGCGGGCCGACAGGCCGATCCGCAGCGGCGCCTTGCTCACATCGCGCCTCCTCCCATCCAGCGCGCGCATTGATCCATCACGAGTTCGGGCAAGGACATGCCCGCGCCATGCCGCTCGCGCAGCCAGGCGGTGTCGTTGCGGCGCTCGCGCACCTGCTTCAGCAACTCGCCGAGTACCTCGTCGCAGCCGAGCTCGATGGCGTGCTGTTCGATGCGTGCGAAGCTGGCTTCGATTTCATCCGCGACGGAGCGCTGTTCGTGCGTTTCCGGGTGCACGTAGGCGCCGGCGAAGCCGAAGCGGCAGGCCTGGAAGCGATTGAAGGTGTAGACGAGGTAGTCGTCTTCCGAGAGCCGGATGGGGCGCTCGATCATCAGGTAGCGGGCGATGGCCTGGATGTAGGCGGCGATTGCGGCGGCGCGGCTGACGGTGAGCGGCGTGTCCATCACGCGCACCTCGATGGTGCCGTACTCCGGCTTGGGACGGATGTCCCAGTAGAAGTCCTTCATGCTCTGGACGACGCCGGTGTCGCTCATCTTGGCGAAATAGGCCTCGAACTCGCTCCAGCTCTCGACGAAGGGGGCGCGGCCCGACAGCGGGAAGGCGAACACCGAGTTGAGGCGCGCCGACTCGAAACCGGTGTCCTTGCCCTGCACGTAGGGCGAGGAGGCCGACAGCGCGATCAGGTGCGGGATGTAGCGCGACATGCCGTGCAGCAGGTAGAGCGCGGCGTCGGGGCCGGGACAGCCGATATGCACGTGCTGGCCGAACACCGTGAACTGCTTGGCGAGATAGCCGTACAGGTCGGAGAGATAGTGAAAACGCGGCTTGTCGAAGATGCGGCGTTCGCTCCAGTCCTGGAAGGCATGGGTGCCGCCGCCGCAGATGCCGATGTTGAGCTTGCGTGCGGCGGCCGTGAGGGCGGCGCGCAGGGCTTCGAGCTCTTCGGCGACCTGGGCGTAGTCGTTGCAGATGCCGGTCGACACTTCGATCATCGAGCAGGTCATCTCGGGTTTGACGTCGCCCGGCACATCCTTGCGGGCCATCACGCGCAGCAGGTCCTCGGCCGAGGCGGCGAGGTCGTAGTCGTGCGTGCTGACGAGCTGCATCTCGAGTTCGACGCCCAGCGACAGGGCGCGCGAGGAGGCAAAGGTTTCCAGGCTCATGATTGATCTCCGCGGCGGTGTTCGCGGACGCGGACCAGCGCCCGTCGGGTTGCGATCGGGCCCAGCAGTCCCAGGACGACGACCATTGCGACGACGATCGGCAGCAGGCGGTCGCCGAACTCCGGATACAGGAGACGCACGTCTTCCGCCTGCAGGAGCGCGAGGATCGACAGGGGCATCAGGCCGACACCGAGCGCGAGGCTCTTGCGCAGGTCGAGCCCGCTTACCGGACCGAAGGCCATCGCGCCGCCGAGTTTGGCGAGCGCGCGCACCAGAACGGCAAGGAGACCGACGCCGGCGCCGGCGAAGAGTTCCCCCGCGCTGACCGCCGCACCCGACAGCATGAAGGTGACGATCACCAGCACGCCGCCGACGGTACCGATCTGCTGTGGCCACAGGTGCGGGCGCGGGTCGTACCACTTGATGAACGCGCCGGCGATGAGCGGCGCGAGCAAGGTCGGCAGGCGCAAGGCCGAGAGCAGGGCGATGGCGGCCAGCAGCAGCGCGATCAGGGCGGCCAGCCCTTGTTCCGAGTTCGGGTCGACCAGCCTGCGCAGCCCGAGGTAGGCCGCGGCGATGAGCGCGCCGGCGAGCAGCGGGCCGAGCAGCAGGTACAGGGGGTGGAGCAGCGCGAGCTGCCAGCCCGCATGCACGCTGTGCAGGACGCCGACGAGGAGCTTGAGCAGGATCAGCGACACCGCGACATTGAGGGCGCACAGCGCGAGCAGGCGATCGGTGGTCGGGCCGGCGGCGCGCAGCTCGTCGGTCACGTGCGTGAGGATTACCGGCGATGTGCCGACGGCAATGGCGGCGACGGCCAGGGCGACGTCGGTGCCGGTGCCGACGAGCGACAGCGCGCCGTAGGTCAGCACGAAGGTCAGGGCCATCTCGCCGGCGCTCGCCGCGACCACCCAGCGGTTCGTCACCAGCCAGCGCAGGTCCAGCCGGATGCCGAGCTCGAACAGGATCAGCGCAATGGTGAAGTCGACGACGAGGCGGTAGCTCGCGAGGTCGTTGGTGTCGAACCAGCCCAGTGCGAGCGGGCCGAGCACGATGCCGGCGAGGGCATAGCCGCTCACGCGCGGCAGGCCGATGCGCCGGCCTGCTTCGCCGGCGAGGGCGGTCAGCACGAGGGCCACGGCAACGGGTAAAAGGGCGCCAAGCGGCAGCGGCCAGGCAGGCCAGATCAGCTGATCCATCAGGGGAGTCCTCCGATACCGGTGTGGTGTTCTGTCCCCTCCGACAGCGCGGGGGGAGCGATTTATCCGGGTGGATGGAGACGAACGGAGAGGCTTGATAATATTTCAGAAATATTCATTGGTGCAAATGTAACTGCACGTGTCCGGATACGTCATGGTAAGTGCGCGCCGCGCCCGCAACGTGTGAACGATTTCTTCACGGGCGCTCAGCGCAGGTTGGACGAGTTGAACAGCACGACCTGGTCGGCGACGAAATTCACCTGCACGTAGCGCGCCTCGTTGCCCCAGGTGCAGCTCTTCAGTGCGAGCACGTCGCTGCATTTGTCCGGGGTACCGAGCAGCTGCTTCACTTCGTTATAGGTCATGCCCATCCTGAGCTGGTCGTAATTCTCGACCGTGAGCTTGGTGCAGGCGCCCAGCATGCAGGCGAAGGCGGCGAGGCTGAGAAGGGTTGCGGGTTTCATCGTTATCGTTGGTCCGGAAGGTGGAATGGCATGTAACTGAAGCTTAATCCATCGGTCACGAGTTTTTCGTTTCCGGCGGTTAGCGTTCGGGTTCATGAAAGACGTGGATTTCGTGACCGAAGAACGCTGCCTGCGACCGAGCCTGCGCATCGCGCTGGTGACGGAGACCTGGGCACCCGAGATCAATGGTGTCGCGATGACACTGGGCCGGATGGTCGACGGCCTGATCGCGCGCGGGCACCACGTGCAGCTCGTGCGCCCGCGCCAGGCCTCGTCCGAGCGGGCGGCCGACGGCCCGGGCTTCGAGGAAGTGCTGGCGCACGGGATGAAGATCCCCAGGTACGAGGGATTGCGCTTCGGGCTGCCGGCGCGCACGCGGCTCCACCGCCTGTGGTCGCGCCACCGGCCGGACGTCGTGCATGTGGCGACCGAAGGCCCGCTGGGCTGGTCGGCGGTGTCGGCGGCGACGCGCCTGGGCATTCCGGTGACGTCGGACTTCCACACCAACTTCGACAGCTACAGCACGCACTACGGCGTCGGCTGGCTGGAACGCCCCGTCGCCGCGTGGCTCAAGCGCATGCACAACCGCACCGCGGTGACCTTCGTGCCGACGCGCGCGATGGCGCAGGCGTTGCGGGCGCGCGGCTACCGCTCGGTCGACGTGGTGGCGCGCGGCGTGGATACCGAGCTCTTCAGCCCGACGCGCCGCAGCGCGGCGCTGCGCAGGGAATGGGGCGTCGCCGCGGACGAGCTGGTCGTGGTGTGGGTCGGGCGCGTGGCGCCGGAGAAGAACCTGCCCCTGGTGCTGGAGGCCTTCGCCGCGATCCGTCGGCAGGATCCGAACGCACGGCTGGTCATCGTCGGCGACGGGCCGATGCGCAAATCGCTGCAGGAAGGCAACCCTGACGTCGTGTTCGCCGGCGCGCGCCGCGGCGAGGACCTGGCTACGCACTACGCGTCGGGCGATCTGTTCCTGTTCCCCAGCCTGTCGGAGACCTGGGGCAATGTCACGCTGGAGGCGATGGCCTGCGGCCTGTGCGTCGTCGCCTACGATCACGCGGCAGCGTCCGAAGTGATCTCCGGCGGCTGCGACGGCCTCCTCGTGAAGCCGGGCGCGGCGGCGGCCTTCGTCGCCGAATCGGTGCTCGCCGCGTCGGACGCCGGCTTGCGCGCGCGGCTCGCCGCGGCGGCGCGCCGGCGCAGCGAATCGCTGGATTGGGAGCGCATCCACGACCGCTTCGCGAGCGCGCTGCAGCGCGTCGTGGATGAAGCGCAGGCGGCGCTTCCCGACATGTTCTCCATCAAGGCAACGGTGCGCTGATGCCCCAGGTACGTTCCGTATTCATCTCCGACATTCATCTCGGCACCCGTGCGTGCCAGGCCGACCGGCTGCTCGATTTCCTGCGCGAACATCCGTCGGACTACCTCTACATGGTGGGCGACATCATCGACTTCTGGGCGATGAACCGCGGCATCCACTGGAGCGTGGCGCAGAACACCGTGGTGCAGAAGGTGCTGCGGCGCGCGCGCGGGGGATGCAAGGTGTTCTTCATCCCCGGCAACCACGACGAGGCGCTGCGCGAGTACTCGGGGATCGGGTTCGGCGACATCCGCGTCGAGGCGGAATGGGTGCATGAGACGGCCGACGGACGCCGCTACTGGCTCGTGCATGGCGACGAATACGACCAGGTCACGCGCCACCACCGCTGGGTCGCGGTGCTGGGCGACGTCGCCTACAACACCCTGGTGCGCATCAACCTGTGGCTGTCGCGCGTGCGCCGGGTGCTGCGCCGGCCGGGCTACTGGTCGCTGGCGGGCTATGCGAAGCAGAAGGTGAAGCGTGCGGTGAATTTCATCTTCGACTTCGAGGCGTCGATCGCCCACGCGGCGCATCGCAAGGGCGTGGACGGCGTGATCTGCGGCCACATCCACTGGGCCGCCGACACGCAGATCGAGGGTGTGCGCTATCTGAACTGCGGCGACTGGGTGGATAGCTGCACCGCGATCGTCGAGCATCTCGACGGGCGCATGGAAGTGGTGCGCTGGGGCGTGCCGCGTGCATACGGCGCGGCGCAGCCGGTGTTCGACCGCGCCGACCTGCCGGGGCTGGCGACGGCCCGCATGGCCGATCCGGCGGCATCTTCCGGGATCAGCCGGCGCATGCCCTGACCGGGCGCTTCAGCGGCATTGCCGGCGGCCCGCCCGGGAACGCTGCCGGCCGGCAGCGTTCAGTCGTTGTCCTTCAGCCACTCCGGCAGCGTGCGGTTGCCGGCGTTCTCCTGCACGTACTGGCGGATCAGCCGCCGAACGACCTGTGAGGGCGTCAGATCCTTGCTGGCGCAGATCTCCTCGAAGAGTCGCTTCTTTTCCGGGTCGATCAGCAAGGTCAGGCGGGCAGTTCGATTCTCTTTCATCTCGCGTCACCGGTCACGGTGATTAACATCAAATTAACATTGAAGGCGGCATCGGTATTAATGTAGTGTGCAAAAAATGCAAACGCAATGGCGCACTCAGGGAGTCCGGCCGGTGGGCGAAAGGGAAGCGGTTCTCGGTTGCTGCATGACACCGTCCGAAGGTGCGCGGCCTCCCGCGGGCGCATGCTCCGTCGGACGGGCGCCCGGTTCGCCGCGCCGCTGTGGGCGGCCGTCGGCGCTGACATCGGGGGAGGGGGCGTGCTGGTTCTCGACTGGATCCTGATCGTCGTCGCGGGCTGGTTCGCGCTGGGGTTCGCCGGGATCGCGGCGTTGCGCAACACCGCGTTCGTCGCCCGCGTGCTGTTTCCGGCCGGCGCCTTGCTCGCGGCCGCGCTCGCGGGGTTCGCCGCCGCCGCGTTGCCCGGCTCGCCGGAAACCGCGGTGCTCGCGCTGGGCCTGCCCGGACTGCCTTTCCACCTGCGTCTGGACGGGCTGTCGGCCTTCTTCCTGCTCGTGATCGGCGTGGCCGCCTTCGGCATCTCGGTCTTCGCCGCAGGCTACTTCCGCCACGGCGAGGGCACGCCGCCGGGGCTGATGTGCCTCGAATACCACATCTTCCTCGCCAGCATGGCGCTCGTCGTGCTCGCCGACGACGCCTACGCCTTCATGGTGATGTGGGAAACGATGGCCTTGTCGTCGTTCTTTCTCGTCACCGCGAACCACCGCGTGCCGGCGATCCGCGAGGCGGGCTTCCTTTACCTGCTGATCGCGCACATCGGCGCGATCGCGATCCTGCTGTGCTTCGGCGTGCTGCAGGCGAACACGGGCGACTACACCTTCGCCAACATGCGCGCGCAGTCGCTGTCGCCGCTGTGGGGATCGGCCGCCTTCCTCCTCGCGACGCTCGGTTTCGGCGCGAAGGCGGGCATCCTGCCGCTGCACGTGTGGCTGCCGGAGGCCCACCCGGCGGCGCCGTCGCCGGTGTCCGCGCTGATGAGTGCCGTGATGCTGAAAACGGCGATCTACGGCCTGCTGCGCGTGAGCTTCGACCTGCTCGGCGCGCAGCAGTGGTGGTGGGGTGTGCTGCTCATGGCCGTCGGCCTCGCGACGGCGCTGTACGGGGTCGTGTTCAGCGCGGTGCAGACCGACATGAAGCGCCTGCTCGCCTATTCGTCGATCGAGAACATCGGCCTGCTCTTCGTCGGTATCGGCCTCGGCGTGCTGTTCAACGCCTACGGCATGAAGGCGCTTTCGGCGCTGGCGCTCACTGCGGCGCTGTACCACGTCGTCGCCCATGCCCTCTTCAAGAGCCTGCTGTTCCTTGCGACCGGCTCGGTGCTGCACTCGACCGGCGAGCGCAGCCTGGGCAAGCTCGGCGGCCTGATGCGGCGCATGCCCTGGGTGGCCTGGCTGTCGCTCGTCGGCGTGCTGGCGAGTTCGGGGCTGCCGCCGTTCTCCGGCTTCGTCTCGGAATGGCTGCTGCTGCAGAGCTTCCTGTTCACGACGGGCCTGCCGGATTCCTTCCTCAACATGTTCGTGCCGGTGCTTGCGGCGGGCATCGCGCTGGTGGCAGCGCTCGCCGGCTACACGATGGTGAAGTTCTACGGCGTGATCTTCCTCGGCCAGCCGCGCGAGCCCAAGCTTGCCCACGCGCATCCGTCCTCGCCGCTCGAGCGCGCGGGTCTCGTCTGGCTCGGGGCGGGCTGCGTGCTGCTGGGGCTCTTCCCGGCGCAACTGATCGACCTGATCGACCGGGTCACGCAGCTCCTGGTGGGCGGCGGCATTGCCGACACGGTGCGCGCGAACGGCTGGCTGCTGCTGGCGCCGAGTTCGCCCGATCGCGCGAGCTACAGCCCGCTGGTATTCCTGCTGGTGGTCAGCGTCGCGGTGCTGCTCGCGGTGGTGCTGGTGCGCAAGCTCTATCACGGGCGCCTGCGCCGTGCGCCGGCGTGGGATTGCGGCTATCCGGCGCAGACGCCGCGCATGCAGGATACGGCGGAGGGCTTCGGTCAACCGATCCGCCAGATCTTCGAACCCTTCTTCCGCATGCGGCGCGAGCTGCCGTCGCCCTTCGACGCGAAGCCGCGTTACAGCGTCACGATCGAGGACCATTTCTGGCACTGGCTGTATCTGCCGGTCGCCGGTCTCACCTCGCGCATCGCGCGCGGCATCGGGCGGCTGCAGCAGGGGCGCATCGCGATCTACCTGCTGTACAGCTTCGTGACCCTGATGGTCCTGCTGCTGGTGGTGGTGAAAGCATGAGCATCGCCGGCCTGTTCGCACAGTTGCTCGCCGTGGCGCTCGCGCTCGCGCTGGCCCCCTTGCTGACGGGGTGGGTGAATCAGTGGCGTGCATGGCTGCAGGGCCGGCGCGCGCCGGGCCTGTTGCAGCCCTACCGAGTGCTGCACAAGCTGTTCAACAAGGAATCGGTCGTCGCCGAGCACGCGACGCCGCTATTTCGCGTCGCGCCCTACATCATGTTCGGCTGCATGGCGCTGGCGTGCGGCATCGCGCCGACGCTGTCGACCGACCTGCCGCTCGCGCCCGCGGCCGACGCGATCGCCCTGGTCGGCCTGTTCGCGCTGGCGCGGGTGTTCATCTCGCTTGCGGCGATGGATATCGGCACTTCCTTCGGCACGCTGGGCGCGCGGCGCGAGATGCTGATCGGCTTCCTCGCCGAGCCGGCGCTGCTGATGGTGCTGTTCTCGGCCTCGCTCATCACGCGCTCGACTTCGCTCGCGAACATCGTCGAGACGCTCGCGCACCAGCCCTTCGCGATCTACCCGAGCCTCGCGGTCGCGGGTGTCGCGTTCACGATGGTGTCGCTGGCGGAGAACGCGCGCGTGCCGGTCGACAACCCGGCGACCCACCTCGAGCTGACGATGATCCACGAGGCGCTGATCCTGGAATACTCGGGGCGCCATCTGGCACTGGTCGAGTGGGCGGCGTCGCTGAAGCTGTTCGCGTATTCCTGCATCGGGCTGGCGCTGTTCGTGCCGTGGGGTGTCGCGGAGGCCGGCACGCCGCTGGCGATCGTGTTCGCGATTCCGATGCTGGTGGTGAAGCTCGCGGTCGGCGGCGTGCTGCTGGCGCTGATCGAGACGATCAACGCGAAGATGCGGCTCTTCCGCGTGCCGGAGTTCCTCGCGACGGCCTTCCTGCTCGCGGTGATCGCGCTGCTGGTGCATGTGCTGCTCGGAGCCTGAGATGACAGCCCCCACGCTCGCGGCTATAGCCACTTCGCTGCCCCCCCGGGGGGCGAACGCCCTCCTAGGGGCGGCCCGTCGGAGGCGTTGATGAACACGCTCCTCTCCCAGTCGATCAATCTCTTCGCCGTCGTGCTGCTCGTGCTCGCGTTCGCGATGATCGCGCAGCGCCGCATCCTGACGCTGATCCACCTGTTCACGCTGCAGGGCGCGGCGCTGGCAGCGGCGACCTTGATCGTCGGCTATCTCACGGGCCAGCACCACTTGTACTTTTCCGCGGTGCTGACCTTCGTGCTGAAGGTGATCCTGATCCCGATCCTGCTGCACCGGGTGATCCGGCGCCTGAATGTGCGCTGGGACGTCGAGACGCTGTTCAACATTCCGACGACGATGCTGATCGGCATCGTGCTGGTGATCTTCGCCTTCAACCTCGCCGCACCGATCGCCGGCCTGTCCACCTCGATCGCGCGCGGCACGCTGGGGATCGCGCTCGCCTGCGTGCTGTTGTCCTTCCTGATGATGATCGTGCGCGCGAAGGCGGTGCCGCAGGTGATCGGCTTCCTGTCGATGGAGAACGGCCTGTTCTTCGCGGCCACCGCGGCGACCAGCGGCATGCCGATGATCGTCGAGCTGGGTATCGCGTTCGACGTGCTGGTCGGCATCCTGATCCTCGGCGTGTTCATGTTCCAGATCCGCGAGCAGTTCGACAGCCTGGACATCCGCCATCTCGAAAAGCTGAAGGAAGACTGATGGATCCGCTCCTCCTCGTTCTCGCGACTCCGCTGCTGGGCGGCGTGCTGCTCGCGCTGTGGGGCGACCGCGAGCGGGCAGGGGAGCTGAACGCCGCGATGAGCCTGCTGACATTGGCGGCGTCCGTGTGGCTCACGGTGATCGTCGTGCGCGACGGGCCGCTCATGGTGTGGGGCGAGTGGTTCTTCGTCGATCCGCTCAACGTCTTCCTGGTGACGCTGACCGCCTTCGTCGGCTTCACGACTTCGCTGTTCTCGCGGCCCTACATGCGCATCGAGCGCGACCACGGCAAGATGACGCCGGGGCGCATGCGGCTCTTCCACAGCATGTACCAGCTCTTCAACGGCATGATGCTGGTCGCGCTGACGACCAACAACCTCGGCATCCTGTGGGTGGCGATGGAGGCGGCGACGCTGACGACCGTGCTGCTGGTGTCGGTGTATCGCACCGCGGCGAGCCTGGAGGCGGCGTGGAAGTACTTCATCCTGTGTGGCGTGGGCATCGCGCAGGCGCTGTTCGGGACGATCCTGCTCTACCTCGCGGCCGAGCGCGCGATCGGGGGCGGCGAGGGGGCGCTGCTGTGGACCCACCTCGCGCAATCCAAGCACCTGCTCGATCCCGGCACCCTGTCGCTCGCCTTCGTGTTCCTGCTACTCGGCTATGGCACCAAGGTGGGCCTCGTGCCGGTGCATAACTGGCTGCCCGACGCGCACGCGGAGGGCCCGACGCCGATCTCGGCGGTGCTGTCGGGGCTGCTGCTGAACGTCGCGCTGTATGCCTTGCTGCGCTGCAAGGTGCTGGCGGACGGGGCGCTTGCGAACGGCCTGCCGGGGCGCATGATGATCGGCTTCGGCCTCGTCACCGTGGTCGTCGCGGCTTTCTTCCTGTCGCGCCAGCGCGACGTCAAGCGCATGTTCGCGTATTCGTCGATCGAGCACATGGGCTTGATGACCTTCGCGTTCGGCCTGGGCGGCCCGATCGCGAATTTTGCCGGGCTGCTGCACATGACCGTGCATGCGCTGGTGAAGTCGGCGATCTTCTTCGCCGTCGGCCACGCCGCGCAGAAGGCCGGTTCGCAGGCGATGGAGGACATCCGCGGCTTGCTGAAGGTGAATCCGACGGTCGGCTGGGGACTCATGCTCGGCTCGCTGGCGATTCTCGGCATGCCGCCCTTCGGCGTGTTCGCGAGCGAGTTCCTGGTCCTGACGACGGCGATGCGCGAGGCGCCGTGGGCCACGCCTTTCCTGCTCGTCGCGCTCGGCGTGGCGTTCGCGGCGATCTTCGGGCGCGTGCAGCCGATGGTGTTCGGCGAGACCTCGCTGCGCCCGCTCGCCCACCCGCCGGCGCTGCTGCCGGTGTTCGTCCATCTCGGGCTCGCGCTGATGCTGGGGCTGTACGTCCCGCCCTATCTTGAAGGCTGGTATCGGCAGGCGGCGCAGATGATAGGAGGCTAGAGTGCAACTACCCCCACGCTCACAGGTTTCGTGGAGGGCCGGCTGCGCACAGCCGGCCCGTTCGGCGGGCGCGAAGCCGTGCTTCGCGAATTCCCCTCCTCACCCCCCCGAGGAGGCGCAGGCCTCCCTTGGGGCGGCCCGGCGGGAGGCCTGAGTGGAGTTTTTCGGACTGGATTGCCGCTTCGAACGCTTCGACGCGCCCCTGCCGATCCACGGTGCGCGGGTCCTCGCCGGGCAGTGGAGCGCGCTCGCGCTGGCCGTCGCGGAGGCGAAGGGGCGGCTTGTGAGCCTGTGGGGCAGCGACGAGCGTGCCACGGGCGACGGCTTCGCGGTGTCGGCGGCGTACGCGACCGCGGACGGGCTGTTGTGGGCGAAGCTCGGGCTGGATGCGGCGAAACCGGCTTACCCGGATATCTCGCGCTTCTTCCCCGCCGCGGTCCGCATGCAGCGCGCCGCGCGCGATCTGGTCGGCATCGAGGCGGAAGACGCGGCGGACGATCGCCCGTGGCTGCGTCATGGCGCGTGGCCGGCGGACTATTTCCCGTTGCGTTTCGGGAACACCGGCCAGGAGCGCTTCCAGGCGCAGGCCGATGCCTATCCCTTCGTCCCCGTCGAGGGCGACGGCGTGCATGAGATCCCGGTCGGGCCGGTGCATGCGGGCACGATCGAGCCGGGGCATTTCCGCTTCTCGGTCGTCGGCGAGAAGGTGCTGCGGCTCGAGGAGCGGCTCGGGTACACGCACAAGGGCATCGAGCGCCGCTTCATGGGCATGGATACGGACGAGGGCGCGCGGCTCGCGGGCCGGGTGTCGGGGGACAGCACCGTTGCATATGCGTGGGCCTATGCGATGGCGGTCGAATCGCTGGCCGGCGTGAAGGTGCCCGAACGCGCCGCGTGGCTGCGCGCGCTGCTGCTCGAGCGCGAGCGCGTCGCGAACCATCTCGGCGACCTCGGCGCGCTCGGCAACGACGCGGCGTTCGGCTTCGCCCTTGCGCAGTTCTCGCGCCTGCGCGAGGACTGGCTGCGCCTCAATCGCGAGTGCTTCGGCCATCGCCTGCTGATGGATTGTGTCCGTCCGGGCGGGGTCGCGCGAGATCTCGACGCCGACGGCTGCGCGCAGCTGCGTCGCCAGGTGGCCGACATCGCACGCGAGGTTGCCGAGCTGAAGGACATCTACGAAGAGCATGCGGGGCTGCAGGACCGTCTCGTCACGACCGGCCGCGCCACGCCGGAGCTCGCACAACGCCTGGGCCTGACGGGGCTCGCCGGGCGGGCGAGCGGACAGGCGGCCGACCTGCGGGCGGACTTTCCGTGGCCGCCGTACGACGGCCTCGCGGTGACGGCCTGCACGCATCGCAACGGCGACGTCGCGGCCCGCGTCGCGATGCGCTTCGACGAGTGTTTCGCGTCGCTGCGGATGATCGACGCGCTGCTCGCCGGGTTGCCGGGCGGATCGGCCCGTGAGCCGGTCCTCGTCATGCGGGACGGTGCCGGGGCCGGCTGGGTCGAAGGCTGGCGCGGCGAGGTGTTCGTCGCGCTGGAGACCAACGCACAGGGGCGCATTGCGCGCTGCCACTGCCACGATCCTTCATGGCAGAACTGGCCGGTGCTCGAGCACGCGATCATCGGCAACATCGTTCCCGACTTCCCGCTGATCAACAAGTCGTTCAATCTGAGCTATTCGGGGCAGGATCTGTAATGTGGCACATCCTGAAGTACATCGCCCGCCGCGGCCGTGTCACCGAGCCGGCGCCCGAACCGCTGGAGGGCACGCATCGCCCCGCGCACCCGGTCCATGACGAGATCCTCGCGATCCTCGGTCGCGCGCTGGCGATCCGGCAGGTCGATGCCGGGTCGTGCAACGGCTGCGAGTTGGAGATCAACGCGCTCAACAACCCCTACTACAACATCGAGGGGTTGGGCATCCGCTTCGTCGCCAGCCCGCGCCACGCCGACATGCTGCTCGTGACCGGGCCGGTGTCGCGCCACATGGAGCTTGCGCTGCGGCGCACCTACGACGCGACGCCGGCGCCGAAGCTGGTCGTCGCGGTGGGCGATTGCGGCGGGACTGGCGGGATCTTCGGCGAAAGCTACGCGAGCTGCGGGCGCGTGTCGAACGTGATCCCCGTGGACGTGACGGTGCCGGGCTGTCCACCGCCGCCGGCGGAGATCCTGGCCGGGATTCTCGCCGCGGTGCGCGCGCGGCCGCCGATCGAGGCTGAGCCCGCGACTTTCGAACCCGGTTTCAACTGACGACAAGGCCGCCGGGGCGATCGCGTCCCGGCCCGACGGGCCCGTTCATTTCCGGCGTGCCTGCCACCAGGCGTCGAGGCTCCACGCGCCCGCCCCGTGCACGGCCAGCGTCAGCAGGCCACCCGCGATCGCGAGGTTCTTCATGAACATGATGGACTGCATCTGGTTCGCGAAGTCGGTGTGGAAGAACATCGCCGCGAGGAGGCTGAAGACGGCGAGCCCCGCCGCCGCGAGCCGTGTCAGTGCCCCGAAGAGCACCCCGAGGCCGCCGCCGAGTTCGGCGAAGATCACGAGCGGTAGCAGGGCGCCGCTCACGCCCATCGAAGCCATGTATTGCTGCGTGCCCGCATAGCCGGCGCCGAGCTTGCCCCAGCCTGCGGTGACGAAGATCAGCGCGAGAAGAACGCGCGCGACAAGTGCGACAGCGTCTTTCATTCGATTTCTCCTTGTTGGTCGGGCGTGTCGCCCTCCTATGGATGTAGTCGAAATATGACGCGTTTGCAGGCCGCCACGCGTCCGGGCGGCCTGCAGCGCGGGGCGCTACTTCGGGATTTTGACGACGTGCAGCAGGTTGGTGCTGCCGCTGCGCCCGAAGGGCAATCCGGCGATGATGACGACCGAGTCGCCCGGCCGGGCGAAGCCGTGGGTGACGACCGCGGCGCTGGCGTGCTGGACCATCTCGGCGACGTCATGCACGTCCTCGAAGGGCACCGGATGCACGCCCCACACGAGCGCGAGGCGGCGCGCGGTGGCGAGCTGCGGCGTCAGGCCCAGGATCGGCGTGCTTGGGCGCTCGCGGCTCGCCCGCAGGCAGCTGAAGCCGCTGCTGGAATAGGCGACCGTCGCCGCCGGCGCGAGCAGGGCCGCGATGCCGCGCAGCGCGCCGCAGATGGCGTCCGGGGTGTTGGCCTCGGCGGGCGTGTGGCTCGCGGCGAGGCCGGCGCGCCAGTCGGGGTCCTGCTCGACCTGGGTGATGATGCGGTCCATGATCGTGACCGCCTCGACCGGGTACTGGCCGGATGCGGATTCCGCGGACAGCATCACCGCATCGGCGCCGTCGTAGATCGCGGTGGCGACGTCGGAGGCTTCGGCGCGGGTGGGCACCGGCGCGCTGATCATCGATTCGAGCATCTGCGTCGCGACGACGACCGGCTTGCCGGCGGCACGCGCGGCGCGGACGATGCGCTTCTGCAGGATGGGCACGCGCTGCGGCGGCAGTTCGACGCCGAGGTCGCCGCGCGCGACCATGATGCCGTCGGCGAGCGCGACGATTTCATCCAGGCGCTCGATCGCGGCGGGCTTTTCGAGCTTGGCCATGATCCACGCGCGGTCGCCGACGATCTCGCGCGCCTCGCGGATGTCTTCGGGGCGCTGCACGAAGGACAGGGCCACCCAGTCGACGCCCAGCGACAGGCCGTAGTCGAGGTCGGCGAGATCCTTGGGCGTGAGCGGCGAGATCGGCAGCACGACGCCCGGCACGTTCACGCCTTTGCGGTCGGACAGCGGGCCGCCGACGAGCACCGTCGTGTCGGCGAAGTCGGCGCCGAAGGCCTCGACGCGCAGGCGCAGCTTGCCGTCGTCGAGCAGCAGTTCGGTGCCGGTTTCGAGCGCGGCGAAGATCTCGGGATGCGGCAGGTTGGCGCGCGTGGCGTCGCCTTCGGCCGGGTCGAGATCGAGTCGGAAGCGGCTGCCGACGGTGAGCGTGACCTTGCCTTCGGCGAGCTTGCCGATGCGCAGCTTCGGCCCCTGCAGGTCCATCAGCACGCCGATTGGGCGGCCGACCTCGCGCTCGATCTCGCGGATCTGGCGCAGCCGCTCGGCATGGTCGGCGTGCGTGCCGTGGCTGAAGTTCAGGCGGAACACGTCGGCGCCGGCCTCGACGAGCGCGCGGATGCGCTCGGGCGTGGAGCTCGACGGCCCGAGCGTTGCAAGGATGCGCGACTGGCGGTGGCGTCTCATGGGTGTCTCCTCGTTGTTCTTGGGTGTCTGGGTTTCGTAGGGCGGAAAAGCGCAGCGCCTTCCGCCACGCGGCGGCCGGTACGGCACATACGGCGGAAGGCGCCTTCGGCTTTTCCGCCCTACGTTCGTTACTGTTCCAGGGCGGCGATGCCCGCGCGGGCGATCTGCGCGTCGTCGCTGGCCTTGACGCCCGACACGCCGACCGCGCCGATCACGGTGCCGTCGACGACGATCGGCTCGCCGCCTTCCAGCGGCACGACCGGCATCGCCAGCGCGGCATAGCGGCCACCGTTGATCATGTCTTCCAGCGCCTTGCTGGGCTTGCCCGCCATCACGCTGGTGCGCGCCTTGTCCGGCGCGATCAGCGCGCTCGAGAGCGGCGCGCCGTCCAGGCGCTGCAGCCACAGCGCGTGGCCGCCGGCGTCGCAGACCGCGATCGTCACGGCCCAGCCGTTCCTGAGCGCCTCGGCTTCGGCCGCGGCAGCGATGCGCTTGACGTCGTCGAGGGTGAGGGCCTTGATGGTTTTCATTGCGTGATACCTCCTGTGGTTCGAGTGTGCGGCGCCGGCGTTACAGCACGACGATCGCGCGGAAGTCGTTGACGTTGGTCAGCGTCGGGCCGGTCACGAGCGAGTCGCCCAGCGCTTCGAAGAAGCCGTGGCCGTCGTTGTCCGCGAGGCTGTCGCGCGGGCGGATGCCTTGCGCCCAGGCGCGTTCGAGGGTGTCGGGCGTGACGAAGGCGCCGGCGATCTCTTCGAGCCCGTCCACGCCATCGGTGTCGCCCGCGACTGCATACACGCCCGGTTCGCCGTCGAGCGCCACCGCGAGCGAGAGCAGGAACTCGACGTTGCGTCCGCCGCGCCCCTGGCCGCGCACGGTGACGGTGGTTTCGCCGCCCGAGAGCAGCACGCAGGGCGCCGCGACCGGCTGGCGGTGACGGCGCACCTGTAGTGCGATGCCGGCCATCACCTTGCCGACGTCGCGCGCTTCGCCTTCGATGCTGTCGCCGAGCAGCAGCGGCGTGTAGCCGGCGCAGGCGGCGACCTTGGCGGCGGCTTCGAGCGCCATCTGCGGCGTGGCAATGAGCGTCGTCGTCACGCGCGCGAGACGCGCATCGCCT
Organism: Aromatoleum toluvorans; assembly: GCF_012910905.1. GTDB lineage: Bacteria > Pseudomonadota > Gammaproteobacteria > Burkholderiales > Rhodocyclaceae > Aromatoleum > Aromatoleum toluvorans. Next base: position 43,115 of record NZ_WTVN01000029.1, read on the forward strand.
GGCTTGATCGATTCGCCCGCGCCGCTCTCCAGCAGCGCGCGCGCCGCCGCGGGCAGGTCGATGCCGTAGCGCGCGACGATCTCCAGCGCGTCGGCGCAGCTCGTCGGGTCGCCGACGGTGGGGCCGGAGGCGATGGCGATGGGGTTGTCGCCGGGCACGTCGGAGATCAGCAGATTGACGACGCGCGCCGGATGGCAGGCCGCGGCGAGCCGGCCGCCCTTGATCGCGGAGAGGTGGCGGCGCACGCAGTTCATCTCGGCGATCGTCGCGCCGGATTTCAGCAGCGCGCGGTTGATCGCCTGCTTGTCCTCGAGCGTGATGCCTTCGGCCGGCAGCGGCATCAGCGCCGAGCCGCCGCCCGAGATCAGGCAGATCACGAGGTCGTCCGCGGTGAGGCCCTGTACGGTTTCGAGCATGCCGCGCGCGGCGGCGAGGCCCGCCGCGTCGGGCACGGGGTGGGCGGCCTCGACGATGGTGATGCGCTCGCAGGGCACGGCGTAGCCGTAGCGGGTGACGACGAGGCCGGACAGCGGCCCCGGCCAGTTGCGCTCCAGCGCCTGCGCCATCGCGGCGGAGGCCTTGCCGGCGCCGATGACGACGGTGCGGCCCTTCGGCGGCGCGGGCAGGTGGCGCGGAATGCAGCGTTCGGGCTGGGCGGCCTCCACGGCGGCGGTGAACATCTGCCGCAGCAGGGCGCGGATGTCGTCTTCAGTGGTCATGGCGGGATCCGTGTCGAGGGAGATCGGCGAAAACGCGGGCAAGGTCTTTGACCGCACGCCGGCGCGTTCGTCGGCGGCAGTCACGGAGGGGATGTTCCCCCGCGAACTCGTGCGGGTAACATCCGGTATTCCGCGTATTGCGCCGCGGAGGGTGGCTCAGCAGCCATCGGTCCGACCGTCCGGAACCGCCGTGCGAGGCTGGGGCCAAGGCAGTGGCTTTCGGCCACTGCACTTGTTGGCCACTCACTTGCTACTTACTGGCCAATCTCGAAGTTCGCCATCTTCTCCAGCGCCTGCACCATCGCCGAGTGGTCGCGGCCGGCCCCGCCGTGCGCGGCGCAGGCATTGAAGAGCTCCTGCGCGGTCGCGGTGTTGGGCAGCGACACGCCGATCTGGCGCGCGGTCGCCAGCGCGAGGTTGAGATCCTTCTGGTGCAGCTCGATGCGGAAGCCCGGATCGAAGGTGCGCTTGATCATGCGCTCGCCGTGCACCTCGAGGATGCGCGAGGACGCGAAGCCGCCCATCAGCGCCTCGCGCACGCGTGCCGGATCGGCGCCGTTCTTCGCCGCGAACAACAGCGCTTCGGCGACCGCCTCGATGTTCAGCGCGACGATGATCTGGTTGGCGACCTTGCAGGTCTGGCCGTCGCCGTTCTTGCCGACCAGCGTGATGTTCTTGCCCATCAACTGGAAGAGCGGCAGCGCCTTCTCGAAGGTCGAGTGCTTGCCGCCGACCATGATCGACAGCGTGCCGGCCTTCGCGCCCACCTGGCCGCCCGAGACCGGCGCGTCGAGGTATTCGCAGCCGAGGTCGTTGATCTTCTGCGCGAATTGCTTGGTCGCGACCGGGCTGATCGAGCTCATGTCGATGACGATCTTGCCCGGCGACAGGCCTTCCGCGACGCCGTTCGCGGCGAACAGCGCCTCTTCGACGTTGGGGGTGTCGGGCACCATCAGGATGATGAAGTCGGATTTCTGCGCGACTTCGCGGCCGGTGTCGCACACGGTCGCGCCGGCGTCGACGATCTGGCGCGGCGCCTTCCCGTGGGTGTTCACGAACAGCGTGTGGCCGCCGTCGATGAGGTGCTGGGCCATCGGCGCGCCCATGATGCCCAGTCCGATGAATCCGATGTTCGCCATGTTGTGGTCTCCGTTATGTGTGGTGTCTCTGTGGGGCAGGGGTGCTCAGCGCGTCAGCGCCTCGATCCAGCCCAATCCTGCGCGCGTGTCGCCGGCCGGCTTGTATTCGCAGCCGATCCAGCCGTCGTAGCCGCTGCGGTCGATGAAATCGAACAGGAAGCGCCAGTTGATCTCGCCCGTGCCCGGCTCGTTGCGGCCCGGGTTGTCGGCGAGCTGCATGTGCGCGATCTGCGGCAGGTGGCGCCTGATCGTGTTCGCGAGTTCGCCTTCCATGCGCTGTGCGTGGTAGATGTCGTACTGGATGAAGAGGTTGTCCGAGCCGACCGCTTCCAGGATCTCCGCCGCCTGCGCCGTGCGGTTGAGGTAGAAGCCGGGGATGTCGAAGGTGTTGATCGGCTCCATCAGCAGGCGGATGCCCGCGTCCTCGAGTTTCGCCGCGGCGAAGCGCAGGTTGTCGATGAAGGTCTCGCGCACGCGGCCCGCCTCGACGCCGGCCGGCACCTTGCCCGCCAGGCAGTTGAGCTGCCGGCAGCCGAGCGCCTGCGCGTACTCGATGCCGCGCCCGACGCCGTCCTGGAATTCGCCGACGCGCGCCGGATCGCAGGCGATGCCGCGCTCGCCCGCGTCCCAGTCGCCCGCAGGCAGGTTGTGCAGCACCTGCGTGAGGCCGTGGCGGTCGAGCCGCTCGGCGATCTGCTCCTTCCGATAGGCATATGGGAACAGGAATTCGACGCCCTGGAAGCCCGCATCGGCGGCGGCCCCGAAGCGGTCGAGGAAATCGACCTCGTTGAACAGCATCGTCAGGTTGGCATTGAACTTCGGCATGTCTTTCTCTCCCGTTTTCAGTCGAGCAGCGCGACCGCCGTCGGTGCGTCGGCGCGGCTTGCGGCGAGCGGCTCGAATTCGTTGATTGCGTTGATCTCGGTGCCCATCGCGATGTTGGTCACGCGTTCCAGAATGATCTCGACCACCACCGGCACGCGGAATTCCTCCATCCACGCGCGCGCCTGCGCAAAGGCCGGGCGGATGTCCTCCGGCTTCCTGACGCGGATCGCCTTGCAGCCCAGGCCCTCGACGACGCCGATGTGATCGACGCCGTAGCCTTCGGTCTCGGGCGCGTTGATGTTCTCGAACGCGAGCTGCACGCAGTAATCCATGTCGAAGCCGCGCTGCGACTGGCGGATCAGGCCGAGGTAGGCATTATTCACGACCACGTGCAGGTAGGGCAGCTTGAACTGCGCGCCCACCGCCAGCTCCTCGATCATGAACTGGAAGTCGTAGTCGCCCGAGATCGCGACGACCTTGCGCTGCGGGTCCGCGGCGACGACGCCGAGCGCGGCCGGCACCGTCCAGCCGAGCGGGCCCGCCTGGCCGCAGTTGATCCAGTGGCGCTCCTTGTACACATGCAGGAACTGCGCGGCGGCGATCTGCGACAGGCCGATCGTCGTGACGTAGCAGGTGTCCTTGCCGAACGCCTTGTTCATCTCCTCATAGACGCGCTGCGGCTTCATCGGCGTCTCGTCGAAGTGCGTCTTGCGCAGCATCGTGCGCTTGCGCCCCTGGCAGTCCTCGACCCACTGACGGCGGTCGGGCAGGCGGCCTTCGGCCTGCATCTCGCGCGCCACTTCGCTCAGGCGGTCGAGCGCGGCGCCGGCATCCGACACGATGCCGTAATCCGGCCCGAACACGCGGCCGATCTGGGTCGGCTCGATGTCGATATGCACGAACTTGCGGCCGGCCGTATACACCTCGACCGAACCCGTGTGGCGGTTCGCCCAGCGGTTGCCGATGCCGATCACGAAGTCCGACGCGAGCATCGTCGCGTTGCCGTACTGGTGCGAGGTCTGCAGGCCCACCATGCCGGCCATCAGCGGATGGTCGTCGGGGATCGCACCCCAGCCCATCAGCGTCGGGATCACCGGTACACCCATGATCTCGGCGAATTGCTGCAATTTCGCTGCCGCATCGGCGTTGATCACGCCACCCCCGGCGACGATCAGCGGGCGCTCGGCGGCGTTCATCATCGCGATCGCTTTCTCGGCCTGGGCACGCGTCGCGGCGGGCTTGTACACCGGCAGCGGCGCGTAGGTCTCCTCGTCGAACTCGATCTCGGCCATCTGCACGTCGAAGGGCAGGTCGATCAGCACCGGGCCGGGGCGGCCCGAACGCATGATGTGGAAGGCCTGCTGGAACACGCGCGGCACCTGCGCCGGCTCGCGCACCGTCACGGCCCACTTCGTCACCGGCTTCGCAATCGACTCGATATCGACGGCCTGGAAGTCCTCCTTGTGCAGGCGCGCACGCGGCGCCTGGCCGGTGATGCAGAGGATGGGTATCGAATCCGCCGATGCCGAGTACAGGCCCGTGATCATGTCGGTGCCCGCCGGGCCCGAGGTGCCGATGCACACGCCGATGTTGCCGGCCTTGGTGCGGGTGTAGCCCTCGGCCATGTGCGAGGCGCCCTCGACGTGGCGGGCGAGGTAGTGCCGGAAGCTGCCGTCCTTGCGGAGGGCCGAGTACAGCGGGTTGATCGCCGCGCCGGGGATGCCGAACAAGGTCGTGATGCCTTCCTTGCGCAGCACTGCCGCGGCAGCGTCGACTGCTCTCATGCGGGCCATGGTGTCTCCTCCTGTCTCCTGATCGGCTCGGGGCCGTCGATGGGTGTTGGATGCAGGATAGGGAGGAACGCACGCGGAATGAATTACCGCGGGGATCGTTTCTGTCGATACTTGAAGTATCGACTGCCCCGGCGGGCGCCGAAAATGAAAACCCCCGGCGGATATGGCCGGGGGCATGGGGTGGCGCGCCGTGGGATCAGCGCGAGAGTTCGTGGCCGATGACGCCGCCGAGGGCTGCACCGCCGATCGCGCCGGCGGTCGAGCCGGTGGCATTGTGGCCGACGCCGGCGCCGACCGCGGCACCGAGGATGGTGCCGCCGGTGGTCGAGCAGGCCGACAGGCTCAACGCGGCGACCACGATCACGAGCATCGATTTCAGGCCCTGGTTCTTCATGATGACCTCCTTGCGGCAGGCCGGCCCGCTGGTGGGGCCGGCTGGCCGCCCTTATTTCGCCGGCTCGCTGCCCGTCGCGGGCGCGGCCGGTGATGTCGATTCCGAACCGCCTGTCGGCGGCACGGACGTCGTCGGCGGCGTCGGCGCTGCGGGCGCCGGCGAGCTCACCGGGGAGGCGGGCGGCGCCGAGCTGGCCGGCATCGGTGACCCCGCTTCCTTCTTGCCGCAGGCCGCGAGCAGCAGCGGCGTCACCAGGGCCGCGATCAGCAGCGGGCGGGCAAGTTGCCGGGATGTTTTCGTCGTGCTCATGATGAATCTCCTGTGTGGGTCGGGGGTTACTTCAGGCGGATGTCGTTCTTCACCGACGTCACGCCTTTCACGTTGCGGGCGAGCTGCACCGCCCGTTCCATTTCCTGCTTGTCGTTCGCGAAGCCCGAGAGCTGCACGGCGCCCTTGAAGGTCACGACCTTGATGTCGAGGGCGTCGACCGCCTTGTCCTGCACGAAGGCCGTCTTGACCCGGGTCGTGATCACGCTGTCGTCGATGTATTCGCCGGTGCTCTCGCGCGTCGGCGTGCCGCTGCAGGCCGTCAGCGCGGTCAGCACTGCGGCGAGCAGGGTCGTTCTGGCGATGATGCGATGCATGATGTGTCCTCCTTGTCATCCGCGATCAGGCCTGGCCGCCCTTGCCGGGGGGCGATGCGACGCCGCGGTTCTTCTCCTGCAGGGTGCGGATCAGCCCGTCCGGCCCACCTTTCGCAAGCTCGTTCGCGAAGCTGGTGCGGTAGTTGGTCACCAGGCTCACGTTATCGACGCTCACGTCGAAGACCTTCCACGTGCCCGCGTTCTTCGCCAGCCGGTAATCGACGGCGATCGGATGTCCGCCGGGCTGGTTGATCTGCGTGCGCACCAGCGCGGCCCCGTCCGCCCCTGCCTGGGTGGAGGGCTTGTAGCTCACCGTCTGATTCCTGTACGAGGTCAGCGCGTTCGCATAGGTGCGCATCAGCAAGGTGCGGAATTCGCGGGTCAGCGCTTCGCGCTGCTCGGGGCCCGCCTGGCGCCAGCCCTGGCCGACGGCCAGGCTGGTCATCCGCGTGAAATCGAAGTGCGGCCCGATCTTCTCCTCGATCAACGTCATTGCCTTGCGCTGGTCGCCGGACTGCAGCGCCTTGTCTTCGCGCAGCACGGTCAGCACGTCCTCGGTCACGCCCTTCACGAGCGCATCGGGGGTCGATTCCTGCGCGTGGAGCGCCAGCGGCGCCAGCATCAGCGGCAGGCAGACGAGACAGGTTCGCAGTTGTCGGATCATGGCAGGTCTCCTTTTCAGGGCGCGGTCGTTCGGGGGATTCGCCCGGCCGCGCTTACTGTTTCGAAAGCTGTTTCGCCTTCTCGTGGGCGCCCCATTCGATCAGCGAAATCTTTCCGTTGTGGTCGGTGTCCATCGCGTCGAAGTTCGTCTGGGCCTCGGCCGAGCGCTTCGCCTCGTCCTTCGAGATCTGCCCGTCCTTGTCCTGGTCGAGCTCCTTGAACATCGGCGGCAGCTCGGTGCGGCCGGCCTGGGGCGTCACGCCCTTGAGCGCCGACGGGGCGGAATCCGGGGTGACCGGGGACTTGGCCGGGTCGGCGGCCGTCGCCGCCACGGGAAGGGTGCCGGCGACTGCCAGTGCGAGTACGGTAAGAATGTTTTTCATCGGTGCTCTCCTGCAGTTGTGGGGCTTATCGTTCGTTCGCGGCCCCGGCGGCCAATGCTGCGTCGTGCCTGTACGGGGTGCGATGCGAGCAAGGCCCATCGTAGGGATCGTGCAGGGGAGGGTCTGTCGGACGATGCGGAATCGCGTGTAGGACGATTCCTGCAGGCGTCGAGACTCGCAAACAGCCCGTCGTGGAGATTCGCCATGAGCCTGATGACGCCGATTCGCGCCTACGCCCGCGCCGAGCGCACCGCCCGCATCGGGCGCCAGGGCCTGCTGGCGCTGGGCTGCGTGCTGGTGCTGTCGCTTTTCGCGTCGAGCTTCTGGCAGGCGGGCACCAGCCTCGAGGCGCTCGGCAAGCTGCAACTGCATGCCGAGCGCACGGGGCGCGTCGACAGCCTGATGATCCAGCTCGTCGAAGCCGAAAACGGCGTACGCGGCTACCTGCTCACGCGCAACCGCGCCTACCTCGAGCCCTACCTCAACAGCCTCGCCACGCTCAACTACACGCTCGACGACATCCACCTCGACCTCGGCAAGGGGCCGGAGAACGAACAGATCCTCTCCCACATCACCGGGCTCATTACGCTGCGCATGCGCATCCTCTCGGACGAGGTCGAGCGCGGCCAGCTCGCGGACCGGTCCGCCTCCGCGGACGGCCGCCGCTACATGGACGACATCCGCAAGACGCTGGGCGAGATCAAGCGCCGCACGCGCGCACAGGGCCAGCGATCGTTCGACGAGTCGATCGCCCACGTCGACCGCACGCGCTGGGTGGTCGCGACGCTCGCGGGCGGCGCGCTCGCGCTGCTGGTGATCCTGTTCCTCACCTTGCGCGCGCAGATGCGGCTGCGCGAACAGATCGCCACGCTGCTCACGCGCGAAAACGCCCGCCTGGAAGGGCAGGTGCGCGCACGCACGGCCGAACTCTCCGATCTCGCGAGCCACCTCACGAACACGCGCGAAGCCGAAAAGGCGCGGCTCGCGCGCGAACTCCATGACGAGCTCGGGGCGCTCCTCACCGCGGTGCGCATGGACGTCGCGTGGATCGCGCGCAAGCTCGAACCCGCCGCGCTCGCCCCGCATCGCGAGCGCTTCGACCGCCTGCTGCACACGCTCGACAGCGGCATCGCTCTCAAGCGCCGCATCATCGACGACCTGCGCCCGCCGCTGCTGAAGGAGCTCGGCATCGTCGCCGCGCTGCGCACGCTGGGCGAGGAATTCGCCAAGAACGCCGGCATCGGGGTCGCGCTCGACCTGCCCGGAGACGACCTCCCGCTGCCGGAGGAAACCTCGCTCGCGCTGTTCCGCATCGTGCAGGAAGCGCTCACCAACGTACGCCGCCATGCGCACGCGCAGCATGTCGAACTATCGCTGCAGATCACGCCCGAACGCGTGCAACTGGTGGTCGCGGACGACGGCGCCGGCTTCGACGCCGACGCCGCGCGCGGGCGGCACGGCCTTGCGGGCATGCGTCACCGCGTGCAGATGTTCGCCGGCGAACTCGCCATCGACAGCGGCCCCGGCCGCGGCACGCGCATCCGTGCGAGCCTGCCCTGCGAGTGGATCAGGCCGGGCGAGGCCCCTCAGTCCGCCCTGGCGGAAGAACGCCGCACCGACTCCACGTAGTCCAGCAGCGCATCCATCTCCAGCGCCTTGTCGAAGAAGCGGTCCACCCCCAGCGCGCAGCAGCGCTCGCGCAGGTGCGTGTGGGCGTGATTCGTGAACACCGCCGTCGAGGGCCGCCCGTAGCGCTCGGGCTTCGCCCGCAACGCGCGCAGCACCCCGAGCCCGCTGCCCTCGCCCAGATTGAGATCCACGATCGCCAGGTCCGGTCGCTGCGCCTCCAGTTCCGCGAGCGCCGCGTCCTCGTCCGCCGCGACGGCGACCACCGCGACGCCCTCCAGCTCCTCCAGCATCCCGCCCAGCAGCTTGCCGAGGAGGGGAGAGTCCTCGATCAGCAGCACCCTGAGCGGCGGACGAGATCGCGGCGCCATGATCGGGTCGTCCTCACTCGACCAGCAGGCCGTGCCGGATCGCGTATGCCGCGAGTTCCGCATTGCTCGCCACCTCCAGCTTTTCCAGCAGGCGCGAGCGATAGGTGCTCACGGTCTTCACGCTCAGCGCAAGCGCGTCCGCGATATCCGACACCGACTCGCCGTGCGCGAGACGCAGGAACACCTGCAGCTCGCGCTCCGACAGCGACTCGTGCGCCGGCGCCGTCCCGCCGCCCGCCAGCTCCTCCGCGAGCAGCTCCGCGGTGCGCGTCGACACGTAGCGCCGACCCTCCGCCACGGTACGGATCGCGCGGATCAGCTCGTCGCGGTCGCAATCCTTGCACAGGTAACCGTCGGCGCCGTTGCGCAGCAGCGCCACCGCGTAGCGCTCCTCGGGAAAGCCCGACAGCACCAGCACGCGCACGTCCGCAAAGCGCTGGCGGACCGCGCGCAGCACGTCCACGCCGCTCTGCCCCGGCAGGGCCAGGTCGAGCAGCACGACGTCGCAGCCCGTCTCGCGCAGCGCGCCGAGCGCCTCCTCGCCGGACGTGGCCTCGAAGGCGATTTCGAGGTCCAGCTCCTCCGCGAGCATCTCGCGAAAACCCGCGCGGACGATCTGGTGGTCATCGACGATGGCAATCCTGAGCATGTGGTCTCCGATTAATCCGGCGATCAGTTATGTGAGATCTCCTCGTGCACAGGGTTCCTCCCCCTTCAAGGGGGAGGTCAGGAGGGGGATGGGTTTCGGCGACGTCTGCCCAACCCATCCCCACCCCAGCCCTCCCCTTGAAGGGGAGGGAGCGATCATGCACCACTCAACCCTTGATCGCGTTATTAGTCTGCTTCCGCACGGGTTCCGTTCGCGCAAGCCTCCATCCTCAGCCCGCCACCGGCAGCGCCTGCCGGTCCACCACGCGCCGCAGCACGAAGCTCGAATGCACGCCCGTCACGCCCGGAATGCGCGTGATGCGGTTCAGCAGCAATTCCTGGTAGGCATCCATGTCGCGCACCACGACTTTCAGCTGGTAGTCGGACGCCTGGCCGGTGATCAGCAGGCATTCGAGCACTTCGGGGATGTCCAGCACCGCCTTCTCGAAACCCTTGAAGCGCTCCTGCGTGTGCCGGTCCATCGAGATCTGGATCAGCGCCATCAGCGTGAGGCCCAGTGCCTTCGCATTCACCAGCGCGCGGTAGCCCGCGATCAGGCCGGACTCCTCCAGCGCGCGCACGCGCCGCAGGCAGGGCGAGGGCGACAGGCCGATGCGGTCGGCGAGATCCTGGTTGCTGATGCGCCCGTCCTGCTGCAGCACGCGCAGGATCTCGCGGTCGTAGCGGTCGAGTTTCATGTGATTGCCGAGGAGTGGATGAATATTTACGAGGATGTCTGTAAATCTAGCATGTGCGCAATAATCTGCCAAAAACATCGTTGATGCACTGCAAGAACGCAAGCCTCTGCCAAGCCCTTTTGCGTACCATGCTTCCCATCGACAACCATTCTTCGCACCCCCGGACCCCATCATGTTGACCGACCCGTCCAGCAAGTACCGTCCCTTCCCGCCGGTAAACCTCCCGGACCGCCAGTGGCCCGGCCGCGTCATCGACAAGCACCCGATCTGGATGAGCACGGACCTGCGCGACGGCAACCAGTCGATCTTCGAACCGATGGACGCGGCGAAGAAGATGAAGCTCTTCCACACGCTGTGCGACATCGGCTTCAAGGAGATCGAAGTCGCCTTCCCGTCGGCGTCGCAGATCGAGTTCGACTTCGTGCGCGAGCTCATCGAAGGCGGCCACATCCCCGATGACGTCACGATCGAAGTCTTGACGCAGGCGCGCGAGGAACTCGTCCGCCGCACGCTCGAAGCCGTCCGCGGGGCGAAGCGCGTGATCGTGCACGTCTATAACGCCACCTCCGAAACCTTCCGCGAGACGGTCTTCGGCATGACCAAGCCGCAGATCGTCGACCTCGCCGTCTCGACCGTGAAGCTCATCAAGCAGCTCGCCGCCGAACAGCCCGAGACCGAGATCCGCCTCCAGTACAGCCCCGAGACCTTCACCGCCACCGAACTCGACTTCGCGTGCGAAGTCTGCAACGCCGTCACCGAAGCCTGGGGCGCGACGCCGTACAACAAGGTCATCCTCAACCTCCCCGCGACGGTCGAGGTCGCCACGCCGAACATCCACGCCGACCAGATCGAGTGGATGCACCGCAACCTCGCGCGCCGCGACAGCGTCCTCATCAGCGTCCATCCGCACAACGACCGCGGCACCGCCGTCGCCGCCGCCGAGCTCGGCCTCATGGCCGGCGCCGACCGCGTCGAAGGCTGCCTCTTCGGCAACGGCGAGCGCACCGGCAACGTCGACATCGTCACGCTCGCGCTCAACCTCTACACCCAAGGCGTCAATCCGGGCCTCGACTTCTCGGACATCAACGCCGTCGCCCGAACCGTGGAGCACTGTACCCAGCTCCCCATCTCCCCGCGCCACCCCTACGTCGGGGACCTCGTCTTCACGGCCTTCTCCGGCTCCCACCAGGACGCCATCAAGAAGGGCTTCGCGGCTCACAAGGCCGATCAACCGTGGAACGTGCCCTACCTCCCGATCGACCCGGCGGACGTCGGCCGCAGCTACGACTCGGTGATCCGGGTAAACAGCCAGTCCGGGAAGGGCGGGATCGCCTACCTGCTCGAGACCGAATACGGCATCGTCCTGCCGCGGCGCCTGCAGGTCGAATTCGCCGCCGTCGTGCAGAAGCACGCCGACACGCACAAGGGTGAAGTCACGGCCGCCGACATCTGGCGCCTGTTCTCGGACACCTACCTCGCCAACGACAAGTCCGTGCGCTACGTCGGGCACCACCTCTTCGAGCACGACGCCGCCCAGGGCATCCGCCTCACGCTCGAAGTCGGCGGCAAACCGCAGATCCTCGTCGCCGAAGGCAACGGCCCCATCGACGCCGCGGTGCGCGCACTGCACGTCGTTGGCATCGACCTGCAGGTACGCAGCTACGAGGAGCGTTCCTTCGGCAGCAGCGCCCAGTGCGGCGACGCCCGCGCCTACGCGCTGATCGAAGTCGCCCGCCCCGGCACCGCCGGCGACTGCTTCGGTGTCGGCATCGACGAAAACATCGTCACCGCGTCGATAAAGGCGATGATCAGCGCGCTCAACCGCGCCGGCGGCGCCGAACTCGCGACCGACACGCCGCACGCGGCCTGACGAGGCTGCAGGCGCAGACGCTCGTGCGTCTGCGTCTCTCCGATCATGGGGGGACACAATCGGGTGTTGCCCCATCCGCTTTGGCGCGTGCCGATCCCTCGCATGCACGCCGCTTCTGCCCGACGTCGAGTTCATCGACGCCTTCCCTCGCGTCTCTTCCCTCCGCGACCGCCGTCGAAACCTTCGCACACGTCCCGCACTGCGCAGCACTGATCGAGCATCAACGCTCACCCTGTCGCACCTACCGACAGACGCACTTCGTCACCCTGCGCGGAGTTCGCATCGCGGGAGGCCTTCCATGAGAAATCAACGGGCTGTGCAAGACTCCGCGCAGCACGCCGTGCGCATTTGACAGGGGCATACCGCTCGGCTAAGTTGAGTGAATCCGAAACGCCCGAAGGCAGCCCGCGGCGCGCTGGGAGGGCATTTCCCGCCACGATAGGCCGATTCCGTCTACTACAAGTGTTGGCGCCATCCGCTCAAGAAGCCGACTGATGAACAACCAAACCTCAAAGCGTGATGAGTTCCGATCACTATTCGCAGCTTCGGCGATTTCCTATATCGCCGCCATCAGCGCAGCCTACGAAGTGACCCAAGGGGCGACGCACTCGGCTCGCGGGGCTCTTGCGACAATCACCAGCTCATTAAGGGCACTCTTCGGAGAGCTCACTTTGGTAGCCGTATTTGGAATTATGGGCACTCTCTTTCTGGTACTTGCACTTGCCACACGACGAGGGTGATTCTGTGAATTTCTATGCCAGCCAGTGCTTGCAACCGACGTCAAAATGCTGCGCATTTTGACGTCGGTTGAAGGCTGTCGTTAGATTGCTGAGGTAATCGCAATGCCAACCGTATCAGAGCAACCATGCCCCATTTGCAAACTTGCGGCGAAAGATGTTCGCGTTTGGGACTACGGAGAGCGCACGACGCTTGAATGCGCGAGGTGCGGGAAGTTCACCATAACCGGGACCGCCGCAGCGATGGCCAAGTCTAGGCAACTTGAGCCGAGGCTTTCAGCCTGGATACGGGAACGCTTCGAAGCCGGGGCAGATATCCCGGAAGTCAACTCAAACACTTTGGAAGAGGTAGCCAAGATACTTCCCGACTACAAGGTCGCCGAAAAACAACTGATTCTCCTGCGAGTTTTTGAAAGGCGAACCGCATTCCCCGGCCAAGCAATAGATATCCATCCCAATTTTGATTTTCCGTTGGCGTGGGCGGCGGGAGAAGAGGAATTCCTATATTTGCTGAGAAGTCTTATAGATCGAGGGCTTGTACGTCGCACGGATGGCCCGTCGGATCTGACTGACTCATTTGTATTCAAGGTCGAGATTACCGCAAACGGGTGGGATTTTCTGGATCAGCATTCCCGTCCTTCCGTCATCAGCGATCAAGCGTTCGTCGCCATGTCCTTCTCGCCGGAGCTGAAGTCCGCTTGGGAAAACGCCATCAGACCAGCGCTAACCAAGGCGAAGTTCCGTCCCTACCGCGTAGATGCGGAACCCCACATCGATCGAATCGACACCAAGATCGTTACCGAAATAAAGAACTCAAAGTTCTTGGTGGCCGACGTCACCCAGCAGCGGCCGGGTGTCTACTTTGAGGCAGGCTACGCGCTTGGCCTTGGCATTCCGGTTTTTTGGTGCGTGAGGGCAAACGATCTGCAGAACGTGCATTTTGATACAAGGCAGTACAACCATATTGTTTGGACTGATGAAAATGACCTTGCGGAGCAACTTTACCTCTTTGTTTCGGCAGTCATTGGCACAGGAACAGCAATCTAACAACACCATGAAAGCGTCGTCAAAATGCTGCGCATTTCGTCGCCCCCTGAAGCGTCACGTTGGGGGGCGATAGTCGCCGTCCGCTATACTCGATAAGGAGGTATTGATGGACTACTGGCTACGAGTTGTCGGAATAATTCTGATAGCTATCGTTGGATGGACAATACTCACCAAGATAGATCCGATAGGCGGAAAGGATTATTCGGGCGTTCCGACAAAATCAAAAATCATAACCGTGGTCGTCCTTGTAGTCGTTGGTGGAATTCTGCTGCTTGTGAAAAGCAAGTAGTCTATTGGAAGTTTATTACTTACGCATATGCACGTATTGAGGTCAAAACAATGAAAATCATGATGACGGTGGCCCATCGTAGGGCATTGCTGCTATGGCCCTTAGCTATCCTGGTATTCCACTCGTCAGCCATCGCTGGTCTCGATGGCGCACAGCGCAGGTCCGTTTATGAGCAGACCTATAAGACGTGTCTTTCGTCCGCGACAAAGTCTGCGCCTCAAGCGCCACACGCTGAGCGGCATGCATGGTGTACTTGCTATGCGGGCCAAGTTGTCGACCGTGTCTCCCCAAGTGACATCACGCAATACTCCCCGACTTCGGGACTGACGCAAAGAATGATCAGCGTGGCGAACGACGCGACAGCCCATTGTCGAGAAAAGCTTTATTGAGGGGGAACGCCACGCTTTCATTCATGTCGCCCAACAGTCGGGCGATGCGTCAATTGTATCGACGATCCCAGCCCCCTCACCCTCTCAGTCAACCGGACCGCCTGCAGGTTGCGCTTGCAGGTGCCCTCCGCTCTTCGGGTTACGGCGCCCGTTACCGCACGTTAGGCATACAACATGACTAGTACCGATCCGATCATGATGTTCGTTGTTCAAACCGTAATCGTGCTATTTACAATTCTATTGGCATATCGCGACTTTGCGATTCGGAAGAAGGAGCAAACGGCCGGAATGGTCGCAGAGGTAATACGCAGCGATAAATCCATGGGAAGTCTGTATACCGTGTACGGCGCTGCCATCGCTTCATGCCTTTTATTAATTGATAAATCGACGGGCATCGAAGGACATAAAGTCGCATTGATTATTATTGATTTTATATGTTTTACATATGCGTTCTTTTTTAGCTCATGGTTTCGAAACGCTGTATTCTTCACACTAATTCAGCGCGTCCGTAAGGATTAACGCCTAACCTGGCCCCAAGGGACTTCCCGTCAACCCTTTCCTTGCAGACCGGCCGCAGGCCGAACTGCCCGTTGATCATGGGCGCATCTTTATCTCCTGCCGACCACGCCAAGGCGTGACCGGGTTTGGACTGCCGACGTTGCGATGGACAAGGACAGAACAGACTGCCTTTCCCCAATCGGCCTTGTTCGGCGCGTCAGCGCCGGGGCCCTGCGATTAACCGCACCGGCTGGCCTCTATCAATCGTCGGCGCGACCGGGGCGCGGGGATCAGCCGCGACACCCTGCGTGGTCGGCCATTGGGTTAGCCAGGCTCTCAGCCGGTCGGTCTGACCTGTTTGTCTATCGCGTGCGCGCAGTCATGGAAACTCCGTGTGGAAACCGCGGCGGTTCAGTGCGCCGCCTGCCCGGTCGGCTCGCGCCCCCGGTGCCACGCTTCGGGGTTGTAGGCTTCGCCCTTGGCAAGCACCGCCCGCAACTGGCGGGCATGCTTGTTGGCGATCGCGACCAGCGTCTTGTGGTAACCGACACGTCCGTTGAGCGTCACGATTCACTGCTGCAGTCACGTGAGCGCCTCGGGGGCGGTTCGGTGCTTGCGCAAGGTGGCCGCGAGTACGCTGCGGGCGCCCTGCACGAGCAGCGTGCGCAGGTAGTCGTCACCGCGCCGGGTGATGCGCCAGAGCTTGGGTTTGCCGCCGCTGGAATACTGGCTCGGCGTGAGGCCGAGCCAGGCCGCGAACTGGCGACCGTTGTGGAACATCGTGGCGTCGCCGACGCTGGCGACCACCGCATCGGCGGTGAGCATCCCGACCCCGGGCAGGTCACGCGCCCGCCGGGCGGCGGCGTCCTCGGCCTGCTGGGCGGCGATCTGCCGGTCGCACTCGGCAATGCGCGCATCCAGGGCGTCGAGCTGGTCGCGCACGGACTGGATCAGGTGCCGGATCGGCGCGGGCTGTGCGGTGTCGAATTCGTGCTCGGCAAGCTTGCGCCGCAGCCGCGCCGCGCCGGTGTCGACCACCATGCCGAATTCGGCGAGCAACCCCCGGATGCGGTTCAAGAGCGCGGTGCGCTCCTCGATCCAGCCCAGCCGCAGGCTGTGCCACGCGAGCCGCTGCTGCTGCGCCTCGGTCTTGACCGGAATGAAGCGCATCCCCGGCGCGAGCAGCGCCGCGACGATCGCCGCGGCATCGGCGCGATCGTTCTTGACCGCCTGGCGCTTGCGGTACGGGCGCACGAACTCGGCCGCCATCAGCCGCGGCTCGAGCCTCAGCGCGTGCATCGTACGGCCCCAGCAATGCGCGCCGCCGCACGCTTCCATCCCGACGAGCGTGCCCTGCGGCAGCGTCGACAGCCACGCCACAAACCCCGCCCGGTTGAACTCCCGCGTCTCGATCACCCGCCCCGCGCCGTCGGCCACGCAGGCCACGAACACGTTCTTTGCCAGATCCACGCCGACCGTCGTAGTATTCATTTGGACTTCCCCTTTCGCCTCTTCAGATTGAGCTTCAGCAATTCAATCTTGGCACTTCGATGCCGGGCGGCAAAGGCCGCCGGCGGAAGTGGGAAGTCCCTTTGTAGTCATTCCACCGGTCTCGTCCGCTGAAGGCCGACGTTTAGGTCTCCCCTGAACCATGGAACGCCTCTACGACTTTGCGCTCGCAAATATGGAACGCACTGTGCACGGCCTTGCGCAACGTGTTCCTCCGCCCCAAGCCGTTCCCTACAAGGATTCATTCGTCTTTCGTTACGTCGAGAAGTCCGTCCACCAAGCGTTGGTGCAGAAGTTGGCGCGGGTCGTTACCGGGCTCAAGTCCGCGCGGCTCCTCATGGAACACGGTTACCTTCAAGAGCAAGGGGCACTTCAACGTATTCTCGACGAGCTTCACGAAGATATTTCATTCCTTGCGCTGGGCGTTATTTACAACGATCACACGCCCCTTCATCAAGGGTATCTTGAAGCGTTCTACGAAGAAGAATTCGACGCAGATACAGCTTTGGCTTCCACTCAAAAGCGACCGATGATTTCCAGGCAAAAGATTCGTGCATATATCGCACGAGCCGAGGGGGCCGCAGACCCTAGTACCGGAGCAGAACTCACGCGAACAGTCAGCAAAGCCTACTCCGGCTATGTTCACGCTGCGTCACCCCACATAATGGATATGTACGGCGGGTATCCACCCCGTTTTCACGTCAGCGGCATGGCGGGAACCGAGCGCCGCGCAGAACACCGCGAAGACCTCTGGAACTATTTCTATCGAAGCATCGTAGCCTTTGCTATGGCAGCAAAGGCGTTTGGCGACGACTCGCTGTTTTCCGAAATTCAACAGTTTTCGCGCGACTTTGAGAAACAAGCAGGGAAAGACTATGCACCTTCGCAGCCACCGAAAACCTAACCCTGCCCCAAGGGACTCCCCCGGTCGCCCCTCGCCCATGATGACTACACCCGTTTTCATTCTCCCCGGCCTTGGAGGGTCAGGCCCGGCTCACTGGCAGAGCATTTGGGAAGCGTCCGATTCATCGCTGCATCGGGTAGTTCAGCGGGACTGGGATCACCCGGACCTGAAGGAGTGGGTTGCAACATTGCAGGAACACATTGCCGCCTGCGAAGTTGCTCCGATCCTGGTGGCTCACAGCCTTGCGTGCAGCCTGGTTGCGCACTGGGTTAACGAACACGGGAAAGGCGTCAAAGCCGCGTTATTGGTCTCCCCGTCGGACGTGGAATCGCCAGAACACACTCCGCCCGAGGTACGCGGGTTCAGCCCGGTTCCGTTGGTACGCTTCCCATTTCCAAGTACAGTCGTTGCAAGCACCAATGATCCGCGAGTGGCGCTCCCGCGTGCTGAATATTTTGCAACGTCGTGGGGCAGTCGCCTTGTCGTCATACCGGAGGCCGGGCACATTAATGCCGAATCGCAACTCGGCGAATGGCCGGAAGGCAAAGCGCTGCTCTGGGAGCTGAGGCATTCAACCTGACCCTGCGGTCCTGCACGTTAGCACCCCCTGACCGCCGCCGTTTCGAAGACGTTTCACGCTGGCAAATATCTCTCTACATGAGAGAAGTGGTCGCAGGGTAGCCAGTTGTAAAAATTGGCAAGGCGGCTTCTGCCACGAGTTCGAGTTAAATAATATAAAGCCTCATGGAGTGGTGCGCGGCCGCCATGCGGTGGTTGGGCGCATGCTTGAACTCTGTAGGGCACCCGGCATGAAGAGACTGGAACTGCTTGATTATGGAAGGTTCTTTGCCGCGATCATTGTCGTTCTGTTTCACTACACGTTCAATGGCATCGCCAACGGCAAGATTACATCCATTAGCCATATCGCAGCAGTGATCGAGCTGAGCAAGTACGGCTACTTGGGGGTTGAGCTCTTCTTCATGATCAGTGGTTACGTAATATTCTTTTCGGCAAGATCCGGGGCGGCTTCCAGGTTCGCTGTCGGCCGGGCCGTCAGGCTGTACCCCGCTTATTGGTTCGCAGTGCTGTTTACCTCATTCTTTGCCTTGCAGTGGGGCGGAGACTTGATGTCGGTTGGCCCGCGCCAAGTGCTTGCCAACTTGTCGATGCTGCAATCCTTTTTCGGGGTTCCGCACGTCGATGGTGTGTACTGGACGTTGCTCTTTGAAGTGACGTTCTACGGAGCCGTTCTCTTGTTGCTGCTGTTCGGGCTTCAGAAACACCTGCGCACCCTATTCATGTTCTGGCCAGTGTTGCTGCTCGCCTCGCTGGCGCTGGGAATGAATGCGCTGCCTTACCTGGGAGGGTATTACTGCTACTTCTCCGCAGGGGCGCTTTTTGCGGTTCTGAAGCAGCAGTTTCGTTGGGGCGCGGTTTTCGGTTTGGCGGTTGTGTATGGGCTGTGCGTCAAGTTTTCCGCCGGCGGTGCCGCGCATTTAACGCAAGCCAAGGGGATTGAGTTCTCTCCCGTAGTGATTGCTTCCGTCATCACGCTTTTCTTTGCTCTGTTTGCTTTTCAAAACACGAAGAAAGGCGAGTCGCTAAAGCTGCCCCTGTCCAGGACGTTCGGGGCGCTTACGTATCCCATCTATCTGATTCACGCGCATTTCGGGTATATGTTCATCAGTCGGTTCGCGACGGAAGAAAACAAAATCGCGATTTATGCATTAACCGTCTCCATGGTCGTCGCCATTGCGTTGTTCGTGCATAAGCTCATCGAGCAACGTCTTTCGCACGTCTGGAAGCGGTTGTTTACCGGGACCATTGGGCGGTTTGTGGATTTACTTCAAGGAATGCTATTAAGAATGAACACGGCGTACAGCGTGTCGTTCAGCCGGACGCCGCCTGGCGGCGGCTGATCCCACTTGCCCGGAGGCCCCATCATGATGCGCGACCGGTGGTCATGCCGTGGTCACCGTGCGCAGCGGATTGGTGAGGGCGGCCATCCGGGTCCCGACACGGTCCGGGGTCTTCGTTCCCGGCCGTCCGTTGCCGGGCAGCCCTCATGAAGCTGACCGTCGAACCCCTCACGCCGGCACGCTGGCCCGATCTCGAGGCGGTGTTCAACGCCAGGGGCTGCTCCGTCGCCCGCGGGTGCTGGTGCATGTACTACCGGCTGAGCGGCGAACGTGGCGCCGAGCTCGACGGCAAGACGCGCGCCCGGGTGTGGCAGGCCGGGCTCAGGGCGTTGGTGGACGAGGGGCCGCCGCCCGGCCTGATCGGCTATCTCGACGGGACCCCGGTCGGCTGGGTGTCGCTCGGTCCGCGCGCGGATTTCGCCAAGCTGCGGCGTTCGCCGGTGATGAAGGCGGTCGACGATCAGCCGGTGTGGTCCATCGTCTGCTTCGTCGTGCCCTCGCAATACCGTGGGCAGGGCGTCGCGCGCGCCCTGCTTGAGGGGGCGATCGCCTACGCGCGGCAACGCGGCGCATGCCTGCTGGAAGCCTACCCGGTGGATAAGGCGGGACGCTCCAGCGACGAGGCGATGTGGTTCGGCGCCAAATCCATGTACGACGCCGCGGGCTTCGAGGAGGTCGCGCGCCGCAAGCCGCACCGGCCCATCGTCCGCCTGCGGACGTCCGGATGACGGCGAACGGCATTGCCAGGTGATACCTGCGGCCACGGCGCCGGCGCGCGCTAAACTGCGCCTTCGCCTGATCCTCGCCGGATTCCCGAATGGACCGCTACACCGAAATCCGCAGCTTCGTCCTCGTCGCCGAAAAGGGCAGCTTCGCCGCTGCCGCGTTGGTCGAAGGCGTCACGCCGGTCGTGATGGGGCGGCGCCTCGATGGACTGGAGCAACGTCTTGGCGTGCGCCTGATGCACCGCTCGACGCGCGGCCTCACGCTGACGGAGCTCGGCGAGCAGTTCCTGGAGCAGTGCCGCCACCTCATTCATGAGTTCGACGAGGCGGAGACCAGCGTCAGTGCCGGCCGCGACACCGTGCGCGGCCACCTCGTCGTCTCGGCGCCGGCTGCGTTCGGCCGCCGCCATGTCGCCGCGCACGCGCCCGCGTTCAAGGCGCGCTACCCGGAGCTCAAGCTCTCGTTCAACCTGACGGACAGCGTCGTCGATCTGGTGCGAGAGGGGTACGACATGGGAATCCGCATCGGCGAGGTCACGGACCCCAACTACGTCGCCGTGCGGCTCTTTCCGAATCGCCGCGTCGTGTGTGGCACGCCCGGGTATTTCGCGCGCCACGGCGAGCCGCGCGTTCTGGAGGATCTGAGCCGTCACAACTGCCTCGCCTTCAATCTGCAGGGGGGGCAACAGCGCGGCTGGAGCTTCGTGCGCGACGGCAAGCTCGTCGCGGTGCGCGTCGATGGCGACCTCGACTGCAATGACGGCGAGCTGCTCTACAGCTGGGTCAAGCAGGGGTTGGGCATCGGCTGGCGTTCGACGTGGGAGATCCAGGCCGAGCTCAAGCGCGGTGAGCTCGTCACGGTGCTGGACGAGTTCGCGGCGCCCACGTACGACATCCAGGCCGTGTATCCGCAGCAGCGCTACCTGCCGGCCAAGGTGCGGCACTTCATCGAGTACCTGAAGGGCATCTACACCACGCCGGGCTACTGGGAGCGCGGCTAGCCGGTCCGTTCAGGATGGCGAAGCAGGCGATGCGGTGATCCCCGATGAGGGGAGCGGGGCGCAAATCGAGCAGCCCCGCGTGTGACCGATCCGCGCGATTACTGCTGCGCGCGGAACCGGTAGCCCTTGTAGTCGAGTACGACCCCATCCTTCGCCGCGCTTGTCAGCGTGAGGCCCGGTTCGACCTCGTCGCCTTCCTGCACCAGCCGGTCATTGATCAAGGCCCAGCTCTTGCCGGCATTCGGCGCCGCCGCGACGCCGGAAATGCTGAGGCGCGGCAGGCTGCCACGGATCGCCGGGGGCAGCTCGTGGATGCTCAGGATGCGCCCGTCCGATGGTTTGCGGTTCGCCGGTGGCGAAGTCTCGCCTGCGTTGTCCGGGGCGGTGGCCGCCCGCGCCGGGGCCGGTGCTGCGGCGGCCGGTACGGCGGGCGGGGAGGCCGGTGAGGCCTCGGCCGTCTTCCGTGCGCCGGATTCGCTGCGACGGGTCCGTGCGGTTTCCGCGGCCGGCGGTGGCGCCTCGGGTGCGGCGGTTTCGCGTCGCGTCCGCGCGACGGGAGCTGCG
>NZ_WTVN01000002.1 GCF_012910905.1 Aromatoleum toluvorans
GAGTACTGCGATAGCGGTCCGGGCGGCCGGGCGAATAGCGGCCCTGCACCGGCACGCGATGGCCGCTCGCGTACATGCACTGCACGTAGGCGTGGTCATAACGCTGCTGGGCCTCGTAGCCGGACACTTCGGCCGCGCCGCTGCCCGCCGCACTGCCGATCAGCAGCCCGGTGCCGGCCCCCACTCCGGCGCCGCGGCCGCCATCGACGGCGGCACCGACGGCCGCGCCGATCGCCGTGCCGACCACCGCGCTGCGCACGCCGGCGTCGGCCGCCGCCTGCTCGGCGGAGCGTCCGCCGAGGTAATCGCGCGCGTACTGGCGACAGGCGGCGTCGTCGGCGCGGAACTCATTGAAGCTCGCACGGGTACCGGGCAGCACGAGCACGCTCGGCCCCGACGGCATCGACACACAGCCGGCCGTCAGTAGCGCAAGCGCGAGCGGCACGAAACGGAAACAGGTGCTCATGTTCGGATCCTCCCTCAGCGCGACGACCGCGGCTTCACGCGTTCCCAGCCGCCGGGGCAATCCTTGACGTCGGGGTAGTAGCCGGCCGGCCGGTCGCAGTAATACCAGTAGCTGCCCGCCGAGGAGCGGTCCGCGTCCGCTTCGTCCTCACGCTCGATATAGACGGGCGGCGATGACGGTACGGTGACGACCGGCGGATACGCGTAATAGGGCGGGTAATAGTAGGAGTAGGGATACGGCGAGTAGAAGGGCGAGTAATACGGCCCCGGCCACCCCCAGTGCAGCGGGACGCCGATGAAGAGGCCGATGCTCGAACGACTGTGCCCGCGGAACCGTCCGCGGTCGGCCGCAGCCATGTCCGGCAACGCGGATCCCAGCACCAGAAGCGCGACAAGCGCAAGTTTGAGCCACTTCATGATGGCCTCCCCTCGACGGGCTGACATTTCCTTAACGCACGAATCTCCTGAAAAGACCACAGCTTCGGCAAGGAATTCCCGCCGGCGTGACGGCGCCGCCCGCACCCGTCGTGACTGTTGTGATACAAATTGCTTGCCGTCAATCAATCAAACCAGTATCGTTTTCTGCAAAGAGGTCGCCCGTCCCGGAGCGAGCCGGCAATTCTCAGGAGACATGCCGATGCAGCAGCATTCCCATTCCTCGTCCGCCGTCGATATCGGCGGCATTCTCGACTACGGACCCTTCACGTCGATGCAGAAGCTCGTCGTGACGCTCGCCGCGCTGGCGATCGTGATGGATGGCTTCGACGGACAGCTGATCGGCTTCGCGATCCCGATGCTGATCAAGGAATGGGGCATCACGAAGGCCGCGTTCGCACCCGCCGTGGCCGCGGGGCTCGTCGGCATGGCGGTCGGCAGCGCCTGCGCCGGCATCGTCGCGGACCGCATCGGCCGGCGGCTGGTGCTGGCCGCGAGCGTGTTCCTGTTCGGCGCCGCGACGATCGCGATCGGTTTCGCGCCGGATGTGACGACGATCGCCGTGCTGCGCTTCCTCGCCGGGCTGGGCATCGGCGGCGCGCTGCCGACCGCCTCGACGATGACCGCGGAGTTCACGCCGGCCCGCCGACGCACGCTCGCCGTCACCGCGACCATCGTGTGCTACCCGCTCGGCGGCATGCTCGCAGGTCTCTTCGCCGGCGCGATCCTGCCCGTACTCGGCTGGCGCGGCCTGTTCTGGATCGGCGGCGCGGTCCCCGTCGCCTACAGCCTCGTGCTGCTCGCGCTGCTGCCCGAATCCGCCCGCTACCTCGCCCGCAAGACCGCCCGCTGGCCGGAACTGTGCCGGCTCCTGGCGCGCATGGCACGCCCTGCCGCACCCGGCACCGTGTTCGTCGATGCCGTCGAAGCCGGCGCCGGGCACGGCGCGGGCTTCGCGGCGCTGTTCCAGGCCGGCCGGGCACGCGACACGCTGGCGATCTGGGCCGGCTTCTTCCTCGTGATGCTCGCCACCTACACCGCCTTCAGCTGGCTGCCGACGATGCTGGCGGCCGAAGGCCTGCCCGCGACGCTGGCCGGCTCCGGCCTCACCGCCTACAACCTCGGCGGCGTGATCGGTTCGCTCGGCTGCGCACTGGCGATCACGCGCTACGGCTCGCGCTGGCCGCTGATCCTCGCCAGCATCGGCGCGGCGGCCAGCGCCTTCATGCTGCAGGGCGTCGATTTCTCGGCGAACACGACCTGGCTGATGATCGGCCTCGGGCTGCACGGCATGTTCGTGATCGCGGTGCAGGCGACGATGTATGCGCTGTGCGCCTACGTCTATCCGACCCTGGTGCGCGCGACCGGCACCGCCTCGGCGCTGTCCTTCGGGCGCCTCGGCGCGATCCTGAGCTCCTTCGCGGGCGCCGCGGTGATCACCTCGGGCGGCGCGTCGAGCTACCTGTCGCTGCTCGGCTTCTCGATGGTATTCACGCTCCTCGCGCTGGCGCTCGTGCAGCGCCATATCCCGGGCCTGCGCCGGCACGCGCCCGCCGCCGAACCGGCGATGCCCGACCCGGCCCTGGCGACCCGCAGCGCACGATAGCTGCCGTCCCGCGCGTATTCGACTAGGATATGTACGATGAGCGCTTTCCGAACGTCCCGGTACCGGGGGGTACCGGGCGGAAAGCGCCCGGCGCCCTGACGCGCCGGACGGAGGCGAACGTGATCGACATCAAGTGGGACAGCAAATTCGAGATCGGGCACCCGCGCATCGACGCCGAGCACCGGGCCTTCGTCGATCTCATCCGTGCGGTATCCCTCGAAGCCGAGCGCGACTGCCCCAAGGAAAAGGCGATGCGCCTGCTCCTCGAAGTGCGCAAGTACGCCGAGTTCCACTTCGTCAGCGAAGAGAACATCATGCTCGACATCGGCTACCCCGACTACGCCGAGCACCGCGAAGAGCACGCGTGGCTGCTGCGTCGGCTGGAAGACGAAGCCCACTCGTACTACACCGACAGCGCCCCGCTCGAGGAGCTGGCGCACTTCATGTTCAACTGGTTCGCGCTGCATACGACCACCGTCGACAAGAAGCTCGTCGCCAGCATTGCCGCGCACGAGGCCGCGGCAAAGACGTAGCGACCCGCGCGACGGACCTTACCGGGGCCGCTCGTCGTCGAGCTTCAACTGCAGGAAGGCGAGATCCAGCCAGCGGCCGAACTTCGTCCCGACCTCGGGCATCAGGCCGGTGCGCGCGAAGCCCAGCTTCAGGTGCAACGCGATCGAGGTCTCGTTGCCGGCCTCGATGCCCGCGACCATCACGTGCTTGCCGAGCGCGCGAGCGCGCTCGATCAGGGCAAGCATCAGCGCCTTGCCGATGCCCGCGCCGCGGCCATCCTGGTGCACGTACACCGAATGCTCGACGGTATGGCGATAGCCGTCGAACGCACGCCAGTCGCCGAAGCTCGCGTAGCCCAGCACCGCGCCGTCGGCGCCCGCCGCGACCAGCACCGGGTAACCGAGGGCCTGGCGGTCGGCGATCCACTTGCGCCGGTTCGCCGCGTCGACCAGCGTCTCGTTCCAGATCGCCGTGGTGTTGGCGACCGCGTCGTTGTAGATCGCCATGATGCCTTCCGCATCGTCCGCGCGCGCATCGCGAATTTCCATTTGCTCTCCTGAAGTGCGTTCCCGTGCCCGATCTTTCATCCGGCGAGGATCGCGCGGAGACGTGCAAATTGCTTCTCGCCGTGCCGCGCCGCCGTTGAAGTCGTAGACTCACACATCCACGAACGGAGAGCCAAGCGGTGGAACACCCTGAAAACCTCGGCGCCGACCTCGCCCGCGCCCTCAAGGCCGCGAGCGGCATCGATTTCGCGGCTGCCCGGCTGCGGCCGGTCGGCGGCGGCTGCATCCATCGCACGCGGGAAGTCGAAGCCGGCGGCCGGCGGTACTTCCTCAAGCTCAACCACGCCGCGACGCGGCCGATGTTCGAGGCCGAAGCCGACGGCCTCGCCGCGCTGGCGGCCTGCGACGCCTTCCGCGTGCCGCGCCCGCTCGCCTGCGGCGCCACCGACACCGAAGCCTTCCTGCTGCTCGAACACCTGGAGCTGCGCCCGCTCGCCAGCGCCGACGACGGCCGGCGCTTCGCCGAAGCGCTCGTCGCGCTGCACCGCGACACCGGCGAACAGTTCGGCTGGACGCGCGACAACTACGTCGGCGCGACGCCCCAGCTCAACACGCCACACGACGGCTGGGCGCGGTTCTTCGTCGACTGCCGCCTGCTGCCGCAGCTGCAGCTGGCGCGCGCGAAGGGCTACGCGGGCGCCGTCGGCCGCGACGCCGACAAGCTCCTCGAACGCATCCCCGCCGTCTTCCTCGACTACCGTCCGCGTGCGAGCCTGCTGCACGGCGACCTGTGGAACGGCAACGCGGCCATCGCCGCCGACGGCACCCCCGTCATCTTCGACCCCGCCGTCTACCGCGGCGACCGCGACGCCGACCTCGCGATGAGCGAACTCTTCGGCGGCTTCCCGTCGTCCTTCTACGCCACCTACCGCAGCGCCTGGGCGCCCGCCGAAGGCTACGAGCTGCGCAAGACGCTCTACAACCTGTACCACATTCTCAACCATCTCAACCTCTTCGGCCGCAGCTACTTCGGCCAGGCGGAGCGCATGATCCGCACGCTGACCGCGGAGCTGGTGCGCTGATGCGCCGGCAGATTCCGTATCGTCCGGGCCCGCCGCTCCACTAGACTAGAGGGTCCACAGCACCATCACCGCAGGGGCTTCGCTCATGGACGCCAACTTCTGGCACGCGAAATGGGAACGCAACGAGATCGGTTTCCACGGCAGTGAAACCAACCCGCTGCTCCTCGAACACTTCGATGCGCTCGCGCTCGCACCGGGCAGCCGCATCTTCCTGCCGCTCTGCGGCAAGACGCTGGACATCCACTGGCTGCTCGCCCAAGGCTATCGCGTCGTCGGCGCGGAACTGAGCGCGCTCGCCATCCAGCAGCTCTTTGCCGAGCTCGGCGTGGAACCGACGGTATCGCGCGTCGGCCCGCTCGATCACTACGCGGCCGAGAATCTCGACATCTACGTGGGCGACATTTTCAGCCTCACCGCGGAAATACTCGGCCCGGTCGACGCGGTCTACGACCGTGCCGCACTCGTCGCCCTGCCGCCCGGCGTGCGGCCGCGCTACACCGCCCACCTCGTCGCCATCACGCACGGCGCGCCCCAGCTGCTCATCTGCTTCGAATACGAGCAGGACCGGCACGCCGGGCCGCCCTTCGCGGTCGAAGGCGACGAGGTACGGCAGCACTACGAGGCTGCCTACCACCTGACCCGGCTCGTGCAGATCGACGTGCCGGGCGGCCTGAAAGGCAAGTGCCCGGCCACCGAAAGCGTCTGGATGCTCCGCCCGCGCTGACGCGACCGCGCGCCGACGCCCGGCAAGGGGTCACGGGCGGCCGGACGTTACCCCGGCTGCTATGTCCGCACCACTGTGTCGGGCGATATCTTCCGACCGTACGCTGGCGAGTGATGCGCACCTTCACACCCGCGGCGCAGGCAATGCGCTGACCACGCGGGCGCCCGTGGAAGGATCATTGTGCGCCGATCGCGGCGGGGATCGTGCAACTCGCGCAAGCACTCGGGCGAACACGACGCGGGCCAACGCCGCGCAATGCGGGTTGGCCCGGAAGGATCATCGCACGCCGGTGGGCGCAGCGTCCGGCGCTCGGCCGTTCCGGTGGGAAGGCCGGGCCGAGGCATCCTGGCGAGGTGTCGCCGGGGCCCGTCGCTTGTGGCGGCGGGGGGATGCATCGGCTGCGGATGGGTCCATTAGACCCGCATCGGCGCGATCTGAAAAATACAGAATCGCGATTGTTCGATCTATTTTCCAGATACCTCTACAATCCTCGGCATGGAATTGCGCCAGCTGCGTTACGTCATCGCGATCGCCCGCTCCGGCAGCCTGTCGAAAGCCGCCGAGCAGGTGTTCGTCGCGCAGTCGGCGCTGAGCCACCAGCTCGCGCAGCTCGAGGAGGAGCTGGGGACGCCGCTGTTCCACCGCTCGCGGCGCGGCGTGGAGCCGACCGAGGCGGGGCGCATCTTTCTCGCCCATGCGGCGGCGATCCTGCGGCAGGTGGAGGATGCGCGCGTCGCGGTGCAGACGGCGCGCGGCGAGCCGACGGGCAAGGTGGTGTTCGGCATTCCGCACAGCGTCTCCGCCGCGCTCGCGCTGCCGCTGCTGCAGGCGGTGCGCGAACAACTGCCGAAAGTCGAGCTGGAGCTGACCGAGGAGCTCACCGGCAACCTGATGCTGCAGTTGCGCAGCGGCCAGCTTCACCTCGCGGTACTGTTCGACGACGGCCTGATCGGCGAGTTCACGCGGCAGCCCTTGCTCGACGAGCGCCTGATGCTGATTTCGCCCGCGCAGGCGCCGGAGCGGCCGCGCCGGAAATCGGTCACCCTCGCCGCTGCGCTGGCGCTGCCGCTGATCCTGCCCGCGCCGCCGCACGGCGTGCGCCCCATCATCGAGCAGGCCGCGCGCGAGCATGGCTTGCCGCCTCCCAACGTGGTGGCCGACATCAGTTCGATCAGCATCCTGCGCACCAGCCTGCTGGCCGGCCTCGGCCACACGCTGCTGCCTCCGATGCCGCTGCGCCACGAGCTGGACGCCGGCCTGCTGCACGGCTGCGAGGTGGCACGGCCGACACTGGGCCGGCGCGTCGTGCTGTGCGCGTCGCGCCACCTGCCCTTGTCGGCGGCAGCGGAGGCGGTGGCCTCGCTCACCGGCCCCTTGTGCCGGGAACTCGCGCGTTCGGGACGATGGCAGGGCGCGACGCCGGTCGCGGAACCCGATCAGGACGGCGGATTCGCCCTGCCCGACAACACACAAAATGTCCATTTCTTGCGCTAAATCCACGCCTTGCGAATTCCGGCGCGGCGCGGCGGATGCATCCGGGCGCTGGATGGAGCCTGTCAACGTGTTTGCCTTGTAGGAAAGGGTACGGTTCAATGAGCGGCTGGCAGCAAGTTCCCTTAATCCAAACCAATTCGCTGGAGGACTTATGCAACTGATGTCCAAGACCCTCGTCGTTTGTGGCGCCCTCGCCTGTGCCGGCCTCGTTCACGCCGCCGACATCAAGATCGGTGTCGCCGAAGCGCTGACCGGCGGGGCGGCCCAGTATGGCGTCACCATCCGCAACGGCTTTCAGCTGGCCGCGGACGAAATCAACGCCAAGGGCGGCATCAATGGCAACAAGATCCAGCTCGTCATCGAGGACGAACAGGGCAAGAAGGAAGAAGGCATCAACGTCTTCAAGAAGCTGATCTTCCAGGACAAGGTGCTGATGATCTTCGGCCCCACGCTGTCCAACTCGATGTTCGCCGCCGGCCCGGTCGCCAACGCCGCGAAGGTCGTCGTCTTCGGCACCTCGAATACCGCGAACGGCATCACCGATATCGGCCCCTACGTCTTCCGCAACTCGGTGATGGAGTCCGACGTGCTGCCGGTCACCGTCGCTGCCGCGACCAAGCAGTACAAGCTGCAAAAAGTCGCCGTGATCTACGGCAACGACGATGCCTTCACCAAGAGCGGCTACGACGTCTTCAAGAAGGTGCTGGAAGAGCAGAAGCTGCCGGTCACCACGACCGAGACCTACGTCAAGGGTGACGTGGATTTCAAGGCCCAGCTCACGAAGATCAAGGCCTCGGCGCCGGACGCGGTGATCTGCTCCTGCCTCGCCGAGGAAGCCGCCAACATCATCCTGCAGGCGCGCGGCCTCGGCATCAAGGCGCCCTTCATCGGCGGCAACGGCTTCAACTCGCCGAAGCTGTTCGAGATCTCCAAGCTGGCCGGTGACGGCACCTTCGTCGGCAGCCCGTGGGCCAATACCAATCCGGCGCCGGTCAACAAGGCCTTCGTCGCCGAGTACCAGAAGAAGTACAACGCCGAGCCCAACCAGTTCGCCGCCCAGGCCTATGACGCGCTGTACATCGCCGCGGCGGCGCTGAAGGACGTCAAGCTCTCCGGCGACCTGAACGCCGATCGCGAGGCGCTGAAGAACGCGCTGCCCAAGGTGGCGATCAACGGCGTCACCGGCCCCTTCAAGTTCCGTCCGGCGAAGACCAAGGACGGCAAGCCCGGCGGCTGGGATGCCGACCAGAAGCCGTTCATCTACGTGGTCCAGGGCGGCAAGTTCGCGCTGCACGACGCCAAGTAAGCCGGCATACGCCAGGCATGCGGGGCCGATGAGAATCTGCCCCGCTTTGCTTTTGGCGCGACGTTTCGCTCCACGGACGGAATCTTCCGATGCTTGAACAACAACTTCTCAACGCGCTGACGCTCGGCAGCGTCTACGCGCTGTTCGCGCTGGGCTTCACGCTGGTGTTCGGCGTGCTGGCGGTGATCAATCTGTCGCACGGGGCGGTGTTCATGGTGGGCAGCTATGCCGCCCTGGCCCTCGTCACCCGCCTCGAGGCGCCGCTGTGGGCGGCCATGCTCGGCGCGATGCTGGTCAGCGGCACGCTGGGCCTGCTGGTCGACATGCTGATCCTCAAACCCCTGCGCGCGCGCAACGCGCCGCACCTGATCCCGATGATCGCCACGATCGGCGTCGGCATCATGCTCACGAGCACAGCGCAGGGCCTGTTCGGTGCGGAAATCCTGCGCTTCCCCGACGGCATCCTGCCCGCCGGCGAGTTCGTCGTCGGCGACGTGCATGTCCGCGCCCTGGAAATCGCCATCGTCGCCATCGCCTTCGTGCTCATGGCGGTGCTGTTCGCCGTGCTCAAGCGCACGCAACTGGGCCGCGCGCTGCGTGCCATTGCCGAGTCGCCGAAGGCGGCGTGGCTGCTCGGCATCAACGTCGAGCGCCTGTTCCACATCACCTCGTTCGCGGCGGCCGCGCTCGGCGGCATCGCCGGCGTGCTGATCGGCCTCAACTTCAACGCCATCACGCCGCAGATGGGCCAGCCCATCCTGCACAAGGGCATCGCGGCGATCATCCTCGGCGGCATGGGCGACATCCGCGGCGCGCTGTTCGGCGGCCTCTTCCTCGGCTTCGCCGAAGTCATCAGCAAGGCCTACCTGTCGAGCCAGATGGGCGATGCCGTTGCCTTCGGCCTGCTCTTCCTGATCCTGCTGGTGCGCCCATCCGGGCTCTTCGGCCGCAAGCTGGAGCGCAAGGCATGATGGACTGGCTCCCCGGCAACTTCAGCGATTTCTGGTCCACCTACAGCACCCTCGTGTTCTCGGTGGGCGTGCATGCCCTGCTCGCGCTGTCGATCTGGCTGACCCTCTCCTGCGGCCTGCTGTCGCTGGCGAATGCGGCCTTCATGGGCATCGGCGCCTACGTGTCGGCCCTGCTGACGCTGCATCTCGAATGGTCCTTCGGCACCGTGCTGCTCGCCGGCGGAATCGCCCCGGCCGTCGTCGCCCTGATCATCGGCGCGCCGGTGCTGCGCCTGTCGGGCGTCTATCTGGCGATGGCGACGCTGGCATTCGGCGAGGTGGTGCGCATCACGGTACTCAACCTCGAGATCACCGGCGGCCCGGAAGGCCTCAACGGCATTCCGCTCGCCACCGAGGGCTGGCACATCGCGTTGCTGCTCGCCCTGACCGTCTACGGCCTCGCCCGCCTGCGCCGCTCGAAGGTCGGGCGCGCCTTCGAGGCGATCAAGGAGGACGAGGTGGCGGCGCGCCTGATGGGCGTGGACGTCGATCGCTACAAGCTGCTCGCCTTCGTGCTCGGCGGCTTCATCGCCGGCATCGCGGGCGCGCTCAACGCGCACTTCACGTTCTTCATCAGCCCGCGCGAATACGGTTTCGAGAACGCCGTCGACATCCTGACGATGGCCGTCCTGGGCGGCACGTCCGGCCTCGTCGGACCGATGCTCGGGGCCTCCATCCTCACCCTGCTGCCGGAACTGCTGCGTTCGCTGCACGATTTCCGCTCGCTGGTGAACGGCGCCATCCTGGTGCTGGTCGTCCTCTTCCTGCCCAAGGGCATCTGGGAGCCACGCCGCATCCGGAACTGGCTGAATCGCAACAAGGGGAAGCCGGCATGAGCGCCAACCTGCTGTCCATCCGCAACGTCGGCAAGCATTTCGGCGGCCTGCACGTGCTGCACGACGTCAGCTTCGAAGTGCCCGCCGGCTGCATCTACGGCCTCATCGGGCCGAACGGCGCCGGCAAGACGACGGTCTTCAACCTGGTCACCGGCCTGCTCGCGCCGAGCAGCGGCAGCATCGACTTCCGCGGCGAAAGCCTGCTCGGCCTGGCACCGCATCGCATCACGCAGCGCGGCGTGGCGCGCACCTTCCAGAACATCCGCATCTTCAAGGAAATGGACCTGCTGGAAAACGTCATGGTCGGCCGGCACGAGCACCTGAAGTACGGCGGGGCCGGACTCTTCTTCAACACGCGGGCCTACCGTGCCGCGGAACGGCGCGCACGCGAACGCGCGCTCGAACTGCTGACCTGGGTCGGACTCGCGCACAAGGCTGACATGCTGGCCGACAACCTGTCCTATGGCGACCAGCGCAAGCTGGAATTTGCCCGCGCGCTGGCCACCGAGCCCAAGCTGCTGCTGCTCGACGAACCGGTGGCGGGGATGAACCCCGCGGAAAAGACCGTCCTGATGGAAGAAATCCGCAACATCCGCGAGCGCGGCTACGGGGTCTTCATGATCGAACACGACATGCGCTTCGTGATGGGCGTGTGCGACCGCATCGCCGTGCTGAACTTCGGTCGCATCATCGCGGAAGGCACGCCGGACGAGGTGCGCAACAACCCGGAAGTGATCGAAGCCTACCTCGGCAAGGAGGACGCAGCATGAGCGAGATCCTGCGCGTGCACGACCTCGCCGTGAGGTATGGCCACATCGAGGCCGTGAAGGGGCTGGACTTCCGGCTCAACGAAGGCGAGATCACCGCCCTGGTGGGTGCCAACGGCGCCGGCAAGAGCACGACCCTGCTGGCCCTGTCGGGGCTGCTGAAACCCTCGCGCGGCCGGATCGAATTCCAGGGGGAGGACATCACCCGCCTCGCACCGCACCAGATCGTCCAGCGCGGCGTGGTGCAGGTGGCCGAAGGCCGCGCCATCCTCACCACCCTGACGGTCGCCGAGAACCTCCAGCTCGGCGCCTATACGCGCCCGGACAAGGCCGGCGTCGGCGATTCCCTGGACGAGGTCTATCAGCTGTTTCCCCGGCTCAAGGACCGGGCCGCGCAGTTCGCCGGCAACCTTTCCGGCGGCGAACAGCAGATGCTGGCGATCGGCCGTGCGCTGATGGCGAAACCCAGACTGCTCCTGCTCGACGAGCCCTCGATGGGGCTGGCGCCGCTGATGGTCCAGGAAATCTTCCGCACCGTGTCCGAGATCAACCGGGCCGGCCTGACCATCCTGCTGGTCGAGCAGAACGTCCGCCAGGCTTTGAAGATCGCGCGTCAGGGCTACGTGATCGAAACCGGGAAGATCGTCCTGTCGGACTCGGGGGAGAACCTGCTGGCCAATCCCAAGGTCGAGGAGGCTTACCTCGGGGGGTAGGCAGGCGCTGGCGTAGCGGGAGGGAGAGCCGAAGCGAAAAAGCCACCGATTGGTGGCTTTTTCATTGAAGCGGCGCACCCGGGCCGACGTGCGTGGGCACTCGACTGAGGTGGCGCAGCTACCCGTCGGGTCGTCCCAGTCGCTTGATCAGCCCCTTCCGGCCATGATCGTGCGACAAAGCCCTATCAATACACAGTTCCTCCATCGCTCTTCTGGTACAGGGAGCGCCGAGGTTTCTTGAAGACCTGCCGCACCATGGGTTCGAAGAATTCGAGCGGCAGCGTTTCCGCGGCCGGATCGAAGGCGGGCGCGTCATAGCGGGCGCAGAACTCGGCAGTATGGCGAAAGTGCGGATGATCCTTGAAGCGGTCGCGCAGGTTGCGGTCGAGGCCGAGGTGATGGAAGAAGTAATAGCCCTGGAAGATGGCGTGGTGGGCGACCATCCAGTGGTTTTCCTCGCTGACGAAAGGCTGCAGCAGGGTCGCGGCGAATTCGGCGTGGTTGTAGGAGCCGAGCAGGTCGCCGATGTCGTGCAGCAGGGCGCACACGACGTATTCCTCGTCACGGCCGTCGCGGTGCGCGCGCGTCGCGGTCTGCAGGCAGTGGGTCAGCCGGTCGACGGGAAAGCCGCCGAAATCGCCCTCCAGCTGCTTCAGGTGCGCGAGCAAGCGATCCGGCAGCGCGGCGGCATAGGGACCGAAATGCGCGGTGATCCCGGCCCAGTCCTCGGCGGTGGCGTCCTTCAGGTTGGTAAAGCGGGTGGCGCTCATGAGGGTCCTCGCGGTGTTGACGTCGGGGCCGGCCCGATCAGAGCTGGTAGCCCGGGTTCACGCGGTCGAGACGACGCAGGAGGGCCGGCCAGGGCACCGATCCGTCGAGGTGCTTGCGGTGACCGCGCATCCGGTCGTTCATGGCGACGGTCAGGGTGACGGTCCTGTCCTCGACCTGCGGCGACACATGGGTCAGTTCCACGCCGCAGCTCAACGCCTTCACCTGGATCTCGCAGGTGCGCTGCAGCATGTACATCATCAGGAAGGTGTCGGCGACGGTCTCACCGCAGGTCAGCAGGCCGTGGTTCGGGAGAATCAGGTAGGATTTGTCGCCCAGGTCCTGCTGCAGCCGCGCCCGCTCGTCGGGGTTCAGCGCGACGCCTTCGTAGGGGTGATAGGCAAGGCTCGCGCGGATGAACACCGATTGCTGCGACAGGGGCAGCAGGCCGTCCTTGTGCATCGACACGGCGATGCCGTCGGCCGTGTGGGTGTGCAGCACGCAACCCACGTCCGCGCGCGCTTCATGGATCGCGCCATGAATGATGAAGCCGGCGGGGTTGATGTCGTAGGGGCTGTCGAGCAGCTTGTTGCCGGACAGATCGACCTTGACCAGACTCGACGCGGTGATCTCGTCGAACATCAGGCCGTAGGGGTTGATGAGGAATTCCTCGGTGCCGGGCACCTTCGCGGAGATGTGCGTGTACACCAGGTCTTCCCAGCGGAACAGGGAAACGAGGCGATAACAGGCGGCGAGCTCGACGCGCGTCTGCCATTCGAGGGGCGAAACCTGTTGCCGGACTTCGGGATGGACGAATGGTGTGCTCATTTGCGGATCTCTCTTCGGGGGTTGAGGATGTATAGGTGTTGTATCGGGGGAGTCTAGAGAGCGATGCCCTCCCCGACTGTCAAAGTCTTTACAGTCGCCGCCGATCGCGAGCGGCGGACGCTCCTGCTGCGCAATCCGATGTTCCGCGACCTGCCGGAAGCGGCCGTTGGCGCCGTGGTCGCGATGACACGCACGCGGCATCTGACGGACCATTCCCGGCTGTTCACGAAAGGTGACGTCCCCGACGGCATGTATGGCGTGGTGAGCGGCTGCATCCGCGCGACGAGCTCGACGGCCGACGGACGCGAGGCGCTGCTCGGACTCATGGAGCCGGGCTGCTGGTTCGGCGAATCCTCATTGTTCGACGGCCTGCCGCGCACCTACACCGCGGATGCCCAGGGCGACTGCGAGCTGCTGATGATCCCGCGCGAACCGCTCAACGCCCTGCTCGACGCCCAACCGCAGCTGTACCGCCATTTCGTGCCGCTGCTGTGCCAGCGCATCCGCCTCTCGACGCTGCTGCTGGAAAGCAATGCGCTGCTGTCACTCGAGGGCCGGCTCGCACAACGCCTGCTGCTGCTGGCGGAAAACGTGCTGCAGGGTGGCGGGGAGCCCCCGCGCCACATCCTGCACCTGTCGCAGGAAGACCTGAGCCAGATGCTCGGCACGAGCCGGCAGAGCATCAACAAGGTGCTGGGCGACTGGGAGCGTACCGGCCTGATCGAGCGCCACTACGGCGCGCTGACGCTCTCCGACCCGGCGGCGCTGCGCGCGCTGTGCGCCCCGCCCTGAGCGCATTCCGCCGCGCGCCGCTCGCGCGCCCAGGCTCTCGCCTCGGCCGAGCACGCCCAGCGGATGGCATTCGCGAGCACGCGCCGGAACGCGGGATTGCCGTAGGCCGCGGGACCATCGCCGAACTGCAGGTATACGATCGGGCTGTTGCGGTAGTGCTTCACCCATCCGACCAGGTTGCTGCCGGGCGCGTGAGTCCAGCCCGCATTCGAATTGAGCTGCCCGGCCAGCGCGAGCCGCGCCGAGAAGAAGTTCTCCGCGGTGAAGGAATAATCGCTGCGGAAGAGCGGCACCACGGAATCCTCGAACACCTCGAACAGGTAGGGCTCGTCGACGAGTTCGAAGGCTTCGACGCCGCGCGTGATCGGGTGATCGGCGACGGGCACGATGCGGTGGGCGGCATCGATGCGGTAACCCGAATCCGGCCTGTCCCGTCCGCGCGATTTCATCGGCAGGTAGAGGAATTGCCCGCCGACGATCTCCGCCCACTCCGGCCACGCGGGCCACGCCGCACAGGCATGGTGGAGGATGACGAGCGGGAAGCCCTCCTCCAGCATCGCGAGCAGACCGTTGCGGTAGGACTCGGGCGGCTCGTGGAAGACCGGCACCCCGTCGCCATGCCGCTTGAACTCGATGCCGGGCATGTCGTACAGCACATAGCAGTCGAAATGGCGGGCGATGGCCGGCGCGAACATGAGCTGCGCCGCCGGATGTTCGACGCCCGACCACTCGATCTCGGGGTTGTCCTCGAAGAGCGCGTAGAACGGATCGCGCGCGAAGGCATGGCCGCGCGTGACGACCAGGAGGTTGTGCTTAGTGCCGCGGGCCGGGAAGAAGGTCTGCCCGCCCTTGCCGCTGCGTCGCCGATGGTGGTCGGGGACCTCGTTGTCGGGCGTCATCGCCGCTCCGCTTGGTCAGTCGGCGGGCGGCGCGCACGCCACCCGCAGAGGGCCGCCGTGGCGGACTAGATGCCGGCCTTCTTGCGCGTGCGCGGGGCAGCCTTGGCACGCGTGGCACGCGGGCGCCGCGTTGCGACGATGGCCGGCTTCTTGAATTCTTCCAGGCTTTCCTCGGACGGGAAGACAAGCTCGCCGACACGGATCTTGCGCACCATGTCGGCCGTGAAGGCGAGCAGGATCCATTCGGTCGCGGGATCCTTCCACAGGTCGCGGCTCATCGTCAGCCCCTCGAGGATCGCGCGCGTGAGCCGGCGGGTGAGTTCGAGCTTGCGCATGTCGTCGCGCCACTCGGGGAAGACCTTGAGGAGCTCCTCCTTCCACACGAGGTCGTGATGGCGCGCGCGCGGCAGGAAGATCGCGCGCAACTCGCTGTTGGTGCGCGAGGCGACGCGCAGTTCGAGGTAGGCCTGGAACTCGCGGCTCTGGCACAGCTGCCAGTCGATCCCGATCGCGCTGTTGCGGCCGACGCGGTCTTCGTCCCGCAGCCGGACCACCGTCTGGCTGAACGCAGTCATGTGCTTGTAGAAGGCGTAGTCGATGACCGCCACGAGGAGATCCTGCCGCGTCGGGTAATGATGCAGCATCGCCCCGCGCGAAACCTTCGCGATCTCGCAGATCAGGTTGTTGGTCGTTTCGGCGTACCCATGGTTGGCGAGGCAGTCGAGCGTCGCCTCGAGGATGGTTTCGCGCGTCTCCGAACTCTTCCGCTCCTGCTGGCTGTCGGGCCGCGGCGCCAGCCCCTCTGGAGCGAGTTCCAGGATGGCGTTGGGAAGGTCATTGTTCATGGTCGGTTGCAGTCCAGGCAAAAACAGAAAGGGCTTGCGCCGGCGCGCGCGACGAACGCGCTCACGACGCAGGATTCAAACACAAGATGCGGCGCTTGACGATGCCTCGGACGGGCGGAGGGCTTGCGATCGCAACCCCCGATGTCCGACGCCCGGCCCGCGGTCCGCGAACGCGGCGACAGCCGCCAGGAGCGCACGGCACCGCTCATGCGGACTTGCACTCCACCACCCCGGGCGGCACTGCGCGTGCGGGTTTGAGCGCGCTCAATACGGTGCCCAGCAGCACCAGAATCATGCCCGCGAGGTGCCAGACGCTCAGCGGCTCGCCGAGCAGCAGGGCACCGAACGCGACGCCGAGGACCGGAACCCAGGCCATGTAGATGGCCGCACGCCCGGCGCCCATCGCGGCGACGCCGCGCGCCCAGGCGAGCGCGCCGAACGCCGTCGCGCCGACACCGGAAAACGCCACGACCAGCCAGTCGCGCCAGCCCAGCGTCTGCAGCACCGCCAGCGGAGACTCGATCACGGCTGCGCTGTGCACGCAAAGCGCCAGCGCACCGACCGCATACAGGAACACGTTGATCGCGAGCGGATTGCTTTCCCGCGACAGGCGCTGCAAGGCCAGCACGCCGCAGGCGAAGCTCAGCATCGAGCCGAGCACGAGCAGGTCGCCGAACGAGGGGCCGGCGAGCGCCGCGTGCGCTTGGTTGAGGACGACCAGGCACACGCCGGTCACCGCCAGCAGCGCGCCGGCGACGTAGCGGCCGGTCAGCGGCTTGCGGAACACCAGCGCCTCGAGGACGCCGTTGATCAGGGGATTCAGCGCTAGGATCAGGGCCGCATTGGTCGCGGTCGTCGTCTCCATGGCCTTCGCGAACAGCATCTGGTTGCCATACACGAGCAGCAGCGCACTGGCGCACGCGAGCAGCAGCATCCGTCCGCGCCAGCGCGGAAAGTGCTGGTGACTGAACAGCAGCAGCAGCGCCAGCGCGACCACGGCGCACACCATGCGCAGGCTCGCGACCAGGGTGAAGTCCATCACCCCGGCGAGCCATTTCACGGCGGTGACGTTCAGCGCCCAGACGACCATCGTGGCCATCAGGGCGAGGTGCAGGCCGGCAGTGACCGGGCGCGCGTTCATGCGGACGGTTCCTGCGTGGCGGCCTTGCGGTTCGCCTCCGCCATGCTGCGCGCGTCGTAGCCACCGGTGCGGTTGCCCGAGATCAGTTCGCTGTGGCTGTGCGCGAAGTGGTGCCAGGCGAAGGAGGCGTCCATGGCACTGCGCTTGCCCTGCAGGTCTTCGACGTGGTTGATGGCCTGCTTGGTGAGCGCGAGCCCCATGCGCGGCTGCTCGGCGATGCGGGCCGCGAGCACATAAGTGCCCTGCTCCAGCTCCGTGCGTGGCAGCACGCGATTGACCATGCCCATCTGGTACGCGCGTTCGGCGCTCATGCGGTCGCCGACAAACAGGAATTCCTTGGCGATGCGCGGGTTGAGCTCGTACGGGTGGGCGAAGTATTCCACGCCGGGAATGCCCATGCGCACGACCGGGTCCTGGAAGAAGGCGTCGTCGCTCGCGATGATCAGGTCGCACACCCACGCGAGCATCAGCCCTCCGGCGATGCACGCGCCCTGCACCATCGCGATGGTCGGCTTGGGCAGTGCGCGCCAGCGCCGGCACATCTCGAGGTACACCTCCTGCTCGCGCGCATAGAGGAATTCCCCGCCCGGCTTGTTGGTGTGGTCCCACCACAGGTGCGTGCGCTCGAACGGCTTGTTGATGTCGCGCCCCGGCGTACCGATGTCGTGCCCCGCCGAGAAATGCTTGCCCGCGCCGCGCAGCACGATGACCTTCACCGCGTCGTCATCGACGGCGCGCCGGAAGGCGGCGTCGAGCGCATAGGTCATCTGCGAATTCTGCGCGTTGTTGAAGGCCGGGCGGTTCATCGTCACGCTCGCGACGCCGTTCTCCACCGCGTACAGCACGGGCTCGGCGGTCTCGTAGGTCGACGTGTCCTCGCGCGTGACGAAGCCGGCTGGAGTATTCGTGGTCATCCTCGGATCCTTGGAAACATTGCGAGGCCGTCGCAGGCTCAGCGCCGCGCTGCGCGCAGTGCGAAGAAGGCGTCGATCGCGGCGACGAACTCCGGGCGGCCGGCACAATCGAGGAAGGCCTCGTACTCGGCATCGAGCTGTGCGGCGAGGGCGCGCCCCGAAGACGCACGCATCAGGCGCTTGAGGTGCGCGAGCACGTGCGGTTCGCGACTGGCGAGGCGCCGGGCGGCCGCCAGCGTCTCCTCGGCCAGGGCGTGGGCGGGAAGGACGCGGTTGACCAGCCCCAGCCGCAGCGCCTCCGCGGCATCGAAGGTGTCGCCCAGCAGCGCGATTTCCAGCGCCTTGCGCATCCCGACCACGCGCGGCAGGGCCCACGACATGCCGCCGTCGCAACTGGTGCCGATGTCCGCATAGGCGAACGTGAAGCGCGTCCCCTCCGCGGCGAAGGCGAGGTCCGCCGCCAGCATCAGGCTCATCCCCGCCCCGGCCGCCGCGCCGTGCACGCTGGCGAGCACGGGCTTGGGCATCTCGGCGATGAGGCGCACGGCCTCGTGCACGGGCGGGATCAGCTCATGCACGGCCTCGGTCGGCCGCGCCCGCAGGGTCTGCAGATCGCCGCCGGCCATGAAGGCCTTGCCGTTGCCAGCGAAGACGACGACCCGTACTTCGGCATCCTCGGCGAGTGCACGGCAGGTCGCCGCCAGCGCGCGCGCCAGCTCGCCGTCCAGCGCATTCAGGACGTCGGGGCGATCGAAACGCACCTGGGCGACGTGGTCGGCGACTTCGACGGTCAGGGGTGAACTCATGCTCATGGTTCCTGCGGTTTCAACGACGTGGTGAGCGAGGTGCTCACTGGGTTTCGGGGACGTGCAGCGTCAGGCGGCCGTCGAGCTCCGGGGTCACGGCGATCTGGCAGCTGAGACGGCTGTTGGGGCGGCGTTCGGCCGCGACGGCATCGAGCAGCTCGTCCTCGAGCGTGCCGCGCTCGGGCAGCAGCCCCTCGCAGCTCGGATCGACGTACACATGGCAGGTCGCGCACGCGCAGGAGCCGCCGCATTCGGCGACGATTCCGGAGATGCCGCTCTGCACGGCACCGCTCATCGCGCTGGCGCCCTTCAACACATTCACTTCGCGGCGCTCGCCGTCGGGCAGAACAAAGGTCACGCTAGGCATTTCAGATACTCCGGGAACGCCGGCCCCGCAGCACGGGGCAGGCAATTCCAATGTTGATGAAGAATCGGCATCAGTCCAGCTTCGGCATCGTGCCGAGGAAGCCGCCGGGCCGGCTGTGGAACAGCGCGGACGCCGAGGAACCTGCCGCCGATACGCCCGAGTCGATGACCAGGGTATGGGCATTGACGTGGCGCGCCTCGTCGCTGGCGAGATACAGCAGGGTCTCGGCGACCTCGATCGGGAACGCGGGACTGCCGAGCGGCGAACCGCGTCGCGCGCCTTCCATGGCACCGTCGCGGTCGCCATACACCTGCTCGACCAACGGCGTGACGACCAGTCCCGGCGCCACCGCGTTCACGCGGATCCCGTACTGCGCGAGTTCGGAGGCGGCACCGCGCGTCAGGGCGATGACGCCCGCCTTGGCCACGCTGT
This sequence comes from Aromatoleum toluvorans, assembly GCF_012910905.1. Taxonomy (GTDB): domain Bacteria; phylum Pseudomonadota; class Gammaproteobacteria; order Burkholderiales; family Rhodocyclaceae; genus Aromatoleum; species Aromatoleum toluvorans. The sequence goes on from NZ_WTVN01000002.1 coordinate 19,250, forward strand.
AGACCTGCGGCCCTACTCCGCCGACCACGCCGGCGAGGCTGGACAGGGACAGGATGACTCCGTCGCGCTGCTCGCGCATCTGCCGCCCCGCATGCTTGATGCCGTAGAACACGCTGTCCAGCAGCACGGAATGGGTGCGGTGCCAGTCTTCCGCCGAGGTTTCGAGAATGGAGCCGACGACGCCGATCATGCCGGCGTTGTTGACCATGCAGTCGAGCCGGCCGTGCAGGCTCACCGCATGGGCCACGGCCGCCGCGACCTGCGCTTCGACACTGACGTCGGCAGCGACGAAGCCCGCGCCGAGTTCGGCCGCCAGGCGCTCGCCTGCGGCCGCGTTGATATCCGATAGCACGACCGCGGCCCCTTCGACCGCGAACAGGCGCGCCGTCTCGGCGCCGATGCCGCTCGCCGCACCCGTGATGAGTACCACTTTGCCTTTCAGGCGTTCGCTCATGATGAGGTTCTCCGATCCCTTGCCTGTTCAGGCATTGCCCGACGGGCCGATGAAGGTGCTGGGGCGGTCGCGCAGCACGCTCGCGCCGGACGCGAAGCCGCCCGCCGTGACGCCCGAATCGACCACCAGCGTGTGCGCCGTCACATGCGCCGCGGCATCGCTGGCGAGGTACAGCAGGCTCGCGGCGATCTCCTCGGGGAGGAGCGCCGAACCCAGCGGCGAGACCTGCTTCGCCCCTTCCATCGCCGCCTCGCGCCCGCCGCGGATCTGCTCGACCAGCGGGGTGACCGTCGTCCCGGGCGCCACGGCGTTCACGCGGATGCCGTATTGGGACAGTTCGGCCGCCGCCGAGCGCGTGAGGCCGATCACCCCGTGCTTGGCGGCGGTGTAGGCATGCGGCCCGAGGCCGCCCATCACGCCGGCGATGCTCGACACCGACAGGATCACGCCGCTGCGCTGCTCGCGCATCTGCCGCGCCGCATGCTTGATGCCGTAGAAAACGCTGTCGAGCAGCACAGCCTGGGTCGCACGCCACGCCTGTGCGGTGGTCTCCATCAGTGAACCGACGGCGCCGACGACGCCCGCGTTGTTGATCATGCAGTCGAGGCGGCCGAGGAGCTCCACCGTGCGCGCCACGGCACGCGCGATCTGCTCTTCGCGCGTCACGTCGAGCACGACGAAGTGCCCGCCCAATTCAGCCGCGAGCGCCGTCCCCGCCGTCTCGTTGATGTCGGCCAGCACCACCCGGGCTCCTTCGGCGGCGAAGCGGCGCGCCGCCGCGGCACCGATGCCGCTCGCCGCCCCGGTCACCAGCGCGACCTTGTCCTGCAGACGTCCACTCATGTCGATCTCCAATAACTCAGCCGAGGAGCGCGTAGGGGCGCTCGACCCACTTGCGCAATGCTGCGAGGAAGCTCGCACCGACGGCGCCGTCGATCGCGCGGTGATCGCAGGACAGCGTCACCGACATGCGCGAGCGGAATGCCACACCGCCATCCGAGGCCTCGCAGGCCTCGCGGCGAACGGTGCCGACCGCGAGGATGGCGCCCTGCGGCGGGTTGATCACCGCGTCGAACTGGCGCACGCCATACATGCCGAGGTTCGACACCGTGAAGGTGCCACCGGTGAGCTGTGCCTGGCTCAGCGTCCGGCTGCGCGCCCGCTCGGCGAGATCCGCGGTTTCCGCGGCGATCGCGAACACCCCCTTGTCTTCCGCGTTGCGGATCACCGGCGTCACTAGCCCGCCCTCGATCGCCACCGCCACGCACAGGTGCACCCCGCTGAACTGCTTGATCCCGGCCTCGGTGAAATGCACGTTCGCCGCCGGCACGTCGCGCAGCGCCAACGCCACCGCCCGCATCACGAAGTCGTTGAGCGACAGCTTGCGCCGCCCTTCGCTCTGCTCGTTGACGGCCTGGCGCAGCGCGATCAGCGCATCGAGCTCGAGATCCACGGTGAGGTAGAAATGCGGGATCGTCTGCTTCGACTGCGTGAGGCTCGCGGCGATGGCCTTGCGCATCGGGGTGAGCCGGATCAGCTCGAAGTCCTCGACCGGCGCCGCGGCGACGTCCTGCGTCAGCGCGGCGCGGAAGGCCTCCTTCACGTCGCCTTTCTGGACGGTGTTGCGCGCGCCGGTTCCACGCAGGGTGGACAGGTCGATGCCGAGCTCCGCGGCCAGCTTGCGTGCAGCCGGGCCGGCGCGGACGTCCGACAGTGCGGCCGGCGTCGCGGGTTCATGCGATCCAAAATCCCCGACCGGCGTCTGCGTCGGAATCCTGCACACACGCTCGACATCCGCCACCGAAATCCGTCCGCGGCGACCGCTGCCCGCAAGGGCCGAGAGATCGACGCGGCTGCGATTCGCGAGTCGCCGCGCGATGGGGGACGCGTGAGCCCGCGCGTTGCGCTGCTCCAGTTCCGCATCGCTCGGAACGGGAATCGCCACGGCGCCCTCGTGCAGCCCCTGACGACCGGCCGCGACATCCTCGAGCGACACGCGGCCGTGGCGACCGCTTGCGGCGAGGGTCGTGAGGTCGATGCCGGCACGATCGGCCACCCGGCGCGCGACCGGACTCGCCTTCACCGTCGCATTGCGCGTGACGATGCGTTCGCGCTCCTCGCCGCTGAGCGGGACGGCGATCGGCGCCGGCGCGGCCTCGTGTTGCTCAACCGCCTCGCTCACGTCCGCAACGGGCGGCACCGGCGCTTCCTCCGCCTGCGCGACCGGTGCAGGAGCCACCGCCGTCGCGGGCGCCGCGCCCTGCCCGTTCTGCGCCAGATACGCGTCGATCTCGGCCTCGCCCACTTCAGAGTCGGCAGCGACGGCAAGCAGCCCGCCCACGGGCAGGGTGTCGCCCTCCTTCGCCACCAGTCGGCGAATGACGCCCGGCACGTCGCCCATGGCCTCCATCGTGTTGATGATCTTGGCCGTCTCGATGTCGACGAGCTCGCGGCCCTTCTCGACGCGGTCCCCGATGGCGACGTGCCATGCGGAGATCGTCCCCTCGGTCATCTCCAGGCCCCACTGGGGCACGGTGATCGGATGAATCCTGCTCATGCCGGCCCCCTCAGTGCGCGATCACGGAGCGGATGGCCCGCTCGACGCGTGCGGCGTCGGGCAGGTACTCGCGCTCCAGTTCCGGCGCGAACGGTACCGGCGTGTGCGGCGGCGTGACCGTCGCGACCGGCGCACGCAGGCTCGCGAACGCCTCGCGCGCCGCCAGCGCGGCGACGTCGGCGGCGAAACCGCAGCGCGGCGGCGCCTCGTCGACGACGACGAGGCGCCCGGTCTCGCGCACGCTTTCGAGGATCAGCTCCTCGTCGAGCGGCGAGGTCGTGCGCGGATCGATCAGGTCGCAGCGCACCCCTTCGGCCGCGAGCCTGTCGACCACGCCGGTCGCGAGCTTCACGAGCTGGCCCGTCGCCACGACGGTCGCGTGCTCGCCCTCGCGCACCAGCACCCCTTCACCAAAGGGAATCGTGTAATCGCCGTCGGGCACTTCGCACGTGTCGTTGTAGAGCATCTTGTGCTCGAGGAAGATCACCGGGTCGTCGTCGCGGATCGCCTGCAGCAGCAGGCCCTTCGCGTCGTAGGCGTTCGAGGGCATCACGACCTTGATGCCGGGAATCGCGCTGAGCAGCGCGTGCATGCTCTGCGAATGCTGCGCAGCGGCGCTGCGCCCGGCCCCCACCGTCATGCGCACGACCAGCGGCGCCTTGGCGCCGTTGAACATGTAGCGGAACTTGGCGGCCTGGTTGAGGATCTGGTCGAAGCACACACCGATGAAATCGCTGAACATGATTTCCGCGACCGGGCGCAGGCCCGCGAGCGCGGCGCCGTTGGCCGCGCCGATGATCGCCGACTCGCTGATCGGGGTGTCGATGACGCGGTGCTCGCCGAACTTCGGCAGCAGGCCCTTCGTGAGGCCGAACACCCCGCCGGCGGCGTCGCGCTGGCCGGACGTGCCGCCTGCGCCGCCGGACACGTCCTCGCCCAGCACGATGACGGACGGGTCGCGGGCCATTTCCAGGTGGAGCGCTTCGTTGATGGCTTCTCGCATTGACTTCTTAGGCATGGCAGCGGACCCGTTCAATAGTTGTCATAGACGTTGGTGAGGAGGTCTTCGGCGCGGGGGCGCGGCGCGTTGCGCGCCTCCTGCACCGCGCGCTCGATCAGCGCGCCGACTTCGCGGTCGACCGCGTCGAGCTCGGCCGCCGTCAGGCCGCCATCGGCCTCCATGCGCGCCCGGAAATTCACCAGGCAGTCCTTCTCGGCGCGGTAGCGCTGCACCTCGTCCTTTGCGCGGTAGTTCTGCGGGTCGCCCTCGAAATGGCCGAAGTAGCGGATGGTTTCGCAGTAGATCGCGGTCGGGCCGCCGCCGTTGCGCGAGACCTCGAGGGCCTTGCCCATCGCCTCGTACACCGAGAAGAAGTCGAAGCCGTCGGCCTGCCACACCGGAATGCCGAAGCCCTCGATGCGCTTCACGATGTCCTCGCAGCCGATGCCGTAGGAGGCGCCGGTGTGCTCGCTGTAGCCGTTGTTCTCGAACACGAAGACCTTGGGCAGCTGCAGCACGACGGCCATGTTCATCGCCTCGAACACCGTGCCCTGGTTCGACGCGCCGTCGCCGGTGAAGGACGCCGCAATCCGCCCCTCGCCGCGCAGCTTGCACGCGATCGCCGCGCCCACGGCGATCGGCTGGCCGGCACCGACGATGCCGTTGGCGCCGAGCATACCCTTGCCGATGTCGGCGATGTGCATCGAGCCGCCCTTGCCGCCGTTGAGCCCGTCGCGCCGCCCGTGGATCTCCTTCATCATGCCGACGACATCGCAGCCCTTGGCGATGCAGTGTCCGTGGCCGCGGTGCGTGCTGATGATGTAGTCGGCATCGCTGAGGTGCTCGCATGCGCCGACCGCCACCGCCTCCTGGCCGCAATACAGGTGCGTGAAACCGGGAATCGCGCCGGCGGCGTTCTCGACATGCACGCGCTCCTCGAATTCGCGGATGGTCTTCATCTGACGGTAAGCGCTCAACAGCTGCTCGCGGGTCAGCCCGTCGCCGTGACGCGCGGCCGAAGCGGCCTTCGGCGCAGTGATCACATCTTGTTCGGCAGTCATCTCTCTGTTTTTCCAGATTTGTGGGGTTGATTCCAGCGCATCCCGGCATTCTTAAAACCGTCTAGCCGGCTTGTTTTTACATCAAATCGACGCGCGAGGCAAAGAATTTTTTATGCGGGGATAACGGGAAGCGGTGCGTCGTGCTTCCGGCGCCCGGCTGCGGCCGGGAAAAAGGGATGCCCGCGCCGCGTCGCGAGCGCGGGCACCCGGCGGAGAGCCGCTTACTTGCGCGCGGCGTCCAGCATCGCTTCGATGTTGCGATGGATGTTCTGCAGCGCGATCTCGTTGGCGCCCAGCACCGGCTTGAAGTCGGCCGGCGCATAGCTCATGTTGCGCTGCCCGTCGCGCGACACGGAGTAGTCCTCGGTGCCCACGACCTTGTGGATGAAGTCGTGCATCTCCGTCCAGGGCTCCGTCTCCGGGATGTGCTGCATGTGACCGGGCTTGTAGGTCGTGATCAGCGTCGTCGCCTGATCCACCGTCTCGCCCGGGAACAGGCGCGACATGCCGTAGAACTGCTTGCCGCCGGGGATGTTGTTGCAGTTGATGACGACGTTGGGGAAGATGTAATACAGGCCGCCGTAGTTCGTGTCCGGCCATTCGGCCTCGGGCTGGTCGGCGTAGTCCATGAACTCCGCGCGCGGCATCGCCATGCGATGGTTGGGGCCGTAGTTGTCGTAGGTCATGATGTTCGACAGGGCCAGCGCGCCGATCGTGCTCGGGTGCAGCGTCGCGAAGTGGTAGCCCTCGCCATAGGTGTCGAGCGCGTACTTCCAGTTGCTGTTCACGTCGATGCGCGTGGTCTTCATCGGCCGCGCCTTTTCCAGCTCGAGGTGCGCCAGCTCGCGCGCGAAATCCTTGCCGAGGTGTGCCTCGACATCGATCGGCTCGCCGTTCGGCACCGCGCGCACGAAGATCAGGCCGTGCCATTCGGCCACCGGCACCGGGATCAGGTTGCGCTGCGCCATGTCGATGCCCTTGAAGCCTTCCGCGCCCGGCACGCCGACCGCCTTGCCGTCGAGATCGAAGGTCCAGCCATGGAACTTGCACGACATGCGGTTGCGGCGCTTGCACTCGGTGACGAGTTTGGCGGCGCGGTGCGTACACATGTTGAGGAAGGCGTTCACCTTGCCCGCCTTGTTGCGCACCAGCAGGATCGGCGGCCCCACCTCGTCGAACAGGAAGGTGTCGCCGGGCTCCGGCAGGTCGCCGGTCAGCGCCGCGAGGACGGGGCGCTCGCGGAACAGCACGCGCTTTTCCTCTTCGAAGCGGACCGGATCGGTATACACCGCGGTGGACACCGTCATCGGCGCCTCGGCGAGATCCGTGGTCCGCGCCTTGATGTGCGCGATCGTCCTGCGGCGAAGGTTGTTGTGCGACTCGCGGCGCAGCACGGTCCATTCACTGCCCTCGCCAGCGTGCTGGCCACACCCTGCGGTAATCACGGCTTCTTCACTCATGACGCGTCTCCTCTCTTTTGTCGGTGCTGTGGTTGTCATTGCCTGCAAATACCGGAATCCCGGTCAATCCCGGCCCGCCGCCGGCAGGCGGGTGTCCCGGGTTGGAGCCTCGCCGCCGCGCAATGCGCGCAGCAGGTGCCGGAAAGTCGAAACGCTGTGCGCGAACTGGGCGCGACTGGGCGCGCGCAGCGAGCGGTAGCCTAGCGCGCCGACGAACAGCGAGATCAGCAGCGAACCGAGTTCGGCCGCATCGACCGTCGCCGGCAGCTCGCCCTTCGCCTTGGCGCGTTCGACCAGGCGGATCGCGACCTCGTCGCGGCGTTGTGCCGCGCGGGCGATGCCGCCGAAAAGCTGCGGATCGCGCACCGCCTCGAGCTGGGCCGTGAGCCCGAGCAGCTGCAGCACGCCATCGCCGCGATACATCGCGGGAACGCGCTCGAGCAGGCGCTCGAGCGCCTCATGCACCGAGTCGAGCGGGTCGAGCACTTCCGCGAAGACCGCAACCTCTTCGTCGTACATGAGGCCCACGACTTCGGCGAACAGTGCATCCTTGGAGCGGAAATGGTTGTAGATGGCCGGGCCGGACATGTCGGCCGCGCCGGCGATCTCCGCCAGCGTCACACCGTGAAACCCCTTGCGCGCGAACAAGTCGGCGGCGACTTCGAGAAGCTGCTCGCGGGTGGCCTGCCCCGACCTGCGGCCGACTCGCTTCCTGAGCGGAGCGATGATCATGTCCAATGTCTCTTCCATTCCGGCTCCACGCAGTGCATCGCATAAGCCCGGTTTATAATTAATTAATACTAATTAATCTAAAACCGTCCAGACTGCTTGTCAACGAATTGCTGTTCGGGGCCCGCGGGGCCCGGCCGCACAAGTGCACGGCCGCCCCGCGGGCAGTATTCACACAGGGGCCAGCACGGCGTCGAACCAGCGCTGCGTCAGGCGACGCACGACGCGGGCACGCTCGGAGAAATCGGGAAAATCCTCGCGCAGGCGGCTCGAGCGCACCTCGACACTGAGCGGCAAGGCCGAAGGCAGCGCGGCCAGCAGCGCGCGCAGCGGCAGCCCGCCTTCGCCCGGACACGAACGCCGGTCCACCGCCTCCTCGCGGATCGCCGCGCGGTCCGTCGCTGCCGGCCCCACGGCCGACGCGTCGCACAGCTGCGCATAGCTGAACCACTGTCGCGGCACCGCGGCCAGCGCGTCCGCGTCCCCGCCCGAGCGATGCAGGTGCAGCGCATCGACGAGCAAGGCCTGGTTGGGAAGATCGACCCGACCCAGGATCGCCAGCGCAGCATGCAGGTCGGGCACGTCGGTGAAGGCGCCGAACTCGAGCGCGACACGCAGCGGCATGCCGCGCGCGTGTTCGCACAACGCGGCGAACTTCCCGGCCGTCGCGCCCGCGTCGGGGTCCGAACTCACCACCAGCACGTTGGCGGCGCCGAGTTCGGCAGCGATGTCGAGCGCCCTCAGATGGGCGGGATTCATGGGGCCGGGCCGCAGCCACACGACTTCGGCGTCGAGGACCGTGAGGCCGCCATCCGCGAGGGCGGCGCGCACCTCCGCGGTGGTGTGCGCCGTCCAGCGCTCCGGTTCGATCCACAGGCCGACGGCCGCGAATCCCGCCTCGGCGGCCGCCCGCACCGTTTGCAGCGGAGTCGCCTCGGGCATGACGCCCGAGGCGAGCGACAGCAAGCGTGACGCGGCCACGGCTCAGCCCCGGCGGCGCACGGGGTCGCGCCCGTCCCAATTGCGTGCGGCTTCGCGCAGGCTCGCGAAGAAGGCGCGGCCGGCATCATCCCCCTTCCACAGCTCGACCATCGAACCCGGTCCGCCGTGCGTGTCGACGTAGATCACCTCGGCGCTGCCGCCACGGAATTGCGCCTCCTGCAGCACCGTCGCACCCACGGCGGCGCACACGCGACGTGCCTCGGCCATGTCGTCGACCGCGATGCATACATGATGCAGGCCTTCCAGCCCCTGCTCGCGCCAGGTCGTGTAGATGGACGGCGTCGCGTTGTGCTGCCGGATCAGTTCGATCTGCATGTCGCCCCAGTAGCCCATGGCCGCCGAGAAGTCGATGTCGGCCGGCTGGCCGAGGTAGCGCAGGTTCTCGGCCTTGATGTGCTCCATCAGGTAGAAGGGGCCTGCGCCCATCGTTTCCGTCCAGAAGCGCAGCGCGGCGTCGAAATCGGCGGGCACGAAGGCGAGTTGCATGACCGGGCCGAGCGCGGCGATGCGCCGATCGACGGTCGGGACCGGCTGCGGGGTCGGTGCGTTCATCGTCGCCTCCCTCACTTGTAGAAGACCGGCAGCGTGCCGCCCTTCTTTTCCATGAACGTGACCTGCTCCTCGAGCACGGCCGCCTTCAGGATGCCCATCGCTTCCTGGTAGCGCGGCTCCTGGCGATAGAAGTCGCCGTTCATCACGCGTTCGACGTGCGCCATGCTCTCCATCTCCCAGATGTCCACGACCACCGCAGGCTTGATCGAGCCGTAGCGTTCGACAAAACAGCCGTGCAGCCGCCAGCCATGCTCCTCGAGCATCGGCACCAGCTTGCCGAGCAGGACGTCAAGAAACTCCTGCAGCTTGTAGGCATCGACTTTCAGCGTTGCCTTCATGAAGATCGACATCGTATTCCCCTCGTGGTTTGTGTCCGATCAGCGCTGGCCCAGCGGATTCGCGGCCGGCCGGATCAGCGGACTTACGTTCTTGCGCTCGCCGCCGGTCGCATGCTTCCGCGCCTTCTCGTCGGCCGGGCCGGGCTGTTCGGTGGTACTCGCAGGCAGCTCCGCGGCTTCGTCGCGAACCGCCGGCGCCTGGGGCACCCGGTCGGCCTGCGTGCGCAGCAGGAAGTGCGACAGCGCGGGGATCAGGATCAGCGCGCCGACCATGTTCCACACGAACATGAAAGTGAGCAGGATGCCCATGTCGGCCTGGAACTTGATCGGCGACCAGGCCCAGGTCACGACCCCCGCCGCCAGCGTCACGCCGACCAGCGCCACGACCTTGCCGGTGAATTCCATCGCCTGCGCATAGGCTTCGCCCAGCGTCATCCCCGCACGCTGATTCTGCAGCTGCACCGACAGCAGGTACAGCGCGTAATCCACACCGATGCCGACACCCAGCGCAATCACCGGCAGCGTGGCGACCTTGATGCCGATCCCGAGCACGGCCATCAGCGCCTCGCACAGGATCGAGGTCAGCACCAGCGGGATCACCGCGACGATCACCGCGCGCCAGCTGCGGAAGGTGATGAAGCACAGGACCACGACTGCCGCATAGACATACAGCAGCATCAGGCGGTTCGCCTTCTCGACGACGATGTTGGTCACCGCCTCGATGCCCGCCGGCCCGGCGGCGAGCAGGAAGCGCAGATCCTCGCTGTCGTGCTCGGCCGCGAACTTCTCGACCAGTGCCACGACCCCCTTCAGCGTTTCGGCCTTGTGGTCGGTGAGGTAGGCGAACACCGGGATCGTCGAGCACGCGGTGTCGACCACGTCCGGGTTGTCCGTCAGCGTCCATTGCGCGGCCGTGCCCAGAAGCGCCGGGTTGCGCGACACCGACAGCCACTTGGGGTTGCCTTCCTGCAGGCCCGACACCAGGTTGATGATGTTGTCGGACATCGCGGAGGCGCTCTGCACGCCCGGCACCTGGCGCAGCGCCCAGGTCAGGCTCTCGGTTTCCTTGAGCACGCGGTAGTCCGCACACATTTCGTCGCGCGTCTTCACGATCACGACGAACTGGTCGTTGGAGAGCCGGTAGTGACCGCCGATGTAGGCCGAATCGACGTTGTAGCGCGATTCGGGACGCAGTTCGGGCGCGCCGGCGTCGAGGTCGCCGATCTTCACGTCGAGGCTGACGAAGAAGCCGGCGATGCCGAGCACGAGCGATGCGAACACCGCACCCAGCGCCCAGGGACGCGTGGTGAAGCGCGACAGGAAGAGCCACACGCCTTGCTGCCCCCGTCCGGTCGCGGTCGCGGCTTCCTTCGCCAGACTGCGCTCGCTCGCCGCCTTGCTCACGCCGACGAAGGACAAGGCCACCGGCAGCAGCAGCAGGTTGGTGAAGATCAGCATTGCGACGCCGATGCTGGCGGTGAGCGCCAGATCCTTGATGACCGGGATGTCGATCACCATCAGCACGCCGAATCCGACCGCGTCGGCGAGCAGCGCGGTGAAGCCGGCGAGAAACAGGCGCCGGAAGGTGTAGCGCGCGGCGACGTACTTGTGCGTGCCGCGGCCGATGTCCTGCATGATGCCGTTCATCTTCTGCGCCGCGTGGCTGACGCCGATCGCGAACACGAGGAAGGGCACGAGCACCGAATACGGGTCGAGGTAGTAGCCCATCAGCCGGATGCAGCCGAGCAGCCAGATCACCGCGACGCATGAGCACAGCAGCACCAGCACGGTGCTGCGCACGCAGCGCGTGTACAGGTAGATGACGCCCGCGGCGACCGCGGCCGCGATGCCGAAGTAGGTGATCACCTGCAGCATGCCGTCGATCAGGTCGCCCACGAGCTTGGCGAAGCCGACGATGTGCACCGACACCTTGCCCGCCTCGCCGAACTTGCCGCGCACGTTGTCCTCGAGACTACGGGACAACGCAGCATAGTCGATGCGCTTGCCGGTCGCGGGGTCGAATTCCATCAGCGGCACGATGTACATCAGCGACTTGTAGTCCTTGCCGACCAGGCTGCCGACGAGACCGGCCGAGCGGATGTTGCGCATGAACTCCTCGGTCGCCTGCGGCGATCCGTCGAAGACTTCAGGCATCACCGGGCCGCCGCGAAAGCCCTCCTCGGTGACCTCGGTCCAGCGCACGCCGGACATCCACACCGATTTCATCCACGCGCGATCGACGCCCGGCGTGAGGAACAGCTGATCATTGACCTGCTTCGTGAGCTCGAGGAAGCGGGGATCGAAGATGTCGCCCTGCTCGTTGCGCACCACCACGCGCACGACGTTGCCGAGGCCACCGAGGCGCGCGCGGTTCTCGAAGTAGTTCTGGATGTACGGGTGGCTCTGCGGGATCATCTTGTCGAAGCTGGCGTTGACCTCGAGCTTCGCGATCTGCAGGCCGAGCACCGCCGTGATCAGCGCGCAGGCCAGGATGAACAGCACGCGGTGGTTGAACACCGCGCGCTCCAGCCAGTTGCCGGAGTTCCGGTCGAATTGCGCCAGGTCCCGGATCGCGGGCATCTCGCCCATCTGTTTGCTACCGACTGCCATAGCGTCGCCCACCTATTTCTGAATGCTGATTGACTCGACCTGGACACCGCCCGAGCCGACCACGACGAGGGACTGCGGACCCGCGGCGGCGAGGCTGAAATACGCCATCGCGCGCGTGACGGGCATCTCCTGCAGATGCCCCCGACCGCTGTCGACGAGGAGCTTGCCGCCCTGCGTCGCCAGCACCACGCCGCCGTCGGGCAGGCGCGCGGCGCCGGTGATCGCGTCGGTCACCCCGGTCCTGAGCTCGCTCCAGCTCGCGCCGCCGTCGTGGCTCGCGAAGGCGTTGCCCCGCAGGCCGTAGGCGACGAGGCCCGTTTCGGTGCCGAGCAGGCCGAAGAAGCTCCCCCGGTAGGGCGACGCCATCGCATCGAAGCGTTCGCGCTCGGCATCCCACCTGAGCAGCATCCCCTGCTCGCCTGCCGCATAGATCTTGCCGCGCGACTGCGCGAGGGCGTAGATGTGCAGCGAGCGCGGGTTGTCGATGCGGCCGAGCAGCGGCTTCCAGCTTTTTCCGCCGTCCCGCGTATGGAAAGCCTGGCCGAACGCGCCGACGATGAAACCCTCCTGCTCGTTCAGGAACAGGACATCGAGGAAGGGCTTGGTCGGCCCCTCTTCCTCATAGCGCGCGACGTCGCTCAGCAGCTTGCGCGCATCCTCGTGGCCCATGTCGGCACGCTGGACGAAGTAGTCCTTCATGATGCGGATGGCCTGCTGGCCGTCGAGCTGTTTGGCCCACGTCGAGCCGCCGTCCGCACTGTGAAGCACCACGCCGTCGTGGCCGACGACCCAGCCGTCGCGGGGCGTGACGAAGCGCACCGCGACGAGATCGACGCTGACGGGCACCTCGACCTGCTTCCAGCTCGCGCCGCGGTCGTCGGAGAGGAGGATGTGGCCGCGCGGGCCGACCGCGACGAGCCGCTCGCCGGCCGCGGTCACGGCCGTGAGGCGGCTGGATTTCGCCAGCTGCAGGTTGATCTGCGCGGGCGTCTCGAGCGGGTCGCGGAACGCGGCCGCTGCGGGAAGGGAGGCGATCAGGGCCGCGCCGAGGATCACGGACTTCAGGTGCCGGCTGGTCATCACTGTTGCAACTCCGGTAATGCGCATGAAGACTGCGCGCCGCCCCGGACGGGAACCGGGACGGCGCGCCTTTCGCGGGTTACTTGAAGATCACCTTGTCGAGATAGTCCGGCGACAGCTGCGCGGCGGGCAGGCGCGGCACGACGTGGTAGCCATCCTGCGCGATCATGCTCATGTACACCCCGGAGATGAGATCGACGACGTAGTTCTCGGTGATCGACGGCGCGGGCACTTCGTACGCGGGCGCACCGATCTGGATGTTCACGCGATACAGGTTGCCGGCCTTGTCGTAGTTTTCCGAGATGCCGTCGCTGTACGAATCCTCGTCGAGGTATATGTCGCGCTTGCTATAGACGTGGCGCTTGCCGTCCTTGAGCGTCGCCTCGACGTGCCAGACGCGGTGCAGCTCCCAGCGTACGCACTCCGGGTTCATGAAACGGGTCGTCGCGTTGCGCTTCTCGTGGTTGCAGCCGCCCTCTTCGGGGTACATCACGCGGAAGTTGTTGTACGGGATGTAGACCTCCTTGCGGCCAACCAGCTTCCAGTCGAAGCGGTCCTTCTTGCCCGAGAACAGCTGGTCCTCGTCATACACCTGGGCGCCGCCGGTCGCACTGATCGGCGTGTCCGCGGCCGAGTCGGGCGACAGGCGCACGCGCCTGGTCGCCGGCTGATAGGCCCAGCTGCGGCGCTCGCTGTCTTCGAGCATGTCGTGCCACAGGGTTTGCATGCCCGCCAGCCGCGTCGGGGCGAAGTATTCCATGCGGAAGGACAGCGAGGCGTCGGGCTTGTCCTTGCTCTTGTCGTAGAAGCCGTAGTCCTTGTAGGTGTGGCCCTTGGCGGTAATGACCACCTCGCCGCTCGGCTTCACGTAGCTGACCCAGGCGTTGCGGCCCATGAAGGTCGGGCGGAAACGCGCGTCGTGGTTCCACATCACCTCGAGGCCGTTCTTCGGGATCGGGAAGGGGATGCCGAAGCCGCAGCCCTTGGAGGTGTCGAGGCCCAGGTCGCCGTTGATCGTCGCGCAGCGCGTGGCGTTCTTGATCGAGTTGTCCAGCACGTCCTGCGGATAGCCGGCCGAGCGGCGGGTCTGGAAGACGTTGATGTAGTAGTCCGGGTACTTCTTCATCATCTCCATCGTGCCCGGGGTCAGGCGGTCCTTGTACTTGTCCATGTTCTTCGCGTCGATGCGGACCAGCACCTTGTCGCTCGCGAAGGGATCCGGACGCCAGCCCGCACGCTTCGGGTCGTAGTTCGCCGGCGGCTTGCCGAGGCCGCCGGTGTATTCGGGGATCGAGCCGTCGGCATTGCCCGCCTTGATCGCGCCCCACGGGGTCAGCGTGGTGCCCAGTTGCTTGATCTCGTCCGGGTTCGGGGTGGCATGGGCGAGGCTGCCTGCGGTTGCGAGCAGCAGCGCCGGAATAAGGGATTTACGAACGCTCATTGGGGTCTCCTCATGTCTCTCGGTGGGGCGGGCCTCAGAACGAGCCCTTGTAGGTCAGCGACAACCAGCCACGGTCCTGCAGCTGGCTGCCGTTGCTGAACTGGATCAGCCCGTTGGCCGGGTTCTTCTGGTAGGTCGCCAGGTAGTCGTTGTAGGCGATCGTGAAGTCGTGCTGCTGGTTGTAGGTGAAGGTCATGCCGACGGTCCAGCTGCCGCTTTTCTCGTTGCCGCCACCGAGCACGGCGCTGTTGCCGGCGATGCCATAGGTCAGGCTGGCGGTGCTGGAGATGTCCCAGCCGGGCCACACCGCCGTCCACGTCGGCGAGAAGCGCACGGTGCCCTGCCAGGCTTCACGCGAGGCGCAGCCGGTCTTCTCGTCGCGGCTCGGCGCGCCGTCGCGGTGACAACCGTTGAAATAGCGCTCGCCGGAAGTCACGCGGTCGAGCTTGCTATAGGCCACCTCGCCAGTCAGCGCGGCAGAACTCCACAGCGAAGTCGGTCCGAAGGTCGCGACGGCGTTCACCAGGCCATGCCAGGTGTCGCCGCGCGCGCCTTCGTTTGCGCCGTCGGTGATCGAGCTGGCGAGGGCCGTATCGCGGCGATGCACGAGCTCCGCGCCGACCGACACGCCGCCGATGTTCTTGGCGAGACTCAGGCCGTAGAGCTTGGCGTCTTCCGGATAGATCGCACGATAGGTACGACGCGCGAGATCGATACTGACGGTCGGCGACCGCTCGTCGAACACGCGGTAGTACGCGCCGACGGTCGCGCCCAGCAAATCGGAGTTGTAGCGCGCCGCGAGACCCCAGTCCGCCTGGCCCTTCGGCTTGTCGATGCCCCTGTTTGCCAGGTTGACGCCCGGCGCCAGCGAAAAGCGGTCCGGACCGTCGAGCAGGAAGTCGGTGCTCGAAAGATAGGTGCCGCCCTGTGCGAGACGGGTGGGATCCCACGCGTAGTAGTACTGCGCCGCGAGCGACAGGCGATCGGTGAGCTGCAGCGAGCCGTACACCTGACCGACCGGCAGCGACACTTCCTTGGCATCGACACCCGGCGTCGCCGTGGCCTTGAAGGCGTCGATCGGGGCCTGGGCGTAGGAGACGCTGTGCGACGACAGCACCAGCGCTTCGCCCCACAGGTTGGTCTGCCGGCCGACCTTCAGGCTCGCCGGCATGCTGCCGAGGTTGAAGTTGCCGAAGACGAAGGCGTCGAGGAGTTCGCCCGACGGACCGCCGTGATAGCGCTTGGTGCGGTCGGAGAACTCGTTGTCGATGTAGCTGCCACGACTGGCCAGGCCGGCCCCCGTCTTGACGTTCTCATCGAAGGCCGCGTCGTACCAGGCCGCCGCGCTGACGCGGAAGCCGACCTGGCGGCGGTAGGAGACGTCGAGCTCGGTCAGGAGGTCGACGCGGTTCGTGACCATCTCGCCGCGATCGAAGGAGTTATCGCCTTCGTCGGTATTCGGACTGTTGGCGATCACCCGGTCCTTGCCGTTCATGCGCCAGCCGGCGTTGTAGCGGACGGTGTTGCCCCACTGCATGCTGATGTCAGGATTGCCGGTATCGATCTCGATCGCCTGCGCGGCGCCGATCGCACCGAAGAGTGCCACCAGCGATACCGCTGCATGCATCGTCACCTGGCGTCCCTTTTTGTCGAATTGCATCTCTTTTGTCTCCCCTGTGGGTGGGTGCTGCTTGAATCGCGAACCTGGCGTCCGCTCGATTTTTTTGTTCGATGTCCGCATCCCGGCCTTAGCCCGGATCAGCTCCTCCAGTCCAGGACGAGCTTGCCGATATGGCGGCTGCTCTCCATCAGGCGATGCGCTTCGGCAGCTTGCGACGGCCTGAAGGTGGCGTGGATCTCCGGGCGGATCTGCCCGTTCGCTAGCAGCGGCCACACGTGCTCGCGAAGGCGCCGGGCGATCGACCCCTTGAACGCGATGGAACGAGCGCGCAGCGTGGAGCCGCTGATCGTCAGGCGCCGCATCAGCACCTTCAGGAGATCGACCTGCGTTGCGGTGCCGCCCAGCACGGCAACGAGGGCGAGACGCCCGTCGACCGCCAGGCAGTCGATATCGCGCGGGATGTAATCGCCGCCGACAATGTCGAGCACCACATCGACTCCGCGCCCCGCCGTCAGCTCGCGCACGACCTCGACGAAGTCCTCCGTGCGGTAGTTGATGCCGCGCTCGGCGCCGAGGCGCTCGGTCGCGCGGCATTTCTCGTCGCTGCCGGCCGTGGCGTACACCGTGTGACCGAGCGCGCGCGCGATCTGGATCGCCGCGACGCCGATACCGCTGGTGCCGCCATGCACGAGCAGGGACTCCGGCGTGCCGTCCTCCCGGCGCCCCAGACGGGCGCGGTCGAAGACATTGCTCCACACGGTGAAACAGGTTTCCGGCAGCGCCGCCGCTTCCACCAGCGACAGACCGGCGGGCACCGGCAGGCACTGCGCGATCGGCGCCACGCAGTACTCGGCGTAGCCGCCGCCGGCGACGAGCGCGCACACCGCCTCGCCGGCCCGCAAGCCGAAGACGTTGTCGGCATGCTGCAGGTCGCCGTCGACGATCTCGCCCGCCACTTCCAGCCCCGGCAGCGGCGAGATGCCGGCCGGCGGCGGGTAGTTGCCTTCGCGCTGCGACACGTCGGGGCGATTGACGCCCGATGCCGCAACACGGATCAGCACCTCGCCCGCAGCGGGGACGGGCATCGGCTGCTCGCCCAGCTGCAGCACCTCGGGCGCGCCGAAGCGCGTGATGGCCACTCCTTTCATGTCCGGCTTCACTCCGCGTCGTCCGCGAGATACTTGTCGAGCGTCTGGTGGAAATGGCGGATGCGGATTTCCTGGTAGTTGCCCAGGTGCAGCTCCTTGTTCTTCGACGCCTTCATGCCCGTCTGGACGTGCGGCAGGTTGCCCATGTCCTGGTCGAGGATGCCGCCGAGCACACCCAGCGCGCTCGCCCACGACTCGTCGGCCTCGAGCTGGCGCATCGGCACCGCCGGCGGAATCTGCTGCCCGGGAGGAACCGGCGTCAGGACGCGCACTTCCATCAGCGTGTGGTCCTGGTCGGGCCACGGGCGCCAGCGATACACCACCGACGGCGAAAAGCCGCCCCACGGCGAGAAGTTCGGGAAGACGTTGTAGGTCAGCGCGTCCTGCACCTCGGCGTCGCTGGCGTGATCGAGGTCCTCGCCGGCCATTTCGCCGAAGCGGAAGCGGTTGAAGTCGCCCATCACGCGGCGCGCCGACTGCCCCTCGGGCACCGTGATCGACGCGTTCGGCGGAACGACGCGGCCGTTGTACTTGAGGAAGGCGTCCATCACTTCCTGCTCGCTCAGCCCCGTTCCTTCCAGGTGCGGCGAGGTCGTGCCGAAGGGCGTGATCGCGAGATTCACGTTGTCGCCGTACAGGTTGTACTTGCTGTTGGCGTCGCCCGTGAAAGGCATGATCTGCGGATGCGTCGCGATGACGTGGAAGGCTTCCATGAAGGCTTCGGCCACCGCCTTCCAGTTCGCCGGCACGACCTTGGCGGCCCACGCCGAGGTGTAGCGGCGCTCCGGTTGCCAGCGGCGGAAGTGCTCGGGCAGGGGCGCCAGGAACTCCTCGAGCGAGGGACCGCCCTCCTCGTCCTTCACGAAGATGAAGCCGCCCCAGCGTGCGACCTGGGCCTCCGGCAGCTGCATGTTCTGCTCGTCCAGATGCGGGAAATCCCAGCGGCACGGGATGTGGCGCAGGCTGCCGTCCGTATTCCACGAGAAGGCGTGATAGGGGCAACGGAACTCGCCGACGCGGCCGTTCGCGGTGCGCAGCTTGCGGCCGCGATGCAGGCAGACGTTGTGGAACGCGCGCACGGAACCGTCGGCCTGGCGCGTCACGAGATAGGAACGCCCGGCGTTCTCGTACAACACCACGCTGCCCGGCTCGATCAGCTCCTCCTCGCGCGCGGCGAACTGCCACACGCGCGGCCACATCCGCTCCAGCTCCTTGCGGAAGAACTGCGGGCAGGTATAGCGATCGGTCGAGAGCGGCTCGGAACCCAGATTGCGATACGTGTCTGCGCGCAGGAAGCGGGGCACTGCGCGGCTGTCGCTCGCCGCCAGCTCATCCCACGACGGCGCCGCGCAGCGATCGCCCCCTTCCTCGCCGAACAGACGGTCCTTTTCAGCCATGACCCCCTCCTATCAAAAAATTCTATCGAGGCATCCATTCGCCTTTCGGATGCACTCTAACCGTGTCACGGGCAAATAACAAGCCTGCCAGACTGTTTTTTTATTTCGGATGCGCAATCCTGAAGAGCGAGCCTGCAGCGTACATAACTCGCTGTTTTCACAAGCCACAATTAGATGCGCGACTCCACTCGCCCGAAAATTACGAACAAGCTGGACTGTTTTATTTTTTGGAAATAGACTCTTCCTCGCATGCATCAACCCACAGAGAGGACACAAGAATGGATCTCGGACTGAAGGGCCGGAAGGCCATCCTGGCGGGCGCCACCAAGGGCATCGGGCGCGCGGTCGCCGAAGTGCTGGCCGCCGAAGGCTGCGCGATCGAGCTGTGCGCGCGCGACCGGCATGGCGTGGAGGAAGCGGTCGGGCAGCTGCGCAGCCGCGGCGCCACGGCCGGCGGCGAAAGCGTCGACCTGGGCGACGCACAGGCGTATCGCGACTGGGTCGGGCGCGCGTGCGAACGGCTGGGTGGCTGCGACATCTTCATCTGCTTCGGCTCGGCCGGCGGCGGCGCCCCTTCCGAGGAACGCTGGCAGGCCGCGTTCGAACTCGATCTGCTGGCGACCTACCGGGGCATCGACGCCGCCCTGCCCGCCCTCGAACGCTCCGGCAGCGGCGCAATCGTGGTGATCTCCACCACCGTCGCGATCGAGCCGGCCTTCGGACCGCAGCCGTATGCGGCGCTCAAGGCCGCGGTGACGAACTACGCCGGGGCGCTGGCGCAGTCCCTCGCGCCCAAGGGCATCCGCGTGAATACCGTGTCGCCGGGACCGGTGTTCATCGAGGGCGGCGCCTGGGACAAGATCAAGAACGGCCGGCCGGACTTCTACGACCGCACGGTCGCGCAGGTTCCGCTGGGCCGACTCGGCAGCGCGCAGGAGATCGCGCAGGCCGTGGCCTTCCTCGCCTCGCCCGTCAGCGCCTTCACCACGGGGACCAACCTCGTGATCGACGGCGGCATGACCAGGCGCGTCCAGCACTGACGGAGCGACCATCGTGCGCGTGAACTGCGTCCTGATCGCCGGCGGCAAGTGGCACGACATCGATTTCGCCCGCCTCGAACTGCTCAAGCTCCTCGGCGAGGACGAGCGTGTGCGGGTGCGCGTGTTCGAGGATTACTCGAACCTCGATGCCATCCGTGCGGCGGATTTCCTGGTCACCTACACCTGCGACGTGACACCGCCGCTGGAGGCGCAGGAAGCGCTGCGCGACTGGGTCCGCCGCGGCGGACGCTGGTTCGCGCTGCACGGCACCAACTCCATCCTGCGCTTCCTCGAGGACGGCCGCATCGACGCGCCGCGCTGGGCGCCGCTGTTCATGGACACGCTGGGCTCGATGTTCCTCGCCCACCCGCCGATCGGCGCCTTCCGCGTCGAGCCGACGGGGCGCCGCCATGCGCTGGTCGCGGGCATCGAACCCTTCGAGGTCGTCGACGAGATGTATCTGTCGGAAACCTATGCGCCGCTGGAGGTGCTGCTCGACGCCGAATTCGAAGGCGACGCGGGGCGCTTCGTGCATAAACAGTGGCCGCGCCAGCGCCATCCGGTGTTTTACCTGCGCAAGCTCGGCGATGGTGAAATCCTCTACTTGACCCTCGGCCACTGCCGCGGCCACTATGACCTTCAGCCGATGGTGGATTACTACCCGCAGGTCGAGCGCTGCGCGTGGGAGCTTCCCGTGTATTACGAACTCCTGCGCCGCGGCCTCAACTGGGCCCGACGCCGGCTGTGACAGGAATGCGGCAGTTCCTGGCACGAAATCCAATATAAAAACGATATGGAGACACCCCAATGCAGAACGATGCCAGCGGGCAAGCCCTGCCCGCCGTCCCGCCGCGCGAGCAGTTCAAGGCGATGGGCGTCGCCTCCCTCGGCGGCATGCTCGAGTACTTCGAGTTCATCATCTTCGTCTTCCTGGCACCACAGATCACGGCACACTTCGCATCGCCGGACATGCCCGAGTGGCTGCGCCTGACGCAGACCTTCGGCATCTTCGCCGCCGGTTTCCTGATCCGCCCGATCGGCGGCATCCTGATGGCACAACTCGGCGACCTCGTCGGCCGCAAGCGCATCTTCACGCTGACGCTCGCGCTGATGGCCGGCCCCACGCTCGCCATCGGCATGCTCCCGGGCTATCACGAAATCGGCATCTGGGCGCCGATTCTGCTCCTCGTCTGCCGCCTGCTGCAGGGCTTGTCGCTCGGCGGCGAGCTGCCCGGCGCGATCAGCTTCGTCTCCGAGCAGGTCAGCGGCCGCCGCGTCACGTTCGCGCTCGGCATCCTCGCCTCCAGCATCTGCCTCGGCTCGCTCGCCGGTTCGATCACGGTCAGCGCCCTGAGCGCCCATCTCGGCAGCGCAGCGATGGCCGAGTACGGCTGGCGCATCCCCTTCCTGATCGGCGGCCTGTTCGGCCTGCTCTCCGTATACCTGCGCCGCTTCACCCATGAGACGCCGGTGTTCAAGGCAATGAAGGCGCGCCTGATGCTCTCGGAGCGCCCGCCCTTCGCCACCCTGCTCGCCGATCACCGCTTCAATCTCTTTGCCGGGATGATCCTCGCCGGCACGACCACGGTCGTCGCGGCGGCCACGCAGCAGTTTCCGATCACCTTCTTCGTCACGATCAAGCATCTGCCGATGGCCGACATCGCCGCCATTCAGACGCTGCTCATCGCCTTCACGATGGTCGGCAATATCCTGGGCGGCTTCCTCGTGTCCTGGCGCCTGCTGCCGATGCGCGTCGCCTACGTCGGGCTGCAGTGCCTCACCATCGCCGGCATCTTCTGGGCGTATGGCCAGGATACGGTCGAAGGCCTCGTGACGCCCTTCATGTGCCTCGGCCTGAGCGGCGGCGCAGCGATGGGCCTGTCGCTGACCTTTCTCGCCCGCGCCTTCCCGGCGCAAGTGCGCTACACGGGGCTGGCGACCTGCTACAACGTCCCGATCGCGATCCTCGGCGGCACGGCGCTGATCGTCCTGACCTATCTGGCCCGGTTCTCCGAACACTATCCGGCCTTCTATCCGGCGTTCTTCTGCGTGCTGTCCATCGGCGCCGCGCTGGCCCTGTGGCCGCGCCGCCACGCGATCAGCCCCTTCGACCAGAACGACCCCGACGCCAATCCGCGTACGCGCCAGACCCCGGCGCCGTGCAGCAACACGGCCTCGATAGCGGTCGGCCAGATTCACTGACCAGCCGTTCCTTCACGACTTCCAGGAAAGACCATGTCCATCGATTCCAGAATCGTCATCATCGGGGCGGGACACGCCGGCGGCACCCTTGCCGCAGTGTTGCGCGACCAGGGCCATGCCGGCCTCATCACGCTGATCGGCGAAGAAACCCATCTACCCTACCAGCGCCCGCCGCTCTCGAAAGCCTTTCTCAAGGGCTCGGCCGAAATCCCGTCCCTGCTGCTGAAGAACGCCGATTTCTACACGACCCACGACATCGCGCTGCAACTCGGACGGCGCGTCGAAGCCATCGATCGCGCCGCGCGCAGCGTCACGCTCGACGACGGCAGCGTGCTGCCCTACGACTTCCTCGCCATCGCGACCGGTGCCCGGCCGCGCCGCCTCCCCATTCCCGGCGCCGATCTGGCGAACATCCTGACCCTGCGCAGCATCGCCGACGGCGAGCGGCTGCGCGATGTCCTGCAGCCGGGGCGGCGTCTGGCGGTCGTCGGCGGCGGCTATGTCGGCCTGGAAGTGGCCGCCTCGGCCCGCGCGCTCGGCCTCGACGTCACGGTGGTCGAACGCGAGGCCCGCCTGCTCGCGCGCGTCGCCAGCGGACCGCTCGCGCGCTTCTACGAACGCCACCACGGGCAGCAGGGCGTGCACATCATCTGCGACGCCCAGGCGGCCCGCTTCGAAGGAACGGACGCGGTCGAGGCCCTGTGTCTCGCCGACGGCCGCCGCATTCCCTGCGACGTCGCGATCGTCGGCGTCGGCGCCCAGCCCAACGACGAGCTCGCGCGTGCCGCCGGCCTGCAGTGCGAGAACGGCATCGTGGTGGATCAGGACGCGCGCAGCAGCGACCCCGCGATCTTCGCGATCGGCGACCTGAGCTGGCGCCCGATGCCGCTGTACGGCAACCGCATGTTCCGGCTCGAGAGCGTGCCCAACGCGCTCGAACAGGCACGTCAGGCGGCCTGCGCGATCCTCGGCAAGGCGCGTCCGGCGCCCGAGGTGCCATGGTTCTGGTCCGACCAGTACGAGCTCAAGCTGCAGATCGCCGGCGTGCCCTTCGATGCCGACCGGCAGGTGCTGCGCGGCGATCCGGATCAGGCCAAATTCGCCGTCTATCACCTGTGCGGCGAGCGGGTCGTCGCCGTCGAGGCACTCAACTCTCCGCTCGACTTCATCGCCGGCAAGCAGTTCGTCGCCGCCGGGTCGGCGGTTTCGGCCGAACGGCTCGCCGACCCCTCGGTGAAAGCCAGGGACGCCGTGCTCGTTCCCGCGTGAAGCCGTAAAGGACTGCGCGCCCGATCAACGGGCGCGCAGTCTTGTTTCCGAGCGAATCGAGGTACCTACTTCACCAGCAGCACCGGCACCGAAACCTCATGCACGACACGCGATGCGACCGAACCGAGCATCAGGTTCGAGAAGTTGCTCATGCCGCGTGTGCCCATCACCACCGTGTCGCAGCCGAACGCCTTGACGGCCTTGCCCACTTCGGAGATCACCTCGCCGATCGCCTCATGACCGGTGCACTTGATCCGCGCCGCGGACAGGATGTCGAGCGCCTTGGCGTTGATCCCGGCTGCATGCTGCAGCGTCGCCGCTTCCATCTTGTCCAGCATCTCCGACGAGAAATACTCGCCGTACAGGGCCGCCTTCGGCTGCACGTTCAGCACATGCACGCGCATGTCCGCAAAGGCCTGCGCGGCGGTCACCAGGTATTGCAGCGCGCGCTCGGCACACGCGGAGCCGTCGAACGGCACCAGGACTGTCTGCATGGGAAACTCCTATTTTCTTGAAGGGAAGACGCGCGGGCGGAAAGGCCGGTCAGGCAAACGCCCGCGCGTGAAACGCACGCCGCTCAGCCGCGGTTGCGCTCGTCGAGAAAGCAAAGACTCTGGTACAGCATCCCGATCTTCGGCAGCGACACGCCCGCTGCGGCAGCCGCTGCGAGCGGCGCCCCATAGATCGCCTCGAGCTCCAGCGGGCGCTGTTCGCGGTAGTCGAGCAGCATGCTCGGCATGTAGTCCGGCTTGCCGTTGGTGGCCGCCCAGGCGACGTCGATATAGCCCTCGGGCAGCGCGTGGCCGCATGCCGCAGCGCCGGCGGCGACCTCCTCCATCAGCTCGCGCACGAGCGTTCGCGTGCTCGGCTGCGTCATCAGCGCCTGCGTGCCGCTGTCGATCAGCACCGAGAGGCCGTTGAACGGCACGTTCATCACCAGTTTCTGCCACCGCGCCTGCGCCAGATCGTCCATCACCGGCGCGTCGAGCCCCGCGGCACGGAACAGCGCCGCCGCCTCCTCGACGATCGTTCGCGCCCCCGCGGCGCCGCGAGCGGGACCGGAGTGATAACCGAGGTTCACGCCGCCGTAGGCGTGATGCTCGATCACGCCGGGGCTGTGGCGGTGGACCGACACGATGCACAGCCCGCCGAGCAGATGGACCGAATCCGGCAGCATGGGCCGCATCGCGTCCTCCACGCCCAGTCCGTTCTGCAACAGCAGCACGCGCCCGCCCGGTGCGACCACCTGCCGGATTGCCGGCGCGAGCGACGCATTGGCCGTGGTCTTGGCAGCCACGAGCACCCAGTCGCACGGCGGCATGTCGGCCGCGTCACGGTAGGCCTGGATCGGCTTGAGGTGCTGGTCGCCGTACGTCGCGCTCTTCAGCAGCAAGCCCTCGGCACGGACCGTCTCGTACTCGCTGCGGTAGAGGAAATGCACGTCGAATCCCGCGCGCGCGAGCATGGCGCCATAGAAGCCGCCGATCGCCCCCGCACCGATGACCCCGATCCGGGGTCGGGCGCCCTCCGTCGGCGTCGCGCCTGCAGCCGTGTCGGCCAGCGCGTCGATGCGCGCGCTCATTCCGTACTCTCCCGGTAGTGCGTCAACGCCCCGCGCAACAGCCACGCAGCCCCGAGCGCGCTCGCACTGCACACCGCCGCGAGCGAGATGCCCACCTGCGCGGGGTCCTTGAGCACGTGGTCGGTCACGAAAGCGATGATGCTGGGCGCGATGCCCAGGCCGAAGACCGAGATCAGGAAGTAGAAGATCGACACGGCGATGCCGCGCATGCGGTTCGGCGTCGTGATCTGCAGCGCGGAGGCCGCCACCGCCCACGGCAGCGCGTAGAACAGGTTGATCAGCGCCGACACGCCCAGCGTCAGCTCATAGCTGCTGACAAAGGGGAAGATCGCCAGACAGCCCAGCACGGCGACCGAACACAGCATCGCGCAGCGTACCGGCGCATCCTTGTAGCCGCGCGACGTCAGCCAGCGCTCCAGCCACGGGCCGGAGTAGATACCGATCGCCCCGATGACGAGCACCTGTGCGCCGTAGCGGAAGCCGACGGAGGCCGGATCGGCGCCGAAGTGGCGCATCAGGTAGGCCGGCATCCAGGTCGGGAACCCGTAGATGACGATCGCAAGCAGGGACAGGCCGATGAAATAGCGCAGGTAGAACGCGCGGTTCGTCCAGAAGAAGGCGAGGACCTCGCGCATCGTGAAGTGCTCGTCCTTCTGCGCGGCCCCGCCCATCGAACTGCGTTCCGGCTCGCGCACCGTGAGAAGCAGCAAGGCAAGGACGAAGCCCGGCACGCCGACCATCACGAAAGTGAGCTGCCACACGCTCAGCCCGGACAGGGCCGGGAACCACTCCGCCAGCGTTGCCACCGAGTTGATCACGAGCCCGCCCGCGATCAGCGCGAGGCCCGCCCCCAGCGATGGCCCGAGCATGAAGATGCTCATCGCGCGCGGCAGGCGCTGGCGGCTGAAATAGTCGGCGATCAGCGACCAGCCGGCGGGCGCGAGGCACGCCTCCGCGGCACCGACGCCGGCGCGCGCGACGAAGAGATGCCAGTATTCCTCCGACAGCCCGCAGAACACCGTGAACGCGCTCCACAGCGTCACCCCCAGCACCAGCACGTTGCGCCGGTGACCGGTATCCACCCAGCGTCCGAAGATCGGCCCGAACACCACGTAGGCCGCCATGAAGGCGAAGCCCTGCAGCAGGCTGATCTGCACGTCGCTCAGCAGCATGTCCTTCTTGATCGGATCGACGAGCAGGTTCAGCACCTGCCGGTCGATGAAGGCCACCGTATACGCGAAGGTCAGCAGGAAGACGACATACCACGCGTAGCTGCCGTCCTGCCGAATCGCGCCGCTCCGGACCGGAGCGTTCAAGGTCATTTCCGTCATTGCCTCACCCTGCATCAGTTGTTTTTCGCGCCCGCCGCGATCCAGTCGCGCACGAGTGCGATGTCACGTTCGGCCAGCGGCTCCTGGCCCATCGGCATCCGCTCGCCGGAGCCGCCCTGGTCGAGGTGGGTGCCCTGCAGCTTGTGCACGAGGTAGCTGCGTTCCGGCTCCCCCGGCGCCACGCGCGGCAGGCCGCTGCCGCGCGAGGCGACGCTGACGAGTCCCGCATAGGCCAGGCCGGGCGCCAGGCCCAGCTGCCCCTGCTCTTCGCCGGTCATGTGACAGGCGACGCACTGGCGCTTGAACACGCCGACCACGTCCTTCGTGAAGCTCACCGCCCCGGCCGCGTTCGCGCCCGGGCTCAGGAGCAGCAGGAGCGAAAAGCCGAGCGCCACCCTGCCTCCGCGCGGCGGCATCACGCGGCCCCGCGGCGATGCGCCGACTGCGCGGCGATGTAGCCGAAGGTGAGCGCCGGCCCGATCGTCCCGCCGGCGCCGAAGTAGCCGCTGCGCGTCGGGCTGCCGATGCAGTTGCCGACCCCATACAGGCCCGGGATCGGCCGCCCCTCGGCGTCGAGCACGCGCGCCTCGGCATCGATCTGCGGCCCGCCGTTGGTGTCGAGCGCGCCCGGGGCGACGATCAGCGCGTAGTAGGGACCGCCATCCGTGAAAGGATGCATGGTCGGGTTCGCCATACCCTGCAGCTTGTCCTCCTGCCCGGCGCGCGGGCGCGAGAAATACGCGAGCCAATCGACTTCGGCCGCGTCGCCGCGCTTGAAGTCGTCGTCCCGCCCCTGGCGCGCGAAGCCGTTGAAACGCTGCACCGACTGTTCGAGCTGGCGCGTGAAGTCCGGCGCAAGCTGCACCGCGCCGATCCGCGGCGCCAGCTTGTCGAGCCGCGCCTGCACGTTCTGCGCAAGCGCAGCGAACGTGCTGCCCTGGATCAGCAGCGCGGATTCGCGCACGTCCTTGGGGAAGGGGTAGGAGCCGCCATAGACGTCGATCGCGCGCTGGTCGAACACCATGAACAGGAACTGGTTCGGGTAATCGACGCGCACGGGATCCCACACGAAATGCACGCGCGTGCGGTCGTTGTAATTGCGCTTCTCGTTGACGACGCGATGGCCGTGCTTGTTCACGAGGATCATCGCATCGCCCGGCGGAATGTTCAGCGCACGGCCGATGACGCGGTTCTCCAGCGCCTCTTCGAGCAGGACCTGCGTGCGCCACGCGCTGCGCATATTGTCCATGCGCGCGCCGACGGCGGTCGCCATCGGGATGAAGTCGCCGGTCGAGCCGGGCGATGCGCAGGCCCCGTAGATCGGATCCTGATGGCGCTGCCCGATCTGCGGATTGTGTGCAAAGCCGCCCGAACCGAAGATCACGGCCTTTTTCGCACGCACGTTCAGGCGCTTGCCGCCCGCCTCGACCTCGACCCCGACGACGCGCCCCTGCTCCTGGATCAGCCGCACGACGCGGTGATCGGTGAGTGCCGTCCCGCCGTGCTTCTCCAGCCACGCGATCATGTGATCCACGATCGCGGATCCGCGCCCCCCGTCCACCTTGGGATCGGGCCACAGCGCGCGCCCCTTCGGCACCTTGTTCTCAGGCAGGGAAGCGGCATAGTCGGGCGAGGGGCCGACTCCGCCCGGAAGCTCGAAGCGCACGAAATGGGCGGCGCCGATCTCGTTGAAACGCGCCACCGCCGGCGCCGCGTTGCGGTAGAAGGCCTGCAGCCGCGCGAACTCGAACGGCTCGAGGCCGAAGTTCTCGGCGTCGGCGCGGTAACGCTCGGGGAAGCCGTAGCGGCACATGTAGCGCATGCAGTCGGCCTCGGCGTCCTCGACACCCTGGGCGCGCAGGCTGAAGTTGTTCGGGATCCACGCCACGCCGCCGGAACGACGGGTCGTGCCGCCGAACACCGGCGCCTTCTCGAGCACGATCACCTTGTCGCCAAGATCGGCCGCCGTGACCGCGGCCGAGCACGCGGCAGCGCCGCTGCCGACGCACACGATATCGGCCTGCATGTCCCAGCGCACGGACTGCGGCTTGGCCGGCGCAGCGCTCACGCCCGTCGTGCCCGCCAGCGCCGCACCGGCGACGCCGAAGTTGATCAGCCTGCGCCTGTGCAGGTCCACCTTGTCTTGCTTGTCCATCAATCGTCCCCTCTGATGAGGAATTATCGGATCCGAGGCTCTTTTTCCGAACTATAAGTACCGTCCGGCCGGCTTTTTTATTGGGTTGATTACAACTATGCCCGGAAACGGCGTCAGCTGCAAAAGTCCGGCTGCCGGCTCATGCGGTTTTCAGCCACGACCGCGGACGCGGCTTGCCTGTCGCGCTGATTGAGGCGGCGTCGAACTCCGCATTGGTCGGATTGCGCCGCAGCGTGAGGCCGCCATTGACCTGCAGGTTCTGCCCGGTCATGAAGCATTCGTCGCTCGCCAGCCACACGGCCGCCGCGGCGATGTCCTCCGGGGTGCCGAAACGCCCCAGCGGGTAGCAGCTGCGATAGGTCTCGAAGATGCCCGGAACCGCCTTGGCACGCGCGGCCATCGGCGTATCCGTGAGGCCCGGCGAGATCGAGTTCGCGCGGATACCGCGCACGCCGTACTCGTTTGCAAGACAGCGCATCACATGGTCGAAGCCGGCCTTCGTGCCCATGTACGCGGCATGGTCCTCGAGCATGATCGTGGCGGTCGCCGACGAGATCTGGATTAGGCTGCCGCCGTCCGCCATCGCCCCGAGCATCGCCTGGAAGAACAGGAAGGGGCCGATGAACTGCAGATCCGTCATGCGCCGCAGCTCGTCCTCGGTGGTGAGCTCGAAGGGCTTCAGCAGCCCCCAGCCGGTCGCATTCAGCGCAATGTCGATGCCGCCGAGTCTCCCGGTCGCAGCCTGCGCCAGCGCGACGCAGTCGTCGCGCCTCGTGATGTCGCACAGATGCGCATGGCCGCCGATCTCCGCGGCGAAGCGCGCGAGTTCGTCGGCGTGGCGCCCGGCGACGAGCACCGTGGCGCCCTCCGCGGCGAACCGCGTCGCGATGCGCTGCGCCATGTTGTCGCGGCTCGCCGCGCCCAGGATCACCGCCCGCTTTCCTGCCAGCCTTGTCATGTCGCTCTCCTGTCCGGGCCGCGCGTTCACACGCCGACCACCGATTTGGCGATGATGCCGAGCTGCACTTCGGCGGCACCGCCGAAGATCGTGTAGGCACGGCTGTTGAGGTAATCGGGCACGAGCACCGGCAGCACGCTGTCGCCCGCGCTCTCCCGCCGCCAGCGCAATGCCTCGCCGCCCAGGACTTCGACGCCCAGTTCGGCGATCGCCTGCTTCATGCGACTCGCGCGCAATTTCAGGATCGACGACACCGGCCCCGGGCTCTGCCCCGGTTGCAGCGCGCCCATGATCCGCAGTTCCATCATCTCGAAGCAGTCCAGATCGGCGCACACCTCGCCGAAGCGCGCGACGAGGCGCGCATCGCCGCGCACATCCACGCCGGAGGCCTCGAGCTCGCCGACCGCATCGCCGACGCGCTTCAGTTGCGAGCGCAACCGGCCGCTGAAGATGCCCGCGCCGCGCTCGAACTCGAGCAGGTACTTGGCGCAGTCCCAGCCGGCGTTCTCCGCGCCGATGCGATTCGCCTGCGGCACCCGCACGTCGGTGAAAAACACCTCGTTCACGTCGTGATCGCCGCCAATGGTGGCGATCGGCCGCACCTCGATGCCCGGTGTGTTCATGTCGATCAGCAGGAAGCTGATCCCCTCCTGGCGCTTGCCCTCGGTGCTGGTGCGCACCAGCGCGAACATCATGTTGGCGTGGTGGGCATGGGTGGTCCAGATCTTCGACCCGTTCAGGATGTAGTCCTCACCGTCGGCCACCGCGCGCATCTTCAATGACGCGAGATCGGAACCCGCGCCGGGCTCGGAAAAGCCCTGACACCAGTAGTCCTCACCCGACATGATGCGCGGCAGATAGCGGCGCTTCTGCTCCTCGCTGCCGAAACGCAGGATCACCGGTCCGACGAGACGCACGCCCATCGGATGCACGAGCGGCGCTCCGGCCAGCGCGCATTCGGATTCGAAGATGAAGCGCTGCACCGCCGTCCACCCGGTGCCGCCCCACTCCTGCGGCCACAGCGGCACCAGCCAGCCCTGGCGCTGCAGCGCCTGCTGCCACGGTCCCGAGGTTTCCGGCTCCGGGTACATCGAGCTCGTTTCACGCTGGCCGCGTCTCAGCTCGTAGGTCAGGTTGTCGCGCAGGAAGGCGCGCACGTCTTCGCGGAATGCCTGCTCCGCGGGGCTCAGTTCAAGATTCATGGGGAATTCCTTCAGGCATGGGCAAGGGACGGGAGGGTGCGGCTGTACCGCCACGCGTCGCTTAGCAGCATCAGCTCGCCGTAGCGCTGGCCCGCGTGGGCCGTACCGCCCGAGCCCTGCGCGAACGCAAGAAGCTTGCGGAAGTGGCTCGCCACCGGCAGTTCCTCGGACACGCCCATCGCGCCATGCAGCTGCACCGCCTCCTGGGCGACGAAGCGCGCGCCTCGTCCCACCTTCGATTTCGCCATCGCCGCAGCCGAGATCGCCGATGTGGGGTCGCGCTCGATGCTCAACACCGCGAGCTGGCAGGCCGCCAGCGCCTCCTCGCAACACACGGCCATCTCCGCGAGCCGGTGCTGGACCACCTGGAAGCTGCTGATGGATTTGCCGAACTGCACCCGCTGTTGCGTGTATTCGGCCGTCTGCTCGAGCGCCGCCTGCATCGCGCCGCAGGCCTCCCAGCACTCGCTCACGATCGCCTCGGCGAGGATCCGCCCCAGCACCTCGCTCGCATCCACCGGTTCGCCCAGCAGCGCCGCGCGCTCGACCTGCACGTCGTCGAAGCGCAGGTCCGCCGCGCGTGCGCCGTCGAGCATGCGGCACGCTTCGACCGTCACGCCCGGCGCATCCAGCGGCACCAGGAAGAGCGCGAGGCCCCCGGTTTCGGTACGGGCGGACACCAGCACCGCGTCCGCGCCGGGCGCGCCGGCAACGATAGCCTTCGCCCCGGAGATGCGGAAACCGTTCCCCTGCTCCTGCGCCCGCGTGCTGCGCGCCGACCAAGGATCCGCGACGCCGCGCTCGTCGTGCGCGAGCACAACCCGGCGACGCCCGTCGACCAAGTCGGGCAGCCACTCCGCGCGCTGCTCCGCCCGCCCCGCTTCGGCGATCAGGCGCGTGCCAAGCAGCACCGCATTGAGGTAGGGCTCGACGACGAGGTGGCGGCCGAAGGCGCGCATCAGCAGGCCGCTCTCCATCGCACGCCCGCCGATGCCGCCGTCGGCCTCGGGCAGCGGCAATCCCAGCCAGCCCATTTCGGCGAAAGCCCGCCACACCTGCGGCGCGATGCCGTCGTCGGCGTCGCGGCTGCGCGCGCGCTTGATGAAATCGTATTCGTTAGCCAGGAATTCGAGCACGCTCGACTCGATCATTTCCTGCAGTTCGGTCAGGGACAACAACATGAAGAGACTCTCCGCGAATCGGATGGACTGGAGCGCGAGGCGCGGCTCAAGGTGCGAGCAGCAGGGCGTCGATCGCTACGGCACCGGACGTCCCGACCTGCAGCGGGTTGATCTCGATTTCCTGCGCGGCGGCCCCGAGCGCAGCCGAGGCGCGCGAGATCGCGGCGATCGCCCCGCAGGCCGCCGCCACGTCCGCCTTCGGGCGTCCGCGGAAGCCGTCGAGCAGCGGATAGGCCTTCAGCTCGCCCAGCATCTCGCCGACCATCGCTTCATCCACTGGCAGCAGGCGATGGCTGACGTCACGGTACAGTTCGGTCAGCACGCCACCGAGGCCCACCGTGAGGGCGGGACCGAACACCGGGTCGTGCGTGACCCCGGCGATGAGCTCCGCGACGCCCTTCGACATGGCCTGCACCAGCACGCCGTCGATGCGGGCCTGCGGCGCATAGCTGCGCGCCGACGCGAGGATCCCGGCGAATGCCTCGCGCACCTGGCCCTCGTCGGCGAGGTTCAGCCGCACACCGCCCGCCTCCGTCTTGTGCGCGATGTCCGCGCTCAACACCTTGAGCACGACCGGGTAGCCGATGCGCGCTGCCGCCTTGACCGCAGCGTCGGCATCGACTGCCGGCATTTCTGCGACCGCCGGCACCCCGAATTCGCCCAGCAGGCGCTTGGTCTCGTATTCGTTGAGCCCCGCCACCGCATAGTCCTTCTGCCCGGAGGTGGTCTCGCGCCGCAGCCTCGCCCAGCGGCGCACGCCTTCGCGACCGGCGAGCCAATGGCAGAAGGGCGCGAGCGCCTGCACCGCACGCCCGATGTCCGTGAACACCGGCACCCCGCCCGCCGCCAGCCGCTCGCGGCACGTCGCCTTGCCGGTATCGATCGCGACAAAGAGGCGCGGATGACGTGCGCACACTTCGAGGAGCGGCTCGGCCATGCGATCGAGCAACGAACCCGACGCATAGATCACCACCGTATCGACGGCATCGCTGCTCGCAAGCGCGCCGAACACCGAACGGACAAAGGCCGGGTCATTGACGATGTTCCCGGTCACGTCGATCGGGTTCGACACCATGCCGTAGTCGGGGATGCCATCGCGCAAGGCCTGCTGCACCTCGGCGGGCAGCGTCGGCACGTCGAGCCCGGCGGCGATGAACTTGTCCGCGAGGATCGCCCCCAGCGCACCGGAGAGCGTCACGATCGCGACCCGCTTGCCGCCCGCGCGGTGGCGGAAACCGCTCAGCCAGGCGAGGTCCGCCATCTGCGCGAAGTCCTGCCCCTGGATGACGTTCAACTGGCGGAACCCCGCCTTGTACAGCGCCAGATTGCCCGCCAGCGCCGACGTATGCGAGCGCACCGCCTCCGACCCCTTCTCCGTCTCGCCCGCCTTGTACAGGATCAGCGGCTTGTCGGCTTCGGCAAAGGCCAGCGCGGCATCGACGAAGCGGCGCCCGTCGCGTAGCTGCTCGATGTAGCCGACCACGCAGTCGGTCTCGTCGTCCTGCGCGAGGAACTCCAGGTACTCGGAATATTCCAGGCACGCCTCGTTGCCGGTGTTGATGAAGTGGCTCACCTCGACGCCCAGCTGGCGCATCAGCGCGAACACGGCCGAACACACGTTGCCGCTCTGCGTCACGAGGCTCGCGCGACCGGCCCCCGTCTGCGCCGGCACGTTCTTGAACACCGTCGCAAAAGCCGTGTAGGCCTTCAGATTGAGGTTGGCGAACCCCATGCAGTTGGGGCCCGCGACCACCATGCCGGTCTCCGCCGCGAAGCGCTCGAGCTCCTCCTGCAAGGCGATGCCCTCGCCACCCATTTCCGCAAAACCCGCCGCATACACGATCGCGGCGCGCGCCCCCCGCGCATGGCACCGGCGCAGCATGGCCGTCACGTCGGCCGCGCCGATCGCCAGCACGACGAGTTCGGGCGCTTCGGGCACCGATTCGATGTCCGGATAACAGCGGTAGCCGAAGATCTCCTCGTACTTGGGATTCACCGGAAAGACCCGGCCCTCGTAGCCGAAGTGCTTGAGCAGGTCCAGCGGCATGCCGCCGATGCGGGCCGCGTTGTTGCTGGCCCCGATCATCGCGATCGAACGGGGCTGCAGCAGTGGGGACAGGCGATGGGACATGGAAAACCCTCTTCTCTTTCGGTCGCAACTCACATTTCACGAAGGACCCGCCGACACCGTTCGCGAGCGAAAGGCCGATGGGAACAAGCCCTTGCACGACCTTCGCCGCGCGCTCCACGACCCGCCCGAAAACGAGGCTCGGCCATCCATTAACAAAACCGGCCAACCGGCTTTTATTTAGTATCGGACAAATATCCGGCGCGCACAATCACAAATGCACTCATTAACGAATTTTCTTGGCCGAGGCATGCCAAGCCTTCCTCCCGGAACGTCCAGATCCGGCTCTAAACCCTTACATACATTGAAATTCGAGTCCCTGATCGAACTCTTGTCGAACGTCCCGATAATTCCCGCGAGCGCGCCCGCGCGACCATGAACCGCGCGACAGGGCAGATCTTCCGCACCTCGTCAGCCCCCTTGACGTCACAAAATTCGAAAACGTTTTACAAGCCGTCCGGCCTGCTTTTACAATCGACAGCAGAAGACGCGGCAGGCAGACGCCTGCTGAACCGGTTCAATGTTTGGAGAAGATGGAATGACCCAACGCGAGATCTTCGTTGTCGCTGCGGCACGCACCGCAATCGGCACTTATGGCGGCGCCCTGAAGGACGTGCCCATGACGCAGCTGGCAACGACCGTCGTGCGCGCCGCGCTGGAACGCAGCGGTGTCGCGCCCGACGCCGTCGGCCATGTCGTCATGGGCAACGTCGTCCCCACCGAACCGCGCGACGCCTATTTGAGCCGGATCGCCGCGATGGACGCGGGTCTACCGAAGGAAGTGCCGGCCTTCAACGTCAATCGCCTGTGCGGCTCGGCGCTGCAGGCCGTCATCTCGGCCGCACAGACCATCCTGCTCGGCGACGCCGAGGTCGCGATCGGCGGCGGCGCGGAGACCATGAGCCGCGGCCCCTACCTCGTCCCCGCCGCGCGCTGGGGTGCCCGCATGGGCGACACCGCGCTCGTCGACTACATGAACGGCATCCTCCACGACCCCTGGCAGCGCATCCACATGGGCGTGACCGCGGAGAACGTCGCCGCGCGCTACGGCATCTCGCGCTCGGCCCAGGACGAACTCGCTCTCGAAAGCCAGCGCCGCGCGGCACGGGCGATCGCGGAAGGCCACTTCGCCTCGCAGATCGTTCCCGTCGAGCAGCAGACCCGCAAGGGGCCGGTGCCGTTCGCCGTCGACGAACACGTCCGGAGCGACGTCACCGCCGAACAACTGGCGAAAATGAAGGCGGTTTTCCAGAAGGACGGCACCGTCACCGCCGGCAACGCCTCGGGTCTGAACGACGGCGCCGCGGCGCTGGTACTCGCGAGCGGCGACGCCGTGCGCAGGCACGGCCTGCAGCCGCTCGCCCGCCTCGTCGGCTACGCGCATGCGGGCGTCGAGCCGGAATACATGGGCGTCGGCCCGATCCCGGCGACGCGCAACGTCCTCGCGCGCACCGGACTGCGGATCGCGGACCTCGACGTGATCGAGTCCA
This sequence comes from Aromatoleum toluvorans, assembly GCF_012910905.1. Classification (GTDB taxonomy): domain Bacteria; phylum Pseudomonadota; class Gammaproteobacteria; order Burkholderiales; family Rhodocyclaceae; genus Aromatoleum; species Aromatoleum toluvorans. The sequence goes on from NZ_WTVN01000002.1 coordinate 54,238, forward strand.
ACGAGGCCTTCGCTGCCCAGGCCTGCGCCGTGTCCGGTGAACTCGGCTTCGATCCCGCGAAGGTCAATCCGAACGGCTCCGGCATCTCGCTCGGCCATCCGGTCGGCGCGACCGGCGCGATCATCGCGACCAAGGCGATCTACGAACTGCAGCGCATCGGCGGCCGCTACGCCCTCGCGACGATGTGCATCGGCGGCGGACAGGGCATCGCCGCGATCTTCGAGCGCACCTGACAATGGACGGCACAAACGACATGACACTCAACACGATCGGCGTCATCGGCGCCGGAACCATGGGCAACGGCATCGCGCAGGTCTGCGCCAGCAGCGGCATGGCCGTCGTGATGCTGGACGTCTCCGACGAGGCGCTGCGCCGCGGCGTCGCCACCATCGAAGCCAGCCTCGCACGCATGGTGAAGAAGGGGGCCCTGTCCGAAACCGCCCGCAGCGAAACGCTTGCGCGCATCCGCGTGACGACCGACTATGCGGCGCTTGCCGACTGCGACTTCGTCATCGAGGCGGCGACCGAAAACCTGGAACTCAAGAAGAAGATCCTGCGCCAGGCCGGCGAAGCGACGCGCCCGACCGCGATCGTCGCGACCAACACGTCCTCCCTGTCGGTCACCGAACTCGCCGCGGCCCTGCCCCATCCCGAGCGCTTCGTCGGCACCCACTTCTTCAACCCGGTGCCCGTCATGGGCCTCGTCGAGGTCATCGCGGCGATGCAGACGAGCGCCGCGACGCTGGACGCAACCCGGGCCTTCGTTGCGGCGATCGGCAAGCAGATCGTCGTCGCACGGAACAGTCCGGGCTTTGCCGTGAACCGCATCCTCGTGCCCATGATCAACGAGGCCATCTTCGCCCTGCAGGAAGGCCTCGCGACGCGCGAGGACATCGACGCCGGCATGCGCCTGGGCTGCAACCACCCGATCGGCCCCCTCGCGCTGGCCGACCTCATCGGATTGGACACGCTGCTGGCCGTGGTCGAATCCTTCCACCACGGCTTCGACGACCCGAAGTATCGACCCGCCCCGCTGCTCAAGGAAATGGTCGCCGCCGGGTATCTGGGGCGCAAATCCGGCCGCGGATTCTTCGAGTACTGACCTCTATCCGGCACCCCGTGGGGGCCGCCCTTCTCTCTTTCCTCCGGCTCCATACTCTCCTCCGGAGCACTTCAATCCCGCCTCACGGCGGGATTTTTTTGGCTCATCGCACGTTCGCGAAGAAGGGGCGACGGACAGCACCCTTGACGCACAGCTCCCGGACGACACCTTACGTGACAGGAACGGATTGATCAGATTGCAGTGGAAGTCTCGCCCGCATAGGCAGCGCACGGGCTATGCGGCGGCGATACCATTAGAGCATCTGACCGAAAGACGGCACCTGCACTCATGACCAGCCTTCCCAACGGCCTCTATGATCTGCTGCTTGACGGGCGCATTCGCGAACTCGCGCTGCAGCTACGCGATGCGGGGCACGCCGACATCGAGCACCTCACCGGCGACGCCCGCCGCCGCCGGCTGGTCGAAGTGCTCGCCCGACTGCTGCCCGATTTGCTCGAAGAGGCGACCGACGCCGAAGACGACATCGCACGCGAGCAACGCGAACTGGCGCTCATCAATGGCCTGCTTACCCACCTGCGATGCGGCGATGCTCCCGCCGGGGAGTGGACTGCGCCCGTACTGGCGCTGCGCTCGATTCATCGCGGCAATACCCGTCCCGCACAGCCTCCCACCGGCTTGCTCGCTCCATGGCTATTCACCGCCGGGCGCGCCGACCCCTCGCTGTTCGCCGAGCTTCGGGCCGAGCTCAGTTCAGCCGATCACGTGGACATCGTCGTCAGCTTCATCACCTGGAGCGGGCTGCGCAAACTCCTCGACGTGCTGGAATCCGTCACCGCGGTCGGCGCCGACGGCCAACCGCGCACGCGGCTACGCGTCATCACGACCACCTATACCGGCGCGACCGAAGCCCGCGCCGTCGAGACGCTCGCGGCCCTGCCGGGCGTGGAACTCCGCATCTCCCTCGACGGCCGCCGCAGCCGCCTGCACGCGAAGGCCTGGCTGTTTCACCGCGCGACCGGCTTCGGCACGGCCTTCGTCGGCAGCGCCAACCTGTCCGCGGCCGCGCTGCTCGGTGGCGTCGAATGGACGGTGAAATTCACCCAGGCCGGGCAGACCGATCTCTTCGCCGCTGCCGAGGCGCATTTCGAGACGCTGTGGAACGATCCGGAATTCCAGCGCTTCGACCCGCAGGACGACACGCATCGCCTGGAACTGCGCCGCGCGCTGCAGCAGGCCAAGGGCACGAACACCGAACCCATTGCCACTCCCACGTGGTTCGATCTGCAGCCGAAGACCTATCAGCAGGCGATGCTCGACCGCCTTGCTGCCGAACGCCGTCACGGTCGAACGCGGAATCTGGTCGTCGCGGCGACCGGCACCGGCAAAACCGTCGTCGCAGCATTCGACTACAAGCGCCTGTGCGAGCAGCAGGGCGGCAAGCCGCGTCTGCTGTTTGTCGCCCATCGCGTCGAGCTCTTGCGGCAGGCCATCGAAACTTACCGGCAGGTGCTGCGCGCCCCGGCCTTCGGCGAGCTCCTGGCCGACGGCAACCAGCCCGACAGCAGCGAGCACCTCTTCGCGACCATCATGTCGGTCGCCGCCCGCGATCTGCTTGCAAGCCACGGCGTTGACTACTGGAACACCGTCGTCATCGACGAATGCCACCACCTGCCGGCGAGCCAGTTCGACGCCTTCGCGAGCACGATCCGCCCGCGCTTTCTGCTCGGTCTCACCGCGACGCCCGAGCGTGCCGACGGACGCTCCGTGCTGCAATACTTCGACGCACGCCCCGACGGCAGTCCTGCGATCGAACTGCGCCTGTGGGACGCGCTCGACCAGCAACTCCTCGCGCCCTTCGAGTATTACGCGAGCACCGACAGCACCGACCTCAGCCGCATCCGCTGGAATCAGCCCGGCGAACTCGCCCAGCTCGCAAACGTCATCAGCGGCAACGACGCACGCGCCCGTCTGGTGATCCACGCCATCGAGCAATACGTCGCCGACCACGCCGCCATGCGCGCGATCGCGTTCTGCGTCGATATCGCCCACGCGAATTTCATGGCCGAGCGGCTCACGGCGGCGGGCCTTCCGGCGCTCGCGATCACCAGCCAGACACCACGCGACGTCCGCGAACGCGCCCCGCAAGACCTCGCCGCCGGCACGCTGAAAGTGGTTTGCACCGTCGATCTCTACAACGAGGGCGTCGACATCCCGGAAGCCAACACGCTGCTGCTCCTGCGACCGACTCAAAGCCCAGTCGTGTTCCAGCAACAACTCGGGCGCGGCCTACGCCTCGCCGACGGCAAGGAGAGTTGCCTCGTCCTCGATTTCGTCGGGCGGCTGCAAGACGATTTCCGCTTCGACCTGCTGTATCGCTCGATTACCGGCCTCAACCGCCAGCAGCTCATTGAAGCCGTTGAACAGGGCTTCACGACGCTGCCCCCCGGCTGCCACATCCAGTTCGATCGCGTCGCGCGCGATGCCGTCCTGCGGGGCCTGCGCCAGATCAGCAACCAGAACTGGCGTCGCCTCACCGCGGAACTGCGCTATTACGCCACCACCCGCCGCGGCGCGCCCCTGACGCTCGCCGACTTCGTCCGCGACCAGTGCCTGGACCTCGAAGACCTCTACGACGGCAAGCCCGGCTGGACTGCGCTGCGCCGCGCCGCTGGCCTCGAACACTCCCCGCCCGACCCCGACGAAATCTACCTAGGCAAACACTTCGCGGCACTCCTGCATATCGACGATCCGGAGCACCTCCGGATCCTGCGCCGCGTCGCAGAAAACCCTGGCGACCTCGCCGGCCAGCTCACGCCCACCGCGCGCGGCCGTCTGCAAATGCTCGCCTACCAGCTTTTCAGCGACCGCAGCGCGCTGATGGACGTCCCCGCCTTCCTCGCCCGCATGGCCGACAACCCCGCCATGTGCCGTGAACTCGGGGAACTCGCCATGTGCCTCGACGAGCGCGCCGACCTCGACCCGGAGCCTCTCCCCGGCGCCCCCGCCGACTGGCCGCTCACGCTGCATGCCGCCTACCAAATCCGCGAAGTCCTGACCGCCGTCGGCTGGCTCACGCCGGAACGCCGCGCGCCCTTCCAGGCTGGTGTGTTGGCGTTGCCCGAACACAAGACCGAACTCCTGTTCGTGACCCTCGACAAGCGCGACGGCTTCAATGAACGCATCGCCTATCACGACTACGCAATCAGCCCCGAGCTCTTCCACTGGCAATCACAAAACTCCGCCGGGCCGGACACCCCCGCCGGGCGCCGCTATTGCGAATCGCCGGGCAATGGATGGAAGTTCCAGCTTTTCGTGCGGGACGCCCGTGGGCAGGCGTATCGAGCCTTGGGGCCGGTGACGCTGGAGCGCTGGGAGGGCGACCGGCCGCTGTCGATTACGTGGCGGCTGGAGCGGGCGTTGCCGGTGGGTTTGTTTAGGCGGTATAGCGTCTTGAGGACTTGAGGCAGTCCGCGGTGGTGCCGTCCGGTTCTCGGAGGAACCGATTGTTACCACCATCGCCCTTTCATTGCACTTCTTTCGACGGTCCAAGGAGGCATAGCTACGATCGAACAAGCACAGCGCACTGGTCAGCGGAGAAATTCAAGTTGTCGCTGATCGTGCCTGCGAACGAGCCTTCTAAAATCAGGTTTGGTGTATCGCTGCTTTCGTAACGCTTGAGCATCGAGCCAAGCAGCAAGTAACTACTGTCATCCTCTGGTGGCGTCCGAGGACATTTACAGTCTGACCAGAAACCATCCGTCGCCAGCACCCACGAGCTGCCCTCCGGTGCCATCAATTCAAGAATGTCCGGGTCCTCATGACGTCTTGCGTTTAATGTCCGGGTAACAATATTTGGATTGGGTATAACCAGTGAAGAGCCATTACGCTGACAGATGTCACCAAGCCTGTGCGTCTCCGTTAACCATATGATTTCTCCGCTCTGTGACTCGAAGCCAATTCGGCAGTCGCCGCATGTAAAAGCCAAACCGGTATTTGGAAACGCGTGAGGCAATAGCAGTGCAGCAAAGCATGCCCGTTCCTGAAAGAGCCCCTCAGAACGTAGCTTCCGCTGCGCGTTGCGCATCGCTGTTACCACTTGCTCTTGTGACGCCCAATCAGTGGGTAGCCCATTCAAGAGAGCGTTGATCCATAACTCATTAAAACGAACGCCATTCTTTCCCTTTGAGGACGCGTCGATAATTACCGCGAAGGTGTATGCCTTCCCGCCGAAAAGGCCGCATGCATCGCGATTTTCGCCCCGCTCAGCTCCACGCCGACTAGTCCACTGCCACTCGATTCGAGTTTCGATGTTCATGCCAAGTCACGGAAACCAATCACAAGCTTGATACGATCGACGAGCAACTCTTCGCGGCCACTATCGCTGTTCGCGGCCGCCTGTACGGCGTAATCGAAATCACGTGTTCGCAGCAATGCTGAGAACTGCTCACTTATGTAAACCCGCATCGCTTTTGGAGCCGCCAGTATTTCGGCCGGAAGCTCAGGTCGCCCATCCAGCAAATTCAAAATATCCTCGATGTCCCGACTTTCAAGTGGGTCGTCATTTCCGCGATTGCGATAGGCCTCTAGTTTTGTCGCAATAAAGTACTCCGGCCGCACCAACCGAATTGTCAGCTTTTCACTGAGGCGATATTCCTCTGCCTTCTGGAGAGCATCCCTATACCAGATATTCGAAAAACTGAGAATAGAGGCATCATCTGGCATGAAATCTACACGAAGACCATTCAGGTACATGGCGCAGATAGGGCCGTCTTCCTGCATGTCCTCTTTGAAACCCTTAGACCGAAGCTTATCGAGTAACTCGTGCCAACCCCGCGTGCTGATTACGTGAACGATTAAATCGACATCGTCGGTGTGCCGTACCAGCTCCCGCGTATAAGGATCGGTGAGGAGGAGGCCGGTTGTACAGCCGCCAACAAAGGCAACTTCCTTGCATAAGTCCGGCCCGATAGCCTCCGCGACACACGCAATCATCGCGACATGATCATCGTAAATTGACATTATTAATCCCGAAGGACATCCTCTAATTTCTTGATTGCCAGATTTCGCTCTCGCGGCAAACCGAGGCGAATTGAGTCCACTAGAGCCAGTAATATGTATAGGTTTCGGTCCTTTCGTACTGCCATCGTTACAGTCTTGAAGAGAGGCTCTACCGCCAAACCTGATGTGTTACCTCTAGGATCAGGCCAAACGGGAATTTGTTGTCCGGCAGACCTGAGCTCGCCACCAAACACGGGTGCCATTAGGCCGGTTGCGATCCCTCTTGTCATTTCTTGCATCTTAGCGGGAAACACATAGCGAATCCCATAAATGATAAAATCGCGTAAAGCCCTTGTATTTACTGTCGGAACGGCACCATCACGGGAAATCTTCGCGAGCCCTGACTGGTAACATCGATTAAGTGCGTTGCTAATTTCCGACTTGCTAATCCCTGTAAGCATGGACAGGGACCGGACACTATAGAGGTCAGAATCAGGTCCCTTTCCATACGATGGAAAACCGAGATCAAACTGCTCGTGCGATTCATCCTCGTCGCTCCAATCTCGCCAAGCTTCAAGTGGCGTAAGCTTGTTACCGAAGGGGGCGTCTCGCTCTTGTTGCTCCTGCTTCGAGAGTGAAACCAACTTCAGCAACAAATATACGTCTTGACTTTTCACAATCTGTCCTCAGCACATGTCCACAGTCCATGGACAATGGACACATACTCTTTCGACCTCTCCCTTCTGTCAAGCGCAATCGCGCTCATGGAATGCTGAATCTGTTGGCGGTTTGACCGTCCTTCCATATCTCTGGCTTGCGTCTTCCTTCGCAGACCTGATCCAGAGACGAAAATCACATTTCGACCATGGGCTGTCCCCATGCGGGTTATCTCCCCACGTACTCGATTTCAGGCAGCACCAGCTCCCAGGACTGACGCCGCAATTTTTCCTGCTCGCCCTCCCTCGCATGGCGCACAAGCACCGCGGCCACCCGCACGGTAGCGATCTCGCCCTGCGGCGGCTGAAACTTCGACGACATCCGTCCAACCATGACACCCGACGCGTCGGCAATCTCCCAGCCTGCAGCACCGTCGCTCCGGGGCCGCAAAGCAAGCGGATCGCCGACATCGAGCGCGGCAAGCGCTCGATGAATGGGTGCCGACGGCGCGAAGCGCCCCGGCCACGAAAGGACAATCTTCTCCAGGTCGGCACACCAGATCCAATGCGCAACGCCCGGCTCCGGCGGCAGCGCATTCGGCCGCGACCGCAACACCACCCCATCCAGATCGCGCACGAAGGGATGCTGCCCGCCGACCACCTCGCACACCGTCAGCGACTTCCGCGCCCGCGTCATCGCGACATAGAAGAGCCGCCGCTCGTCGTCCCCGCGCCCCTGCCAGCCGCTGCCGTCGAGGATCAGCACGTAGTCGAACTCCAGGCCCTTCGCGCGGTGAGCGGTCATCAGCACCAGCGGGGCGTTGGGGCGGGCGTCGGCGGCGGGTTTGCCGATCGCACCGAAGTCGTAGAGCGATTCGATGAGGTCGTCGAGGACGAGTTCGCGGCCGGGGGCGGTCGAGTCGACGTCATTGATGAACTGCGCGAGCGCGGCGCGCTGGGGGTGCTCGATGAAGCCGTCCGGCGCGATGTGGAAGCGGCAGCGGAACCAGCGAGACAGGACGCCGGAGCGGATCAGCACGCGCCGGCGTTGGACGCTGCGGCGCTGGCCGCGCAGCAAGGTCGCGAGGGCGTCGCCTTCGCGCGTCTGGTGCAGGCTGACACCGGCGCCGTCGCGCAGCAGCCGCACGGGGATCCCGCGCAGGCGGCACAGCGCGGCCATCGGTTCGAGGTCTTCCCAACGGCGGGCGATGATCGCAAAGCGGCCCCATTGACCGGCCTCGCCGTCCTGCGCGATCAGGCCATGCACACGCTGCAGTTCGTCGAGCCCGACTTGCACTTCTTGATACGGGTTGCGTGGCACTTCGAGGACCCGCACGCGGCCTTCCGTGAGCGGATCGAGCGCGGCGTGCTCGCCACCGTCGAGCTGCTCGCGCCGGGCGTGGTTCACGCGGATCGCCTGCCCGGCCTTCATGCGGTCGCGGGCGCGTTCGATGACACGGTTGGCGCAATGGATGATGTACTTGGTCGAGCGGTAGTTCTCGATCAGCGCGTAGCGGCGCGCGGCGTAGTCGGTTTCGAACTGGCGGATGTAGCGCACGCTCGCGCCGTCGAAGGCGTAGATGTTCTGGTCGTCGTCGCCGACCACCATCAGCGAGACGCGGTCTTCCTCAGTCTGCAGGGTACGGCCGGCAACCGCACTGATGAGCTCGTAGTGGTCGCCGTTGATGTCCTGGTATTCATCGACGAGCAGGAAGCGCAGGCCAGACAGCAGGCGGTCGCGCAGAATGGAGGGGCCGACGCCATCACCGGATCCTTCGCTTGCCCCCTGTTCGGCAGCGCGCAGGCGCCGGGTGGCTTGGCGAATGACTTCACCGAAGTCCACCGCCTCGCCGCGCTCGATAGCGACCGCGTAGCTGGTGCCGGTGATCCGCATCGCGAGCCCGTGCAGCGTTTGCACCGCGACGCCGGCCGCATCCGTCCCGACCAGCGCCCACAGGCGGCGGCGGATCTCGTTGGCGGCGGAGCGGTTGTAGGCGAGCACCATGATCGCTTCCGGCAGCACCATGCATTCGCGCAGCAGCCACGCGACGCGATGCACGATGACTCGGGTCTTGCCGGCTCCGGGACCGGCGAGCACGAGGTGGTTGCCTTCGAGGGGCGCGGCGACGATGGCCTGCTGCTCGGGGTTGGCGAGATCGGTGAGGATGCGGCGGTGCGCGGCCTCGGTGGTCGCCATCTCCAGCACGTCCTTGCGGCCGGCAAAGTAGCGCCGCACGAACTCGGCACGGTCGAGGCTGAAGTAATCGACGATGAAGGCCATCGCCGCCTGGATCTTGCGGACCGCGAGCTTGGCGTATTCGGCCATCACGTGCACCTGGACGATCTTGTCCTTGTAGTGCAGCGCGAGCTCGGCGTAGTCGGACTTCTTGAACTGGCGACGACGCGCCTCGGCGTTGAGTTCGATGCTCATCGCCGAGCGGAACACGGCCTTGCCGCGCGCGAGATGCAGCACCTCGTTGGCGTCGAGGTAGAGCAAGGCCGCAGACAGTGCGACGTCCCACTTTTCGACGCCGATATCGACGAGCGTGGTGTCGGCCTGCAGCGCTGCTTCGAGTTCGCCCTGCTTGCAGGTGACGAGCAGCGTGTTGCCCTGGCGGCGGCGCTGGAATTCCTGCAGCAGCGCGCGGGCGAGGCGCATGCGACGTTCGCGAATGGTCTCGATGTCCTTCCAGGGGCGCAGGAGTTTCAGGTAGCGGCTGTCCGCGGTCTGCGGGCGCAGCGCGAACAAGCCGCGCTGAGCAACACCATCGCCGAAGGGCTCGGCGAAGGATTTCAGCAGGCGAGTGAGCTTGTCCGGGTCGAAGTCGACCTGCGCGTCGCGCCGCAGCGTGTCGCACAGGCGCCGCACATTCAAGACCTGCCAGCCTTCCTGGTCGGCGTCGGGCGCCTCTTCGCGCAGGTTCTTGAGCAGGGCATCTTCGATGCGCGCGAGCTCATCGAGGCGCTGCGCGGTGTCGGGATCGCGGTAGAAGGTGACGCCGATCTCGGTGTCGTTCGACAGCAGCTTCCAACGATCGAGTTCGCGCAGCATGTGCTGCAGCGTGCGCGAGTCCTTGCCGGTGGCGAGCATCAGCTCGTCGGTCGATAGGCCTTCATCATCGTCAGCCTGAATCAGGATCGACAAGATACGGACGTAGGGCTCGATGTCGGCCTCCGACCCGAGCTTTTTGCGCAGGATCGCGCGCGCCTCTTCCTCGGTCGCGACGAGCAGGCTCCCTGGAAAGACGCGGGTGTGGTTCTCGTGGCGTTCGAGCAGGCGCGCTTCCTCGAGCCAGGCGACGGCGATGCGCACCTTGGTGTCGGCGTCGCTCGCATCGGGGTCGATGCGGTGTGCATCGGGGATTTCGAGCAGGATCTCGCCGCTCGTCACGACGACCTGGCCTTCGCTGCGGTCCTTGCGTTCGATCGCCCGCAGCGCCTTGAGGATCGCGCCGATGTCATGTTGCGTGAGGCGGGAGTTCTTCAGCAGGCGAAACTGAACGTCGAGGTCGGCGTCGTCATAAAGCAGGACACAACGCGCCGGTGCCTGATCGCGCCCGGCGCGGCCGGCCTCCTGTAAATAATTCTCCAGCGAACCTGGCGTATCGAGGTGAATCACGAGGCGCACGTCGGGCTTGTCGACCCCCATGCCGAAAGCGTTGGTCGCGGCGATCACGCGCAGAGTGCCGGCAAGGAAGGCTTCCTGCACCGCGCGCTTGTCGGCCGGCAACATGCCGCCGTGGAAGAAACCGCAGTCGAGGCCGGCATCCTTCAGGAATTGCGCGAGGTCCTCGACCCCCTTCTGCCGCGCGCAGAACACGATCGCGCCGCCCTCCTCGCGCAGCGTTTCCTGCAGCAGGCGCAGCACCGCGGCGTATTTGGCTTGCACCGAAACCGGGTACACCTCGTAGCTGAGGTTGTCGCGGCTCACGCCGCCTTCGAGCCGATCGAGCACCACGCCGAGGCGCTTCTCGAAGTGAGCGCAGATGTCGTCGACGACATCCGGCTTCGCCGTCGCGGTGAAGCCGAACACCGGCGAAGGCTTGTCCTTCTGGCGCGCCTTGATGAAGCGCGACACGTAGAGGTAGTCGGGGCGGAAGTCGTGCCCCCACTTCGACAGGCAGTGCGCCTCGTCGAACACCCAGGCGCCGATCTCGCGGTGCATCAGCGCGTTGGCGAAGGCCGTGCTGCGGAACTGCTCGGGCGCGACGAAGATCAGTCCGAGGTCGCCCAGGCGCAGCTTGTCGAGCATCACCCGCCGCTCCATCGGATTGAGCAGGCTGTTGAGGTAGCCCGCGCAAGTGATGCCGCGCGCTTCAAGGTTGTCGACCTGGTCCTTCATCAGCGACTGCAGCGGCGAGATCACGACCGTCAGACTGCCGTTACGGTAGTAGCGCGCGAGCGCCGGCAGCTGGAAGCACAGCGACTTGCCGCCACCGGTGGGCAGGATCGCGAGCGTCGGGCGGCCGGCGAAGCCGTTCTCGACGATCGCCTGCTGCAGCGAGCGGCCATCGGCCGTGGTCGGCGTGCTGCGGAAGCGCGTGATGCCGGGGAAGTAGCGTGGCAGCAGGGTTTCGAGGTCGTGCTGCTCGCGGCACCATGCGCAGGCGGGATCCGGGCAGGGCACGTCGCGCAGGGCGGCGATCGCTTCGCGCGCCTTGGGGAAACTCAGGCTCACCCAAGGCGGCAGCACCGAATTGCCGCCCGCCACACGCAGCCACGCCAGCGCGTACGCCAAGGGCTTGTGCCAGGCGGGATCGGGCAGGCAGTGCTCGATGACCCAGCGCTGCCCGGTGAGGCACACCTTGCCCGCGGTCGCGCGCTGCCACGCGGCAGCAGCTTCTACGAGCGAGGGTTTCAGGGCGCGACGCAGGGTCGCGAAGAAGTTCGCCACCCCCTTGCCGTTCTCCGGCGCGAGCAGGAAATGCAGGCACAGCGCTTCGTCCGGATGCTCCGCCACACGCTGCTGCAGCGCCTCGCTCTGGTCGACGAAGAGCTCGTAGGCGAGCTCCGCATCGCGCACCGGGTCGTTGCGCGTGGTCGTGCACAGCTTGTAGTCCTTCACCAGCCGGTGATACGGGTTTTGCGGGAAGGCGACGGGCGAAAGTTCGAGCGTGTCGATCAGCGGCAAACGGTGCAGCGCGAGTTCGGGATGCAGCGCCGCCAGCGCAGGCTGGTCGAAGGCGACGACGTTATGGCCGAGCACGAAGGCGGCACCTTCGGTCAGCGCATCCAACCGGGGAGCGAGCTTGGAATCCTTGCCGGAAAGCCTCAGCCGCTCATCGAGATCCGGGCGAAACACGCCCAACTCGCGCAGGACCATGCGGTCCTGGCGAGCGGTTTCGATGTCGAGACACAGGCACCGCGCGCGCGGCGCGGCGGGCGGAGCGGCCATGAGCAAATGGTTTGGCGGAAATCGATCGGAACAATTTTATCCGGATGTAAGCATATCGACGTCCGCATATGACATGACCGCTCGAAGCCCGGGCAAAAGGCAACGCGGTGGGGCACAGAACGAGCGGCGAACCGATCCCCTGGTCAAGGTCCATCGGGCATGGATTCGCGTCCCGTCCGGAGCGGGAGCGGAATCATGCAGTTCCAACATCACCGATTAATGATTTAGGATCCCGTCCAGCCCGCATCCGACACCGGCACGCGTCGACGTTGCATACGGTCCGCCCTTTCCGGAGATCACACCTTGTCCGCCCTGTTCAGCAGCTTCAAACTGAAAGATGTCACCCTGCGCAATCGCATCGCCATTCCTCCCATGTGCCAGTACAGCGCCGTCGACGGCGTCGGCAACGACTGGCACTGGGGCCATTACAGCAGCCTCGGGCGCGGCGGCGCCGGCCTCGTGATCGTCGAGGCGACCGCGGTGGCGCCGGAAGGCCGCATCACCCCGGCGTGCCTCGGTCTCTGGAACGGCGAACAGGCGCAAAGCCTCGCCCGCATCGCGGCCGCGATCAAGGCGGGCGGCGCCGTTCCCGGCATCCAGATCGGCCACGCGGGCCGCAAGGCGAGCGCGAACCGCCCGTGGGAAGGTGACGACCACATCCCCGATGGCGACGCCCGCGCATGGACGCCGCTGGCCCCCTCGGCCCTCGCATTCGGCGCCCACCTGCCGAAGGTGCCGCGCGCGATGAGCGTTGACGATATCGCCCGCGTCCAAAGCGATTTCGTCGCTGCGGCACGCCGCGCGCGGGATGCCGGCTTCGAATGGCTCGAACTGCACTTTGCCCACGGTTACCTGGCGCAAAGCTTCTTCTCCGTCCACGCCAACCAGCGGACCGATCGATACGGCGGCGACTTCGCCGGACGCAGCCGTTTCCTGCTCGAAACGCTGGACGCAGTCCGCAAGGTGTGGCCGGAACGCCTGCCCCTCACGGCCCGCTTCGGCGTCATCGAATACGACGGCCGCGACGAGGAGACGGTAGCGGAGTCGATCGAACTCACTCGCGCCTTCCGCCGCGGCGGCCTTGACCTGCTCAACGTCAGCGTCGGCTTCTCCACGCCGGACGCGCAGGTCCCGTGGGGCCCGGCCTTCCTCGCGCCGATTGCCGAACGCGTCCGCCGCGAGGCCGAACTGCCCGTCGCCGCGTCCTGGGGCATCGACGCGCCGGCCACGGCCAACCGGGTCGTTGCCGACCGGCAGATGGATCTCGTGATGATCGGCCGCGCGCATCTCGCCAATCCGCACTGGAGCTACCAGGCGGCCCTGCAGCTGAAGGAAGAGAAGCCGTCCTGGGTGCTGCCCGCGCCGTATGCGCACTGGCTGGCGAACTACCGCCCGAGCAACTGACTGATCGACACACAGTAAGTAAGAGGATTCGTCCGGCCCGAAGATATGAAAAAGCCCAGATTTCGTGAGGAAATCAGGGCTTTTCGGTATCTGGCGCGCCCGGGAAGACGGTCATGGGCACTGGATCGAGGTGGCGGAGTTGCCTGCCCACTTGCCTTACCAACCAAGCCATAAGTGTCGGCTCATACCCTGACACTCAGATCGGCTTGCCGCGTTCAATCCACGCCTGCACTTCCCGAATAGTCAATCGGTATCGCGCACAGTTGTGCACCGTCAGCATTTTGAGCTCCGCTCTCAGCGTCTCGCCGAACTGCTCCGCGTCCTCGGCAGCCAGGCCCACACCCGCCACGGCCTGCTCTAGAGTCTTGCCGTTTCTCACTAGCTGCTGCGCTGCTTCGCTCAGGTGTTCGCGGTGACGCACCCTGAAAGGATCGGGCGATCCCATCGCCTCCAGGATGACTTTGTATTTTCGGATCGATCGCCGGTACGTCCACGCGAAAAGCTCAACTGCCAACGTGGCATCAAGCAGTTCGTAGACGCCCATCATGGCTTTCGCGTAGTCGTGCGGATCGACATCGAGAAAGGCAAGCGGAGCGCAGTTATAGAGCATCAAGGGGATGTTGGCGGCAAGCCTGCTGGTGCGCTTGTTGCCATCCTCGAAGGGCTGCAGGTAGGCGAGGTTCACCCACAGGAAGAACGCCGCCTCCGCAGGATTCTTGACGAGCTGGGCCTTGCCCACGATCTGCGAGAGCATTTCCTCCAGCAGCTGCGGCACCTGCGTTGGGACATACGTGGTGCCCGAGATATTGACCACCTTGCTTCGGATGGACCCCAAACCGGCGGCGTCGGCCAGCAAGTCCTGCATCAGCAGCGCGTGCAGGTTGCGGATGACGATGTCGCTGAGACCATAGGTGGGCACCGCGTCGACAAGAAATTCGATGGCGCGCTTGTGATTGAGCAGCATGACGCCTTCCCAATCCGTCGGCGGATCGCCGCTCTTGAACAGCTCTTCCGTCGCCAGCAGACTGTACGTGTTGCCCTCCAGCCGCGACGACGACCAGGACAGATCGATCAAGAGCTGTTCAAGGACCTTCCTCGCATACGTCCCGGCGGGTTGCTGCCCCTGCATCCGGCCTTCCTGTGACAGGACTTCAGCCAGTTCAAGGGGCAGCAAGGCGGACTCATTGGGAACGTACTCATCCAGAAACCGGCGCTGATAGGTCACCGGCGTCCGTGCGCCAAGCGGGCGGTTGAGAACCTCCAGCAACGATCCCGCCTTGTCGGACCAGACCGGTGACACTGTCGCCGTCCCAAGGTCCGTGACTTGCAGCGTTTCCATTGCGTCGACTTCGGCCGGAGGCAGGAAATAACGGGTGGCCCGTGCTTTTCCGGTCCGGACTAGAGCTTGAGTTTGAACGAGTTTGTCCAGAAGCCGCCCGACGGTAGCGTAACTACCGCCAACGCGCGCATGGATTTCGGATGACGAAACCCCTTGAAGACCTTCGGCCGCAAGCACTTTGACCGCTTCCAGAATGGCGTCCGGCTGTAGTTTCTGTGACATTGAGGAGATCCTCTTGATCTCCTCAGAAGTGAGGAGATCATGAAAATCTACTCATCTTTCACCAGAAAAGGAACGAAATTGAGGAGATTTTCTTCTCCCACGTCGCTCGGATGCCGGACTTTTACCAGTCTGGGCCATGCCCTGGGTCAGAGCGGCTGCGAGTGCCCCGTGCCCAGAGTCGTCGGGCCGATCAAAATGAAAAAGGCGCTGATTTTCCAATGAAATCAGCGCCTTTCGATATCTGGCGCGCCCGAGACGATTCGAACGTCCGACCCCTGCCTTCGGAGGGCAGTACTCTATCCAGCTGAGCTACGGGCGCCATGCGCCACTGGCGTGGCGACAGAACGCGGGATTATACCTTAACTGCGGCGCATGACGACTTCTGCCTTCGGAGGGCAGGCGTCGTATCGATGCCGCGCCGACGTGCCGGCTCACCCGCCCGCCGGTGCCAGGGCCGCGAGGCTTTCCAGCGCCTTGTCGAAATCGTAGGCGGCGACGCTGGCGGCGATCTGTTTCAGGGCGGGCGCGAGCGGGGTGCCGGTGGCGCGTTCGGTGAGGGTGGCGACGGCTTCGGCGGCGTCGGGGTCGCTGTCTTCGAGCAGGGCTTTCAGGCGCGCGAGGTCCTGCTGCAGGTTCGCGGCGCCGATCGTCGCAGCGATCTCCTCGGGGGCCGGAGGTGCGGCTTCGGCCGGGCCGAGCCGTTGCAGGCCGTCGATGACGGGGGCGAGTTCGGCGAGCGTCCATTCGAGGAGCGGGGCGAGCTGCGCGGGGGGGAGTTTGTCGCGGCAGGCGTGTTCGAGGGCGTCGGCGGCGGTCTGGACGCCGTGGGCGCCGATGTTGCCGGCGTTGCCCTTGAGGGTGTGGGCGGCGCGCATGGGGGCGTCCGGATCGGGGCCGGCCTGGGCGGCGGCGAACTGTTCGGCGAAGCGGCCCTGGGTGTCGCGGAAGCGCGTGAGCATGCGCAGGTAGAGCTTGTGGTTGTCCATCGTGGTGGCGAGGCCGGCGGCGACATCGATGCCCGGCAGCGGGGGCAGGGCGGCAGCGGCGCCTTTGTCGGATGCGGGCGCCGACGCGCGGGCGAGGACGCGGGCGGGCCGCACCCACTTCGCCAGGGTGACGAACATTTCGCCGACGTCGAGCGGTTTGGCGATGTGGTCGTTCATGCCGGCGGCAATGGCCTTGTCGCGGTCGCCCGCCATGGTGTTGGCGGTCATCGCGAGGATCGGCAGGTGCGCCCACGCAGGGTTGCTGCGGATTTCGCGCGCGGCGGTGTAGCCGTCCATGATGGGCATCTGGCAGTCCATGAGCACGCCGTCGAAGCGGGCGTCGCGGGCGAGGAGGTCGAGCGCTTCGCGGCCGTTGCCGGCGATCGCGACGTCGATGCGGGCCTGTTGCAGCAGGTCGGCAGCGAGTTCCTGGTTCATTTCGTTGTCTTCGACGAGCAGGAGGCGGGCGCCGGCGAGGGCCGCCATCGCGGCGCTGGAGCCGTCGATGCTTTCGGGGACGCGGGTTTCGACCAGCCCGCGCTTGTCGAGGGCTTCGCCGATCGCTTCGAACATGCGCGAGGCGGTGACCGGCTTGGTCAGCGCGGACTTGACCGCGACGCCGCGCTGTTCGGCCGATCCGAGCGCTTCTTCGCGGCCGTAGGCGGTGACCATGATCACCGCGGGCAGCTTCGCGGGCGGATGCGCCTGCAGACGCCGCACGGCTTCGACGCCGTCGACGACGGGCATCTTCCAGTCCATCAGCACGAGGTCATAGGGCGCGCCGCGCGTGTCGGCGGCGGCGATCATGTCGAGCGCCTGGCTGCCGTCCCATGCGACATCGACCGCGAGCCCGAAGTGCCGCAGCATGGCGGAGAGGATTTCGCGCGCTGAGGCGTTGTCATCGACGACGAGGACGCTCACGCCCTGCAGTTCGTCGGCGCGGAACATGCGGCGGGCCACCGGCTCGGCCTGCAGGACGAAGCGCGCGGTGAAGTGGAAGGTGGAGCCGCGGCCGACGGTGCTTTCGACCCAGATGCGCCCCTTCATCATTTCGACGAGCTTCTTCGAGATGGCGAGCCCGAGGCCGGACCCGCCGTACTTGCGCGTCGTGGAGGCGTCGGCCTGGGTGAAGCTGCGGAACAGCGTGTTGCACTGCTCGGGACTCATGCCGATGCCGGTGTCGCGTACCCAGAAGTGCAGTTCGACGTGCTCGGAGGTCTGTTCGACGGTTTCGATGCCGACGACGATCTCGCCCGTTTCGGTGAACTTGACTGCATTATTGCCGAGATTCACCAACACCTGACCGAGGCGCAGCGGATCGCCGACGAGGGCCGTGGGGACGTCCGGGGCGGCGTTGAAGAGCAGTTCCAGCCCCTTGTCCTCGGTCTTGAGGCCAACGAGGTTGGCGAGGTGGTCCATGACGTCTTCGAGACGGAATTCGACCGTTTCCATCGACATCTTGCCGGCTTCGATCTTCGAGAAGTCGAGAATGTCGTTGATGATGCCGAGGAGGTTCTCGCCGGCGCGGTGCACCTTCTCGATGTAGTTGCGCTGCTTGCGGTCGAGCGGGCCCTGCAGCGCGAGGTGCGACATGCCGATGATGGCGTTCATCGGCGTGCGGATCTCGTGGCTCATGTTGGCGAGGAAGTCGCTCTTGGCGCGCGTGGCGTCCTCGGCGATCTCCTTCGCGTGCAGGATCTCGGCTTCGGCGCGCTTGCGGTCGGTGATGTCGAGCAGCCAGCCCATCACACCCTGTTCGCCCTCGTGCGCGAAGGGCATGAAGGTGACGAGGAAGTCGCGCAGCTCGCCGCCGGCCGCCACCAGGCGCATCTCGCGGTCGCGCAGGTAGCCTTCGCGGCGCAGGTCCGCCACCATGCGCGCGCGGTCCTCGGGCGTGGCGTAGATCTGCACCGCCGGATCGCCGGTATGGCTGCCGAACATGCGCGTGAATTCGGGGTTGGTGTAGCGGAAGACGCCGTCGGTGGTGAAGGCGGTGCCGACGGGGCTGTGGTCGAGGATGTACTGCAGCGCGGCGCGCTGGTCGGCGATGGCCTTTTCGGCGGCCTTGCGTTCGGTGATGTCGCGGAACACGACCACGGTGCCGACGAGCTTGCCGTCCTTGTGGACGGGCGTCGTCGCGTATTCGACCGGGACCGCGGTGCCGTCCTTGCGCCACAGCACTTCGCTGTCGACGGTGCGCTCCTGCCCGTCCATGCCGGTGCGGTACATCGAGCATTCCTCGCGCGGGAACGGGCGGCCGTCGGGGTAGCTGTGATGGATCAGGGCGTGCATCTGCTGGCCGACGAGTTCCGCCTCGGCAAAGCCGAGCATCGCCGGCGCGGCGGGGTTGGCGAAGATGATCACACCGTCCTGGTCGAGGCCGACGATGCCGTCCTTGACCGAGCCGAGGATCAGGCGGCTGCGCTCTTCGAGGATCGCGAGGTGGGCGGAGGTTTCGCGCAGGGATTCCTGCTGCGCCTCGAGTTCGACGGTCTGCTCCTCGAGCTGCCGCGCCTGCTGTTCCATGTTCTCGGCCTGGCGCTGGGTTTCCTCGAGCAGGGTCTGGGTGCGCGCATTGCGTTCGAGGATCTCCAGGCTCATCGCCAGGATCGGCATCACGCCGTCGAGCAGCCCCTCCTGCGCGGCGCCGAAGGCGTCGAAGGTGGCCAGCTCGACGACGGCGAGCAGGCGGTCGGTACGCATCACCGGCAGGACGGCGATCACGCGCGGAGCGGCATCGCCCAGGCCGGAGCCGATGTGGATGTAGTCCGCGGGCGGGTTGGCGAAGATGATCGGCTTGCGTTCCAGCGCGCACTGGCCGACCAGCCCCTGGCCGAGGGCGAACTGCGGCACCGGCTCCGCGGGCTCGCGCAGCGCGTAGCCGGCCAGCAGCACGAGCCGCTGCGCGGCTTCGTCGTGGCGGTAGAAGGCGGCGTGGCCGAGCTTGAGGACCGGCGCGAGGTTGGAGAGCAGTTTGTGCGCGAGCTCGGCGGTACTCGCGGACGTCTGCAGGTCCCCCGAAATAGCCGCGAGGTGCGCCTTGAGCCAGCGCTGCGTCTCGACCTTGCGCGCTTCGACGCGCAGCACCTCGATCGCGCGCGCGAGCTCGCCGAGCTCGTTGGGGTATTCGGTGTGCGGGACGGACTGCTCGAATCGCCCGGCGGAGATCTCCTCGACGACGGCGCGCAGGCGCTGCGTGGGGCGGCGGATCGACGTGCCGACGAGGGCGCCCAGCAGCAGCGCGAGGGCGCTGCCGCCGCCGATCAGGGCGTAGGTGGTGCGTTTGATCTCGACCAGGCGCCGGTCGGCGTGGCGCGCGGCCTCGAGCGCTTCCTCTTCCATGACGCGGGTGATGCTGACCAGCGTGTCGCCCGCCGTCTCGCCGGCGAGCTGGAAATCGGGGGCGGCGACCGCGCCCAGGGCGTCGATGAGCTCGCCCTTCTGCTGCAGCTCGACGATGCGCGCGATGCCGACCTTGTAGCGCGCGAAGCGTTCGTCGAAGCGCGCGAGCTGCGCGCGGTTGTCCTCGCGGTGGAACAGCTTCGAAGCGTCGTCCAGTTCCTGGCGCAGGCGGCTCTCGGATTCGGCGAGCAGCCGGTAGGCGCGGTCGCGCTCGGCGGGCGTCTGCGGCAGGATGGCCTGGCGCAGCGCGTGGCCCATCTGCGCGAACTGGATGCGCGCCTCCTTCACGTGCGAGACGCCGAGCAGCTCCTTTTCATACAGGTCGCGCAGTTCGGCGTTGACGACGTTCTGGTTGTAGATCGACTGCAGGCTGATGCCACCGACCACCAGCATCAGCCCGGCAAAGCCGAGCACGAGCTTGGCGGTGAGCGAGCGGCGCTCCAGCGTCGTGATCGAAAAGAACATCCTGGTGGCTCCTGTCGGGCGCGGCAGAAATCGTCTAGTCGGCAAAGCGCGCGGCGATGGCGCGGAATTCGTCCTGCAGATCGACAAAGGCGTCGACGACGTCGGGGTCGAAATGCGAGCCGCGGCCCTCGCGGATGATCACCGCCGCCTCCGCGTGCGACATGCCGTCCTTGTAGACGCGCCGGCTGATCAGCGCGTCATACACGTCGGCCAGCGCCATGAGGCGCGCGGAGATCGGGATCGCATCACCCGCGATGCCTTCCGGATAGCCGGAGCCGTCCCACTTTTCCTGGTGGTAGTAGGCGATTTCCTTCGCCAGGCGCAGGAAGTCGACATCCATGCCGAGCATCTTCTCGGCGTGCAGGATCGCGTCGCGGCCCAGCGTCGTGTGCGCCTTCATGGTCTCGAACTCGTCGGCGCTGAAGCGCCCCGGCTTGAGCAGGATGCGGTCGGGGATGCCGACCTTGCCGATGTCGTGGAGCGGCGCCGACTTGAACAGCATGTCGATCGTGGCGTCGGTGAGGAAGTGGCGAAAACGCGGGTGCGGCTGCAGGTGGATGGCCAGCGCCCGGACATAGAACTGGGTGCGGCGGATGTGGTTGCCGGTGTCGCTGTCGCGGGTCTCGGCGAGGGACGCCATCGCCAGGATCGCGACGTCCTGGATCGCCGCGAGCTCGCGCGTGCGCCGCGCGACTTCGGCTTCGAGGTAGGCGTTCTGGTCGCGCAGGAAGTCGGCGGCGGCCTTGACCTTGAGCTGGGTCGCGACGCGCGCGAGCATGACCGGCGGATTGACCGGCTTGGTGATGAAGTCGGCCGCCCCCAGCGCGAGCCCCTTCGTCTCGTCCTCGGTCGCGGTCATCGCGGTGAGGAAGATGATGGGGATGTCGCGCGTCGCGGCGTCGGCCTTGAGCGCCTCGCACACGTCGTAGCCCGACAGGCCGGGCATCATGATGTCGAGCAGGATGAGCTCGGGCGGCGCATCGCCGCGCACGATGCGCAAGGCCTTCTCGCCGTTGTTGGCGACCTTGACCCGGTAGCGGTCCTTGAGCAGGCCCGACATCAGCGACAGGTTGTCCGGCGTGTCGTCGACCACCAGGATCGTGGCCTTTTCGATGAGCGTCGGTGCATCCATGTGTGTTCCCCTCGCAACCGATGGACCGGAAGCGGCGGCGGCGACGCCGTTCCGGACGAAGCGCAGCCCCTCGGACTTCGCATATTCAACCGCCACGCCGCCGCGCAGGCAACTGGAATTCAACATTGCGCGCGCCGCGACACGCGTCACGGCGCCACAGCTGGCCTGCGACATGTTTCGATACACTTCGGCTAAACTGCCCGGCGACCCCGCACAGGCGGGATAACAATAATGGGAGCGTAGAACATGTTCGATCAGGAAGACGGCGAACTCAACGTCGTCATCGGGGTGCTCTTCGGTGTCATCGCGCTGGCGATCGCGCTGGTGATCGGTCTCGGCAGCTGGAAGCTGCATGCGGCCGCGGAGCCGGAACAGGCCGCGGTCGAGGCAGGCGAGTTCGCGGATGTCGCGGAAGTGGGCGAGGCGCTGGTGAAGTTCTATTTCGCCGCCGGCGACGCGACGCTGCCGGAGGATGCACCCGCCGACATCGCGACGATCGTCGTCGCGCTGGATGCGACCCCGGACAAGCAGGTGCTGCTGTCGGGCTTCCACGACAAGACCGGCGCCGCCGCGGCGAACGTGGAAGTGTCGAAGAACCGCGCACTGTCGGTGCGCGAGGCGCTGCTCGCGGCGGGCGTGCCGGCCGAGCGCGTGCTGCTGCGCCGTCCGGCGGTGACGCTGGGCGGCGGCGACGCGGCCGAGGCGCGGCGCGTCGAGGTGCGCGTGCAGTAAGCGCACGTCTTTTGCCGCCGCATACGGATCAGCCGGGGACGCCCCGGCTTTTTTGTTTGCGCGGCGCGCGGGCGCTGCCGGCGCCGTGGTGGGCGAGGATGGTGTCGATCAACGCCAGCGTATAGGCAGGCAGCGATTCGCCGCGACGCGTGAGGACGTAGCGTTCGCGCACCGCCCAGTCCTCGTCGAGCGGCTGGATGACGATCTTCATCGTCTGGCGGTGCCGCAGCGCCGCTGATTCGGGGACGATGCCGATCCCCACGCCCGCTTCGGCCATGCGGCACACCGATTCGAAGTTGCTCACCTGCACGCGGATATGCAGGCGGCGGCGCGCGTTCTGCATCAGCTGGTCGACGAAGTTCTGCAGCGTGCTGCTCTGGTGCAGGCCGATGTAGTCGTATTCCATGATGTCGGCGAAGCGCACGCGGCCGGCCGTTGCGAGCGGATGCCCGGGGGCGGTGACGAGGATCAGGCGGTCGGTGCTGAAGTGGTGCTTTTCCAGGCCGTCGACGTCGAGCGGGCCGGAAGTGATGCCGAGGTCGGTGGTGCCGTCGAGCACGCCGCGGATGATCTCGCTGGTCGCGCGTTCCTGCAGGTCGACGTCGACCTGGGGGTGGCTCGCGAGGTAGGTCGCCAGCACTTCGGGCATGAACTCGGTGACCGCGGTGGTGTTCGCGAACACGCGGATGCTGCCCTGCACGCCTTCGCCGAAGCGCTGCAGGTCGCTCTTGAGGTGCTCGATCTGGCCGAGGATCACGCGCGCGTGCTGCAGCACGCTCTGGCCCGCCGGGGTCAGCGCGACGCCGCGCGGGGCGCGATAGAGCAGGCGCACGCCGGCTTCGGCTTCGAGGTCCTTGATGCGCGCGCTCACCGCCGGCAGCGACAGGTGGCTGCGCTCGGCGCCTTTCGTGAGGCTCTTGCTTTCCGCGACGTGAATGAAGAGGCGCAGGTCGCGCAACTCGAAATGCATCCTTGAAAGTCTCCCGGCGGCCCGTTTTGCTGCACTGCGATTCGCCGGCGCCGAAGGCGGGCTACCGAATTCGCGAATTGTGCGGGGGCCGCGCGCTGCCCATTATCGCCTTCCAGCAGCCGCGCCCCAAGCGGCGACGAGAACGAGGAGACGACGGGATGAGCGAAGGGCAGGACCTTTCCACGTGGATCGGCCGCAGCGAGACGCGTGGCGACGTGATCGACACGCGCACCGCGCACGCGCTGGCGGCGACGCTCGACTACGCCGCGGACGAGGTGTTCGCCGCGGGTGAACTCCCGCCGCTGTGGCACTGGGTGTATTTCACGCCGAGCGCCCGGGCGCGCGAGATCGGTCCGGACGGACATCCGCGCCGCGGCGGCTTCCTGCCGCCGGTGGAGCTGCCCAACCGCATGTGGGCAGGCGGGCGCCTGCAGTTCCTGCAGCCGCTGCGCCTCGGCAAGCAGGTCGAGCGCGTGTCGCGCATCCTGCGCTGCGAGAGGAAGCGCGGACGCAGCGGGGACCTGGTGTTCGTCACCGTCGAGCACACGCTGTCGGGCGAGGACGGTGTCGCGCTGATCGAGGAACACGACATCGTCTATCGCCAGCCGGCACCCAAGGGCGGCCCCCTCGCGGGCGAGAACGTCGACGCGCAGGCGGAGTTCCGCCAGCGCATCCACCCCGATCCGGTGCTGCTGTTCCGCTACTCGGCGCTGACCTTCAACGGCCACCGCATCCACTACGACCACCCCTACGCGACCGGCGTCGAGGGCTATCCCGGCCTCGTGTTCCACGGCCCGCTCACCGCGACGCTGCTGCTCGACGCCTTCCGCGCCGCGCACCCGGACAAGCGCGTCACGCGCTTCGCTTTCCGCGCCGTCGGGCCGCTCTTCGACAACACCGACTTCGACGTCTGCGGACGGATCACCGGCCCCGGAACGGCGGCGTTGTGGACCGACTGCGACGGCCGCCTGACGATGAAGGCGGAAGTCAGCTTCGCCTGACCCGGCCCCACGCCCCACCCATTGACGACAGACGCGCCCGAACACGGGCGCCACGGGATCGCCTTGCCTGCGATTTCCGCGCAACAGACAGGAGACGACCATGACGATGCTCAACACCCCCGACGAACACCAGGAAATCCGCGACGCGATCCGCAGCCTGTGCAGCGAATTCTCCGACGAATACTTCCGCCGGATCGACGAGCAGCGCGGCTACCCGGAGGCCTTCGTCGACGCGCTGATCGGCGCCGGCTGGCTCTCCGCGATGATCCCGGAGGAATACGGCGGCTCGGGCCTGGGGCTCACCGCGGCCTCCGTGATCATGGAGGAGATCAACCGCTCGGGCGGCAACTCGGGCGCGGTGCATGGCCAGATGTACAACATGGGCACGTTGCTGCGAAACGGTAGCACGGCGCAGAAGGAGAAGTACCTGCCGGAGATCGCCGCCGGCAAGCTGCGCATCCAGTCGATGGCGGTGACCGAGCCGACGACCGGCACCGACACCACCAAGATCAAGACGACCGCGGTGAAGAAGGACGGCCGCTACGTCGTCAATGGCCAGAAGGTGTGGATCAGCCGCGTGCAGCACTCGGACCTGATGATCCTGCTGGCGCGCACGACGCCGCTCGCCGACGTGAAGAAGAAGTCCGAAGGCATGTCGATCTTCATCGTCGACCTGAAGGACGCGATCGGCAACGGCCTCACCGTCCGCCCGATCCCCAACCTCGTCAATCACGAGACCAACGAGCTCTTCTTCGACAACCTCGAAATCCCCGAGGAGAACCTGATCGGCGAGGAGGGCAAGGGTTTCAAGTACATCCTCGACGGGCTGAACGCCGAACGCACGCTGATCGCCGCCGAATGCATCGGCGACGGCTACTGGTTCATCGAGCGCGCGACCAAGTACGCCAACGAGCGCGTCGTCTTCGACCGCCCGATCGGCCAGAACCAGGGCGTGCAGTTCCCGATCGCCGACGCCTTCATCGAGATCGAGGCGGCGAACCTGATGCGCTTCAAGGCGTGCGAACTGTTCGACGCGCACCAGCCCTGCGGCGCGCAGGCCAACATGGCGAAGTACCTCGCCGCGAAGGCCTCGTGGGAAGCGGCCAACGTGTGCCTGCAGACGCACGGCGGCTTCGGCTTCGCGAACGAATACGACATCGAGCGCAAGTTCCGCGAGACGCGCCTGTACCAGGTCGCGCCGATCTCGACCAACCTGATCTTCTCGTTTGTGGCCGAGCACCTGCTCGGGCTGCCGCGCTCGTTCTGATCGCCGGGGTGAACACGATGAACCATCCAACGAATCCGGGCGCGGCGCTCGCCGAATTCGCCGCCGGGCTGCGCGTCGAGGACCTGCCGCCGACGGTCGTCGCGCGCACCGAGGAGCTCTTCCTCGACTGGGCCGCGTCCGCGCTCGCGGCGAAGGGCCTGCACCCGGTCCCGCAGTTCGAGGCGTTCGCGGCGGCGATGGGGCCGGCGGACGGCAAGGCAGAAATTCTCGTCAGCCGTGCACGGACGTCGGCGTATTTCGCCGCGTGGGTCAATGCCGCCTCGTCGCATCTGGTCGAGCAGGACGACCTGCACAACAGCTCGGTGCTGCACCCGGCGACCGTCGTGTTCCCGGCTGCGCTCGCGGCGGCGCAGGACGTCGGCGCCTCGGGCGCCGAGCTGATCGCGGCCGCCGTCGCGGGTTACGAGGCGGGCATCCGCATCGGCGAATTCCTCGGCCGCTCGCACTACCGCATCTTCCACACGACCGCCACCGTCGGCACGCTCGCCGCGGCGGTCGCGGTCGGGCGCGTGCTGAGGCTCTCGCCCGCGCAAATGGTGCACGCACTGGGCTCGGCCGGCACGCAGGCGGCGGGCTTATGGGAATTCCTGCGCGACGCGGCGGACTCGAAGCAATTGCACACCGCGCACGCGGCCGCGAGCGGGCTGGCCGCGGCCTACCTTGCACGCGACGGCGTGACCGGCGCACAGCGCATCCTCGACGGCGCGAAAGGCCTTGCGGCGGGCATGTCGTCGGATGCCGATCCGGCGCGTCTCACCGACCGGCTCGGCTCGCGCTGGGCGCTGCTCGAGACCTCGTTCAAGTTCCACGCCTCGTGCCGCCACACGCACCCGGCCGCGGATGCGCTGCTCGCCGTGCTGCAGCGCGAACGCCTGTCCCACAGCGACATCGCCTCGGTCGTCACGCGCGTGCATCAGGGCGCGATCGACGTGCTCGGCGCGGTCACGGTGCCGACGACCGTGCATCAGGCGAAGTTCTCGATGGGCACGGTGCTGGGCCTGATCGCCGTGCACGGCAAGGCCGGCCTCGAGGAATTCCGCGACCACGCGCTCACCGACCCGGCCGTCGCCGCCTTCCGCGACAAGGTGCGCATGACGCTCGACGCCGACGTCGACGCCGCTTATCCGCAGCGCTGGCTCGGCCGCGTCGAGGTCACGACGCGCACCGGCACGAGCTTCCACGGCGCGATCGACGAGCCGAAGGGCGACCCCGGCAACACGCTGACGCGCGCCGAACTCGAGGACAAGACGCGCCGCCTCGCGCGCTTCTCGGGCGCCGCGAGCGACGCCGAAATCGCCGCGCTGATCGCGCGCGTCTGGAACCTGCACACCGCCGCCAGCGTAGCGGCCCTCCTGTGACCTCTCCCGGAGTCCGACCCATGACCGCCAACCCCACCCCGCTGCCGCTCGACGGCGTCACCGTCGTCTCGCTCGAACATGCCATCGCGGCCCCCTTGGCGACGCGCCACCTCGCCGACCTCGGCGCGCGCGTGATCAAGATCGAACGCCCCGGCGTCGGCGATTTCGCGCGCGCCTACGACCATCGCGTCGACGGCATGGCCTCGCATTTCGTGTGGGTGAACCGCTCCAAGGAGAGCCTGACGCTGGACCTCAAGCGGCCCGAGGCGCAGGAGATCCTGCAGCAGCTCCTCCTTGAGGCCGACGTACTGGTGCAGAACCTCGCGCCCGGCGCCGCGGCGCGCCTCGGCCTGTCCTTCGAGGCGCTCGCGCCGAAGAACCCGAAGCTGATCGTCTGCGACATCTCCGGCTACGGCGAGGGCGGCCCCTACACCGAGAAGAAGGCCTACGACCTGCTGATCCAGAGCGAGTCGGGCTTCCTGTCGATCACCGGCACGCCCGACGAGCAGGTCAAGGCCGGCATCTCGATCGCCGACATCGCCGCCGGCATGTACGCCTACAGCAACATCCTCGGCGCGCTGATCGAGCGCGGTCGCACCGGTCGCGGCCGCCGCATCGAGATCGCGATGATCGACGCGATGGTCGAGTGGATGGGCTTCCCGATGTACTACGCGTACCACGACCAGGCGCCACCCCGGCGCAGCGGCGCCGCGCACGCGACGATCTACCCCTACGGCCCCTTCAAGGCCGGCGACGGCCGCACCGTGATGCTGGGCCTGCAGAACGAGCGCGAATGGGCGGTGTTCTGCGAGCGCGTGCTGCTGAATGCGCCGCTCGCGGCCGACGCGCGCTTCGCGAGCAATGCCGAGCGCACCGCGCACCGCACCGAGCTGCGCGCGCTGATCGAGGAGACTTTCGCGCGCCTCACCGCCAAGGAGGTGATCGCGCGGCTCGACGCCGCCGACATCGCCAATGCACACGTCAGCACGATGAACGACCTGTGGTCGCACCCGCAGCTCGCCGCGCGCGGGCGCTGGACGAGCGTCGATTCGCCCGCAGGCCCGCTGCCGGCGCTGCAGCCGCCCGGCATGGGCCCGGCGCGCCCGGCGCGCATGGACCCGGTGCCCGCGCTCGGCGCGCACACCGACGCGATCCTCGCCGAACTCGGCTACGGCGAAAAGGCCGCCGCACTGCGCGCGCAGGGGGTGTGTTGATGGAACGCACGATCGGCCCCGCGCAACTGCACCTCGGCCGCGCGCGCAGCTTCCTTTTCGTGCCGGCGAGCCGTCCCGAACGCATCGCGAAGGCGATCGCGACCGCCGCCGATGTCGTGATCGTCGACCTCGAGGACGCCGTCGCCCCCGCCGACAAGCCCGCCGCGCGCGCCGCGCTGCTCGCCTGGCTCGACGCCCACCCCGGCGAACGCGTCGTCGTGCGCATCAATGCTGCCGACACCGCCTGGCACGCCGACGACCTCGCCGCCTGCCGCCATCCCGGCATCGCCGGCGTGATGCTGCCCAAGGCCGACAGCGCCGCGCAGCTCGCCCACGCGCACGCGGCGAGCGGCAAGCCGGTGCTCGCGATCATCGAGACCGGCGCCGGGCTCGACGCGCTCGGCGCGATCGCGCAGGCGCCCGGCTGCGCGCGCCTCGTCTTCGGCAAGCTGGACCTCGCGGTCGAGCTCGACCTCGTGCCCGACGAGGCCGATCCCGAGGAGCTCGTGTTCCTGCCATACCGCGCGCTGCTGGTGCTCGCGAGCCGGCGCGCGGGGCTGCCGCCGCCGGTCGACGGCGTGTTCACGGCGATCGGCGACACCGACGGGCTCGCCCGCTACGCGCAGCGCGCGCGCCGCCACGGCTTCGGCGGCGTGCTGCTGATCCACCCCAAGCAGGTCGGCGCGGTCACCGCCGCGTTCACGCCGTCGGACGCCGACGTCGCGTGGGCGCGGGCCGTGCGTGCCGCGGCCGCGGCGGCGGGCGGCGGGGCGGCGGTCGTCGACGGCCGCATGATCGACGCCCCGGTGATCGCCCGCGCCGAACGCATCCTTGCCGCCGCCGCGCTCGCGGCGCCGTGACCGCCGTCGTCCCCACCCCGCAACACCCACCACAAGACCATGACCGGAGGAGATCCCATGAACATCCATTCCCGCTTCCGCCGCATCGCCCTCGGCGCCGCCCTCGCCGCGCTGCTGCCGCTCGCCACCCCGGCCGTCGCGGCCGACCCGATCATCATCAAGTTCAGCCACGTCGTCGCCGCCGACACGCCCAAGGGCAAGGGCGCCGACCACTTCAAGCAGCTCGTCGAGGAACGCACGCAAGGTCGCGTGAAAGTCGAGGTTTATCCCAACAGCACGCTGTACAAGGACAAGGAGGAGCTTGAGGCGCTGCAGCTCGGTTCGGTGCAGATGCTCGCGCCCTCGCTGTCGAAGTTCGGCCCGCTGGGCTTGAAGGAGTTCGAGGCCTTCGACCTGCCCTTCATCTTCCCCGACCGCAACGTGCTCGCGCGCGTCACCGAAGGCCCGGTGGGCGCGGGCCTCTTCAGGAAGCTCGAATCGCGCGGCATCGTCGGCCTCGGCTACTGGGACAACGGCTTCAAGTCGATGAGCGCGAACAAGCCGCTGCGCAAGACCGAGGACCTGAAGGGCCTGAAGATGCGCATCCAGTCGTCCAAGGTGCTCGAGGGGCAGATGCGCGCGGTCGGCGCGATCCCGCAGGTGATGGCCTTCTCGGAGGTGTACCAGGCGCTGCAGACGGGCGTCGTCGACGGCACCGAGAACACCATCTCCAACTACTACACGCAGAAGGCGCACGAGGTGCAGAAGCACCTCACGGTGTCCGACCACGGCTACATCGGCTACGCGGTCATCACCAACAAGAAATTCTGGGAGGGCCTGCCGCCCGACCTCCGCGCGACGCTGGAAAAGGCCATGCAGGAGACCACCCGCTACGTTAACGTCATCGCCAAGCAGGAAAACGACGACGCGCTGGCGAAGATCAGGGCGGCGGGCAAGACCGAGATCATCACGCTGAGCGCGGCCGAGCGCGACGCCTGGCGCAAGGCGATGCTGCCGGTGCACAAGGAGATGGCGAGCCGCGTCGGCGCCGAGACGATCGCGGCGATCGCGAAGGAAGCCGCGGCGCTGGGCTACAAGTAACGCCCGCCGCGGGCAATGACATGCATCCCGCCACCCGGCCCGCGGCCGGCGTGGCGGCTATACTCCCGGTTTTCCATAACAAGACCGAACAGAGGAACCCGCATGTCCGACCTGCGCGACCGCCCCCAACCCCATCCACGCGCCCGCCGCCTCGCCCTCGCGGCGGCCGCGCTGGCCGCCGTGACGCTCGCGGCCTGCAGCCGCCCCGCCGACACCGACGGGGAGGCACGCGCCAGCCGCATCCAGCCAGTCGCGAAGATCTCGCTCAAGGTGCAGAAGGTCGCCCCGGGCAGCCGTACCGGCGAGCAGGTCTACCAGGGCACCTGTGCCGGCTGCCACGGCGCGGGGGCGCTCGGTTCGCCCAAGACCGGCGACGCCGCCGCGTGGGGGCCGCGCATCGCGCAGGGTTTCGACACGCTGACCAAGCATGCGATCGAGGGCATCCGCCAGATGCCGCCGCGCGGCGGCGGCGCCGACCTCACCGATACCGAAGTGCGCCGCGCGGTCGCCTACCTCGCCAACAGCGGCGGCGCGAAGTTCGCGGAGCCGCCGGTCACGAAGTAAACGCCGCGCGGGCACGGGGCGCCGCCGGGCGGCTCGTCCCGCCATGACAGCCGCTTGACCCGCCACGGCGAACGCGGGATGCTTGCGCGATGCCTGCATCCCCCGGCGGACGGCGCCTCATCGGCGCCGTGCTGCTCCTCCTCGCCCTGCTCGCGCCGGTCCGCGCGGCCCCGGCCGACGCTGCCGGCGCCGTGCGCATCGGCGTGCTCGCCTTCCTCGGCGCGGAGGCCGCCTCCGGCGAATGGTCGCCGGTGCTGCGCCGCCTGCAGGCCGCGCTGCCGGGGCGCCCGGTCAGCCTCGTGCAGCTCGACCACGGCGGCCTGCACGACGCCGCGGCCGCGGGCGACATCGACTTCCTCATCACCAACCCCGGCCACTACGTCGAGCTCGAAGCCGAACTCGGCGCGAGCCGCATCCTCACGCTCGACCCCGGCCCGCCACGCGCACCCGAGCGCGCGATCGGCTCGACGGTGATCGTGAAGGCCGGCAACGGCGCCCTGCGCACGCTCGCCGACCTGCGCGGGCGGCGCATCGCGGTGGTGTCGACCGACGTGTTCGGCGGCTTCCAGACGATCTGGCGCGAACTCGCCGCACAGGGCATCGACCCGCAGCGCGATTTCGCCGAACTGAAGATCGTCGGCCTGCCGATGACCGGCGTCTTCGACGCCGTCGCGCGCGGCGAGGCGGACGCCGGCTTCGTGCGCGGCTGCCTGCTCGAAAGCCGCGACGCGTGGCGCACCGCCTTCACCGTGCTGGGCGCGCGCAACGAGCCGGACTACCCCTGCGCGACCTCGACGCGGCTCTACCCCGACTGGCCGCTCGCGACCCTGCGCCACACCCCGCCCGCGCTGGCGAAAGAGGTCGCGGTCGCGCTGCTGGCGATGTCGACCGCGCGCGACGGCATGGAATGGGCCGTGCCGGCGGACTACCAGTCGGTGCACGAGATGTTCCGCGAGCTGCAGACCGGCCCCTACGCCTACCTGCGCGAACCGACGCTGATGGCGCTGGCCGAGCGCTACTGGCGCTGGATCGCCGCATTCGCGCTGCTGCTGGCCGCCTGGATCCTGTACACGGTGCGCGTCGAACACCTCGTGCACGCGCGCACCGCCGAGCTGCGCGCGGCACTCGCAGCGCGCGAGGCCCTCGAGGCGCGCATCCGCGCCAACCAGGAGCAGGCCGACCATCTCGCCCGCCTGTCGGTGCTGGGCGAGCTGTCCGGCACGCTCGCGCACGAACTCAACCAGCCGCTGGCGACGATCGCGAACTACGCACAGAGCCTCATCCGCCGCAGCGACAACGGCCGCCTCACCGACGCCGCGGTGCGCGAAGCCTCCGGCGAAATCGCCGGACAGGCCGAACGCGCCGGGGGCATCCTCGGCCGCATCCGCGGCTTCGCCCGGAAGCGCGCGACGGTGCGCGAGCGCGTCGCCCCCGGCGCACTCGCCGCCGACGCGGTCGCATTGTTCCGCGGCATGCTCGCGAACGCGCCCGAAGTGGCCGTGGACGACACGCTGCCGGCCGACGCCGTCGTCGAGGTCGATCCGCTGCAGATCCAGCAGGTGCTGCTGAACCTGCTGAAGAACGGCTACGATGCGGCGCGCGGCCTGCCGCGCGAACGCCAGCGCCTGGCCGTGCGCATCGACGAGGGCAAGGGGGACAATGCCGGCCACGCCTGCATCGCCGTGCGCGACCACGGCAGCGGCCTCGACGCCGCGGCGCGCGAGCGCCTGTTCGAGCCCTTCTTCACGACCAAGCCGGACGGCCTCGGCCTCGGCCTGTCGATCTGCCGCACGATCGCCGAGGCCCATCTCGGCCGCCTGACCGTGGATGGCGCGGACGGCGGGCCGGGCTGCGAATTCGTCCTCAGCCTGCCGCTGGGCGCGCCCGCCAGCGCATCACCGGAGTCCCCTACCGACCATGCTGCCCACCGATAACGCCGTGATCCATGTCGTGGACGACGACGCGGCCTTCCGCCGCTCGCTCGTGTTCCTGCTCGAATCGGTCGGCTGGCGCGTCGCGAGCCACGCCTCGGCCGAGGATTTCCTCGCAACCCGGCAAGATTCGCCCGAGGTGCCCGCCTGTCTCGTGCTCGACATCCGCATGCCGACGATGAGCGGACTGGAGCTGCAGGAGCGCCTGCGCGCGGACGGGGCGCTGCCACCCATCGTCTTCATCACCGGCCACGGCGACGTGGAACTCGCGGTGCAGGCGATGAAGCACGGTGCCTGCGACTTCCTGCAGAAGCCATTCAGGGATCAGGCGCTGCTCGACGCGGTCGCCGCCGCCGTGCGGCGCGGCGCCGAGGACCGCTCGCGCCACGCGCAGCGCGACGAAGCGAAGGCACGCCTCGCGCGCCTGTCGCCGCGCGAACTGGAAGTCGCGCGCCTGGTCGCGCAGGGCCTGCCCAACAAGCTCGTCGCGCGCGAGCTCGACATCAGCGAGAAGACGGTGCATGTGCACCGCCAGCACGTGATGGACAAGGCCGAGGTCGGCAGCGCCGCGGAGCTCGCGCGCCTGATGCTGCGCGCCGACCCCGCGGCGCTCGACTGATCAGACCTTCACCAGTCGCGCCGGCAGCCCGTTGCGCACCGCGGTGCCGGCCACCGCATCGACCCACAGCGCTTCGCCGCCACGCGTCGGATCGACGAGGCCCAGATCGTTGAGACAGATCCCCGCCGCGAGATCCCGCCGCTGCGGCTGACGCGCGTCGCCGAGCCGGTGTGCACGCGCCCCCAGCTCGCGGTGACCGTAGCCGTGCTCGACCGCCAGCACCCCGCGCATCACGCCCTCATGCACGATCACGCGGCAGGTCGCTTGGCCGCCGGGCGTCTGCATGCGTGCGAGATCGCCGGTGGCAAGCCCGAGCCGTGCAGCATCCTCCGGATGCACGATCACCGGGTTGTCCGGATGCAGGGACGTGATGCGCGTCGCGATGCTGTAGGCGTTCTGCAGCGCGGACTTGTAGCTCACCGCGAGCAGCGGCCAGTCCGCTTCCTTGTGCAGCGCGCGCATCGGCGTGCCGTCGGCGAAGGCGGGCGGCTGCCAGCTCGCGCAGCCCGCGAAGCGCTTGCCGGTGAGGCTGTTTTTCGCCCCGCCGACGTTGTCGTTCCACAGCCACAGCGCGTTCTTGAAGCGGTTGGTCTGCCACTCGGGGTTCGCCTCGTCCTGCGCCTCCTTCGGCGGCTGGTAACGCCCGCCGCGCGTGTACAGGAAGGCCACCTTGCGCCATTCGTCTTCCTTCAGCGTCGCTTCGAGCAGCGGGCGCAGGCGCTCGACGCCCGACAGCGCGAGATCCTCGTCGCTCGCATCGCCGACCGGCGCCTTGCCGAGGAAGGCGATGTTCGCGCCGCCACGCAGGTACCAATGCTCGGGGCGCTCCAGCGGCAGGCGCCGGCCCTCCATGTCGGCGAGCCCTTCCGGGCCGAAGCCGGGCAGCTTCATCGCCTGCGCCAGCGCCATGAAGAAGGTCTCCATGCCGATCGCCTGGCCGTCGGGCGTCTTCGCGGCCTTCGGCTCGACCACCGGCCAGCGCGCGGTCGTCGCCTTCGTCGGCACGCCGCCCCACGGCGCGGTCCAGCCCCAGCTCTCGTACATCAGCGAATCCGGCACGATGTAGTCGGCGTAGGCATTGCTCTCGTTGATCAGCGGGTCGACCGACACGATCAGCGGGATCTTCTTCGGATCGGCGAGCTCCTTCTCGATCAGCGGGCGCACGCCAGGCAGGCCGTACACCGGGTTCGAGCTCCACAGCACCAGCGCCTTCAGCCCGTAGGGATAGCCGCGCAGCATCGCGGGGAACCATTCCGTGACCAGACCCGGCGCGTTCGGGAACCACGCGTCGCGCGCCGGATAGGGCTTGCCTTCGGCCTTGCGGCGCGCGAACTCGGCGGATTTCTCGTACGGCACGTTGCGCCCGAGCGGCGTGCCCTTGGGCTTCACCATGCCGGGGAAGGTCTCGAGGTCGTAGCGCGGCCCCGCGCCGGCGTCCTTGAAGCCGCCGCCGTTCACGACGAAGCCGCCCTTCCAGTTGAGGTTGCCGATCAGCGCGTTGAGCGTGACGACCGAATAGGCGTTGTAGAAGCCGTTGCCCGCCATCATGCCGCCGTGCGCGATCGCGCAGGCCTTGCGGCCGTGACGGCTGAATTCGTCCGCCAAGCCGCTGATGACGGCTTCCGGCACGCCGCAGATCGCGGAGCATTCCGCGACGCTCAGCTTCAGCGCCGATTCGCGCAGCAGCTCAAAGGATGTCTTCACCGCCAGCGCCTTGTCGCCGACCGTCACCGGGCCGGCGGCTTCCAGCGGTGCAGGGCCGGTCGCGAGCTCCACCGGCATCGGTTTGCCGTCGGCGCCGAGCACGAGGTAGGGGTCGGCCTCCTTGTACTTCTCCTCCTCGGCCACCGTCATGCCGATGTCGGAGCCGCGCAGGAAGCGCCCATCGCGCGGATGGCCCTTCTCGGTGATCACGAGCCAGCTCGCGTTGGTGAAGGACGGCTCGCCCGCGGCCTCCGCCGCCGCAAGGTTCGGGTATGCGAGATAGCCCGTATTCACGCGCCCGTTGTCGAACATCCAGCGCATCATGCCCATCACCAGCGCACCGTCGGTGCCGGGGCGGATCGGCACCCAGCGCCCGCGCTCGCCGGCCGCGCGGTTGTCGGCGTTGGTCAGCACCGGATCGACGACGACGTACTCCAGCCGCCCTTCGCTGCGGCCTTTCGCGAGCAGCGTGCCGGTGCGCTTGAAGGGGTTGCCCGCGTTGCCCGGCGCGGTGCCGATGAAGATCACGAACTCGGCGTTCGCCAGATCGGGCTTCGCGTGCGGCATCTTCTTCATGTCGCCGAACAGCGCCCCGGAACCGGAGCGGTAGGCGCCGCCGCAGTAGGAGCCGTGGCCGACGAAGTTCAGCGTGCCGTACGACTGGTTCCAGAAACGGCGTGCAAAGGGCTCGCGTCCGTCATTGACACTGGAGATCAACGCGACCTGGTTCACCTTCGGCCCAAGCTCGGGCGCCGCCGGGTCGATCGGCGTCGCGAGGTCGCGCAGCGCCCTGAACCCGTCCACATGCCCTTCGCCGAACAGGTCGCCACCCTCGACCAGCTCCTTGACCAGCTGCTCGAACGAGATCGGCTGCCACTCGCCGCCGTTGCGCGGCCCGACGCGCTTCAGCGGCGTCAGCACGCGGAAAGGCGAGTTCATCTGGTCCATCGCCGCGTTGCCCCGCCCACAGGCCGTTGAGCGTCCCGCCAGGCCCTTGTCCTGGAAGCGCGACAGCGCGACGAAGCTCTCCTTCACCGAGGCCTTCATCGGCAGATGCGGTTCGGTCGACAGCGGGCTGTACGGATTGCCGGCGACGCGCAGGACATTGCCGGTGGCCTTGTCCACACGCACGCGCACGCCGCACTGCGTCGTGCAGCCGAGACAGGCGGTGTAGCTCACCTGCTGGTTCGGGTTGAGGCGCAGCTCGCCGGTCGCGGGATCCACGCTGAACTCCGGTTCGGCCGAGCGGCCGTGGATGTTGTGTGCCTTCGGTTCATCCCCGACCAGGCCCGACACCATGCGGCCCAGGGTCTGGGAGAAGCCCGCGGCGAAGGCGGCGAGGCCCCCGGCGGCGATCAGTTCGCGACGTTCGATTTTCATGATCGGTTTCCCTTGATTCGATTCACGCGCCGACACGTTCGGCACGGCCGATGCGGTCGAGCGGCAGCAGCGTCGTCAGCACGACGAAGAGGAAGATCCACAGCCCGGCCGTGCCGACGATGCCCATCAGACCCTCGGGGCCGAGCGGGAGCTGGTAGCTGTAGTAGCCCGCGCCGGTCTTCGGCACCTCCTGCCCGCCGATGAAGATCGTCCAGCGCATCATCCACGCGGAATGCAGCGCCAGCAGCCCGATCAGCAGGCCGGAGCCGGGACGCCGCACGGCCAGCGCGAGCGTCACGACCGTCGCGACCACCGCCCACACCGCGCTCACCTTCCAGTTCGCCGACGGCGCGACTTCGGCCAGCGCCTGCGCATGCACCGGCGACATCCCGCTCATGCCCAGCACGAGCCACACCACCCCGACGAGCAGCGCCACCAGCTGCGTGAGCGCCAACGCGACCGCCATGCGGCGTGTCGCCGCCGGGTCGCCGCCCCCGGGCAGCGCGCGGTTGAACACCAGCGCGAGACCCAGCCCGCCCGCCAGCGCGGTGACGAAGAACTGCACCGGCAGCAGCGGCGTGTGCCACAGCGGACGGGCACGCACCAGCATCACCTCGACGCCCGTATACAAGGCGACCAGCGCCGCGCCGACGAAGGTCAGCAGCGCCGCGGCCATCAGCGCCTTGCGGCTCTCGTGCCCGCCGTAGGCGAGCACGCGCGCGAGGCCGGCGAGCTTGCCGCCCTCGTCCGCGTGGCGTGCCAGCGCGGGACGGAAGGCCAACCACGCGTACAGGATCAGCCCGGTCAGGTACACCGGAATGAAGAACGCCCCCCACGACATCCACGACGTCGGGGTGAAGTACGCGTAGAAATGCCAGAAGCGTCCCGGCTGGTGCAGGTCGGCGAGCAGCGCGACCGGCGCGGTCAGCCCGCACACCAGCGCCGCGAGCAGCGCCAGGCGCGAGATGCCTTCCCAGCCGGGGCGGCGGAACACCAGTCCCGGCAGCGACACGAGCCAGGCGCCATACGACAGGCCGATGAGGAAGAAGTACTGCACCGCCCACGGCAGCCACGCGATCTCGCGCGCGACATTGACGGTTTCGACGATATCCGGGGTCATGATCGATCTCCTGTTCGTGTCAGCCGTGTGCCTTGCGCGGCTGCCACAGCGTGCCCTGGCCTTCCACCTTGCCCTGGAAGCGCTCGTCGAGACCGATGTAGAACACGCGCGGCTCGGTGCCCTGCTCGGGTTTCAACACCTTCACCTCGGCCTTGGCGGCATCGAGGCGGCGGCGCAGCTCGCCCTGCGGGTCGTTCAGGTCGCCGAAGATGCGCGCCCCGCCCACACAGGTCTCGACACAGGCCGGCAGCAGGCCCGCATCCACGCGATGCGCGCAGAAGGTGCATTTGTCGGCCTTGTTGGTCGCGTGGTTGATGAAACGCGCGTCGTAAGGGCAGGCCTGCACGCAGTACGCACAGCCGACGCAGCGATCGCCGTCGACGGCGACGATGCCGTCCTCGCGCTTGAAGGTCGCGCCGACCGGGCACACCGGGATGCACGGCGGCTCCTCGCAGTGATTGCACAGGCGCGGCAGCATGTAGGTGCCCGCCGGCTGGTCGGCGTCCGTCAGCTTCACGCTGTAGGTCGACACGATGGTGCGGAAGCTGCCTTCCGGCACCGCGTTTTCCTGGATGCACGCGACCGTGCACGCCTGGCAGCCGATGCACTTCCTGACATCGACGAGCATCGCCCAATGGTGCTTGCCGTCGGCGGCGAGGGCCGGCGCCGGCAGTGCCGCCGCGGCAGCGGTGAGCACCGGGATGCCGCGCAGGAAGGCGCGGCGGGATGCCGACACTTCACGCGGTTCTTCGTCTTTCATGACAACGCTCCATGGTTTGGGGAGTCGCTGTCACTCTATGCCCGCAGCAATGCGGCCGGAATTGGCGGGATGAAGGACGCCGCTAGATGGTTTTACCTATTGCGATCCGATGCACAATGCATCGGACATTCACCGCCCTTCCAGCATCGCCATCAGGTTGGCGATGCGCGCGCGCCCTTCTTCCTTCGACACCGGCGCGTTGGTCTTGCGGTCGCTCATCTTGATGTCGCCCCCCATCTCGGCGATGAAGCGCGACGGCTCGCAGGTGCGCGTCTCCTTGCCCGCCTTGCGCCGCTCGCACCACGTGATGTTGAGGCTGCGCTGCGCACGCGTGATGCCGACGTACATCAGGCGCCGCTCCTCATCCACCTTGTCCTCGTCGATCGACGACTGGTGCGGCAGCAGGCCTTCCTCGACGCCGACGAGGAACACGTGCTTGAACTCCAGCCCCTTCGACGCATGCAGCGTCGCGAGCTGCACGCCGTCGAACTCGGCGTCGTCCTTGTCGAGCATCGAGATCAGCGCGATCGTCTGCGTCAGCTCGACGAGGTTCTTGCCGTCGGCCTCGCCCTTCCGGCCGAGCCAGTTCACGAAGTCGCGCACGTTGCTCCACTTCGACTCCGCCTCGCGCGTGTCGAGGTGCTCGAACAGCCAGGCCTCGTAGCGGATCGCCGCCAGCAGGTCCTCCAGCACGCGCGCGGCCGGCTCGCGGTGGGCGCGGTACTGGATGCGGTTCACGAAGTTGCCGAATTCCTGCAGCTGCTCGAGCTGGCGCGCGTTCAGCGCATGCGCCGCGCCTTCCTCGAACACCGCCGCGAACAGGCTCACATGGCGGCGGCCGGCGTAGTTGCCGAGCGCCTCGATCGTCGCCGCGCCGACCCCGCGCCGCGGCGTCGT
Organism: Aromatoleum toluvorans; assembly: GCF_012910905.1. Lineage (GTDB taxonomy): Bacteria > Pseudomonadota > Gammaproteobacteria > Burkholderiales > Rhodocyclaceae > Aromatoleum > Aromatoleum toluvorans. The sequence continues at coordinate 92,778 of NZ_WTVN01000002.1, forward strand.
GATCGCGCGGATGAAGGCGAGGTCGTCGTCCTCGTTCATCAGCAGGCGCAGCCACGACATCAGGTCGCGGATCTCGGCCTTGTCGAAGAAGGACTGCCCGCCCGACATCACGTAGGGGATCTTCTGGTTGCGCAACTGCTGCTCGATCACCCGCGCCTGATGGTTGCCGCGGTACAGCACCGCGTAGTCGGAGAACTTCGTGCGGTGCTCGAACTTGTGCGCGCTGATCTTCGACGCCACCCACTCCGCCTCGTGGTCCGCGTCGCGGCAGGCCGTCACCGCGATCTGCTCGCCGTCGCCGTGCTCGGACCACAGGCGCTTCTCGAAGAGTTTCTCGTTGTTCGCGATCACCGTGTTCGCCGCGGTCAGGATGCGCCGCGACGAGCGGTAGTTCTGCTCCAGCTTGATGACCTTGAGCTTGGGATAGTCCTGCTGCAGCAGCTTCAGGTTCTCGACGTCCGCGCCGCGCCACGCGTAGATCGCCTGGTCGTCGTCGCCCACCGCCGTGAACGCGCCGCGCACGCCCGCGAGCTGGCGCAGCAGGCGGTACTGCGCCTTGTTGGTGTCCTGGTACTCGTCGACCAGCAGGTAGCGCAGCTTGTTCTGCCAGCGCTCGCGCACGTCCGGGTTCTCCTCGAGAAGGCGCACCGGCAGCGAGATCAGGTCGTCGAAATCGACCCCCTGATAGGCGCGCAGCGTGCGCTCGTACTCCGCGTACAGCATTGCCGCGGCCGACGAGACCTCGTCGTCGGCGAGCTGCGCGGCCTGCTCGGGCGTCACCATCGCGTTCTTCCAGCCCGAGATCTGCCACTGCATCGCCTTCGCGCGCGCCTTGTCCGTATCGCGCGAGATGTCGGAGACGATCTGCACCGTGTCGGACGCATCGAGGATCGAGAACTGCGGCTTCAGCCCGCAGTGCGCCGCCTCCTGGCGGATCATCCGCACCCCCAGCGCGTGGAAGGTGCACACCGTCAGCCCGCCCGGCGCGCGCCCGCCCATCAGGCCCGCGACGCGCTCCTGCATCTCCTTCGCCGCCTTGTTGGTGAAGGTGATCGCCGCGATGTTCGACGGGTTCAGCCCGCACTCGTTGATCAGGTGCGCGATCTTGTGCGTGATCACCCGCGTCTTGCCGCTGCCCGCGCCCGCGAGCACCAGGCTCGGGCCGTCGAGATAGCGGATCGCTTCGCGCTGCGGGGCGTTGAGGAGAGCGGACATGGGCGTTACGAACGGAGGCTGCAGGGCACGGAAAAGGCGACGCCGCCCGCAGGCGGCGCGACACTGATTTTACCGCAAGGCCTTTTCCGGATCGGCGCGGTTACAACCCGGAGCGGGCCGGCCCGAACGCAGGGCTTGCGGCATCACCCCTTACTGCCCGAGCAGCCCGAACACCTTCTGCGCGAGCGAGCCCGCGGCCTGCACCGGGTTCTTGCGGATCGCCTTCTCTTCCTCGGCGATCATCACATAGAGGCCGTCGAGCGCCTTGCGCGTCACGTAGTTTTCGATCTGCGCGTCCTCGCTCTTCACCAGGCCGAAGCTCGCCGCCTGGCCCGCGAGCTTGTTGTACTGCCCGGCCAGCGCGAGGCGGTCGGTGTTCTGCTTGACGATCGGCAGGAACTTCTCCGCGAGGCGCGCCTGCGTCTTCGACCTGAAGTAGTTCGTCGCCGAATCGTCACCACCGGTCAGGATGTTGCGCGCATCCTGCACCGACATCTGCTTCACCGCATCGACGAGCAGCGTCTTCGCTTCCGGTACCGCGGCCTCGGCGGCGCGGTTCATCGTCGTCACGAGCTTGTCGAAGTCCTTGCCGCGCCCCGCCATGCGCATCACCGGCTCGACCTGCGCGAGCCCGTCGGGCAGCGGGATCTTCACCTTCTGGTTGCCGAGGAAACCGTCCTGTCTGCCCAGCAGTTCCACCGCGCGGCCGGCGCCCTGCGTCAGCGCCTCGCGCAGGCCGCCGGAGGCTTCGGCGTCGGTGACATTTCCCAGTCCGGCCGCCCACACCGGCGCACAGATGACAAGCAGGGCGAAAGCTCGCAGAATGGAACGCATGACGGTCTCCAGGGACGGGTGCATCGGGACGCCGTGAGGATACCCCCGCAACGGGTATCGCGTGCGTGCCGACGTTGCCCTTTTTTCATTTTTCTGACTTGCCCTGCCGTGCCGCGGCACACTGGGCGCCAACACGGAGAATTCATGATGACCGCAACAGCCGTGCGCTCACGCACACTCTCCGAAGCGGAAGTTCTGGCGATGTCGCCGGACGACTACATGAATCCGGCGCAGCTCGAATTCTTCCGCCAGCGGCTGCTCCACCTGCAAAAGGAACTCCGCGAAAACAGCGAGGAAACGCGCTCGCACCTGCGCGAAACGGTGGCGACCCCCGACGAGGCGGACCGGGCGACCCAGGAAGAGGAACAGGTGCTCGAGCAGCGCATCCGCGACCGCGAACTCAAGCTGCTGCACAAGGTGGAAGCGGCGCTGCGGCGCATCGAGGACGGCTCCTACGGCTACTGCGAGGTCAGCGGCGAGCCGATCGGCGTCGGCCGCCTGATCGCCCGCCCGACCGCGACGCTGAGCATCGAGGAACAGGAGCGCCACGAGCGCGAGGAGCGCCTGTACCGCTAAAAGGGCAAGGGCGCGACCGGGGCCTCGCCCCGGCCCCGCGTCCTACTGTCCTGCCGGCGAAGCGCTCAGACCACCCCGGCGCCGTGGGCCTGCTGGTCGGCCCAGTAGCTCGACCGCACCATCGGGCCGCAGGCGGCGTTCTTGAAGCCCATCTTCAGCGCTTCGGTCTCGAACATCTTGAAGGTGTCCGGGTGCACGTAGCGCAGCACCGGCAGGTGGCCGGTCGAGGGCTGCAGGTACTGGCCGATCGTCAGCATCTCGACGTCGTGCGCGCGCAGGTCGCGCATCACTTCGAGGATTTCCTCGTCGGTTTCGCCCAGGCCCACCATCAGGCCGGATTTCGTCGGCACCTGCGGGTGGCGCGCCTTGAATTCCTTCAGCAGCTTCAGCGAATACGCGTAGTCCGCACCGGGGCGGGCCTGCTTGTAGAGGCGCGGCACCGTCTCGAGGTTGTGGTTCATCACGTCGGGCGGCGCCTGGTCGAAGATCTCCAGCGCGATGTCCATGCGGCCGCGGAAGTCCGGCACCAGCACCTCGATCGCAGTCTTCGGCGACGCGGTGCGCGTCTCGCGGATGCACTCGACGAAGTGCTGGGCGCCGCCGTCGCGCAGGTCGTCGCGGTCCACGCTGGTGATCACGACGTAGTTGAGGCGCATCGCGGCAATGGTCTGCGCGAGATCCTTCGGCTCGTCGGCATTGAGCGGCTCGGGGCGGCCGTGGCCGACGTCGCAGAACGGGCAGCGGCGCGTGCAGATGTCGCCCATGATCATGAAGGTCGCCGTGCCCTTGCCGAAGCATTCGTGGATGTTCGGGCAGGAGGCTTCCTCGCACACCGTATGCAGCTTGTGGTCGCGCAGCGTCGCCTTGATCTCGTTGAAGCGCTCGGCTTCCTGGCCGGCGCCGAGCTTGATGCGGATCCATTCGGGCTTCTTCAGCCGCTCGGCGGGCACGATCTTGATCGGGATGCGCGCGGTCTTGTCGGCGCCACGCTGCTTGCGGTTCTCGGTACTCATGCGATTCTCTCGTCTCTTCGGGGTAGCGGGCGCTTGTGGCGCCTGCGGCATTATGGCCGGTCGGCGGCCGGCCGGGGTGCGAGCAGGCGCCCGAGGTGGGCAAGCAGGCGCTCCCCCACTGCGGCGACGCCGTCGGTCACGCCGAAATCCTTCATCCTGATCGTCTCCAGCCCCTCGTAGCCGCAGGGGTTGATCGCCGAGAACGGCGCGAGGTCCGCGTCGACGTTGAGCGCGAGGCCGTGATAGGTGCAGCCGTTCCTCACGCGCAGCCCCAGCGCGGCGATCTTCGCGCCGGCGATATACACGCCCGGTGCGCCGTCCTTGCGCTCGGCGGCGAGGCCGTAGTCGGCGAGGCAGTCGATCAGCGCCTGCTCCATCAGGCTCACCATCTCGCGCACCTTGATATGGCGGCGGTGCAGGTCGACGAGCAGATACACGACGATCTGGCCGGGGCCGTGGTAGGTGATCTGCCCGCCACGGTCGATCTTCACCAGCGGGATGCCGGTCTCGCGCAGCAGGTGCTCGGGCTTGCCCGCCTGGCCGAGCGTGAACACCGGCGGGTGTTCGAGCAGCCACAGCTCGTCGGCGGTCTCGTCGCTGCGGGCATCGGTGAAGGCGCGCATCGCCGCCCAGGTCGGCTCGTACTCGACGAGGCCGAGACGGCGCACGACCAGCGGCAGGGCCTCCGCCGCCGGCACTACAGCACCACCTTCACGAGCGGGTGCGCGGACAGGTCGCGGTACAGCGCGTCGAGCTGCGCCTTCGAGACGGCGCGGACGGTGCAGGTGAGCGACAGGTAGTTGCCCTTGCTCGACGGCCGCATCTCGACCGTCGCCGGATCGAAGTCCGGCGCGTGCGTGCGCACGACGGTGACGACCGCCTGCGCGAACTCGTCGACCCGCACGCCCATGATCTTGATCGGGAAGTCGCAGGGGAATTCGAGGAGGGTTTCCCGGCTCTGGTCAGTCACCACGCATCACCTTGCTCTTGAAATCCTGGTACCAGGCCAGCATCGTGCGCCCCACCGGCCCGGGCTTGCCGTCGCCGACCGGGCGCCCGTCGAGGCTGGTGATCGCGAGCACTTCCTTGGTCGACGAGGTCAGCCACACTTCGTCGGCCGTGCGCACCTCGTCCTCGAGGATCTCGCGCACCGCATGTTCGAGGCCGTGCCGGGCGGCGAGTTCCAGCACCACGTCGTAGGTGATGCCCGGCAGCATCAGGTGGCTCTTGGGCGGCGCGAGCAGCACGCCGTCCCTGACGATGAAGATGTTCGAGGCCGCGCCTTCGGTGAGGAAACCGTCGCGGAACAGCACCGTCTCGGCGCAGCCCTTGTCGACGGCGACCTGGCGCAGCAGGCAGTTCGCGAGCAGCGCGGTGGTCTTGAGGTCGCAGCGCGCCCAGCGGAAATCCGCCGCGCTCACCGCCGCGACGCCGCGCGCGAGCACTTCGGCCGGCGGCGTCACGAGCGCCTCGCTCATCAGGAACACCGTCGGCCGCGCCACCGCCGGAAAGGCGTGGTTGCGCCGCTCGTCGGGGCCGCGCGACACGTGCAGGTAGATCGACTGGTCGTCCCAGGCGTTGCGCGCGACGAGCTCGCGCACGATCGCCTCCCATTCCGCCGCCGGGTGCGGGTTCGGGATGCGCACCGCGTCCAGCGTGCGGCCGAGGCGCGCGATGTGCTCGGCGACGCGGAACGGGCGACGCGAATACGCCGGGATCACCTCGTAGGCGCCATCGCCGAAGAGGAAACCGCGATCCATCGGCGAGATGCGCGCCTCCGCCAGCGGCTGGTAGCTGCCATCGAGGTAACAGATGCTCATGGGCGCCTCAGCGGAAGCCTTACAGGCTCTTGATCCACATCACGATGGTGTCCCACAGGCGGCCGAAGAAGCCCGCGACCGGCACGTCCTGCAGCGCGACGACCGGGTATTCGCCGATCGGCTGGCCGTCGAGCGTGAGCTGCAGCGTGCCGACCTGCTGGCCCTTCTGCAGCGGCGCGACGACCGGCTGCTGGCTGGTGAGCTGGCTCTGGATCTTCTCGGCCTGGCCCTTGGGCAGGGAAATCACGAAATCGCTGAGGAAGCCGACCGGCAGTTCGTTCTGCTCGCCCTTCCACACGCGGAAGCGCGACAGCTCCTGATTCGCCGAATAGAGCTTGGCGGTGTCGAAGAACTGGAAGCCGTAGTTCAGCAGCTTGAGCGATTCCTGCGCGCGGATGGTGTCGGAATCCGTGCCCAGCACGACCGACACGAGGCGGCGCGGGCCGCGCAGGGCTGACGAGATCAGGCAGTAGCCGGCGTTCGCGGTGTGGCCGGTCTTGAGGCCGTCGACGGTCGGATCGAGCCACAGCAGGCGGTTGCGGTTCGGCTGCGTGATCTTGTTGTAGGTGTACTCCTTCTGCGAGTAGTAATGGTAATACTCGGGGAAGTCGCGCGAGATCGCCGACGCGAGCAGCGACAGGTCGCGCGCGGTGGTGTAGTGGTTGGGGTCGGGCAGGCCGGACGAGTTCATGAAGCTGGTGTTCTTCATGCCCAGGCGCTGCGCCTCGCGGTTCATCAGGTGCGCGAAGGATTCCTCGCTGCCGGCGATCAGCTCCGAGAGCGCGACGCAGGCGTCGTTGCCCGACTGGATGATCATGCCCTGCACGAGCTCACCGACCGTGACCGGCTTGTCGGGCTGGATGAACATGCGCGAGCCTTCCATGCGCCAGGCCTTCTCCGACACCGGCACGGTCTGTTCGAGCTTGATGCTGCCGCTCTTCAGCGCCGCGAAGGTCAGGTAGGCCGTCATCAGCTTGGTCAGCGACGCGGGCTCGATGCGCGCGTCGGCCTCGCGCGAGGCGAGCACCTGGCCGGTGGCCTGGTCCATCAGCAACCAGGAGCGGGCGGCGAGGGTGGGGGGCGGAACGTTCTGGGCGGAGACGGCGAAGGAGATGACGGCAAACAGCAGGGCGGCAAGGAAACGCATGAGCTTCAGCAGACGGATATAGGGCAGGAGTAAGAGGGAGAGAGCGGACGGCGCGAGGACCGGGGCAAAAGGTTAATTATAGTGGCTCGGCCGGCCCCCGACAGGAGACCGCTGCGGGCTGCAATTGGTTCAGATTGCATCAGCGCGTAACGACGAAGGGGCGGAACTTCAGCGCGCGCGCGATGCGTTCGGCCTCGCCCCTGGCCTCGTCGACCGAAGCGAAGGGCCCCAGACGCAGGCGGTAGCGCTTGCCGTCGGCGACCACTTCGAGGCGGTCGGCATGCTCGGCGAAGGTGTCGCGCACCATGCCGCGGAAACCGTCGGCACTCGCGGCGGACGAGAACGCGCCGAGCTGCAGGTAGATGCCGCGCGTGGCGTCCGTGAGCGTGGTCGGCTCGGCCATCGCGAGCTGCACGGGGGGCTCGACGGGCGAGGACTTCGGCGGCACGAGCGCCGCGGGCTTGCGGCCGGGCAGCGGCGGGATGGGCTTCTCGGTCGCGATCAGCTCGACGCCGTCGGGAATGATGGCCTCGACCTCGACCTCGGCGCTGCCGACGTTCACATAGCCGAGGCGATGCGCCGCGGCGTAGGAGAGATCCATGATGCGGCCCTTGTGGAAGGGCCCGCGGTCGTTGATGCGCACCACCACCGAGCGCCCGCTGGCGCGGTGCGTGACGCGCGCGTAGCTCGGGATCGGCAGCGTCGGGTGGGCGCCGGTCATCGCGTACATGTCGTAGGGCTCGCCGCTGGAGGTGGGCTGGCCGTGGAAGCGCTTGCCGTACCAGCTCGCGCGCCCGAGCTGGCGAAAAGGCATCAGCGCGGTGGCCGGCACGTAATCCTGGCCGAACACGTTATAGGGGCGATTGGCGAAACGGTGCAGGGGTTCCGCGCGCGGCTGGGCGTCGGGGATGTCGTCGAGGTTGGCGGGCGGGTTGTCGCCCGGGCCGTCGTCCTTGTAGTAGGCGCCGCCGCGCTTCTGCACGACCGCGCTCTTGCCGGGCGCCGGCGGGGGCGCGGGCTGGGCCTGCGTCGGGGCGGTGCCGGCCACCGGGGGCACGCTACCGCAGCCGGCGAGCGCCAGCACGGCCGCGACCAGGCCCGCGAAAAGCAGTCGGCGCGCGGCCGGGCCGGCTGGCAGGGGATGCGTCGGCATCTTCAGTCTCCGTAATCACGCCTGCGCGAGCACGCGGCTGCGCTGGATGCTCATCAGTATCCCGATGCCGAGACACAGCGTGACGAGCGCGGTTCCGCCATAGCTGATGAAGGGCAGCGGCACGCCCACGACCGGCAGGATACCGCTGACCATGCCCATATTCACGAACGCATAAGTGAAGAAGATCATCGTGATCGCGCCGCCGAGCAGGCGCGTGCCGAGCGTCGGCGCCATCGCCGCAATGTAGAAGCCGCGCAGCAGCAACAGCGTGTAGATCGCCAGCAGCGCGACGATGCCGATGAGGCCGAGCTCCTCGGCGAGCACCGAGAAGACGAAATCGGTGTGGCGTTCGGGCAGGAAGGCGAGATGCGTCTGCGTGCCGTCCATCCAGCCCTTGCCGAACACGCCGCCCGAGCCGATCGCGATCGTCGACTGGATGATGTGGAAGCCCTTGCCGAGCGGGTCCTGGGTCGGGTCGAGGAGGGTGCATACGCGGTGCTTCTGGTATTCGCGCAGGCCCGGCCAGTCGACGCCGGGCTGGCAGATCTGGTCGCCGAAGCCGACGATCGCGCCGATGCCGATCACGCCGACCGCGACGACCGGCACGATCAGCTTCCACGACAGGCCGGCGAAGTAGATCACATAGACGCCCGCGGCGGTCACGAGCAGGCTGGTGCCGAGATCGGGCTGTACCATGATCAGGCCGACCGGCACGACCAGCAGCAGGCCGGCGACGATGAATTCGCGCAGGCCGATCTGCCCCTCGCGCTGCTGGAAGTACCACGCGAGCATCAGCGGCATGGAAATCTTCATGATCTCGGACGGCTGGATGCGCGTCACGCCGATGTCCAGCCAGCGCGTCGCGCCCTTCGACGTCTCGCCGAAGAGATCGACCGCGACGAGCAGCAATACGCCGACGACGTACAGCGGCAACGCAAGGTTGAGCAGGCGCTGCGCCGGCAGCCGCGCCGCGGCCCACATCGCCGCCAGCGCGACGGCGGAATTGATCTGCAGCGACGCCACGCGCTCGGGCGAGGCGCTCACCATCACGAACATGGCGTAGGCAAGCAGCAGGCCGAGCAGCAGCAGCAGCGCCGGATCGATCGGCCGCAGGAAGGCGCGCAGCAGTTCGCGCGGGTGGAAACGCGTGTTGGTCATTCGGGACTGGCCTCCCCTGCGCGCGGCTCGGTGTCGCCCGGCCGCATGCCTGCGGCGCCCGCCGGCTCGGCCGCGTGCGCGTGGCCGGCGTGCTCGTCGCCCTCGTCGCCCGCATCGACGTCTTCGCCGGCCGGCTGGTCGCGGCGCTTGCCGAGCAGATGGTAATCGATCACCTGGCGCGCGATCGGCGCCGCCGACTGCGCGCCGAAACCGCCGTTCTCGACCAGCACCGCCAATGCGATCGTCGGCTTGTCGGCCGGCGCGTAGGCGATGAACCACGAGTGGTCGCGCAGGCGCTCGCTCACGCGCCCCTCGACGTAACGCTGGCCCCGCAGCGAGAACACCTGCGCCGTGCCGGTCTTGCCGCCGACCGAGTAGGGCGCGCCGGCGAAGGCGCGCGCGCCCGTGCCCACGCGGGTCACGTCCACCATCGCCTGACGCACCGCGGCCGCATGCTCGGGCTTGAACGGGATCGTGCGGATCGGCTCGGGCTCGACGGCGCGGCGCTCGCCGGTCACCGGATTGACCACGTTGCGCACGACGTGCGGCCGGAACAGCTTGCCGTCATTGACCAGCGCCGCGACCGCATTGGCCATCTGCAGCGGCGTGTAGGCGTTGTAGCCCTGGCCGATGCCGACCGAGATCGTCTCGCCGCCGAACCATTTCTGGTGCTCCCTGTTGCGGAAGCGCTTCCTCTTCCATTCGGGCGTCGGCAGCACGCCTTCGGCTTCGCCCGGCACATCGATGCCGGTACGCGCGCCGAAGCCGAACGGGCGCATGAAGTTCGCGATGCCGTCGATGCCGAGATCGTTGGCGAGCTGGTAGTAGTAGGTGTTGCACGAGACGACGATGGATTTCGGCAGATCGACCATGCCGTGCCCGCCGGGCTTGTCGTCCATGAAGCGGTGGCCGGCGAACATGAAGTAGCCCGGATCGGCAATCGCCTGGCTGATCGTGCGCTTGCCCGCGGTCAGGCCCGCCATCGCCATGAAGGGCTTGAAGGTCGAGCCGGGCGGGTAGGCACTGAAGATCGCGCGGTTCACCAGCGGGTGGTCGAGCGAATCGTTGAGCGCCTTCCAGTCCTCGGTCGAGATGCCGTCGACGAACAGGTTGGGGTCGAAGCCCGGCTTGGACACCAGCGCCAGCACGCCGCCGGTACTCGGTTCGATCGCGACGAGCGCGCCGCGGCGCTTGCCGAAGGCCGCCTCGGCGACTTTCTGCATCTCGACGTCGAGCGTCAGTTCGAGGTCGTTGCCCGCCAGGCCCGGCGTGCGCGCAAGCTGGCGCACTGCGCGTCCGCCCGCATTCACCTCGACCTGCTCGGCGCCGGTGACGCCGTGCAGCTCGGCCTCGTAGCTCTGCTCCAGCCCGCTCTTGCCGATATGCTCGGAGCCGCGGTAATTCGCCTCGTCGCCGGCCTCCTCGATGCGGTCGCGGTCGCGCTGGTTGATGCGGCCGATGTAGCCGACCACGTGCGACGCGAGTTCGCCCAGCGGGTAATCGCGGAACAGGCGCGCCTGCACCTCGACGCCGGGGAACTGGTAGCGCCGCGCGATCACCCGTGCGACTTCCTCCTCGGTCAGGCGGTTGCGCAGCGGCACGCTCTCGAAGTTCTTGCTCTCCTCGAGCAGCTTCCTGAAGCGGCGGCGGTCGCGCGCGTCGATCTCGACGATCTCGGCGAGCCCGTCGATGGTCGCGTCGAGGTCGCGCACGCGCGAGGGCGTGATCTCCAGCGTATAGGCTGCGTAGTTGCGCGCGAGCGGCACGCCGTTGCGGTCCACGATCGAACCGCGGCCGGGCACGATAGGCAGCAGCGCGATGCGGTTGTCCTCGGCGCGGGTGTGGTAGTACTCGTAGCGCAGCACCTGCAGGAACCAGAAGCGCGCGACCAGCAGACCGAAGCACACCGCGATGAAAAGGCCCGCGATCAGGACGCGGCGGCGAAAGCGCCCCAGTTCCTCGTCGGGGGTACGGAATTCCATCATGGGTTCAGATCGGCCGGTTGTCGTCCCGGTCCACCGGCTGGTATTGCGGCAGCAGCAGGAGATAGTTCAGCGGCACCCACAGCGCGGCGCTCGTGAAGCTGGACAGGAAGTACCACCAGCCGGGGAACTCGGCCCCGGCGACGACGCGCACGACGACCATGATCACCTGCGCCAGCAGCAGCAGCGGGAACATCTGCAGCGCCTGCTGCGTCGGCCCGAACCACAGCACGCGGCGCGACACCGTGGTCGCGAGGTAGCACAGCACGACGTAGGCCAGCGCATGCTGGCCCATCGCGGCGCCGTGGCCGATATCCACCAGCAGGCCGAACAGGAAGCCCGCGCCCATGCCGACGCGCAGCGGTTCGCGGATCGACCAGAAGGCCAGCACCAGCGCGACCCAGTCGGGCACGCCGGGCGTCAGTCCCGTCGGGATGTAGCTCAGCGCGAGCGCGATCAGCAGGCTCAGGTAGGCGAACCAGGTCTTCGCGGGCAGCAGGATGCGGCTGGAGCGGTGGGTCGGTTGCATCGCTTCAGCCCTTGCGACCCTTGCGCGGCGCGGCGGGTTCGGGTTCCGGCGCCGGGCGCGGCGGCGGCGCTTCGGCGCGGCTCAGCAGCAGCACCTGCGTCGTGCGCTCGACGCCGGCGACCGGCTCGCACACGATCACCGCGAAAGTCTGGGCATCGCGGTCGACGCTGACGACGTCGGCAACCGGCAGGCCGGCGAGGAAAAGGCCGTCGAGGCCCGAGGTCACGAGGCGGTCGCCGACGCGCACATCCGCCCCCGAGGGCGTGAAACGCAGCTCGAGCCGCCCCTGGCCGGCACCGGCGAGCACCCCGCGCAGGCCGTTGCGCGCCACCTGCACCGGTACCGCCTGTTCCTTGTCGGTGAGCAGCGTCACCTCGGCCTGCACCGGATAGACGCGCGTGACCTGGCCGATCATGCCCTGCTCGTTGACGACCGCCATGCCGGCCTGGACGCCCTGCTGGCTGCCGCGGTTGAGGATCACCTTGCGGTCGAACGGGTCGGGCGCGTCGTAGAGGATCTCGGCGGCGACGCTCTTCACCGCGACCGCAGCGCCCATGTCGAGCAGCCCGCGCAGGCGGCGGTTCTCCTCTTCGAGTTGCTCGAAGCGCAGCAGGCGCTGCGCCGCCTCCAGTTCGCGCCCGCGCAGCGCGGCGTTGTCCTTCTTCACGTCCACGAGCGTCCCGAAATATACCGCCGCATTGCGCACGAAGTCGGCCGGTGCGGCGGCCGCCATCTGTAGCGGCCAGGTCGCCACCGACAAGGCCTGGCGCATCACTTCGAGATAGCGGAACTTCAGGTCGGTGATCAGCATCGCCAGGCACACCGACACGAGCACCAGCAGCCGCACGAGCGGCGTGGGTCCCTGCTTGAAGATGGGTGGCGACGGATGACCGGCGAGGGACATCGTGAGGCTTATGCGGCGGAGTGCGGCAGGCGCAGGCGCCCGCCGCAACGGCGCGATTTACTCGGACGCGAAGATGGAGCCGAGCTTGTCCATCTTCTCCAGCGCCATGCCGCAGCCGCGCGCGACGCAGGTCAGCGGCTCCTCGGCGACGATCACGGGCAGGCCGGTCTCTTCCATCAGCAGGCGGTCGAGGTCGCGCAGCAGCGCGCCGCCGCCGGTCAGCACCATGCCGCGGTCGGCGATGTCGGCGCCCAGTTCGGGCGGGGTCTGTTCGAGCGCGATCTTCACCGCGGAGACGATCTGGTTGAGCGGTTCGGTCAGCGCCTCGAGGATCTCGTTCGACGAGATCGTGAAGCTGCGCGGGATGCCTTCGGCGAGGTTGCGCCCCTTCACTTCCATCTCGCGCACTTCCGAGCCGGGGAAGGCCGAGCCGATTTCCTTCTTGATGTTCTCGGCGGTGGTGTCGCCGATCAGCATGCCGTAGTTGCGGCGGATGTAGTTGACGATCGAATCGTCGAACTTGTCGCCGCCGACGCGCACCGAACCGGCATACACCATGCCGCCCAGCGAGATCACGCCGACCTCGGTGGTACCGCCGCCGATATCGACGACCATCGAGCCGGTCGCGTCCGACACCGGCAGGCCGGCGCCGATCGCCGCCGCCATCGGCTCTTCGATCAGGTACACCTGCGAGGCGCCCGCAGCGAGCGCCGCGTCACGGATCGCACGGCGCTCGACCTGGGTCGAACCGCAGGGCACGCAGATGATGATGCGCGGGCTCGGCGAGAACATGCGCGAGTCGTGCACCTTCTTGATGAACTGCTTGATCATCTGCTCGGTCACGACGAAGTCGGCGATCACGCCGTCCTTCATCGGGCGGATCGCGGTGATGTTGCCCGGCGTCTTGCCCAGCATCTGCTTCGCCGCATGGCCGACCGCCTGGATCGTGCGCTTGGCGTTGGGCCCGCCCTCGGTGCGGATCGCGACGACGGACGGCTCGTCGAGCACGATACCCTTGCCGCGCACGTAGATCAGCGTGTTCGCGGTGCCAAGGTCGATGGCCAGATCGTTGGAAAAATAAGAGCGCAGGAAACCAAACATGCGGAAGATCCCGAAACCGGTGAGGGAAGGTGGGGCAGATGCCCGGCCGGACTGGCGGCAAACGAGTATGATAACCTACAAATCTTTGTGATTTAAGCGGGTTTTGTTTCCTCATGTCGCTTACCACTGAACAGGTCCTGCGCATCGCGGGACTCGCGCGGCTCGAACTCGCCGAGGGCGAAATCGAGGCCACGCGCGCCAAGCTGAACGGAATTTTCGGCCTGATCGAACAGATGCAGGCGGTCGACACCCGCGGCGTCGAGCCGATGAGCCATCCCCAGGACGTCGCGCAGCGCCTGCGCGAGGACGCCGCCACCGAAGCGAACCGCCGCGAGGCCTTCCAGCGCGTCGCGCCGCAGACCGAAGCGGGCCTCTACCTCGTCCCGAAGGTCATCGAATAAGCCATGATCCACGCCAGCCTCACCGAACTGCGCGCCGCACTCGACGCGAAGCAGATCTCCAGCGTCGAGCTCGCGACGCTCTTCCTCGACCGCATCGCCGCGCACAACCCGACGCTCAACGCCTTCATCACCGTCGACCGCGACGGCGCGCTCGAGGCCGCCCGCGCCGCCGACGCGCGCATCGCCGCCGGCCAGGCCGGTCCGCTCACCGGCATCCCGCTCGCGCACAAGGACGTGTTCTGCACCGAAGGCCTGCTCACGACCTGCGGCTCGAAGATGCTGTCGAACTTCGTCAGCCCCTACGACGCCCACGCGGTCGCGCTGCTGAAGGCCGCCGGCGCCGTCACGCTGGGCAAGACCAACATGGACGAGTTCGCTATGGGCTCGTCGAACGAGAACTCGCACTACGGCCCGGTGAAGAACCCCTGGGATACGACGCGCATCCCGGGCGGCTCCTCGGGCGGCTCGGCCGCCGCGGTCGCCGCGCGCCTCGCGCCGATCGCCACCGGCACCGACACCGGCGGCTCGGTGCGCCAGCCCGCGTGCCATACCGGCATCACCGGCATCAAGCCGACCTACGGCGTCGTCAGCCGCTACGGCATGATCGCGTACGCGAGCTCGCTCGACCAGGGCGGCGCCTTCGGCGCATCCGCGGCCGACTGCGCGGCACTCCTCACCGCGATGGCGGGCTTTGACGAACGCGACTCGACCAGCCTCGACCGCCCCGCCGAAGACTACACGCGCGAGCTCGCCGCCCCCGCGAACGACCGGCCGCTCGCCGGCCTGCGCATCGGCCTGCCGCGCGAATTCTTCGCCGAAGGCATGGCCGACGACGTGCGCGCCGCGGTCGACGCTGCTCTCGACGAATACCGCAGGCTCGGCGCGACCACCGTCGAGGTGAGCCTGCCCAACGCCAAACTGGCGATTCCCGCCTACTACGTCATCGCGCCCGCCGAAGCCTCCAGCAACCTGTCGCGCTTCGACGGCGTGCGCTACGGCCACCGCGCCGCCGAGTACCGCGACCTCGCCGAGATGTACGCGAAGAGCCGCGCCGAAGGCTTCGGTGCGGAAGTGAAGCGCCGCATCCTGGTCGGCACCTACGTGCTGTCGCACGGCTACTACGACGCCTACTACCTGCAGGCGCAGAAGTTGCGTCGGCTCATCGCGCAGGACTTCCGGGCCGCGTTCGGGGAATGCGACGTGATCGCCGGCCCGACCAGCCCGACCACCGCGTGGGCGATCGGCGAGAAGACCGACGACCCGGTGCAGATGTACCTCTCGGACATCTACACGATCGCCGTGAACCTTGCCGGCCTGCCCGGCCTGTCGCACCCCTGCGGCTTCGGCGCCGGCAAGCTGCCGGTCGGCCTGCAGCTCATCGGCGACTACTTCGGCGAAGCGCGCCTGCTCGCCACTGCGCACCAGTATCAGCAGGCCACCGACTGGCACCTGCGCCGCCCGGGCTGATCGCCATGCGCCGCCTCCCTTCCGCCCTCCGCGCCGCGGCGCTCGCCGCCGCCGTGCTGCTCGGCGCGTGCGCGACGCCGCCGCCCGAGCGCAAGCCGGAACCACCTGCCGCGGCCACGCCGTCCCCGGCGCAAGCCGCCGCCGAGGCGGAGCCGAAGCGTGCGCTGCAGCGCGGCCGGCTCAAGCCGATGCCGGTGCGTCCGCTCTCGATCAAGACCGACTGCCACTTCAAGGACGAGGTCGGCTACGGCGGCAGCGCCGTGCTCGACATCAGCTATTCGGAGGTGCGCGCCTTCGCCGCCCACCTCGACGTGCCCAAGCGCGGCAGCTGCCAGTTCGATCTCGCCGACTTCAAGCAGGTGCTCAAGGAACCGCACGTCGAACTGCAGGCGCGCGACGGCTGCACCGTGCGGTTTTGGGAGCAGGGCGAGCAGGTCACCGTCGCATTCTCCGAATGCGCGAAACGCTGCACGCGCGGCACGTTCGAATATGTGTGGCCGATCCTGGTGGATCGGTCGAGCGGCCAGTGCAACTGACCGCGTGAAGAAACAACAGATACGAAGACGAACATGAGCAGATCGGATTGGGAAGTCGTCATCGGGCTGGAAGTGCATGCCCAGCTCAACACCGCGTCGAAGATTTTCTCCGGCGCCAGCACCGCCTTCGGCGCCGAGCCGAACGTGCAGGCCTGCGCCGTCGACATCGCGCTGCCGGGCGTGCTGCCGGTGCTCAACCGCGGCGCGGTCGAGCGCGCGATCCGCTTCGGCCTGGCGATCGGCGCCAACGTCGCGCCCCGCAGCGTGTTCGCGCGCAAGAACTACTTCTACCCGGATCTCCCCAAGGGCTACCAGATCAGCCAGTTCGAGCTGCCGGTGGTGCAGGGCGGCACGATCACGATCCACGTCGGCGAAGGGGACAAGGCCTACGAGAAGACCGTGCACCTCACCCGTGCGCACCTCGAGGAGGACGCCGGCAAGTCCCTGCACGAGGACTTCCACGGCATGAGCGGCATCGACCTCAACCGCGCCGGCACGCCGCTCCTGGAGATCGTGTCCGAGCCCGACATGCGCTCCTCGGCCGAGGCCGTCGCCTACGCCCGCACGCTGCACGCGCTGGTGCGCTGGATCGACATCTGCGACGGCAACATGCAGGAAGGCTCCTTCCGCTGCGACGCCAACGTCTCCGTGCGCCGCCCCGGCGGGCCGCTCGGCACGCGCCGCGAGATCAAGAACCTCAACTCCTTCCGCTTCCTGCAGCAGGCGATCGACTACGAGGTGCAGTGGCAGATCGACACCATCGAGGACGGCGGCAAGGTGCAGCAGGCGACGGTCCTGTTCGACCCCGACACCGGCGAGACGCGCATGATGCGCTCGAAGGAAGACGCGCACGACTACCGCTACTTCCCCGATCCCGACCTGCTGCCGCTGGTGATCTCACCCGAGTGGCAGGCGCGTGTTGCGTCCGGCATGCCCGAACTGCCGGGCGCGATGAAGGCGCGCTTCATGGAACAGTGGGGCCTCTCCGCGTACGACGCGACGACGCTCACCGCGTCGAAGGAAGTCGCCACCTTCTACCAGGCCACGGTGGACGCCGCCGGCGTCGCGCTCGCGAAGCCCTGCGCCAACTGGGTCATGGGCGACCTTGCGGCGCGGCTGAACAAGGCCGAACTCGACATCTCCGCGTCGCCGGTCTCGCCCGCGCAACTCGCGGGCCTCGTCGCACGCATCAGTGACGGCACGATCTCGAACAACATCGGCAAGAAGGTGTTCGAAGCCCTGTGGAACGGCGGAGGGGCGACGGCGGATGCGATCATCGAGGCCCAGGGCCTGCGCCAGACCAACGACGCCGGCGCGATCGAGGCGATGATCGACGAGGTCCTCGCGGCGAACCAGAAGTCGGTCGAGGAGTTCCGCGCCGGCAAGGAGAAGGCCTTCAACGCGCTCGTCGGCCAGGTCATGAAGGCGAGCAAGGGCAAGGCCAACCCGGCGCAGGTCAACGAACTGCTGAAACGCAAGCTGGAAGGCTGAAACCACCCTTTCACCGCAACACGCTCGGGGGACGCGCGATGTGCCAGCTCCTCGGAATGAACTGCAACGTGCCGACGGACATCTGCTTCTCGTTCGCCGGCTTCCAGGCGCGCGGCGGCGGCACCGACGTGCACGCCGACGGCTGGGGCATCGCCTTCTTCGAGGGGCGCGGCGTGCGCGTCTTCCTCGACCCCCAGCCCAGCGCCTCGTCGCCGGTCGCCGAGCTGGTGCGCAACTACCCGATCCGCTCGCTCAACGTCATCGCGCACATCCGCAAGGCCACCCAGGGCCAGGTCACGCTCGACAATACCCACCCCTTCCAGCGCGAGCTGTGGGGGAGCTACTGGATCTTCGCGCACAACGGCAACCTGCTCGACTACGCGCCGCGCTTCGACGGCCGCTTCCTGCCGGTCGGCAACACCGACTCGGAAACCGCATTCTGCGACATCCTGCAGCACCTCGCCGCCGAGTTCCCCGACGGTCCGCCGCCGGCCGAAGCCCTGTACGCGGCGCTGCGGCGCCTCGCGATCCGCATCGGCGCGCATGGTCCGTTCAACTTCCTGCTGTCGAACGGCGACTACCTCTTCGCGCACTGCTCGACGCGGCTCACCTACCTGATCCGCCAGGCCCCGTTCGCGACCGCGCACCTCGCCGACCAGGACCTCAGCGTCGATTTCAGCCGGCTCACGACCCCCGCCGACCGCGTCGCGGTGATCGCGACCGCGCCGCTGACCGACAACGAGGTGTGGCAGACGATCCCGGCCGGCACACTGCTCGCCTTCCGGCACGGTGCGATCGAGGCCCTGGGCGACACCGTGACGATCGCGGGCAATCCGTCCGCCGGCGCGGGCAGCGTGTAAATTTCGCTTCGCAGCGCCATGCCGACCAGCTAAAGTGGTCTTTCCGACGTCCTTGCCGAAGGGGAAGCCCGTGACCGATTGCCCACTGTGCCTGGCGGCCGACGAGACCCTCGTGTGGCGCGACGGCAGCTGCCGCGTCATCCTCGTCAGCGACGCCGATTACCCCGGCTTCTGCCGCGTCGTGTGGGGCCACCACGCCGCCGAGATGACCGACCTCACCCCGGGCGAGCAGCGCCACCTCCTCAACGTCGTGCTCGCGACCGAGGCCGCGCTGCGACAGCTGATGCGCCCCGACAAGATCAACCTCGCGAGCCTGGGCAACATGGTTCCGCACCTGCACTGGCATGTGATCCCGCGCTTCGCCGACGACACGCATTTTCCCCAGTCGGTGTGGAGCGCGCCCCAGCGCACCGGCGCACGCCGCGCCGCGCCGTCGGTCGAGGCGCTGGCCGCGACGCTCGTCGCCATGCTGACCGAACAGACCGCCGGCTGAGCCCGCGCCTCCGCCGCACCAACCCGAACGCACACGGAGAATCCATGGGTTATCACGACCCCGGCGAGTGCCTGGATCTGCTCGGCAAGCTGCGGCCGCTGAACGTCGACGAGAACCATCGACTGCTGTCGGACATGGTGCCGGCACTGCTGCAGGCCGGCCTCGCGCCCGAACCGCACCTCGAGATCCTCGAAGCCGCGCGCCCGCATGTCGCGCTTGCCCAGACGGAGATGTCCCGCCGCTACGCCGCGCATCCGCTGCCGCCCGACAGCGCCGAGAACGAAACGCTGCACGGCGTCGTCGCCCTGTGGGACGCCCTGGCCCAGTCCTATGCGCACATCGCGCGCACGAGCGGCGCCGAGCTCCTCCCGGCCGATCAGCGCGCGCTCCTCGCGCAGCGGCGCGTCCACTACGCCGGGATGGTCCCCCTCGAATACTTCCGCGCGCACCGCGCCCTCCCCGACGGCACCTGGACCGACCTGCACGACAGCTATTGCGCCGCCGAGGCGCTGGGCGTCGGCGCGATCCGCGTCCCGGATCCGCTCAACGACATCTGGAAGGCGCAAAGCCCCACGGAGGCCTTTGTTGCCGTGCTGCTCGTCGACCTGTCCAACCCGTACGGACGCAGCGAACGCGAGCTCGGATGGGTGTGCCGCTGGGCGCAGCGCTTCGCGCCCTATTGCGAGCTGCCCGGCGGGCCGGACGGCGAAGCGCCGCAACCCGCCGCCTACGGCCTCGATCTCAGCGCCGACCACGGCCTGCGGCCGCTCGGCGTGCTGCAGCCGTCGGGTTCGCTGCGCCGCTTCGACAGCAGCAAACTCGCCGGGCAGATCCAGTCGGTGTTCAAGCAGTTCAAGCAGGGCGTCACCCCATCCTCGCTCGGGCTCGGCGCGGACTGCGCGGTCGACGCCTGCTCCAGGCTGCTGCTCTCGCTCTACCGCCCCTGGGGCCTTGCGTCCGCCGGGCGGCGATTCCCGCGGCGCGGCGCCCACGGACGCGCCGAACTCGCGTCCGGCTGGTCCGCGATCGCATTCCACGTCGGGGGCAAGCCTTTCGAACAACCGCCGATCTATGCGACCCAGCGCAGCCTGCGCAACGACATCGCGCTGATGACCCTCGGCGAACGCGTCGCAGAGGCGGAAAGCACGCCCTGGTCGGAAGACGGACGCCGGCGTGCGGCAGCAAGACTCGGCTTTGCGTGCGAACACTGGCAGATTGCCGACCAGTCCGTCAGCGGCTTCCGCCTGTTCCAGAGCCCGCACACCCAGCGGCTCGTCCACCACCAGCTCGTGGGCGTGCGCCCGCCGGACGGCGAGCATTTCCTGCTCGCCCAGCTGAGCTGGCTCATGTACCGCGCCGACGGCGTCATGGAAGCCGGCGTCCAGGTCCTCGCGGGTTTGCCGAAAGTCGTCGCGGTGCGCTCCTCCGGCCTGAACAACCCGCGCGAACCCTTCGTCGAGGGCTTCCTGCTGCCCGCCACCCCGGCCCTGAAGGCCGACGCGTCGGTGATCCTCCCCGCGCAATGGTTCCAGCCGCAGCGGGTGATCGAGGTTGTCGACGACGGCCGGCGCTTCCAGTTGCGGCTCACGAAGCCGGTCCTGCGCGGCACCGACTTCGTGCAGGTCAGCTACGAGCCGCTGGATTCGCCTGACCCAGCCGCGCAGCCGGAAAGCGCGCGCTGAAACGGCTCCCCTTGCCGAGTTCGCTGGCGATGCGCAACTCGGCCTGGTGGCGCGACAGGATATGCTTGACGATCGCCAGGCCGAGGCCCGTGCCGCCGGTCTCGCGCGAACGGCCCCGGTCGACGCGGTAGAAACGCTCGGTCAGGCGCGGGATGTCCTCGGCCGCGATCCCGATGCCATCGTCCTCGACTGCGAATTCCCCGCCGCCCTCGCTGCAGGTCCAGCTCAGGCGGATGTGCCCGCCGGCCGGCGTGTAACGGACCGCATTGCTGGCGAGGTTGGCAAACGCCGAGCGCAGCTCCTTCGCGTTGCCGAGCAGCCGCGCGCACCCGGGGCGCGCGTCGATGCCGGCGTCGATCTCGTGCCGGCCGTTCGACAGCAGGCGCGTGTCCTCGGCGATGCTGTGCACGAGGTCGGCGACATCCACGCACTCCTCGACCGGCGCCGGCGCCCCGGTCTCGAGCGCCGACAGTGTCAGCAGATCCTCGATCAGCGTCTGCATGCGCAGCGACTGGTCCAGCGCGAGCTGCAGGAAGTTCGTCACGTCCTCGGGCGAAAAGTCGTCCCGGCCCTCGATCAGCGTTTCCAGAAAGCCCGTCACGACGGTCAGCGGCGTGCGCAGCTCGTGCGACACGTTGGCGATGAAATCGCGCCGCATCGTCTCGAGCTTCTCCAGCTGGCTGACGTCGCGCGACACCACCATCTTCTGGTCGTCGCCGAAGGGCACCACCTGCAGCAGCAGCGTGAGCCCAGCCCGGCGGGTCGAATGCAGCACCAGCGGTTCCGTGAAATCGCCCGCCTGCAGGAAGTGCACGAACTCCGGCTCGCGCACGAGCGTGGTCACGAGCGCGCCATGGTCGCGCCGGCTGTCGATGCCGAAATGCTGCTCCGCCTTGCGATTCAGCCACTCGATGCGGTTGCTCGCGGCGAGGTACAGCACGCCGTCGGGCATCGCCTGGCTCGCCTCGTGGAACCGGTCGAGCGCGCTCGTCAGGCGCTCGCGCAGATCGACGGACGTGCGCGAGCGCCGGTCCAGGTCGTAGTAGATATGCGCCCATATGCCGACCCCCGGGGGCAGCGACGAACCGACCGGTGCATAGGTCCATTCGACGAGCCGGTGCAGGTTCAGCAGCTGATAGACCAGCATCGCGACGATGCCGACGAACACCGTCCCCAGCGCCGCCACCTTGCCGCCCAGCGCACCGACGACCAGCGCCAGCAGCGCCACCAGGCCCAGCATGCGCACCGCCTGCCACCACACGTATCGCGTAACTTGTCTGATGGAGAAACTCCCGCTCGAAACCGACACTGCAGCGATCTTACACACCTGCCACGGCAGGCAGGGCCGACAGGCGGTAGCCGCTGCCCCGCACCGTCTGGATCAGGCCGTCCTGCCCGACCGGCTCCAGCGCCGCACGCAGACGGCGCACGTGCACATCCACCGTGCGCTCCTCGACGAACACGTGGTCGCCCCACACCTGGTCGAGCAGTTGCGCGCGCGAATGCACGCGCTCGGGATGGGTCATCAGGAAGTGCAGCAGGCGGAACTCGGTCGGCCCCAGCACCACCGGCCGCTCCCCCGCATTGACCCGGTGCGTCGCCGGATCGAGGCTCAGGCCCCCCAGCTGCACCGGATCCTCCGTCGCCTGCGGCGCACGGCGGCGCAGCACCGCCTTGATGCGCGCGACCAGCTCGCGCGGGCTGAAGGGCTTCGTGATGTAGTCGTCCGCCCCCATCTCCAGCCCCGCGACCTTGTCCTGCTCCTCGCCGCGCGCCGTCAGCATGATGATCGGAATGCCGCGCGTGCGCTCGTCCGCCCGCAGGCGGCGCGCCAGCTCGATCCCCGACATCCCCGGCAGCATCCAGTCGAGCAGCACCAGATCCGGCAGGGCATCGCGCACGATACGTTGCGCCGTCTCGGCATCACCGGCGCGCACCACGTGGTGGCCCGCCCGTCCGAGGTTTGCGGCAATCAGCTCCTGGATCGCCGGTTCGTCTTCCACCAGCAGGATGTTCGCGGCCATCTATGCACACTCCATGTCATTGCAGGCAGTGTATTGCAGGAAATTGACGATTTTGTGACAGGTCACGTTCCCGCAACAAGCGCCCCGACTGCGCCCGCAGGGCACGGGCGGGCCGCGATTCGGGTATGATTGATACCCCCTCCATCCACAAGCAGGGGCAAGCATGGCCGGCCTCGACGACGACACCCCCATCCCCACCGCACTCACGCTGCACCGCAAATCGCGCATGCTGGAAATCGCGTTCGGCGAGGGCAATGAATACTCGCTGCCCTTCGAGTACCTGCGTGTGTATTCCCCGTCCGCGGAAGTCCGCGGCCACGGCGTCGGCCAGGAGACCCTGCAGGTCGGCAAGCGCGACGTCGAGCTCCTCGACATCGAACCGGTCGGCCACTACGCCGTGAAGCTCGTGTTCTCCGACGGCCACGACAGCGGCCTGTATTCGTGGGACTACCTCCACATGCTCGCCACCCAGCACGACACGCTGTGGCAGCAGTACCTCGACCGCCTCAGCGAGGCCGGCGCGAGCCGCGACCCCGCCGACAACCCACCGCCCGCGCCCAGGCACGGCTGCGGCCACAAACACTGAACATGAACGACAAGACCACCCACTTCGGCTTCGAGACCGTCGCCGAAGGCGAGAAGCAGCAGCGCGTCGCCGAGGTCTTCTCCTCGGTCGCGACCAAGTACGACATCATGAACGACCTGATGTCCTTCGGCCTGCACCGGCTGTGGAAGGCATTCACGATCCAGATCTCCGGCGTCGGCCGCGGCGATCGCGTGCTCGACGTCGCCGGCGGCACCGCCGACCTGTCGCTCGCCTTCGCCAAGCGCGTCGGGCGCGAAGGCCAGGTCTGGCTCACCGACATCAACCACGCCATGCTCTCGGTCGGCCGGGATCGCGTGCTCGATCGCGGCTACGCGCTGCCGGTGGCGCAGTGCAATGCCGAGAAGCTGCCCTTCCCGGACAACTGGTTCGACTGCGTGACGGTCGCCTTCGGGCTGCGCAACATGACGCACAAGGACGCCGCGCTGGCCGAGATGCGCCGCGTGCTGCGTCCCGGCGGCCGCCTGCTGGTGCTCGAATTCTCCAAAGTGTGGGCGCCCCTCTCACCCGCCTACGACCTGTACTCGTTCAAGATCCTGCCCTGGATGGGGGCGAAGGTCGCCGGCGACCCCGACAGCTACCGCTACCTGGCCGAATCGATCCGCATGCATCCGCCCCAGGAAGAACTCAAGGCGATGATGGAACAAGTCGGTTTCAAGCGGGTCGATTACTTCAACCTCAGCGCCGGCATCGTCGCGCTGCACCGCGGCTACAAGGTCTGATCCGGACGCCGCCCGCGCAGCGCCCGAGATGCCCGCCATCGCCGCCCGGAATGCAACGCGCCACGGAGTGAAACGCGCCATGAAGAACTTCATCCTGTGCCTCATCGCCGTCGTCTTCACCCTCGGCCTCGGCGTCGGTGACGTCGAAGCCAAGCGCTTCGGTGGCGGCAGCAGCCTCGGCATGCAGCGACAGGTCACCCCGCCGCAGGCACCACGCCCGTCGGCAGCGCCGGCACCGCAAGCCCCGCAAGGTGCCGCGACGACACCGCCGCGCCGCTCGTGGATGGGCCCGCTCGCCGGCCTCGCGGCCGGTCTCGGCGTGGCCGCGCTGTTCTCGCACCTCGGGCTGGGCGAGGAGCTCGGCTCCCTGCTCATGATCGGCCTGTTGGTGTTTGCCGCCGTCGCCCTCTTCCGCCTGCTGTCGCGGCGCAGCACCGGCACGTCCGGCGCGGGCGGGATGCAGTACGCCGGCGCAACCCCGACCCGGGCCGCCGATGCCTCCCCTCCGGCCACCGCATTCGGCGGCGGCTCGGCGGCCGCGGCAACACCTGCGATTCCCCCGGATTTCGACGCCGACGCCTTCGCCCGCCAGGCCAAGGTCAATTTCATTCGCCTGCAGGCCGCCCACGATGCCGGCAACCTCGACGACATCCGGGAATTCACGAGCCCCGAGATGTACGCCGAAATCCGCCTGCAGATGGCCGACCGCGGCATGAGCGCGCAACGTACCGACGTCGTCGAACTCAGCGCCCAGGTGCTCGAGGTCGCCGAGGAAGCGCAGCGCTACATCGTCAGCGTGCGTTTCACCGGCCTGCTGCGCGAGGAACCCAACGCAGCACCGGCCCCCTTCGACGAGATCTGGCACCTCACCAAACCGCGCAGCGGCGGCACCGGCTGGGTCGTCGCCGGCATCCAGCAAGTCGCCTGATCCGCGCCTGTCCCCGCTTTCCATGTCCGTCCTGAATTTCGGCACCCGCGGCGCGCTCGCCGCCATCAACCACCTGCTCGCCCGCGCCGACTGGGCACGCGAACGCCTCGCTCCGCACGCCGGACGCCGCGCCCGCCTGCGGGCCGAACCGGCCGAGCTGCTGTTCGCGATCGATGCCGACGGCTACCTGATCGACGCCGAAGCGGGCGTGGAACCCGCGGTCACGCTGTCCATGCCGCTCTCGGCCCTGCCCGCCCTCGTCGGCGGCGACGCCAACAAGGCAATGAACGCCGTGCGCATCGAGGGCAACGCCGAACTCGCCGATACCCTGGGTTTCGTTTTCCGCAACCTGCGCTGGGATGCCGAGGAAGACCTGTCGCGCGTGTTCGGCGACATCGTCGCGCACCGCATGGTCGAGGGCGCCGGAACGCTGCGGCGCATGCATGAACGCGCATGGGCCGGGCTCACCGGCAACCTCGCCGAATACCTCGCGGAGGAACAGCAGACCCTCGTCACCCGCGGCGCGCTCGCGTCCCTCGGCGACGAACTGCGCAGCTTGCGCGACGATCTCGCGCGCCTCGACAAGCGCGTCGGCCGGCTGCCGACGGCCGCACGACGCGGCTGAACCTGCACCCACGACCACGCGTCCTGTCCCGGGCCCCGGGACGAACGGCGAGTTTTTGAACGTACGGCGGGCGGATCATTCGCCCGCTGCGCCATCAACGCCGAACGAGGTCCGTCCCGACCGGCGGCGTTCCCGCCCTTCGGCCAACCTGTGCCGACTGAGCACCACTGAACGGCGCGGCGCGCGCGCGGAGCGCCGCCGATAGCCTTTCCCGCCCCGTAAATAGAAAGGGCAGCCCGATACGGACTGCCCTTCGTGCTTCGTGCGCGCCGCAGCGGCGGCGCCCGCCGATCAGTGACCGCGTTTGCGCAGCTTCTGGATCGCGGCGATCTGGGCGATCGCTTCCGCCAATTCTGCCTGGGCCTTCGCGTAATCCAGTTCCGACGACCTGTTCTGCAGCGCCTCTTCCGCCATACGCTTGGCTTCGAGGGCCTTGGCCTCGTCGAGATCCTTGCCCCGGATCGCGGTGTCGGCCAGAACGGTGACCAGCCCCGGCTGAACTTCCAGGATGCCGCCGGCGACGAACACCAACTCCTCATCCGCCTGATCCCGCACCTTCACACGCACCGCGCCCGGCTTGATCCGGGTCATCAGCGGCATGTGGCCGGGCAGGATCCCGAGTTCGCCCGCTTCGCCGGGAAGCGCAACGAACTCAGCCAGACCGGAAAAGATCTGCTCTTCCGCGCTGACGATGTCTACGTGGACCATCATTGCCATGTTGACTCCTCTTCAAGGCCGCGCGGCAGCGGACTGCCGCACGGCGCGCGCCAGATTACTGGAGCTTCTTGGCCTTCTCGATGGCCTCTTCGATGCCGCCGACCATGTAGAACGCCTGCTCCGGCAGGTGATCGCACTCGCCATTGACGATCATCTTGAAGCCCTTGATCGTCTCCTTCAGCGGCACGTACTTGCCCGGCGAGCCGGTGAACACTTCCGCAACGTGGAAGGGCTGCGACAGGAAGCGCTGGATCTTGCGCGCACGGGCCACCGCGAGCTTGTCGTCCGGCGACAGTTCGTCCATGCCCAGAATCGCGATGATGTCGCGCAGTTCCTTGTAGCGCTGCAGCGTCTGCTGGACCTGACGGGCCACGCCGTAGTGCTCCTCACCGACGACCAGCGGGTCGAGCTGGCGCGAGGTCGAGTCGAGCGGGTCGACGGCGGGGTAGATACCCAGCGCGGCGATGTCACGCGACAGCACGACGGTCGAGTCGAGGTGGAGGAAGGTGGTTGCCGGCGACGGGTCGGTCAAGTCGTCCGCAGGGACGTACACGGCCTGGATCGAGGTGATCGAGCCGACCTTGGTCGAGGTGATGCGCTCCTGCAGGCGGCCCATTTCTTCCGCCAGCGTCGGCTGGTAGCCCACCGCGGACGGCATCCGGCCCAGCAGCGCGGACACTTCGGTACCGGCCAGCGTGTAGCGGTAGATGTTGTCCACGAAGAACAGGATGTCGCGGCCTTCGTCGCGGAAGCGCTCGGCCATCGTCAGGCCGGTCAGCGCGACGCGCAGCCGGTTGCCCGGGGGTTCGTTCATCTGACCGAACACCATCGCGACCTTGTCGAGAACGTTGGAGTCCTTCATCTCGTGGTAGAAGTCGTTGCCCTCACGGGTACGCTCACCCACGCCAGCGAACACCGAGAGACCCGAGTGCTGCTTCGCGATGTTGTTGATCAGCTCCATCATGTTCACGGTCTTGCCCACGCCGGCGCCGCCGAACAGGCCGACCTTGCCGCCCTTCGCGAACGGGCAGACCAGGTCGATAACCTTGATGCCGGTTTCGAGCAGGTCGACCGACGGCGACAGGTCGTCGAATTTCGGGGCTTTCGCGTGGATCGCGCGCAGCTCGTCGGCCTCGATCGGGCCGGCTTCGTCGATCGGGCGACCCAGCACGTCCATGATGCGGCCCAGCGTGCCGTGGCCGACCGGCACCGAGATCGGCTTGCCGGTGTTGGACACGCTCATGCCGCGGCGCAGGCCGTCGGACGAACCGAGCGCAATGGTACGCACCACGCCGTCGCCGAGCTGCTGCTGCACCTCGAAGGTCAGCCCTTCTTCGGCGAACGAACCCGTGGCGCTGTCGAGCTTGAGCGCGTCATACACCTTCGGCATGGCTTCGCGGGGGAACTGGATATCCACCACGGCGCCGATGCACTGAACGATAGTTCCTTGACTCATCGTCGTTTCCTTAATTCAATATTCCGTTACACCGCGGCGGCGCCGCCGACGATCTCCGACAGCTCCTTCGTGATCGCTGCCTGGCGGGTCTTGTTGTAGACCAGCTGCAGTTCGCCAATCACGTTCTTGGCATTGTCGGAGGCGGCCTTCATTGCCACCATTCGCGCACTCTGTTCGGAAGCCATGTTCTCGGCGACAGCCTGGTACACCAGCGCCTCGACGTAACGCACGAGCATTTCGTCGATGACCACCTGCGGGTCCGGCTCGTAGAGGTAATCCCACGAGCTTTCGGGGGTGCCCAGCTGCTCGCCGGACAGCGGGAGCAGCTGCTCCAGCACCGGCTCCTGCTTCATCGTGTTGATGAAGCGCGTGTAGGCAATGTAGACCGCGTCGAGCTCGCCGTTCTGGAACGCGTCGAGCATGACCTTGACCGGGCCGATCATCTTTTCCAGGTGCGGCGTGTCGCCCATCTGCACGACGTGCGACACGACGTTCGCGCCCATACGCTGCATGAAGCCGAGCCCCTTGTTGCCGATGCAGCAGGCACGGATGTCGGAGACGCCGCTGGCGCTCCAATCCTTCATCGCGTTCAGCGCGACACGCTGGATGTTGGTGTTGAGACCGCCACACAGACCCTTGTCGGTAGTGACGAGGATCAGGCCCACCCGCTTGACCTGGTCCTTGTGGACCAGGAACGGGTGTTTGTAGTCGGTCACATTGGCCTGGGACAGGTTCGCGGCGAGTCGGCGGATCTTCTCGGCATAGGGACGGGCAGCACGCATCCGGTCCTGCGCCTTGCGCATTTTGGATGCGGCCACCATTTCCATGGCCTTGGTGATCTTGCGCGTGTTTTGCACGCTCTTGATCTTGGTACGGATTTCCTTACCGCTAGCCATTTTCCGTCTCCGTCCGCGGGCTTAGGCCCAGCTCTTCTTGAACTCTTCGATCGCGGCGACGAGCTGCTTCTCGCCGTCGGCGTCGAGTTCCTTGGCGGACATGATCTTGGAGATCAGCGCGGCGTTCTTCGTCTTGACGAACTGCAGCAGGCCGTTCTCGAAGGCGAGCACGCGGCCGACCTCGACGTCGTCGAAGTAGCCGTTGTTCACCGCGAACAGCGTGATGGCCATTTCCGCGATCGACATCGGCGCGTACTGGACCTGCTTCATCAGCTCGGTCACGCGGCGGCCGCGCTCGAGCTGCTTGCGGGTCGCATCGTCGAGATCCGAAGCGAACTGCGCGAAGGCCGCGAGTTCGCGGTACTGCGCGAGGTCGGTACGGATACCGCCGGAGAGCTTCTTGACGACCTTGGTCTGCGCGGCGCCACCGACGCGCGACACCGAGATACCGGCGTTGATCGCGGGACGGACACCGGCATTGAAGAGGTCGGTATCAAGGAAGATCTGGCCGTCGGTAATCGAGATCACGTTGGTCGGAACGAACGCGGAGACGTCGCCGGCCTGGGTTTCGATCACGGGGAGCGCGGTCAGCGAGCCGGTCTTGCCCTTGACTTCGCCGTTCGTGAACTTCTCGACGTAGTCGGCGGAGACGCGCGAAGCGCGCTCGAGCAGACGCGAGTGCAGGTAGAACACGTCGCCGGGGTAGGCTTCGCGGCCCGGCGGGCGGCGCAGCAGCAGCGAGATCTGACGGTAGGCCCAGGCCTGCTTGGTCAGGTCGTCGTAAATGATCAGGGCGTCCTGGCCGCGGTCGCGGAAGTACTCGCCCATCGTGCAGCCCGAGTAGGGCGCGATGAACTGCATCGCGGCGGACTCGGAAGCGGTCGCGGCGACGACGATGGTGTATTCCATCGCGCCGTGCTCTTCCAGCTTGCGCACCACGTTGGCGATCGTCGAGGCCTTCTGGCCGACCGCAACGTAGACGCAGAACATGTCCTGGCCTTTCTGGTTGATGATCGCGTCGACGGCGACGGCGGTCTTGCCGGTCTGGCGGTCGCCGATGATCAGCTCGCGCTGGCCACGGCCGATCGGCACCATGGAGTCGACCGACTTCAGACCGGTCTGCACCGGCTGCGACACCGACTGACGCCAGATCACGCCCGGCGCGACCTTTTCGATCTTGTCGGTGAGCTTGGCGTTGATCGGGCCCTTGCCGTCGATCGGCTGACCGAGGGCGTTGACCACGCGGCCCACGAGCTCGGGGCCGACCGGCACTTCGAGAATGCGGCCGGTCGCCTTGACCGAGTCGCCTTCGGTGATGTGCTCGTATTCACCGAGAACCACCGCACCGACCGAGTCACGCTCGAGGTTCAGCGCGAGGCCGAAGGTGTTGCCAGGGAATTCCAGCATTTCGCCCTGCATGACGTCTGCCAGGCCGTGGACGCGGGTGATGCCGTCGGTAACCGACACCACCGTACCCTCGTTGCGCGACGTGGCTGCGAGCTGCAGGTTCTGGATCCGGCTCTTAATCAGATCACTGATTTCAGAGGGGTTGAGTTGCATCTGGGTATGCTCCTAGTTCTTTAGCGCAGCGGCCATGTTCGCGAGTTTGCCGCGGACCGAGGCGTCGATCACTTCGTCGCCGATGGCGATACGGACCCCGCCGATGAGTTCGGGGTCGAGGCTCACGCTGATGTTCAGCTTGGTCTTGAAACGGGTTTCAAGATCGGACTTCAGCGTGGCCAGCGTCGCATCGTCGAGCGGGAAGGCGGAGGCGATGTCGGCCTCCTTGACACCTTCATGTTCGTTCTTGAGATCGACGAACAGGTCACGGATCTCCGGAAGCACCTGCAGGCGCTCGTTGTCCACGAGGACGCGAACGAAATTCTGCAGCTCGGGGGTCAGGCCCTGACCCGCAACGTCGAGGAACAGCTGGTACAGCTGCTGTGCCGACAGTTTCGGATCACTGATGCAGGCCCGCATCGAGCTGTCCGCGGCAATCGCGGCCAGCCGATCGAGAGCTTCCGACCAAGGCCCCAGCGCACCTGCCCCGCGGGCCAGCTCGAAGGCGGCATCCGCATAGGGGCGCGCGATGGTGACGTTCTCGGCCATGACTTATTGCAGTTCCTGTTTCAGGTTGGCGAGCAGGTCGGCGTGCACCTGGGCGTTGATCTCGCGGCGCAGGATGCGCTCGGCACCGGCGACGGCGAGGTTGGCGACCTGGTCACGCAGGGCTTCCTTGGCGCGCTGTGCAGCAGCGCCGGCTTCGCCTTGCGCGGCTTCACGCGCCTGGGCAATGATGCGCGCGGCTTCGGCGCGGGCTTCGTCGAGAACGGTGGCTGCCTGCTTTTCGGCGACAGCGCGCATGTCACCCGCGGATTCGCGGGCCTTGCGCATTTCCTCGACGACCTTCTTCTCGGCGTGAGAGAGGTCCGCCTTTGCCTTGTCCGCAGCCGCGAGCCCGTCCGCGATCTTCTTCGCGCGCTCGTCGAGTGCCTTCACGATGGGGGGCCACACGAACTTCATCGTGACCCACGCCAGAATGAAGAACACAACGAGCTGGGCTATCAGGGTTGCGTTCAAATTCACTGTTCTTGCTCCTCAGTTGTGTTCAATGAGGCCGATGGTGGCCAAATGAGCGAACCGATCAGAGCTGGAACGGGTTGGCGAAGGCGAACATCATCGCGATACCGACGCCGATCAGGAACGCCGCATCGATCAGACCAGCCAGCAGGAACATCTTGGTTTGCAGCGCGTTCATCAGCTCGGGCTGACGGGCCGAGGCTTCGAGGTACTTCGAACCCATGATGCCGATACCGATACAAGCACCGATAGCACCCAGACCGATGATCAGACCGGCAGCCAGCGCAACAAAACCCAGAACGTTTTCCATGACGACTCCTTAGTTAGAGATTGAAGTTAAAAAGAAACCAGTTACTACTGCGAAACGGTTAGTGGCTTTCGTGAGCCTGGCCGATGTACACCAGCGTCAGCATCATGAAGATGAAGGCCTGCAGGGCGACGATCAGGATGTGGAACACAGCCCAGATCGAGCCGGCGATGATGTGGCCGACGAAGCCGAAGACGGTGGCGGTGCCGCCGAGCAGCGCGATCAGCATGAAGATCAGTTCGCCGGCGTACATGTTGCCGAACAGTCGCATGCCGTGCGAAATGGTCTTGGCGAGGAACTCGATCATCTGCATCAGGAAGTTGATCGGGTACAGCAGCGGATGGCTGCCGAAGGGCGCGGTGAAGAGCTCGTGCACCCAGCCCGACATGCCCTTGATCTTGACGTTGTAGTAGAGGCAGAGCAGCAGCACGCCGATCGACATGCCGAGGGTGCCGTTCAGGTCGGCGGTCGGGACGACGCGCAGGTAGGCGTGCTCGTTGCCGGAGACGGTGGCCCAGATGCGCGGCAGCAGATCGACCGGCAGGAAGTCCATCGAGTTCATGACGAAGATCCACAGGAACACGGTGAGGGCGACCGGCGCGACGAACTTGCGCGACTCGGCGCTATGCACGATGCCCTTGGCCTGGTCGGCGACCATCTCGACGAGGATCTCGACGGCGGCCTGGAAGCGCCCCGGCACGCCCGCGGTGGCCTTGTTGGCGGCGCGGATCAGGAAGAACAGCGTGATGACGCCCAGCGCGATCGAGAAGAACAGGGTGTCGAGGTTGAGGATGCTCCAGTCGATGACGGCCTTCTGGGCGTGCCCCGTGGAGTTGAAGTGGGTGAGGTGGTGGACGATGTACTCGCCTGCGGTGGGTGCTTCGGTAGCCATATTCAGGTCTTCACCAAAAATGCAAACAAATTCGCCTTCAGTGCCAGGATCAGGCCGATGAAGAGACCGCCCCAATGGACGTCTTCATATTTCAGCCCGACCAGCACCAACAATCCCACTATCGACGCGACCTTGAGGAACTCGCCGACGAAAAAAGCTGTCACATGGCCTGACCCGCCGCGCTTGGCGACGAGGTGCAGCCGCAGCGCGAACAGGGCGCTGGGGAGCACGCAGGAGAGACCTCCGAGCACTGCGGAGATCGCCCCGGCCGGGCCGAAAAAAACGGCCGCAATGGCCGTTGCCACGATCGTTGCGCCCAACTGCAGTAAAACCATCTTCAGCATGGATCTGCCGCCGCGCCGCGCCTGTCAGGCGCCGACCGCCGTAAAAATTCCGCGAATACTAGGGGTTAACCGTAACAAAGTCAAATATGTATGGCGGTGCAACATGGTGTGCGCGCCAAGTCATGCATCTTATACAAGATACGCAGAACTGCGTAGTGCATTTCACTCCGGCGGACGGGCCGCGGGCGTTTCGCCGGGGTCAGTCGAGGGGGCCGCGCAGGCGCGCGAGGAGGCCGTCGAGCTGGTCGAGGCTGCCGAAGTGCAGGGTGATTTCCCCCGCGCCCTTGCGGTTGGCCTTGATGCGGACCGTCGCGCCCATGACGTCGGCGATTTCTTCCTCGAGGCGCTGGAGGTCGCGGTCGGGGGCCTGCGCGGCCTTTTTCGGGCGGGGATTGACGGTCTGCTGGACGAGGCGCTCGGTGTCGCGCACCGACAGTCCGCGCGCGGCGACCTGGTTGGCGAGCTGGATCTGGTTGGCGCCGTCGAGCGGCAGGATGGCGCGCGCATGGCCCATGTCGATGTCGCCGGCCATCAGCAGCTCCTGCACCGGGCGCGCGAGATTGAGGAGGCGCAGGAGGTTGGAGGCGGCCGGGCGCGAGCGGCCGACCGCATCGGCGGCCTGCTGGTGGGTCATGCCGAATTCGTCGATGAGGCGCTGGATGCCGCTCGCTTCCTCGAGGGGGTTGAGGTCTTCGCGCTGGATGTTCTCGATCAGCGACATCGCGAGCGCGGCTTCGTCGGGGATCTCGCGCACGAGGCAGGGCACTTCGCCGAGTTCGGCGATCTGCGCGGCGCGCCAGCGGCGCTCGCCGGCGATGATCTCGTAGCCGCTGCCGTCGACGGGACGGACGAGGATGGGCTGCATGATGCCCTGGGCCTTGATCGAGGCGGCGAGTTCCTCGAGCGAGCCGGGGTCCATGCGCGTGCGCGGCTGGTACTTGCCGGGGCGCAGCGTGGACACCGCGAGGGTCTGCAGTTCGCCGGCGGCTTCGTCGTCGTGGTTCGCCGCGAGCAGGGCGTCGAGGCCGCGGCCGAGGCCTTTGAGTTTGGGTCGGGACATGGGCTTTGCCTGAATTCGGGTCGGGTTACAGCGTCTTCACGCGTTCGATCATTTCCTGCGCGAAGGCCATGTAGGCTTGCGCACCCTTGGCGGCGCGGTCGAAGACGACGCCGGGCATGCCGTGGCTGGGCGCCTCGGCCAGCCGCACGTTGCGCGGCACGATGGCGTCGAACACCTTGTCGCCGAAGTGGCTCTCGAGCTGCGCGGAGACTTGCTGCTGCAGCGTCATGCGCGGATCGAACATGACGCGCAGGAGGCCGATGATCTTGAGCTCGCGGTTGAGGTTGGCGTGCACCTTCTTGATGGTGTTCACGAGGTCGGACAGGCCTTCGAGCGCGTAGTACTCGCACTGCATCGGGATGATGACGCCGTGGGCGGCACACAGGCCGTTCAGCGTGAGCATCGACAGCGAGGGCGGACAGTCGACGAGGACGAAGTCGTAGTCGGCGTCGAACTGCCGGAAGGCGTCGCGCAGGCGGTTTTCGCGCCGTTCGAGATCGACGAGTTCGACTTCGGCGCCGGCGAGGTCGCGGTTCGCCGGGAGCACGTCGTAGCCGCCACTGGGCGAGGTCGCACGCGCCTCGTCGAGCGTCGCGAGGCCGACGAGGACGTGATACACGGAATGCTGCAGCGCGCGCTTGTCGATGCCGCTGCCCATCGTCGCGTTGCCCTGCGGGTCGAGGTCGACGAGCAGCGTGCGCTGACCGGCGAGTTGCAGCGCGGCGGCGAGATTGACGCAGGTGGTGGTCTTGCCGACTCCGCCTTTCTGGTTGGCGACGCAGAAGATTCGGGCCATTCAGCTCTTTTCCACGATGATCAGGTGTCGTTCGGCGCCCAGTCCGGGCACCGTCAGCGGCACGGCCTCGACGACGCGGAAGTTGGCCGGCAGGCGTGCGATTTCGTCATCAGGATACACGCCCTTCATGGCAAGGAAACGACCGCCGGGGCGCAGCAGGTGCTGCGTGAGGCCGACGAAATCGGCGAGTTCGGAGAAGGCGCGCGAGATGACGGCGTCGAAGGGCCGGTCGGGGCGGACGTTTTCGACCCGCTCGTTGAGCACGGTGAGGGTCGCGAGCCCGAGCTCGATTTTCGCCTGCTGCTGGAAGCTCGCCTTCTTGTTGACGGTCTCGATCGAGCTGATCGCGAGCACCGGTTCGCGCCCCTGCGTCGCGATCGCGAGCGGGATGCACGGCAGGCCGCCGCCCGAGCCGACGTCGGCGAGGCGTTCGATGTCCCCGAGGTGCGGCAGCACGGCGAGCGAATCGAGCAGGTGGTGCGTGAGCATCTGGCCGGCGTCGCGAATCGAGGTCAGGTTGTAGACCTTGTTCCACTTCGCGAGCAGCGCGGCGAAGGCGAGGAGCTTCCCCTGCGCGTCGGCGGGCAGTTCGAGCCCCAGTTCGGCGAGGCCGCGTTCGAGCGTCACGGCACTCATGCGGACTTTGCCTGCGCGCCGTCGTGGTCGGCCGCGCCGCGGGCGCGCGCGGCGAGTTCGCGGCGCTTGAGCCACACGAGGAGCAGCGAGATCGCGGCCGGCGTGACGCCCTGGATGCGGCCGGCCTGGCCGATGGTCTCGGGCTTGTGCAGGTTGAGCTTCTGCTGCACTTCCTTGGAGAGGCCGCGCACCTCGGCGTAGTCGAGGTCGGCGGGCAGACGCGTGGATTCGGCCTGCAGCTGCTTCGCGACTTCGTCCTGCTGGCGATCGATGTAGCCCTGGTACTTCGCGGCGATCTCGAGCTGCTCGATGACCTGCGGGTCGGTTTCGGGATCCTCCGGCGCACCCGGCAGCGTCATGAGGTCTTCGTAGCGCGTGTTCGGGCGGCGCAGCAGTTCGAAGAAACGGTACTCGCGCTCGAGCGCCTTGCCGACGACGCGCTCGGCGTCCGCGGCGGGGACACGGTCGGGCACCGCCCAAGTGGCTTTCAGGCGTGCGGTTTCGCGCTCGATCGCTTCACGTTTGCGGCAGAAGGCCTCCCAACGGATGTCATCGACGAGACCCAGTTCGCGCCCCTTCTCGGTGAGGCGCAGGTCGGCGTTGTCTTCGCGCAGGCTCAAACGGTATTCGGCGCGCGACGTGAACATGCGGTAGGGCTCGGCGACGCCGCGCGTGATGAGGTCGTCGACGAGCACGCCGAGGTAGGCCTCGTCGCGGCGCGGGCACCAGGCTTCGCGCCCCTGCACCTGCAGCGCGGCGTTGGCGCCGGCGAGCAGGCCCTGCGCCGCGGCTTCCTCGTAGCCGGTGGTGCCGTTGATCTGGCCGGCGAAGAAGAGGCCGTGGAAAGTCTTGGTCTCCAGGCTGCTCTTGAGGTTGCGCGGGTCGAAGTAGTCGTATTCGATCGCGTAGCCGGGGCGCAGGATATGGGCGTTCTCGAGGCCGCGGATCGAGCGCACGACGGCGAGCTGGACGTCGAAGGGGAGCGACGTGGAGATGCCGTTGGGGTAGATCTCGTGCGTCGTGAGCCCTTCGGGCTCGAGGAAGATGTTGTGGCTGTCCTTGTCGGCGAAGCGGTGGATCTTGTCCTCGATCGACGGACAGTAGCGCGGGCCGACGCCTTCGATGACGCCGGAGTACATCGGCGAGCGGTCGAGGTTGGCGCGGATGATGTCGTGGGTGCGCGCGTTGGTGTGCGTGATCCAGCACGGCAGCTGCGCCGGGTGCTGCGCGGCGGAGCCGAGGAAGCTGAACACCGGCACGGGGTCGTCGCCGGGCTGTTCCTGCATCACGGAGAAGTCGATCGTGCGCGCGTCGAGGCGCGGCGGGGTGCCGGTCTTGAGGCGTCCCTGCGGCAGCTGGAGCTCCTTGAGGCGCTGGCCGAGCGAGATCGCCGGCGGGTCGCCGGCACGGCCCGCGGAGTAGTGCTCGAGGCCGACGTGGATCAGACCGTTGAGGAAGGTGCCGGCGGTGAGGACGACGGCGGGGGCTTCGAAGACGAGGCCGATCTGCGTGACGACGCCGGTGACGCGGTCGCCGGCGACGGTGATGTCGTCCACCGCCTGCTGGAACAGCCACAGGTTGGGCTGGTTTTCGAGGCGGCGGCGGATCGCGGCCTTGTACAGCACGCGATCGGCCTGGGCGCGGGTGGCGCGCACCGCGGGGCCTTTCGACGCGTTGAGGATGCGGAACTGGATGCCGCCTTCGTCGGTGGCGGCGGCCATCGCACCGCCCAGCGCGTCGACTTCCTTGACCAGGTGGCCCTTGCCGATGCCGCCGATCGACGGGTTGCAGCTCATCTGGCCGAGGGTCTCGATGTTGTGCGTGAGGAGCAGCGTTTTCGCGCCCATGCGCGCGGACGCGAGCGCGGCCTCGGTGCCGGCATGGCCGCCACCGACAACGATGACATCGAAACGGGAGGGATAGAGCATGGCGCACCCCGGCGCAGGTGAAGCGGGAAGGCCGGGGATTTTACGCTGTTGCAGTGCGAAAGCCTAGGTTTGCCGCCCCTGTTTCACGGAAAATCGGTTGCCAAACAGTTACTTGCCTGTATTTAGGGCCGCCGGACGGGGAGCGGTGTGCCCGGGCGGGGACGACTATACTGACGAAGGCATGGCCAGCAGCGGCATCGGACACGTCAACGGGCGCGGCGGCCAACATCCCGAGCACATGAAGGGAGTTACAAATGATCAAAGTGAGCGTGCTGTACCCCTATGCCGACGCCTTCCGCTTCGACTTCGACTATTACTGCACCGAGCACATGCCGATGGTGAAGGAGAGGCTCGGCGACGCATGCCAGGGGATTGCCGTCGATCGCGGCATCGCGGGCGATGCGCCAGGGTCGTCGCCGAGCTTCGTCGCGATGGCGCACCTGTACTTCCACACCATCGACGCCTTCCACGCCGCGTTCGGCCCGCACACGGCGGAGATCATGGACGACATACCGAATTACACGGATATCGCACCGATCATCCAGATCAGCGAGGTGCTGATCAACGCGCGGCGCAGCGAGACCGGGCCGTTCCACCTGCACCTGTCCGAGAGCACCAACTGATCGGTCGGGGCATCATTTCACGCGCCGTGACGTAAATTCGTCCTCGATGTTGTCGCGGTAGTAGCTCGCCGGCGCACTGCTGGCGAGGAAGCGGCGTGCGATCTCGTCGCCGACGCCGCTGTGCTGCACGATGCTGCCGTTGTCGAATTCGACTTCGAGGATGCGGCTGCCGCGGTCGTAGCCGGCGGAGCGGATGCCGCCGCGGCGGATGGGTTTGCGTTCGATGTTCATCGGCACTCCTTGCACGGGCCCTGCGGTCCGTTCATTCGACTGCAAGAGCGCCCGGGAGTAAAGCCTGCCGCCGGCGGCGATTGCCAACCACCACCGCGTTATGGATACTCCGGGGCTTTTCGCAGCCGAAATCAGCGAGTACACCATGTCGAACATCCCGCCCTGCCCCCAATGCACCCTCGAGAACACCTACCCCGACGGTGCGAACTACGTGTGCGCCGACTGTGGCTACGAATGGCCGATGGCCGAAGCCGCGCCCGCTGACGACGAGGGCGAGGCGGTCGTCAAGGATGCCAACGGCAATGTGCTGCAGAACGGCGACTCGGTGGTGCTGATCAAGGACCTGAAGGTGAAGGGCTCGTCGATCACGCTGAAGGTCGGCACCAAGGTGAAGAGCATCCGCCTCGTCGGTGGCGACCACGAGGTCGACTGCAAGATGGACGCCGGCAACTTCATGCTGAAGGCCTGCTACCTGAAGAAGGTGTGAACACCGGGGGCGGCGCCTCGCCCCCGATGCCTTAGTGGTTGAGGATCTTCGCGAGGAAGGTCTGCGCGCGCTCGGAACGCGGCTGGCCGAAGAACTCTTCCTTCGCGGCGTCCTCGACGATCGCGCCGCGGTCCATGAAGATCACGCGGTTCGCGACCTTGCGCGCGAAGCCCATCTCGTGCGTGACGCACATCATCGTCATGCCCTCCTGGGCGAGCTGCACCATGACGTCGAGGACCTCGTTGATCATCTCGGGGTCGAGCGCCGAGGTCGGCTCGTCGAACAGCATGCAGATCGGGTCCATCGCGAGCGCGCGCGCGATCGCGACGCGCTGCTGCTGACCGCCCGACAGCTGGCCCGGGAACTTCGCCGCGTGCGCCTTGAGGCCGACGCGGTCGAGCAGCTTGAGGCCGCGTTCGACGGCCTCGTCCCGGCTGCGGCCGAGCACCTTGACCTGGGCGATCGCGAGGTTGTCGGTGATCGTCATGTGGGGGAAGAGCTCGAAGTGCTGGAACACCATGCCGACGCGCGAGCGCAGTTTGGGCAGGTTGGTCTTCGGGTCCTCGACCGCGATGCCGTCGACGACGACGCTGCCCTTCTGGAAGGGCTCGAGGGCGTTCACGCACTTGATCAGTGTCGACTTGCCCGAGCCCGACGGCCCGCACACGACGACGACCTCGCCCTTGTCGACCCGGGTCGTGCAGTCGGTGAGCACTTGGAAGCTGCCGTACCACTTCGAAACGTTCTGGATCTCGATCATCGTTGTGGACTCCCGATGCTTAACGGATGATGGCGATACGGGTTTGCAGTCGCTTCACCAGACGCGACAGCAGGAAGCAGATGATGAAATAGACGACCGCGACGGTCGTGTACATCTCGACCGGGCGCAGGTCGCGCTGGGTGATCTTGTCGGCGGCGCCGAAGAAGTCGGTCGCGCCGATCGCGTACACCAGCGAGATG
Source organism: Aromatoleum toluvorans (assembly GCF_012910905.1). GTDB lineage: Bacteria > Pseudomonadota > Gammaproteobacteria > Burkholderiales > Rhodocyclaceae > Aromatoleum > Aromatoleum toluvorans. Next base: position 131,956 of record NZ_WTVN01000002.1, read on the forward strand.
TCCTGGAACAGGATGATGGTCTGCGTGAGCAGCACCGGCAGCATGTTGCGGAAGGCCTGCGGCAGCACGACGTGGCGCATCGTCTGGCCGTAGGTGAAGCCGAGCGCGTAGCCGGCGGCGATCTGCCCCTTGGGGATCGACTGGATGCCCGAGCGCATGATCTCGGAGTAGTACGCGGCCTCGAAGATGGTGAAGGTGAAGTAGGCGGAATTGGCGGCGCCGATCGGCGTCGGCTTGCCGGTGATCATCTGCAGCACGAGCGGGAGGATGAGGTAGAACGCGAGGATCACCTGCACCAGCGGCACGCTGCGGAAGACGTTCACATAGCCGATGGCAAACCAGCGCAGCGGCGTGATCGAACCCAGGCGCATCAGCGCGAGCAGCGTGCCGATGAGGATGCCACCGACCATCGCGGTGACGGTCACCTGCAGCGTGTAGCGCAGGCCTTCGGCAAGGAAGGCCCAGTTCGCGGCGATGACGGAAAAGTCGAAGTCGCTCATGGTGCCGCCCTCCTCACTTGTCGCCCTTGGTGCCGACGATCAGGCCCGGCACGCGTGTGCGCGCCTCGATGAAGGCGAGCAGCCGGTTCATGACGAAGGCCAGCACGAAGTAGCACGAGGTCACGACGATGGTGATCTCCAGCACCTGCGAGGTCTTCTCGATGATCTGCTTGTACTGGAAATACAGCTCGAGGATGCCCACCGCGTAGGTGACGGCGGAGTTCTTGAAGATGTTCATCGCCTCCGACGTGAGCGCCGGCAGCACGATGCGATAGGCCATCGGCAGGCGCACGTAGCGGTAGGTCTGCCACTCGGTGAAGCCGAGCGCGAGGCCGGCGTTGCGCTGGCCGCGCGACAGCGAGTTGATGCCCGCCTTGACCTGTTCGGCGATGCGCGCCGCGGTGTAGAGGCCCAGGCCGACGACCGCGGTGACGATGTAGGGCAGGTCCTGCTTCATCCAGATGCCGAGCTTTTCCGGCACCAGCTCGGGCACGACGAAGAACCACATGAAGAGCTGGACGATCAGCGGGACGTTGCGGAAGACATCGACATAGGCGTCGCCGAGGCCGACGAGCCAGCGCCGGGGCGTCGTGCGCATGACGCCGAGGACCGAGCCGAGGAGCAGCGCGACCGCCAGCGAGGCGAGCGACACCGCGGTGGTCCAGCCGAGGCCGGACAGGATCCAGTCGTAATACTTGAGACCGTCGTCGGTCTCCTGGAAGAAGAACATCCAGTCCCAATGGTAGTTCATGCGAACTCCCCTCCCTGGGCGGCGCGCCGGGCCGGTCTGTCGGATGTCGGGTCGCGGCGGCCCGGCTCAGGCCGCCGCGCGGGGCGCCTTACTCGACGCCCTTGTCGGTCGGATGCTGGAACGCCGCCTTGACTGCCGCGCTCATCGGGAAGTTGAGGTTCACGTTGCGCGGCGGAATCGGATTCATGAACCACTTGGTGTAGAGCTTCTCGGCCTCGCCGGACTTCATCAGGCCGGTGAGGGTCTTGTCGACCAGCGCCTTGAACGGCGCGTCGTCCTTGCGCATCATCACCGCGTAGGGCTCGTCGCGCAGCGAGGGGCCGACGATGTCGAAGCCGGCCGGGTTCTTGGAGCTGGCGATCAGACCCGCGAGCAGGATGTCGTCCATCACGAAGGCGGCGGCGCGGCCGCTCTCGACCATCAGGAAGGAGTCGGCGTGGTCCTTGCCGTAGATGTTCCTGACGTCGATCGTCTTGCCCTTCTCGTTCATCTTGATGAGCTGGTCGGACGTGGTGCCGGTGGTCGTGACGACGGGCTTGCCGTCGAGGTCGCCGATGTCCTTGACGCCGGAATCCTTGCGCACGGCCAGGCGCACGCTGGTGACGAAGTAGGCCACCGAGAAGCCGACCTGCTGCTGGCGCGCCACGCTGTTGGTGGTCGAGCCGCATTCGAGGTCGATCGTGCCGTTCTGCATCAGCGGAATGCGGTTCTGCGACGTCACCGGCTGATAATTGACCTGCAGGCTGGGCAGCTTCAGTTCCGCCTTGATCGCGTCGACGACCTTCGCGCACAGGTCCATCGCGTAACCGATCGGCTTCTGGTTGGCGTCGAGGTAGGAGAAGGGCACCGAGGATTCGCGATGACCGACCGTGATCGCGCCGGAATCCTTGATCTTCTGCAGCGTGCCGGTGAGCTGGGCGTGCGCGGGCGCAGCGAGGCCGGCGACGGCGAAACACAGGGCGAGGGCGGTGAGGGACTTGCGCATGAACGGACTCCCATTGCGTTGGTTCTGAAATGCGTTCGGCACGGCGGTCCGGCGAAGCGGGCACGTGCGGCGAACAGCATGCTCCCGCGCCAATCGTAAGGCATTGTGCGGCAAACGGGTGATGCGGGTTGACCCCGAGTGCGCGCACGGGCCTCTGGCCAAAGGGACGACCGGCCTCGTGCAGCGGCTGCCCAGTCTATGTTATTAGCATTTTTTCGGATTCAGGAGGGTGGGGCACATGTCGGGGAACGCAGCGTCGAACTCCTTCGGTCGGGCGTGCGATTTCAACTATAGTTCAGCATCGGCGGCGTGCCGGATGACATAGCGGTGCGCCCTGCGACGGATCGGCATGGAGGACTGCGGTGGCGGATGCCCCCTTTCGGCGTGATCTGGAACCGGCTGCGGCGCAGCCGGGCGGTGCCGTGTCAACCGCGACCATGCCAATGCCGTGCCCTGTCGGCCGCGGGGGAACGCCGATGAGCGACGCCGCGGACGCCGTGTCCTGCCCCTACGTCGGCCTGCGCCCCTACACCGAGGCCGAGTGCGGCCTGTTCTTCGGCCGCGAGCGCGACCAGCACGTCGTCGCGTCGCACCTGGCTTCCGCCCCGCTGACGGTGTTGTACGGCGCGAGCGGCGTCGGCAAGAGCTCGCTGCTGCTAGCGGGCGTCGTGCCGGCGCTGAAGGCGCAGCCGCGCACGGCGGTCGCGGTGTTCCGCGAGTGGCCGCGCGCGGATTTCCTCGCGGCGCTGAAGCGGGAATTGATCGCGGCGTTCCCGGCCGACGCGACGCCCGACGTCGATGCCACGGCGCCGCTCGAAGAGATCGTCGCGGCACTCGCGCAGGCGGTGGGTGGCGCGGTGCTGCTGGTGCTCGACCAGTTCGAGGAGTATTTCCCCTACCACCCGGATACCGCGGCCGGCGATGCCTTCGAGCGCGAATTCGCGGATGCGGTCAATGCCGGCCTCGACTTCGGCGTGCTGGTGTCGCTGCGCGAGGACAGCCTCGCGCACCTCGACCGCCTGCGCGGACGCATCCCCGACCTGCTGGCGAACACGCTCCGCCTCGAGCACCTCGATGCGCCCGGTGCGGAGGCGGCGATCCGCAGCCCGCTCGCGGTCTTCAACGGCATGGGTCCGCAGGACGTGCCGGTGACGATCGAGGACGGGCTCGTCGAGCGCGTGATCGCCGACGTCGGCTCGGGCGACGGCAGCGGCGCAAACGGCATCCCGGCGGCAATCCTGCAGCTGGTGCTGACGCACATCTGGGACGAGGAGATGCGCGCCGGCTCGCACGTGCTGCGGCTGGCGAGCTTCACGGCGCTAGGCGACGCGCGCGAAGTCGCGCACCGGCATCTCGCCGGGGTCATGGCGCGTCTGGGCGTGGATGAACAGCGGCTGTGCACGCAATTCTTCGACCGCATGGTGACGCCTGCGGGCGCGAAGATCGCGTGCCGCGTCGCGGACCTGCGCGACCGGACCGAGGCAGCGGACGAAGACATCGAGGCGGTGCTGCAGCACCTCGCCGACGCGCGCGTGCTGAACCGCCTCGCGCCGTCGCCGGGCGACGACCGCGGCGCGCAGTACGAGATCTGCCACGACGTGCTCGCACCGGCGATCCTGGCGTGGCGGCACGGCTACCTCGAACGCGAACGGGAAACGGAGAACGCGCGCGAGCTCGCGACGGCACGCGCGCAGGCCGGCGAGGAGGCCGCGATCGCGCGGCGCATGCGGCGGCTCGCGGTCTGGCTGGGGGTCCTTGCCTTTCTCGCGGCGCTCGCGGCGATCGCCGCGCTGATCGCGCAGCAGGTGGCCGAGACGCAGCGACGGCAGAAAGCCGAGCTGGCGCTGTCGGTGCAGCTGGTCGCGACCGCGCTGCGCTATCTCGACAGCGACCCGGAGATCAGCGTCCATGCCGCCCTCGAGGCGCTGCGGCGCACCGCGGACGCCCCCCCGTCCGTGCGCGGGCAGGCCGAGGATGTGGCGCGGCGTACGCTCGACGCGACGCGGCTGCGCCTGACGCTGCGCGGGCACGCGGAGCGCGTGCAGGCGGTGGCCTTCAGTCCCGACGGCCTACGCATGGCGTCCGCCGGGCAGGACGGCAGCGTGCGCCTGTGGGATGCCGCGAACGGGGCCGGGATCGCGGTGCTGCGCGGCCACGAGGACGAGGCGCGCGACCTCGCGTTCAGCCCCGACGGCAGGACGCTCGCGTCGGTCGGCTACGACGGCAGGGCGATCCTGTGGGATGTCGCGCGCGCCGAACGGCTGCGCGAGCTACCGCGCCAGGCCGAACGCCTGCAGGGCGTCGCGTTCAGCCCGGACGGGGAGATCGTCGCAACGGTCGGCCAGAACCCGGTCGTGCGCCTGTGGGATGCCGACACGGGCCGCCTGCTCGCGAACCTGACCGGTCACCGGGCCGAGGTGCGCGCAGTGGCCTTCAGCCCCGACGGCCGGCGCCTCGCGACCGCCGGCGGGGAGCCCTCGGTGCGCCTCTGGAACCTGCTCAGCGGGCGCCCCGAGCACGTGCTCGACGGCCACACGGACACGGTCTTCGCGGTGGCCTTCAGCCCGGACGGGCACTGGCTGGCGAGTGCAGGCCAGGACCGCAGCGTGCGCCTGTGGGACGTCGCGAGCGGCGCGCCGGTGCGCGAACTGCCCGAGCAGCCCGACACGGTTCATGCGCTCGCGTTCAGCCCGGACGGCCTGAGCCTCGCGACCGGCGGCTTCGACGGCACGGCGCGTCTGTGGGACGTCGCCGGCTGCACCCGGCCACAGGGCGAGTGCCAGCCGCTGACGACGCCCGCCGGCCACGGCGACGCCGTCCACGGCCTCGCCTTCGATCCGGCAGGCCCCAGGCTCGCGACCGCCGGGGGGGACGGCAGCGTGAAGCTGTGGGACGTCGCCTTCGGCCACGGCGGCGCGATCGACGATATCGCCTTCAGCCCCGACGGCAACCGGCTCGCGACGGCCTCGCGCGACACCGCCGCGAAAATCTGGGACCTCGGCGGCGGCAAGGTGCTGCAGCAGCTGACGGGACTCGCGAACGCGGTGTTCCGCATCGCCTGGAGCCCGGACGGCAAGCACCTCGCGACCGCGAGCGTCGATGGCACGGCCGCGCTGTGGGATGCCACCGGCGCCTTGGCGCCGCGCCTGCTGCGCGGACATGCGGGACGCGTGCAGAGCGTCGCCTTCAGCGCCGACGGGCGCCTCGTCGTCACGGCCGGGCGCGACGGCATGGTCGGCATCTGGGACGCGGCGAGCGGGGCGCGGCGCCTGTGGCTGCGCACCGGCACCGCGCCGTTGAACCGCGCGCTCTTCAGCCGCGACGGGCAGCATGTGCTCACGGCCGGCGCCGATGGCGGCCTCGCGGCGTGGAACGCCGCGAACGGCAAGTTGCAGCGCCGCCTGCAGGAACGCGGCGAGGAGATCGACGACATCGCACTGAGCCCGGACGGCGCCCTGCTCGCGGCGGCCGGTGCGGACCGGCGCGCACGCCTGTGGGATCTTGCCAGCGGCAAGCCCCTGCGCGAATTCACCGGCCACGCCGGTGCGATCGGCGCGCTCGCCTTCAGCCCCGACGGCCGCCTGCTCGCGACCGCCAGCCGCGACCGCAGCGCGCGCGTGTGGGACGTCGCGAGCGGCGCGGAGCGCTTCACGCTGCCGCTGCAGGACGCCGCGGTGAATGCGGTCGCGTTCGCCCCCGACGGAAGCACGCTCGCGACCGGCGGCGGCGACAAGCGGGTGCATTTCCTTCCGCTCGATCCGGCACAGCTCGCGGCGGCGCTGCGCGAACGCGTCACGCGCGGCTTCACCGCCGAGGAATGCGAGAAGTACCTGCACCAGCGCCCCTGTCCGCCCTGAGTCGCCTCGCGTGCTAAGCTGGACGGCCATGTTGGATTCATTTCTGCGGAGCCCGAAGAAGATGCCCAGCCTGTTGCCCCAACCCGATCCCGAAGGTCTGCTCGAATACTCCGTCGTCTATACCGACCGCGCGCTCAACCACATGTCGCAGCGCTTCCAGGGCGTCATGCGCGACATCTCGCGCGTGCTGAAGAAGGTCTATGCCGCACACACGGCGATCGTCGTGCCTGGCAGCGGCACCTTCGGCATGGAGGCGGTCGCGCGCCAGTTCGCGACCGGGAAGAAGTGCCTGGTGATCCGCAACGGCTGGTTCAGCTACCGCTGGACGCAGATCTTCGACATGGGCGGCATCCCCTCGCAATGCACGGTGCTGAAGGCACGCCCGGTCGCGCCCGGCCCGCAGGCAGCCTTCGCGCCGGCGCCGATCGCCGAGGTCGTCGCGGCGATCCGCGAGCACCGGCCCGACCTCGTGTTCGCGCCGCACGTCGAGACGGCCTCCGGCATGCTCCTGCCCGACGGCTACCTGCGCACGGTCGCCGACGCCGTGCACGAGGTCGGCGGCCTGTTCGTGCTCGACTGCATCGCCTCCGGCACGATCTGGGTGGATATGGCGGCAAGTGGCGTCGACATCCTCATCAGCGCGCCGCAGAAGGGCTGGAGCGCACCGCCGTGCTGCGCGCTGGTGATGCTCGGCGAGCGCGCGCGCGAGCGCCTGGAGACCACCGGCAGCACCAGCTTCGCGTGCGACCTGAAGAAGTGGCTGCACATCATGGAAGCCTACGAGAAGGGCGGCCACGCCTATCACGCGACCATGCCGACCGATGCGCTGACCGCGCTGCGCGACGTGATGCTGGAGACCGAGGCCTACGGCTTCGACAAGGTGCAGGCGGAACAGCAGGAACTGGGCCGGCGCGTGCGCGAAGTGCTCGCCGCGCGCGGCTTCCGGAGCGTCGCCGCCGCGGGCTTCGAGGCGCCGGGCGTGGTCGTGTGCTACACGGACGATGCGGAGATCCAGTCGGGGCGGAAGTTCATCGCGCAGGGCCTGCAGACCGCCGCCGGCGTGCCGCTGCAGTGTGACGAGCCGGCGGATTTCCGCACTTTCCGCATCGGACTCTTCGGCCTCGACAAGCTGCACGCGGTCGAGCGCAGCGTGAAGTCGCTGGAAAAGGCGCTCGACGCGATCGCGCCCGCGTGATCAGCCGGGCGCGCGCTGCGCGAAGTACGCGAGGTTCATGCGCGGATTGAGGTAATCGACGACTTCGCGCGGCAGCGCGCGCGGCTTGAGCACGGCGTCGATCATGACCTCGCGGGCGTCGGCCAGGCTCAGCACCAGCGCGTCGCGCCGCGGCACGCCCGGCTCATATACCAGCACGGTCGGCCGCAGCGTGTTGCCCGGCGTGACGGCGACGACGATCGCGATCGAGCCGGTCGACAGGCGCACGAAGGAGCCGGGCGGATAGATGCCGAGCTCCTTGATGAACGCGGACAGCATGAAGGGATCGAAGTGCGCGGCCTCGCGCGCATACATCTGCGACAGCGCTTCCGCCGGCGTCAGCGCGTCGCTGAGGTGGTGCGGATTGCACAGGTTGTCGTAGCGGTTCGCGATCGCGACCATGCGCGCCAGCCGGTTGATGTCCGAGCCCTTGCGCCCGGCGGGGAAACCGCTGCCGTCCATGGCTTCGTGGTGTTCGCGGATGATCGCGCACACCGGGGGCGGGACGTGCCGGCCGACGATCTGCAGCCCGTACTCGCAATGCATGCGGTAGAGGGATTCCTCGGGGCGGCTGCGCTCCTTCGTGCGCAGCACGATGGGATTGATGCGCTTCGCGCCGATGTCGTGCAGCAGCGCGCCCATGCCGGCGGCCTCGAACACCTCGCGTTTCAGGCCCAGCCCCTTCGCGAGGATCATCGTCAGGATCATCACGTTGAGCGAGTGCTGGTGCGTGGCGTCGTCGCGCTTGCGCGACGCGATGAGCATCACGGTGGCGCCGGCATCCTCGAGGAAGGTGGACGCGAGTTCGCCCACCATCGCCCCGGCCTGCGCGGTCGCGTCGGCCGGATAGTGCAGCAGGTCGGCGAGCAGGTCGCGCGTCGAATCCACGCAGCTGGCGTAGGCCTTTTCGCAGCTCCGGATGAGCTCGCGCTGCTCGCTCATGCGTGCGGCGCGCGAACGCTTGGTCTCGATGTGCACCCGCTCCTTGCATTCGGGCGCGGGCGACGCGGCGGACGGGGTCTCGCCGCCCGGCGGCAAGGGCTCGGCGGCCGAGCGGGTCGGGTCGTAGGCGATCCTGCGCAGCCCCAGCTCGCGCAGCGTGGCGAGCTGCTTCTCGCTGCTGATGCGGAAGGAATTGACCAGGAAGGGATGGTCCAGCCAGGGCATGTCGAGCGACACGAACATGCCCACCCGGAGCTGTTCGAGGCCGACTTTCGGCAGTAGATCCGGCATCTGCTTGCTTCGGGCGACGGACGGGAAAGCGGCTGATTCCGCCAGCCGGAAGCGGGAGCGGGCAGCCGGCTCGCGGCTACTCGCTCCCGTATGATAAACCCATTTTGCCTAAACGGTTTTGCCCGCTGCCTACTTCAGCGCCGCGAGCGCCGCCGCGTAGTCGGGTTCATCCTTGATCTCGCCGACGAGCTGCGAATGCAGCACCCGGTTGTCGGCGTCCAGCACGACGACGGCACGCGCGGTGACGCCGGCGAGCGGGCCGGAGGCGATCTCGACGCCGTAGTCCTTCATGAAGGTGCGCCCGCGCATCGTCGACAGCGTGACGACGTTCTCCAGCCCTTCGGCGACGCAGAAGCGCTTCGCGGCAAACGGCAGGTCGGCGGAGATGACCAGCACGACGGTGTTGGCGAGCTTGGACGCCTCGGCGTTGAACTTGCGCGTCGAGGTCGCGCAGGTCGGGGTGTCGAGGCTGGGGACGATGTTGAGGACCTTGCGCTTGCCGGCATGGTCGGCGAGCGTCACGTCCTTCAGGTCCGCGCCGACCAGCGACAGCGGCGGGACGGTATCGCCCTTCTGCGGGAACTTGCCTGCGACTTCGATCGGGTTGCCACCCAGGGTCACGGTGCTCATGCGTGCGTACTCCTGCGTTGAGATGTCGGGGGCCGGCGGGCGGGCGCCGGCCTTCTCCGGTCAGTCTAGTCGGGAACGCCGCGAAGGAAAACCGCGCGGCGGGAGGGGTTGCGCGGGCGGCACCGCCGGAGAGCTTGCGCGGGCGGCACCGCGCCAGGCCTCCCGCGCGCCGCGGCTCAGGGGTGGCCGGAGCGGCCGGCCTTGACCTCGTCGTACCAGACTTCGTGGTGCTCCTTCGCCCAGGCCTCGTCCACGTAGCCGGTCTTCATCGACTGGTAGGCGCCTTCGACGCCGATCGTGCCCATGTAGATATGGCCCAGCGACAGGGCGATCAGCAGGATCGCGCCGACGCCGTGGATGATGTTGGCGAGCTGCATGTCGGCGCGCGTCTGGCCGAAGTTGGGGAAGTCCATGACGAGGCCGGAACCGGCGACGATCAGGCCGAGGAAGGTCACGCCGATCCAGAACCAGGTCTTCTCGCCGAAGTTGAAGCGCCCCGAGGGCACGTGCTCGCCGCTGGCGATGCCGCCGGCCTTGCGGATCCATACGCTGTCGATCGCCTGCCACACGTTGTCGCGCAGGAAGGCGACGATCATCAGCAGCGTGAACACGCCGAACAGCGGGCCGATGTAGTTGTGCACGGCCTTGCCCGCCGTCAGCAGCCCGCCCAGCACCGCGGTGCCGAACACCGGCGCGATGAAGTGCTTGCCGAACAGGATGCATACGCCGGTGATGCCCAGCACCACGAAGGTGACCGCGGTGCCCCAATGCACGACGCGCTCGAAGGTGCTGAAGCGCTGCATCCGGCGCCCGGTCGGCGCGCCGTGCAGCTTGACGGCACCCTTCACGGCGTAGAACAGCCCGATCGCGGTCGGCACGACCAGCAGCAGGATGCCGCCGTAGAACGTGATCGGGCCGTTGCGCCACTGCCGCCACACCTGGCCTTCGGTCTGGATCAGCACGCCGGTCTCGGGACCGCGCACGGTCGTGAAGTGGGCCTCGCCCGAGCGCACCTCGCGCCATACCGGGGCGTTGTTGAGCGGCTGCGTCTGCTGGCGTTCGACCTGCGCGGCGGCCGGGTCGGCTTGCGCCATCGCCGCCCCGCTGCCCAGCAGGAACAGCCACGACACAAGCGCCAGCAGCAGCGCGAAGCCGCTGCGTTGCCTGGGGACTGTGCTCATCGCCGGCTCCTCACTCGACCCGCTTGTATTCGTTCTGGCCGTGGACGCGGTTGCGCAGCGCCTGCTCCCACGCCCCCTTGTCGCCCTTGTAGACGCCGCCCTCCCACGGGCGGGTGTCGTTCTTGCCGGCATACTTGCCGTGCTCGTAGCGGGCGACCTGCGATTTCTCGCCGCAGCCGGCCAGCAGCACCGCCGCGCACGCGGCGGCGATCACGTAAGGAATGCGCGTCTTCATTTTTTCGCCTCCTCCTTGCCGTAAGCGGTCATCCAGCCCCAGGCCTCGACGCCCTTGCCGCGGCGCAGCACGCGGTCGCGGAAGATCTCCGAGAGCTCGGCCGCGTCGCCCGCGAGCAGCGCCTTGGTCGAGCACATCTCGGCGCACAGCGGCAGCTTGCCTTCGGCGATGCGGTTGCGGCCGTACTTCTCGAACTCCGCCTGCGAGCCGTTCTCCTCCGGGCCGCCGGCGCAGAAGGTGCATTTGTCCATCTTGCCGCGCGCGCCGAAGGCCGCCGGACCGTTGGGGAACTGCGGCGCGCCGAACGGGCAGGCGTAGAAGCAGTAGCCGCAGCCGATGCAGCCGTCCTTGTCGTGCAGGACGATGCCTTCCTCGGTCTGGTAGATGACGTTGGTCGGGCACACCGCGACGCACGGCGCATCCGAGCAGTGCATGCAGGCGACCGACATCGAACGCTCGCCCGGCACCCCGTCGTTGATCGTGACGACGCGCCGGCGGTTCACGCCCCACGGCACTTCGTGCTCGTTCTTGCAGGCGGTGACACAGCCGTTGCATTCGATGCAGCGCTCGGCGTCACACAGGAATTTCATGCGTGCCATTTATATTTTCCTCCTAGACCTTCCGCCGGGCCGTCCCAAGGAAGGTCGCAGCCCCCTCGGGGGGCAGCGAACAAAGTGAGCGTGGGGGTCGTCATCTCTATGCCTTGCTGACACGGCACAGGGTGGTCTTGGTTTCCTGCATCATCGTCACGGAGTCGTAGCCGTAGGTCGTCGCGGTGTTGACCGCCTCGCCGCGCACGATCGGCGCCGCCCCTTCGGGGTAGAACTCGAGCATGTCCTTGCCTTGCCACCAGCCGGAGAAGTGGAAGGGCAGGAACACCGTGCCCGGCGCGACGCGCTGCGTGACCTGGGCGCGCACCTTGAGCTTCGCCTTGGTCGGCGATTCGACCCAGATGTAGTCGCCGTTGCGGAAGCCCGCGTCGTTGGCGTCCTTGGGGTTCACCTCGGCGAACATCTCCTGTTGCAGCTCGGCCAGCCACGGGTTGGAGCGCGTCTCCTCGCCGCCGCCCTCGTACTCCACGAGGCGCCCCGAGGTCATGATCAGCGGGTATTCCCTGGAGATGTCCTTGACCTTCTCCTGCAGCGACTTGTACAGCGTCGGCAGGCGCCAGAACTTCATCTTGTCGTCGTGCGTCGGGTACTTCGCGACGAGGTCCGGGCGCGGCGAGTAGATCGGCTCGCGGTGCAGCGGGATCGGGTCGGGGAAGTTCCACACCAGCGCGCGCGCCCGGGCGTTGCCGAAGGGGTGTACGCCGTGGTTCTTCATCGTGACGCGGATGATCCCGCCCGAGAGGTCGGTCTTCCAGTTCTTGCCTTCGGCGGCGGCCTTCTCGGCATCGGTGAGCTCGTCCCACCAGCCGAGCTTCTTCAAGAGCACGTCGTCGAACTCGGGGTAGCCCATCTGCAGCTCGGAACCCTTCGACGCGGAGCCGTCCCCGGCGAGCAGCGACACGCCGTCCTTCTCGACGCCGAAGTTGGCGCGGAAGTTGCCGCCGCCGTCCATCACGTGCTTCGAGGTGTCGTACAGGTTGGGCGTGCCGGGGTGCTTGAGCTCGGGCGTGCCGTAGCACGGCCACGGCAGGCCGAAATACTCGCCGTCGCACGGGCCGCCGTTGGCCTTCAGCGTCTTCACGTCGAAGGTGGCCATGTTCTGCATGTGCAGCTTGAGACGCTCGGGCGACTGGCCGCTGTAGCCGATCGTGAAGGTGCCGCGGTTGATCTCGCGCAGGATGTCCTCGGGTTCGGGCTCATCCCAGCCCTGCTTGTCCTTCACCAGCTTGATGTTCTTCACGAGCTCGTCGGCGTAGCCGAACTTCTTCGCGAAGGCGTACATGATGGTCTGGTCGGGCTTGGACTCGAACAGCGGCTCGATCACCTTCTCGCGCCACTGCAGCGAGCGGTTCGACGCCGTGGCCGAGCCGGAGGTCTCGAACTGCGTGCACGCGGGCAGCAGATACACGCCGTCCTTCCGCACCATCGCCGCCATCGCGGCGGTCGCCGACGGGTAGGGGTCGATCACGACGAGGGTGTCGAGTTTCTTCATCGCCTCGACCATCTCGGCGCCGCGCGTCTGCGAGTTCGGCGCATGCCCCCAATACACGACCGCGCGCAGGTTGCCGCCGGGCTGGTCGATGAGTTCCGGGTTCTCGAGCACGCCGTCGATCCAGCGCGACACGGTGATGCCCGACTTGGTCATCAGCTCTTCGGACTTGTAGCGCGCCTTCACCCACTCGTAATCGACGCCCCACACCTTGCACCAGTGCTTCCACGAGCCGGGTGCCAGGCCGTAGTAGCCGGGCAGGGAGTCGGGGTTGGGGCCGACGTCGGTCGCGCCCTGCACGTTGTCGTGGCCGCGGAAGATGTTCGTGCCGCCGCCCGAGACGCCGACGTTGCCGAGCGCGAGCTGCAGGATGCACATCGCGCGCACGTTGGCGTTGCCGACGGTGTGCTGGGTCTGGCCCATGCACCACACGACCGTCGACGGCTTGTTCTTCGCCAGCGTCTCGGCGACCCGCTTCACCTGCTCCTCGGGCACGCCGGTGACTTCCTGCACGCGGTCCGGCGTCCACTTCATGAACTCCTCGTGCGCCTTGTCCATGCCGAACACGCGCTGGCGGATGTATTCCTTGTCTTCCCAGCCGTTCTGGAAGATGTGATACAGCAGGCCCCAGATGAAGGCGATGTCGGTGCCCGAGCGGATGCGCACGTAGTAGTCCGCCTTCGCCGCGGTGCGCGTGAAGCGCGGGTCGACGACGACCATCTTCGAGCCGTTCTCCTTCGCATGCAGGATGTGCAGCAGCGACACCGGGTGCGCCTCGGCCGCGTTGGAGCCGATGAACAGCATCGCCTTCGCGTTCTGCATGTCGTTGTAGGAGTTCGTCATCGCGCCGTAGCCCCAGGTGTTGGCGACGCCGGCGACGGTGGTCGAGTGGCAGATGCGCGCCTGGTGGTCCATGTTGTTCGTGCCGAAGAAGGACACGAACTTGCGCAGCAGGTAGGACTGCTCGTTGCTGTGCTTCGACGAGCCGATCCAGTACACGGCGTCGGGGCCGGATTCCTCGCGGATCTTCAGCAGGCGGTCGCCGACTTCCTGGATCGCCTGGTCCCAGGTGATCTTCTGGTACTTGCCGTCGACGAGCTTCATCGGGTACTTCAGGCGATGCTCACCGTGGCCGTGCTCGCGGATCGATGCACCCTTGGCGCAGTGCGCGCCGAGGTTGATCGGCGAGTCGAACACCGGCTCCTGGCGCAGCCACACGCCGTTCTTGACGACCGCGTCGATCGCGCAGCCGACCGAACAGTGCGTGCACACGGTGCGGCGCACGGCCTCCTCGCCGCCGGCCGCGGCCGCCGCAGGGGCGGCCGCATCGGCGCTGCCGATCAGGTTGTAGGGCAGCTGCGCGGCGAGCGCGCCGACGCCGACGCCGAGGCCCGAACGCTTCAGGAAGGTGCGCCGGTCCATGGTCTGGCCGAAATGCCGCGCGGCCGAGCTGCGCAGCTGACGGGCCGCGCCCGTCGCCTGGGTGGATTTCCTCGTAAGCATCGCGTGTCCCCCGCCTAGATGCGCGCCGTGCGGTAGTAGTTGCGGGCGTGCTCGCTGACGCCGCGCCCGGTCCCGGGTTCACCCGCCACCGTGGCGAGCGGTGCGGCCACGGTGGCCGGCTTGCCCGCGACGGTCGCGACGGCCGCTGCCGCAGCGGCGCCGCCGGCACCGAGCGTCAGCAGGAAATGACGGCGCTGCAGGCCGGATTTCTTGTCTTCCATGCTCTTTCCCCCAATGCCGGGTCGTCTCGTCCGGTCCTCAGTGGCCGGCGACGCCCTGCTCCATTGCGAAAGCTTCGCTCTCGATGTCGAAAAAGGCCCGCATCAGCGCTCCGGTGCGGGCATAGAACCGTGCCTGCGGCGCCGCGGCGAGCGCGTCGGCGAGGCGCGCGTACCAGGGCTGCAGGTGACGGACGAAAAAGCGGCGCTGCCGTGCGAGGCCGGCCTCGTCGGGGCCGGTCAGCGCCAGGTGGCGCATCACCTCGGCGAGCGCGGCGATATGGTCTTCGGTCTCGGCGACGCCGGCGCGGCGCGCGAGGCCCAGCTCGGCGAGGTCGTCGCGCAGTTCGGCGAGCGGCTCCTCCATCAGGAAGCCGGCCAGGTACCACGAGCCGTACAGCATCACGTCGGGCCGGCCGATGCCGTAGAAGAGCGCGTCGTATTCGTCGCGCACCGCGGGCGCGTCGGCCTGTTCGGCGCAGTCGCCGAGCTCGGCCCAGGCGCGGGCGAAGGGCGCGTCGCCGTCGCCCATCACGCGTGCCGACGCGGCGAGCGCCGCCAGCAGCGGCGCGTCCGGCGCGGCGAAGAACAGGCGCGCGAGCAGCGCATAGTGATGGGCGCGGGCGCGGTCCTCGTCGCCCAGGACCGGCGCGTCGCCGGCCGGCGCGAGGTGCGCTTCGATGATCGCGGCGGGTGCGTTCATTCGGTCATGTCCCAGGCTTTGGTGCCGTTCTCGTTTTCCATCAGGTCGATCACGCGGCAGTCGGCGCACATGTGCAGGCGCCGGCGCTGCGCCTCGCTGGCGAACATCGCGTGCCCGGCAAGGCGGCTCACCATCGCGTCGATGATCGGCTTCGCGCCCATCGCCGCGCCGCAGCGCACGCAGTGGAAGATCTCCGCCTCCTTGAGCGGCACGCTGCGGCGCGCCGACTCGTCGAGCAGCAGCCGCGGCGTGAGCGTGATCGCGTTCTCGGGGCAGGAATTCGCGCACAGGCCGCACTGCACGCAGGCCTTCTCGAGGAAGCCGAGGCGCATCGCGTCCGTCGCGGCATTGAGTGCGCCGGTCGGGCAGGCGCCGACGCAGGACATGCACAGCGTGCAGGCGTCGCTGACCGCGACCGCACCGAAGGGCGCGCCGGCCTTCAGCGCGATTTCCGTGACCGGCGCGGGGGCCGATTCGTGCAGGTGGCGCAGCGCGAGATCGAGCGTGTCGCGCTTGCGCGGCACGGGGCGGAAGCTCGCCGCGCGGCCCACGCCCTGCGCCGGAGTCCAGTCCCACAGGGCGGCTTCCAGCCCGCTCCAGTCTTCCGCGTCGACGATGCGCAGGTGCTCGCCGGCGTAGCCGAGGCCCGTCAGGATCGCCTGCGCATGCGCGGCCTGCGCACGCAGGGGCGCCGCGTCGTGCGTGCCGGCGGCGAGCACCGCGACCTGGCTGGCGCCGAGCGCGACGCTGGCGAGCATCAGGTCGAGGCCGACCGCGTCGGCGCTCCAGGTCTCGAGCGGGATCACGCGCGCGGGCAGGCCCTCGCCGCGGCGCGCGAGGCGTTCGATCAGCGCGCGCCCGGCTTCGGCGGAATGGAACAGCAGGCAGGGCGCCTCGCCGCCCGCGTCGCGGTAGCGCGTCAGCACGGTCTTCACGCGCAGGCCGAGGTCCTCGACGCGCGGATACTGCGCCGCCAGCGCGCCGGTCGGGCACACCGTCGAACAGGAGCCGCAGCCCTGGCACAGATAGGGGTCGACGCGCACGACGTCGCCCGCCGACGCGATCGCTTCGGCCGAACAGGACTCGATGCAGTTCGTGCAGCCGGTCTTGCGCGAACGGCTGTGCGCGCACAGTTTCGGCTCGAACGCGACGTAGCGCGGCTTCTCGAATTCGCCGACGAGCTCGCCCAGCGCCTGCGCGGCGAGCGCCTGGTCGAGCGGATCGCGCCCCGGCGCGGCGTAGCCCTGCGGCGGCTCGACGCGCTTCAGCAGCGGCTCGGGCGACAGATCCAGCACGAGGTCGAAGCGGCCTTCGCGCTGCCCGTCGGCGCGTGCGAAGTCGATCGCGCCGACCGCACCGCAGGCCGCCACGCAGGCGCGGTGCGCGCGGCAACGCGCGGTGTCGACCTGGTAGTCCCAGCCGATCGCCCCTTCCGGGCAGGCGCGGATGCAGGCGTTGCAGCGCACGCACAGGTCGAGGTCGATCGGGTTCTGCTGCGTCCACGCGACCTCGAAGGCGCCGAGATGGCCGCTGAGCGTCACGCCCGCACCGGACCACACCGGATAGCGCCGCTCGGTCGGCAATTCGGCATCGCGGCTCGTGCCGGTGAGCAGCACCGACACGTCGAAGCGCGTCGCCAGCCGCTCGGCCCAGCCCAGCGCCGCGCCGGCTTCGCCGACGATCAGCAGATGGTTGCCAGCGACGAGCGTGACGCCCGCGACCGGCTCGGGTTCGGGCAGCGTCGCCGCCGCGAGCAGCGCCGCCATCTTGGGCGTCGCACCGCGGCCTTCGGCGGACCAGCCGGCGTTTTCGCGCAGATTGAAGAAGTCGATGCGCGCGGCCGCCCGCTCGGCAGCGACTTCGGCGAACAGGGTGGCCTCCTGCGTACAGCCGACCAGCACGTCGCCGCAGGCGAGCGCGGACTCGACCTCGCCGATCTCGCGCCGGCAGAGTTCGTGATGGACTTTCAGCGGCGCCTGGATGCCCGCCGCGAGGGCTTGTTCATCGACCGTGAAACTGCGGTTGCAGTCGCACAGCCTGATCTGTCTCTGCACTTTTCGGGTTCTGCCTGCCTGATGGTAGTGACGCAGGCAAAGCAGACGACATACCATCGATGCAGGAGGAGAACGGAGCCAGAATCCCCGATTTACCGTCGCCCGGCACGAAAACCGGATTCAGGCGCGACTAAATGTCCCGCAGTCCCCAAAATGTCGCATTCCTCATGCAGCGTCCGGCGCAGGCGCGGGTGGCGCATCGGGTTCGCCGGCGGGCCCGGTTTGCGCGGCAGGCGGTGCGGCATCACCGGACGGGGGCGCCGCGGCGGCAGTGTCCGCCTGCTCGTCCGGCCCCTTCGCCGGCGCGTCCGCAGCGGCTTCCTCGTCCTTGAGGAAAGTCTCGAACTGGCGCAGGCGCTGCATCACATCCGCGGGGATCGGATCGGAGACGGAATAGTCGTCGATGTAGATGTCGAGCTTGTCCATCTGCTCGAAGTGGAAGTGCGGATCGCTGAAGAGCTTGCGCAGTGCGGTGCGGCGCAGCGCTTCGCTGACCTCCTTCTGCATGAAGGCGCTGAAGTCGGCAGCGAAGTCCAGGCTGTCGACGGGCGGCAGCGCAGCCTCCGCGTCGGTGGCAGGCGCTGCGGCTGCCGTCGCGGGCGCGGCGGGCACCTCCTCTGCAGCAGGCGCGGGCGGAGCCGACGGCGGGGCGCTCGGGGCTGCCTCGCCCTGCCGCTTCAGGCGCGACCAGCGGGAGAGGAAACGGTCGCTCATGGGTTTCCCCGGTCCTGCGCGAACGGGTCGTTGCGGCGCACCTTCTTGCGCGGCTCCGGCTTGTAATGCAGGTTCACGAACTCGCCGACCCAGTCGGCGATCTCGCGCGGCATCGCCACGCCATCGACCTGCTCGCCCGAGTCGAGCAGGCGCGCCGCCTCGCCGTAGCTCACGGTGACGACGAGCGGCTTGGCGACGCCATCCTCGCGCCGCCACATCACGAACACCTTGGGCACCGGCGAACTCAGGTTGAGGAAGTAGTTGTCGGCCTCGTCGCGAAAGAGCTCGAGCGCAAAGCCGCCGACGAGGTACTGGTCGCGATCGCTCTCGGCGACGAGCTGGCGCGTCGCGGCGGGGTTGTCGCCGAAGGCCGGCACGACGCCGACCGCCTCCCACGCCTCGTCCGCCCAGCGATTCTGCAGACGGCGGCGCTCCATGATGACGGCGAGGGGAAAGCGATCCATGCGACGAACTCCGGGTGACTCGATCCCTCATAGGATAGGCGAAGCCGCGCCGCCGGGCGACCGGCGCGCCGCGGCCCTTGGCGAACATGCGGCCCGCCACACTAGAATACGGTCCAAACCTTCCTGCGACCTCCATGCCCCCAGCCCCCGACACGCCGCGCCGCCCGCTGCTGAGCCACGCGAGCCACCCCCTGACGGTGACCATCCCGGCCATCAACGAACTCGGCGAAGCCGTGCCGACGCCGATCGCCGGCGAGTTCCCGCTGACGATCTACGTCGACCGCCGCGAGATCGTCACACTGATGACGCTGGGCGCCGCACCCGAGGCGCTGACGATCGGCTGGCTGCGCAACCAGCGTCTCGTCGCGAGCCTCGACGACATCGAATCGGTGCAGGTCGACTGGGAGGTCAACGCCGTCGCGGTGACCACGCGCAACGGCCTCATCGACGCCGAGGAACGCCTCGGCAGCCGCACCGTCACGACCGGCTGCGGCCAGGGCACGGTGTTCGGCGGGCTGATGGACGAGATCGACGCGATCCGCCTGCCGGCCGAGCGCCGCCTGTCGCAGGCGACGCTGTACGCGCTGATGGACGCGGTGCGCGTGCACGAATCGATCTACAAGCAGGCCGGCGCCGTGCATGGCTGCGCGCTCGCGGTGCCGGGCGCGGGGGGCTGCGACATCCTGATGTTCGTCGAGGACGTCGGCCGCCACAACGCCGTCGACGCGATCGCCGGCCAGATGTGGCTCGACGGCCTCGACGGCGGCGACAAGATCTTCTACACGACCGGCCGACTCACCTCCGAGATGGTCATCAAGACCGCGCAGATGGGCATCCCCTTCCTCGTCTCGCGCTCCGGCCTCACGCAGATGGGCTGGGAGATCGCGCGCAAGATAGGCCTCACGATGATCGGGCGCGCGCAGGGCAAGCACTACCTCCTATTCACCGGCGAGGAACGGTTCACGCGATGAGCACGACAGAGAAAATCACCGGCGTGATCCTCGCCGGCGGGCAGGGGCGCCGCATGGGCAGCGTCGACAAGGGCCTGGTCGCGCTGCGCGGGCGGCCGATGGCCGCATGGGTGATCGAACGCTTCGGCCCGCAGGTCGACGAGCTCATCATCAACGCCAACCAGAACGCCGAACGCTACGCCGCCTTCGGCCATCCCGTGTTCCCTGACGACATCGGCGGCTTCGCCGGCCCGCTCGCGGGCCTGCACGCGGCGCTGTCACGCGCCCGGCATCCGCTCGTCGCGACCGCACCCTGCGACTCGCCCTTCCTGCCGGCGGATCTCGTCGAACGCCTGCATCGCGGCCTCGTCGCGGCGGGCGCCGAGCTCGCCGTCGCGCGCACCTTCGACCAGCCGCACCCGGTGTTCTGCCTGTGCCGACGCGACGTGCTCCCGCACCTCGACGAATTCCTCGCCGGCGGCGGGCGCAAGATCGACTTCTGGTACGCGACGCTGAAGATCGTCGAAGTGCGCTTCGACGACGAGGAAGCCGCGTTCCGCAACATCAACACGCGCGACGAGCTCAACGACGTCGAGAAATGAGCGCCCCCGAGCCGCCGGTCGTCGCCCCCCTTACGCCGGAGAGCCCCTGCCTCACCGCGAAGCAGGCGGCGGCCTACCTGCACCTCAACGAGAAGAAGCTGTACGAGCTCGCCAACAGCGGCGAAGTCCCGGCCGCACGCGTCGGCGGCAAGTGGCTCTTTCCGCGCCGGCTGCTCGACGAATGGCTGCTCGAACAGGCGCACGGCGGCGTGCTCACTGACCGCCTGCTGATCGCCGGCGGCGACGACGCGCTGCTCGCGGCGGCCGTGCGGCTACTCGCCACCGAACTGGGCGCCGAAGCCTTCGTCGCCTACAGCCCGACCGCGACCCTGACCGGCCTCGAACAGCTCGCCCGCCGCCGCGTCGACCTCAGCATGGTGCATTGGGGCGGCGCCGAACACAGCCTCGCCCAGCACGCGACGCTGCTGCGCGCCCATCCCGGCCACGCCCGCTGGACGCTGGTGCGCCTCGGCCTGCGCGAGCAAGGCGTGCTGCTGCGCCCCGGGCTGGGCATCGACCAGCTCGAAACCCTGGTCGCCTTCGACGTGCGCTGGGCGATGCGCGGCGCGGGATCGGGCGCCGGCCACTTCCTCGCCTCGGCGCTGCGCGCGCGCGGACTGCATGCCGACGACTGCAGCGCCGTCGCGACCGCCGCCGGCGAACGCGAGGCCGCGGCCCTGCTCCTGCACGACGGCGCCGACTGCACGCCCGGCACGCGCGCGACCGCCACCGAGTTCGGCCTCGACTTCCTGCCGCTCGGCTGGGAAGCGCTGGATCTCGCGCTGCCGAAGGAAATCTACTTCCGCCACCTCTTCCAGCGCCTGCTCGCGCGGCTGGGCGGCGCGGAACTCGGCGAACTCGCGCGGCAGCTCGGCGGCTACGAGCTCACGGCGCTGGGACAGGTATCAGCACTGGATTGAGCACAGCGCCGCCCGAAGGCAACGGACATCGACCGGTCACGTCGGCGTGTGCGTTTTAAGCCAGTCGCGCAGCGCCGCGTTCATGCGCGTCTGCCAACCCGGCCCGCTGGCGCGGAAGGCCGCGAGGATGTCGCGGTCGAGACGGATGGTCGTCGACTCCTTGTCGCTGCCCGCCGGCCGACCGCGCCGTCTGCGATAGGCCGCGATGCCCGCCTGCATCTCTTCGCGCGTCAACGGCCTTTCGTCCTCGTTCTCACCGTCCCACGCGTAGGGCGCGGCGGCGCGAAGCTTCGCCGCATCAGTCTTGCTCTCGCCCCGCGCGCGCCCGGCCCGCATCCGGGCAATCGTCGTCGAAGTCGTTTTCGAGCCAGTCATGATAGGCGCTCCTTTCCTCTTCACTTGCCGGGCGGAAACTGACGATCCGCAGGGCATTGCCGCGCTCGACATGCACCACCGTCAGGACTGCCAGGACATCGAATACATAGGCGAACGACTGAGTCCTGCACTCTCCGCTGCGCACACTCTCCACGTCCAGACGATAGGGGCTCTCCAGCACCAGAACCGCATCGAGGAAATCGAGGCCGTGCTTGTCCAGGTTGCCTTCCCGCTTGACCTCGTCCCAGACGATGCGCGCGCTCATATTTATTGTGGTAACGATAATTGCCTGGGTCAAGAATTTTCGTTACTACGCAAATTTGCTCGCCCGCAGGTTGGTCAAGGCATGATGATAACTCCATTGTCATTATATTTCAGCGTTTGCATGACACTGAAATCAACTGACCAGCGGCGCTGGCTACGCCGGGAAACGTCGGCTGCATTGATCTCCAGGCCCACAAGCACCGAGGGCGCCCCGCAGGCGCCCTCGTCGTCACTACGCTCCAAGCGTTCTATGGCGGTACCGCCGCCATCCTGAACGCGTAATCGACGACGAAATCCGCGACCGCCTGCGGGTCGTTGATGTCCAGCTGCGGCAGCGCGGTATCGAGTTTGACGTCGGTCGCGACGGCGACGACGTGCGGGTCGTTCAGATAGAACGGTGCCTCGCGCACCACGGTGCGGCGCACCTCGATCTTGGGAATCGGCGCGCGCTTGAAACCCTCCACTAGCACGAGGTCGCAGGGCGAGAGCTTCTGCAGCAGCTCGTCCAGCGGCATCTCGGGATCGCCACGCAGCTCGTGCATCAGCGACCAGCGCCGCCCCGAGCTGATCAGCACCTCGCGGCAGCCCGCCTCGCGGTGACGCCACGAATCCTTGCCTTCGTGGTCGATGTCGAAGCTGTGATGCGCGTGCTTGATCAGCGACACCTCGAGGCCGCGCCCGGCGAGCACCGCGACGACCTTCTCGATCAGCGAAGTCTTGCCGCTGCCGGACCAGCCGGCGAATCCGATCACTTTCAATGCTCTGTCCTGTCTCACGGGCGTCGGTGCGCGCTCACGCGACCGACTCGCCCCACTCCGCGCACTTGCGCTCCAGCGTCTTGCGCGACACCCCCAGGCGCCGCGCTGCTTCCGACTTGTTGCCGCCGCAGGCGTCGAGCATCCTGAGGATGTGGCGCTTCTCGACCTCGTCGAGCGGCAGATCGACCCCGCTGAAAGTGTCGCTGCGCGCCGCGAGCGCCTCGACCGGGAAACCGTCGAGGATCAGGGAGCGCTCGACGAAATTGCGCAGCTCGCGCACGTTGCCCGGCCAGCCATAGGCCGTGAGGCGGGCGAGCAGCGTCTGCGTGATCGCCAGCGGCGCGACACCCAGCTGCGCGGTCAGCAGGTTCATGAAATGGCGCATCAGGTCGGGGATGTCCTCGGCGCGCTCGCGCAACGGCGGGATCTCGATGTCGACGACGGCGAGGCGGAAGTACAGGTCCTGGCGGAAGCGCCCGGCCGCGACCTCGGCCGCGAGATCGCGGTTCGACGCGGCGATGATGCGCACGTCCACCGGCACTTCGCGCTCGGACCCGACCGGCCGCAGCCTGCGCTCCTCGAGCACGCGCAGCAGCCGCGTCTGCAGCGGAAGCGGCAGCTCGCTGATCTCGTCGAGGAACAGCGTGCCGCCGTGCGCGTAGTAGAACAGGCCGTTGCGGCTCTCGGTCGCGCCGGTGAAGGCGCCCTTCACGTGGCCGAACAGCTCGCTCTCGATCAGCTCCGCAGCGATCGCAGGACAATTCACCGGCACGAAGGGGCGCTGCGCCCGCGGGCTCATGCGATGCAGCGCGCGCGCGGCGACTTCCTTGCCGGTGCCCGATTCGCCCAGCAGCAGCACGGTGCTGGCGGTCTGCGCGACGCGCCGCAGCACCGCGCGCAGGTTCTCCATCGCCGCCGAGTGCCCGACCAGGCCGTCGACTTCCACCGACAGGCCCGCCAGCTCGCGGCGCAGGATGAAGTTCTCGCGCGCGAGGTGGGCGCGCTGGAAGCAGTTCTTGATCGCGTTGAGGATCTGGTCGACGCGGAAAGGCTTGAGGATGAAGTCCGACGCGCCGCCGCGCAGCGCGTTGATCGCGGTGTCGAGGTCGGCGAAGGCGGTGATCAGGATCACGTCGCCCGCGAAGCCCGCTTCGCGCAGCTCGTGCAGCCAGTCGAGGCCGGATTTGCCCGGCAGCGCGATGTCGAGGATCAGCAGGTCGAAGTGCACGCGCGCCATCAGGCGCATCGCATGTTCCGCATCCGGCGCCGTCTCGACCAGCCCGCAGCGCGGCTTCAGCGCGCGCTCGAGAAAGCTGCGCATTCCCTCCTCGTCATCGACGATCAGGATGGAATGCGCCTGCCAGTTGAATTCCGGAGTGCCGGCAGGGCTCGGCGCTCCGCCGTCGCGCTCGTGCAGCATCGTCGTCCTTGTCGTGGGCGTGGCTCGGGGCGCGCGCTCACTCGGCGCGCAGTTACATTTTGATGATAACCGAGTCCGCAGGGGCACCGCCCCTAGTATGACTCACCAGCGCCGCAAAAATCCCGGGGCGCTCGGGGATTCGTCGTAACGCGCGTCGCGCCTCAGCCACAGCGCGAACTCGGTGCCTTCGCCGGGCCGGCTGTCCACCGCGATGCGGCCGCCGTAGCGTTCGACGATCGTGTAGCTGATCGACAGGCCCAGGCCGGTGCCGCTACCCTTCTTGGTCGTGAAGAAGGGGTCGAAGATGTGCGACAGGTCCTCCGGCGCGATGCCGTGGCCACTGTCGCGCACCCGGATCACCGCGCCGACCGGCTCGCCTTCCTCGTGCCAGTCCGCCGTCGCCAGGCCCAGGCGCCCGCCGTCCGGCATGGCCTGCACGGCGTTCACGATCAGGTTGATCAGCACCTGCTGCAGCTCGCCGCGGTTGATCTCGATGCGCGCCGTCGCCCGGTAATCGGTCGCGACCTCGATCGCGCGGCGGTCGAAGTTGTGTTGTGTCAGGAACAGGCAGTCGGCGACGACCTCGTTCACCTCCACCGCCTCCGCATAGCCGGCGAACTCGCCGGGGCGCGCGAACTGCAGCAGCTTGGTGACGATCTGGCGGATGCGGTCGGCCTGCTGATGGATCAGGCGGATCTCCTCGCGCACCGGCTCGGCGGCCGGTCCCAGCAGGTCGCGCAGCACGTCGAGGTTGCCCTGGATCACCGCGACCGGATTGTTGATCTCGTGCGCGACGCCCGCAGTCAGCTCGCCGATCGCCGCGAGCTTCTCGCTCATCACCAGCTGCTGCTGCGCGCGCCGCAAGGTCTCGTTCGCCTCGCGCAGCTCCACGGTGCGCTCGGCGACCTTGCGATCGAGCTCCTCCGCCCAGCGCTCCAGTTCCTCGCGCTTGGCCGACAGCGTGTCGAGCAGGTGGTCGAACTCGCCCGCGAGCCGCCCCAGCTCGTCGCGGCTCTCCACCGCGCCGACGCGCGCATCGGCCTCGCCCTGCGCGGCGCGCTGGATCACCGCGTTCATGCGCTCGATCGGCCGGAACACGCTGCGCGCCCAGCGCAGGCTGAGCACCGCGCCGGCCGCGCTGATCACGATGAACAGCACGAACAGCGCCCCCATCGCCATGCGGCCGGCGTTGCGGAAAGGCGCTTCGAGGAAGCCCACGTACAGCATGCCGATGCGCTCGCCACGGCCGTTCGCGATCGGCTCGTAACCCGACACGTAGTCGTCATTGACGACGAAGGCCGTGCCGAGCCAGGTCTCGCCGTGCCCGAGCACGCGCTCGCGCACCGCCTGCGACACGCGTGTCCCGAGCGCCCGCGTGTCGCCGAACAGGCGCACGTTGGTCGCGATGCGGGTGTCGTCGAGAAACAACGTGGCCGTCCCGCGGCTGCCGAGCGGCAGCGAGCCGTCGCGATAGACGATGGCGTTGATGCGGTCGACCATCTCGAGATTGCCATTGAGCAGCACGCCGCCTTCGAGCACGCCCACGAGGTTGCGCCTGTCGTCATACACCGGTGCGGCGGCGTGGATCACCAGTCCCCGGTCCTCTGCCGTGCGCGCATCGGGTGCGGCAGCGCGCGTTTCCACCAGCGGCAGCCAGGCGCGCTCGCGCAGGGCCGGAGACAGATATTGGAGCGCCTCGACGGGGAATCGTTCGACCGTCGTCAGCGCCGCACCGCGCAGCGCGGACGCGACGACCGGCCAGTCGAGACGCGGCACCGGCGCGCCCGCCAGCGCCTGCGACGCCGCCACCGGGCGGCCTTCGCGATCGAGCAGCAACAGGAAATCCAGCCGCCCGCCGGGCGCCAGCTCCGCGAGCAGCGCCGACATCGCGGACGACGGCGCGCCGAGCTGCCGGACCAGGCGGTACGACTCGGCGAGCGTCTGCACTTCGCTGCCGACGCCGATACGCACGCGGTCGAAATACTCGTGCGCGGTGACGAGATCGGAGCCGATCTTGAAGTTCAGCAGACGTTCGTAGCCCTCGCTGCCCCAGGTCCACACCAAGCCCAGCAGCACCGGCACGCCGACGAGCAGCGGGGCGAGGACGAGCGCCAGCAGCTTGGCCCGCACCGAGCGCCGCAGCGCCTCGGTCCAGTGCAGGCGCCGCGACGCTCCGGGATGCGCGGCACGGCCCGACGCCGGCAAAGGGCGCGCCTAGCGGGCGACCA
This sequence comes from Aromatoleum toluvorans, assembly GCF_012910905.1. GTDB lineage: Bacteria > Pseudomonadota > Gammaproteobacteria > Burkholderiales > Rhodocyclaceae > Aromatoleum > Aromatoleum toluvorans. Next base: position 157,814 of record NZ_WTVN01000002.1, read on the forward strand.
GCATCTCGCGCAGGCGGGCGACACGCTCCTGCGTCGACGGGTGGGTCGAGAACAGCCCGCGCAGGCCTTCGCCCGACAGCGGGTTCATGATCATCATCTGCGCCGTCTCCGGATGCGCCTCGGCAGTGTGCATCGGGATGCCGCGCGCGTAGGCGTCGATCTTCGTGAGCGCGCTCGCGAGCGCCTCGGGGTCGCCCGAGATCTCCGCGCCGCCGCGGTCCGCGCCGAATTCGCGCGTGCGCGAGATCGCCATCTGGATGACCATCGCCGCCAGCGGCGCAAGGATCATCACGAGAATCGACAGCACCGGGTTCGGCCGCTCGTCGTCGCGGCTGCCGCCGAAGAACATGCCGAACTGCGCCAGCATCGAGATCGCGCCCGCCACCGTCGCCGAGATCGTCGAGATCAGGATGTCGCGGTGCTGCACGTGCGCCAGCTCGTGCGCCATCACGCCGCGCAGCTCGCGCTCGGACAGCATGCGGATGATGCCGGTGGTCGCCGCGACCGCCGCGTGCTCCGGGTTGCGGCCGGTCGCGAACGCGTTCGGCTGCTCCTCGTCGATGATGTACACCCTGGGCATCGGCAGCCCGGCGCGCTGCGCGAGTCCCTGCACCATGTTGTACAGATAGGGCGAGCTGGTCGCATCGACTTCGCGCGCGTTGTACATGCGCAGCACCATCTTGTCGGAGAACCAGTAGGCCCACACGTTCATCGCGCCGCCGAACACCAGCGCCAGCAGCATGCCCTGCTTGCCGCCGAGCATGCCCCCTACGGCACCGAACAGGGCGACGATGCCTGCCATCAGGATCGAGGTCTTGAGCCAGTTGCCGAACATGTGCGTTATTCCTTCCTCAGTGAATGGGCTTGTAGCACCCCAGATGGGGCCGAACGCGCCTGAATCAACCGGCAGGCCGCGCCGGGGGTCGAAATGGCTCAGGCCGCGACGGCGTCGAAGCGTTCGCCTGCACTGACCGGGAAGCCGCGCAGAAATTCCCCGACCGGCATGCGCCGGCTGCCGGGTTTCTGCAGTTCGACGAGGCGCAGCGCGCCTTCGCCGCACGCGACGACGACCCCGGCGTCGTCCGCCGACAGCACCGTGCCCGGTGCGCCCGTTCCCGCGGCAGGCTCCGCGCGCCACACCTTCACCGGCACGTCGCGCAGCGTCCCGACCGCGCCCGGGAAAGGATTGAAGGCGCGCACCGCGCGCGCGATCTCCAGCGCCGGCCGGCGCCAGTCGATCGCGGCCTCGGCCTTGCCGATCTTCGCCGCGTAGGTCACGCCGGCCTCCGGCTGCACCTCGGCCTGCAAGCCGCCCTGCGGCAGCGCGCGCAGCGCCGCGACGACCATCTCCGCACCCAGCGCGGCGAGGCGGTCGTGCAGCGTCGCGGTCGTGTCCTCGGGCGCGATCGCCAGCGCACGCTTCATCAGCATCGCACCAGTGTCGAGGCCCTCGTCCATCTGCATGATCGTGATGCCGGTCTCCGCATCGCCCGCCTCGATCGCGCGATGGATCGGCGCGGCGCCGCGCCAGCGCGGCAGCAGCGACGCGTGGATGTTGATGCAGCCCAGGCGCGGCAGCTCGAGCACCGCGCGCGGCAGCAGCAGGCCGTAGGCCGCGACGACGAGGATGTCCGGCGCACACGCGGCGAGCGCGGCGCGCTGCGCGTCGGTGCGCAGCTTCTCCGGCTGGTCGACGGCGATGCCGTGCGCCAGCGCCACCTGCTTCACCGCACTCGCGCTGAGCTTCATGCCGCGCCCGGCGGGACGGTCCGGCTGGGTCAGCACCAGCGGCACCTCGAAGCCCGCGGCGAGGATCGCCTCCAGCGCCGCGGCGGCGAACTCCGGCGTGCCCGCGAAGGCGACGCGCAGCGGGCTACTCCCGGGCGCGGCGCTCACGCGGTGATCCGCGCTTTCTTCGCGAGGCGCGTCTTGATGCGGTTGAGCTTGAGCGGCGACAGGTATTCGACGAAGACCTTGCCTTCGAGGTGATCGAGCTCATGCTGTATGCATACCGCCAGCAGGCCGTCGGTCTCCAGCTCGAAGGGCTTGCCGTCGGCGTCGAGCGCCTTCACGCGCACGCGCTCGGCGCGGCACACCTTCTCGTAGATGCCGGGCACCGACAGGCAGCCTTCCTCGCCGATATGCTCGCCGGACTTCTCGAGGATTTCGGCGTTGATGAAGACGCGCAGGTCGGAGCGGTCCTCGCTGACGTCGATCACCACCACGCGCTGGTGCACATCGACCTGGGTCGCCGCCAGCCCGATGCCGGGCGCCTCGTACATCGTCTCGGCCATGTCCTTGACGAGCTGGCGGATCGACTCGTCCACCTGCGCGACCGGAGCGGCGCGTTTATGCAAACGGGGGTCGGGATAACGGAGGATCGGTAGTAGCGCCATAAATGCTTGCCGGGTTAAGTCATTACGTGCAGAATTTCAAGTGCTTTGGCATGCTGTCGGGGTCGCCCCGGCATTCGAATCGAGTCTGCGGATTGGATCCTCGACCGGCGGAAGGCGTTCCGGTAGCGAGAAGTCCGGTTCGTCCCAATCGGAAGCGAGCGATGACCCGCATTATATTCCCTCTCCTCTTCAGCGTTGCGACCCTTCTCGGCACGCCCGCCCTCGCAGCCCCGGCCGCCATCGCCGACGATGCGCCCGACAGCCACACCGTCGTGCGCGGCGACACGCTGTGGGGCATTTCCGGGAAGTTCCTCAAGGAACCCTGGCGCTGGCCCGAAGTCTGGCGCCTCAACCGCGACCAGATCCGCAACCCGCACCTGATCTATCCCGGCCAGATCATCGTGCTCGACCGCAGCGGCCCCTATCTCTCGATCGGCCGCCGCGTCGGCGACCAGAAGCTGCAGCCGCAGGTCTATAACGAAGACCTCAAGGACGCCGTCACCAGCATCCCGATGCAGGACATCGAGCCCTTCCTGACGAAGCCGCTGGTCCTCGACGAAGCGCGCCTGGCCGACGCCGGCACCGTGGTCGCGACCGAGACCAGCCGCGTCTTCATGGGCCCCGGCGACACGATCTTCGCCAAGAACATCCGGGACGACCAGAAGGTGTGGCAGGTCCTGCGCCCGGCCAAGCCGCTGGTCGATCCGGTGACCCGGGAAGTGCTCGGCTACGAGGCCGCCTATCTCGGCGCCGCGCGCGTCACCGAGAACGGCACCCCCGCCACGCTCGAGATCCTCAGCGCCGTCGAGGAGATCGGCACCGGCGACCGCCTCCTCGCCAGCGACCGGCCCGAAGTCTTCTCGTTCGTTCCGCATCCGCCGGCAGCCGACGTCGCCGGGCGCCTGATCGGCATCTACCGTGGCGTCTCGGAAACCGGCCGCAACCATGTCGTCACGCTCAACGTCGGCGCACGCGAAGGCGTCGATCGCGGCACCGTGCTGGCGCTGCACCGCAACCGCGGTTCGGTCGTCTACAAGGATGACGACGGCAACAAGGAAGCCTACGCGCTGCCGGAAAAGCGCTACGGCCTCGCCTTCGTGTTCCGCGTCTTCGACCGCGTGTCCTACGCGCTGGTGATGGAAACCGACGGCCAGGTGACGGTCGGCGACAGCGTGCACAAGCCCTGACGGGCACGCGCGTGGAGGACGATCTCGCCGCCTGGCTGCGGCTGACCCTCCTCCCCGGCATCGGCCCCGAGCGGCAGCGCAGCCTGCTCGCGGCCTTCGGCCTGCCCGCGCGGATCTTCGCCGCCGGGCGCAGCGCGATCACGGCGGTCGTCGGCGCCGAAACCGCCGACCTGCTGCTCGCCGCCCCCGAGCAGGCGCGCATCGACGCGGCCCTCGCATGGGCGGGCGAGCCCGGCAACCACATCCTCACGCTCGCTGACGCCGCCTACCCGCGCGGCCTGCTCGAAATCCCCGATCCGCCGGTCCTGCTGTACGTGAAAGGCGATCCGGCGCTGCTGGCGTCGCCCGCGCTCGCGATCGTCGGCGCGCGCTCCGCGACGCCGGGCGGTGTCGCCAATGCCCGGGCCTTTGCCGAAAGCCTTGCCGCGGCCGGGCTCACGATCGTCAGCGGGCTCGCGCTGGGCATCGACGCGGCCGCGCACCAGGGCGCCCTCGCGCAGGAAAACGGCCGGACGGTGGCGGTCATCGGCACCGGCGCCGACCGCGTCTATCCCGCGCGCCATCAGTCGCTCGCCCGCGAGATCGTGCGGCAGGGCGCCATCGTCAGCGAGCTGCCGCTCGGCACGCCCGCGCTGCCGCACAACTTCCCGCGCCGCAACCGCCTCATCGCCGGCCTTTCGCGTGGCGTGCTGGTCGTCGAGGCGGCCGTCGGCAGCGGCTCGCTGATCACGGCACGGCTCGCGACCGACTGCGGCCGCGAAGTGTTCGCGATCCCCGGCTCCATCCATTCGCCGCTCGCGCGCGGCTGCCACCGCCTGATCCGCGACGGCGCCAAGCTGGTCGAGACCGCGGCCGACGTGCTCGACGAACTCGCGTGGGGCCGGCCGGCCGCAGCCCCCGCCGCCGTGCCGCCCCGCGCCCGCGGCACGGCGCGGGGACGCAGCCACGCGGCGGGCGCCGCGTCGCAGGCGCTGTTCACCGCACCCGAACCCGAACCCGAAACGGACCTGCCGCCGCAGCACGCCACCGTGCTCGCCGCACTGGGTCACGACCCGCTGGACATCGACAGCCTGGCGGCACGCAGCGGCTTGACGCTCGATGCGCTCTACGCCATTCTGCTGACACTGGAACTCGACGGGCGAGTCAGCCGACTCCCCGGCGGACGCTTCCAGCGCCATTGACCTGCCGGTGTGCCGCCATGTTCGACATCCTTGTATACCTCTTCGAGAACTACGTTCACGCCGCCGCCTGCCCCGAAATCGACCAGCTCGCCCGCAAGCTCTCGGCGGCCGGTTTCGAGGAGGATGAGATCACCGAAGCCCTCGACTGGCTCTCGGGCCTGCGCAGCATCTCCGACGCCTCGCCGCTCGCGACGACGCCCGCAGCGGGTGCCTTCCGCGTGTATGCGGCCGAGGAGGAAGCGCGGCTGAACACCGAATGCCGCGGCTTTCTCGCCTTCCTCGAAGGCGCCGGCGCCCTCGATGCCGCGACGCGCGAGATCATCATCGAACGCACCCTCGCGCTGAGCGGATTGAGCGTCAGCCTCACGCGGCTCAAGGTGATCGTGCTGATGGTGCTGTGGCAGCGCGAACTGCCGCTCGACAGCCTGATCATCGACGAACTGCTCGGCGAAGAGGGCGAAGACGCCGGGCAATTGCCGAACTAGGCGCACCCGCTGCGCTTGCGCCCTTGACGGCGGGCTGCTTATCATGCGCCGCTCGATCACCCCATACATGAAAGCCTCCAGGGCTTTCCAAGGCGGCCCAGCGGCATGAGCAAGCAACTGATCATCGCGGAGAAACCTTCGGTCGCGCAGGACATCGCCCGCGCGCTGGGCGGCTTCACGAAGGAAAAGGACTACTTCGAGTCCGACGACTATGTGCTGTCGTCGGCGGTCGGCCACCTGCTCGAGCTGGTGGTGCCCGACGAGTACGAAGTCAAGCGCGGCAAATGGACCTTCGCCCACCTGCCGGTGATCCCGCCGCAGTTCGCGCTGAAGCCCATCGAGAAGACCGACGACCGCCTGAAACTCTTGACGCGGCTGATCAAGCGCAAGGACGTCACCGGCCTCATCAACGCCTGCGACGCGGGGCGCGAGGGCGAGCTGATCTTCAACTTCATCGCGCAGCACGCGAAGACCGACAAGCCGGTGCGCCGCCTGTGGCTGCAGTCGATGACGGCGGCGGCGATCCGCGAGGGCTTCGCCCATCTGCGCGCCGCGCAGGACGTCGAGGGCCTGCGCCAGGCCGCCGTGTGCCGCGCCGAGAGCGACTGGCTGATCGGCATCAACGGCACGCGCGCGATGACCGCGTTCAACTCCAAGACCGGCGGCTTCCACCTGACCACCGTCGGGCGCGTGCAGACGCCGACGCTGGCGATCGTGGTCGAGCGCGAGCAGAAGATCCGCCAGTTCAAGCCGCGCGACTACTGGGAGCTGGAAGCCTCCTTCGGCTGCCAGGCCGGCAGCTACGCCGGGCGCTGGTTCGACGAGAAGTTCAAGAAACCCGAAGGCGACGAGCACGCGACCGCCTTCCGCCTGTGGGACAAGGCCCGGGCCGAAGCGATCAAGGCCAAGTGCGACGGCAAGCCGGGCCAGGTCAGCGAGGAATCCAAGCCGTCGACGCAGCTCTCGCCGCTGCTCTTCGACCTCACCAGCCTGCAGCGCGAAGCCAACGGCCGCTTCGGCTTCTCCGCGCGGGTGACGCTGCAGATCGCGCAGGCGCTGTACGAGAAGCACAAGGTGCTGACCTACCCGCGTACCGACGCACGCGCACTGCCCGAGGACTACGTCGGCGCCGTGAAGGACGTGATGCGGGCGCTGCCGGACGCCTACGCGCCGTTCGCGGACGAGATCGCGAAGCAGGGCTGGGTGAAGCCCAACAAGCGCATCTTCAACAACGCGAAGATCTCCGACCACTTCGCGATCATCCCGACCGGCACGCTGCCGAAGAGCCTGTCGGAAGCCGAGCACAAGATCTACGACCTGGTGACGAAGCGCTTCCTGTCGGTGTTCTACCCGGCGGCCGAATACCGCGTGACGACCCGCATCACGCGTGTGGAAGGTGAAGCCTTCAAGACCGAGGGCAAGGTGCTCGTGAATGCGGGCTGGCTCGCGGTGTACGGCAAGGAAGGCGTCAAGGACGACGACGAGGACAAGAGCGGCGGCGCGCAGCTGTGCGCGGTGCAGCCGAACGAGACGGTGTCGACCGACGACATCCTCGTGAAGAGCCTCGTCACCAAGCCGCCTGCGCGCTACAACGAAGCGACGCTGCTCTCCGCAATGGAAGGCGCGGGCAAGATGGTGGACGACGAGGAACTGCGCGCCGCGATGGGCGAGCGCGGCCTCGGCACGCCGGCGACGCGCGCGCAGATCATCGAGGGCCTGATCGCCGAGCAGTACATCCACCGCGAAGGGCGCGAGCTGATCCCGAGTGCGAAGGCGTTCTCGCTGATCACGCTGCTGAAGGGCCTCGACGTCTCCGCGCTGACCTCGCCGGAACTCACCGGTGAGTGGGAGCACAAGCTCGCACAGATGGAGCGCGGCCAGCTGTCGCGCCCCGAATTCATGCGCGAGATCGCCGAGATGGCGCGCGAAGTCGTCGAGCGCGCCAAGCGCTACGAGTCCGACACCGTGCCGGGCGACTTCGCGACGCTGAAGGCGCCGTGCCCGAAGTGCGGCGGCGTGGTGAAGGAGAACTACAAGAAGTTCGCCTGCCAGGCCTGCGACTGGAGCGCGTGGAAGATCGTCGCCGGGCGCCAGTTCGAGATCGACGAGATCGAGACGCTGCTGTCGACCGGGCGCATCGGCCCGCTGATGGGCTTCCGCAGCAAGATGGGGCGGCTCTTCAACGCCGAGATCCGCCTCAACGACGACAAGCAGCCCGAGTTCGACTTCGGCCAGCCGAAGGACGACGGCGAGGGCGCGGAGGCGGTCGACTTCTCCGGCCAGGAGGCGCTCGGCGCGTGCCCGAAATGCGCGTCGCGCGTGTTCGAGCACGGCATGGCCTACGTGTGCGAGAAGTCGGTGGGGCCGGAGAAATCCTGCGATTTCCGCTCCGGCAAGGTGATCCTGCAGCAGCCGGTCGAGCGCGAGCAGATGACGAAGCTGCTCGCGGATGGGCGCACGGACCTGCTCAAGGGTTTCGTGTCGACGCGCACCAAGCGCAAGTTCTCCGCCTTCCTCGTGCGCGGCGCGGACGGCAAGGTCGGCTTCGAGTTCGAACCCAAGGCGCCGAAGGCCGGGGCCAAGGGCAAGGCGGGCGACGGCGCAGCCAAGGAAGGCGCGGCAGCGGCCGAGGCGACGGACAAGGCCGCCGCGAAGCCGGCCGCCCGCAAGGCCGGCCCACGGACACGCAAGGAAGCCTGAGCGCGGCGCCGCCCGGGCGGCGTTGCGAATCGCGCGTTCAGCGCACGACGCGGCCCAGCAGGCGGCTCGCTTCGCCGGCGGGCTCGCCGACCAGCGCAAAACCGCGCAGGGCGCCGGAACGGTCGTGGAACAGCGCGCGCACGCCGCGCGCGGTCGCCGATTCGTGCCATTCGCCGGCGACCGGCGGCGGCTCGCAGAGCGCAACCGGACAGCATGCGAGGTTGAGGTGCTGCACGCGCGGCGTCCAGCGCATGCGCGTGGCGCGCCCGCCGAGCACGTCGGCGAGGACGTGGGCGCCGTTTTCGATGTCTTCCCCGAGCGCGAACAGCCGCCCGCCCAGCTCGGCACACGCACCCAGCGCGAAAATCCCCTCGACCGAGGTGCGCAGCCCGTGGTCGACCACGATGCCGGTCGCGACATCGAGTCCGGCCGCTCGCGCCAGCTGCACGCGCGGACGGGTGCCCAGCGCGGCGACGACGACATCGACCGGCAAGGCATGGCCGCCCAGGGTCGTGAGCTCGAGGTCGTGCAGGCCGTGGTCGATGCGCTGCACCCCGTCCTCCAGGCGCACCCGCACACCGGCCGCGGCGAGCGCCTCGGCGACGCGCTGCCCGCACAGCGCGGGGCAGGCGCGGCCGAGCAGGCGGTTGCCCGGCTCCAGCAGGACGACCTCGCAACCGCCGCGCTTGAAGCTTTCGGCCAGTTCACAGCCGGAGATGCCGCCGCCGATCACCGCGACGCGGCGGCGTCCGGACAGCTGGGTGCGCAGGTAGGCGTACTCGGCGAGGCTGCCGACGGTGAGTATGGCGGCGGCGCCGCTGCCGCGCACATTGGCCGGACGGATCGCCTCGGCGCCGGTGGCGATGACGAGCTGCGACCAGGGCTGCTCGGCCTGGGCGGGGTTGTCGGTGCGCAGGATGCGACGCTGCGGATCGAGCACGAGCGCGCGGCGGCGCGGCGTGATCGTCGCCTCGAACCGGTAGGCCATCTGTTCGGCCGTGGCGATCACCAGTTCGCCCGCATCGCGTCCGTGCGCGAGCCCGTCCGGCAGCTGGCTCTTGGAGTAGGCCGCGGCGGCGTCCGCGTCGATCATGCAGATCTCGCGGTGGCGGTCGAGCTGGCGCACCGCGCGCAGCAGCGCGTAGCCGGCGAGGCCGGTGCCGACGATCAGGAGCGGAGCAGCCACGGCGATTCCCCGGTAAAGCCTGCCTTCAAACTATAGCCCGCCGTGCGGCGGGGTGCGGCAATCGGTCACGCCGGCGGCGGCCGGCGCGCGCGGCTCAGGTCTCCACGGCCTCCAGCGGCGCGACACGGCCGATCGGGCGCACGCCGGGCAGGTCGCTTTCGAGGATGGCCGTGCGCAGGACGTCGATCGCGCCGCTGCGCGGATAGGTGACGCGCCACGCGAGCGCGACGCGACGCGAGGGTTCGGGCTCGGAGAAGGGCCGCACGGCGACGAGCGCGTTCTGCGCCGGCAGGTCGTCGGCGGCGGTGCTGGGCAGCACCGTGACGCCGAGGCCGGTCGCGACCATGTGGCGGATCGTTTCCAGCGAGCTGCCTTCCAGCGTGCGCTGCAGGCCGCTGACGCTGCGGCAGTGCGGGCAGACTTCGAGCACCTGGTCGCGGAAGCAGTTGCCGGCGCCGAGCAGCAGCAGCTGGTCGTCGGCGAGCTTGTCGGGATCGATGTGCTCGGCTTCGGTCCAGGGGTGGCTCACCGGCATCAGCACGCGGAAGGGTTCGTCATAGACGGGCTGGGCGACGACGCCGGCCTCCTCGAACGGCAGCGACAACACGATGACGTCCAGTTCGCCGCGCTTGAGCGCCTCGAGCAGCCGCGTCGTGTAGTTTTCGTGGATGATCAGCGGCATGCGCGGTGCGAGCTTGTGCACGCGCGGGATGAGCCGCGGCAGCAGGTAGGGCGCGATCGTGTAGATGACGCCCAGGCGCAGCGGCCCCGACAGAGGATCCTTGCCGGCGGCGGCGATCTCCTGGATCTGCGCCGCTTCCATCAGCACCTTCTCGGCCTGCGCGACGATGCGCTGGCCGGTGGAGGTGATCTTGACCTCGGTCGCGCTGCGCTCGAAGAGCTGCACGCCGAGCTCGTCCTCGACCTTCTTGACCGCGACCGACAGCGTCGGCTGGCTGACGTGGCACTTCTCCGCGGCGCGGCCGAAGTGGCGCTCGTGGGCGAGGGCGATGAGGTAGCGGAGATCGGTCAGGGTCATGGCGGCACGGTCGGCAATGGCATGCGCGGTAGATGTTACTCCGCGTGGGCACTGCGAGGGTACCTCGGGGACCCCGAAAGCGCCGCACGCCCTTATACTCTCATCGCTGCAATGCTCAGTACCCGCGCGGCATCAAACAAGAACCAACTATGACTTTCCGCCTATCACTTTGCGCCGTGGCCGCGGCTTCGATTGCTGCGTGCCCTTCCTTCTCGGCGGCCCAGTCCGGCATGGAGCCGGAGTTTGCTCCGGAGCCGCAGGCTTCGGAGGCGAGCTATTTCGATTCGCTGCCGGTCGTGCTCACCGTCTCGCGCATGCCGCGGCCGCAGAACGAAGTGCCCGCGGCGCTGACGGTGCTCGATCGCGAGACGATCCGCGCGACCGGCTACCGCAGCCTGGACCGCCTGCTGCGCCTGGTGCCGGGCATGATGGTGGCAAAGGAGCGCGGCAGCGAGCAGTGGGTGAGCTACCACGGGCCGAATCGTGATTCCCCGCAGGAACTGCAGATCCTCGTCGACGGGCGCTCGGTGAGCGCGGCCTATTTCGGCAGCTTCGGACGCAATTCCTTCCCGCTGGCGATCGAGGACATCGAGCGCATCGAGGTCGTGCGCGGTACCGATGCGGCTTCGTATGGCACGAACGCGTACATGGGCGTGGTGAACATCATCACGCGCCACACCGCCGAGGAGCGCGGCGCGACGGTCTCGGTCGCGGGCGGCACGGGCGAATATTCGGAAGTCAGCGGCCGCGTCGTCGCGCGCTCCGGACCGCTGGGCCTGCGCATCACGGCGCAGCACTTGCGCGACGAGGGTGTGCACGACCTGAACGACAGCCGTGACCGCCACCGCGTGAGCCTGCGCAGCGACCTGCAGATGGGCGAGCACGACGAACTGACCCTGCTCGCCGGGCTGACCGACATCGAGCGGGGTACGGGTTACCCGGACACGCCGTTCAACTCGCATCCCGAGCGCGACATGGACACGCGCGAGCACTTCGGTCACCTGCGCTGGCGCCATGCCGTCAGCCCGGACGAGGAGTTCCTGCTGTCGGGCTATTACGCCTACGAACGCACGCGCAACGAGTGGGCGATCGACAACGGCCGCTTGAGCTTTCCCGGCGGCCCGTTCTCGATCCCGGTGAACGACAGCTTCACGACGCGGCGGCAGAACCTCGAATTCCAGCACAACCTCACGCCGCGAGATGGCCTGCGGCTGAGCTGGGGGGCCGAGTGGCGGCGCGACCGGGTCCATGCGCCCTTCATCTTCTTCGGCCGTTCCGATCCGACAGAAGAAAGCCGTCGCCTGTTCGCAAACGTCGAATGGCGGGCGGCGCCACAGTGGCAGTGGAACTTCGGCGCCATGGCCGAGCGCTTCCAGAACGACCGCACCCGCCTCTCTCCGCGCGTGTTCCTCAACTGGCTGCCGAACGAGACAGAGACCTGGCGCGCCGGCTACGCGCGCGCGTGGCGCAATCCCGGGGTCTTCGGGCGCCACAGCGACGTGCGCATTATCCACCCTGTCCTCGGGCTGCTCCAGCACCGCTTCGTTCCCAATGAAGGGATTGATCCGTCGCGACTCGACGCGTTCGAACTTGGTTATGCACGCCGCTTTGCGGCACTGCAGGGCAGCCTCGACGTGCGCGTGTTCCACGAACGCATTCGCGACCAGATTCAGCGCGAACAGGCATCGAACTCACTACCTGCACTCGTCCCGAAAACGATCTTGCCGCCGTCACAATGGACAAATGCCCAGGGCACGGTTCGCCTCGAAGGCGTCGAGACGCAGTTCGACTTCAGGCCGTGGCAGGACGGCAAGCTGCTGCTGCGCCACACGCTGATGCGTGCACGCGCGGGCGACGACGGCACCGAGGAGAGCACTCCGCCGTATTCCGCCAGCGTCACCTGGCTGCAGCGCATGGGGGCGTGGCAGAGCGCGCTGACGCTGCTGCATGTCGGCCCGGTGCGCGCGGGCACCGGCTTCTCGCCGGATTTCCGCTACACGGTGCCGGACTACACGACGCTGGACGCGAGCATCGCGCGCGAGTTCCACCTCGAGGGCGGACAGAGCGTCGAAGTGCGGCTCACCGGCCTGAACCTGTTCGGACGCCATCAGGAGCTGGCGAACTTCCCGGTGCAGCAGGCGTCCGGTAGCGACGAGCCGGTCAATCGCCTCGACCCGCAGGTGATGTTGCAGGTGTCGGCGCGCTTCTGACACGGTGCGCCCGTCGTGCACGCGCCGGACTTGTCGCCGGCGCGCCCCACCCCAATCTGTCGTGCATGGCGCGGTCGGGAACGCCCGCGGCCTGTCTGCGTCTACGTGACGATTGACGATCATTCAGGGGAAAAACACAACATGCGCAAGACCATTCTCGTGACTGCCCTGGCGATGGGCGTCGGCGCCGCCTTCGGCGACGGCTTCGGGGTGCCCGCGGCACTCGCCGCGAATCCGGTGACGGCGGCGCAGGCGGCCCAATCGAACCGCTTCGGCCTGCCGGATTTCGGCGATCTCGTCGAACAGGTCGGTCCCGCCGTGGTGAACATCGCCGTCACCCAGAAGGAGAAGGCGCGCCCGAGCGGCGGCGAGGAGATCCCGGGCCTGTCGCCCGACGACCCCTTCTACGACTTCCTGCGCCGCTTCGGCGTGCCGCTGCCGGGCCAGCCCGGCCAGCCGGGACACGGCAACCGCGGCCCGCGCGCGCAGCGCGGCGTCGGCTCGGGCTTCATCATCAGCAGCGACGGCTACGTGCTGACGAACGCGCACGTCGTCGGCGAGGGCGAGACCGAGGTGACGGTGAAGCTGATCGACAAGCGCGACTTCAAGGCCAAGGTGGTCGGCACCGACAAGCGCACCGACATCGCGCTGCTGAAGATCGACGCCACCGGGCTGCCGACCGTGCGCATGGGCGACGCCGATCGCTCGCGCGTCGGCGAATGGGTGGTCGCCGTGGGCTCGCCGTTCGGCTTCGACAACACCGTCACCGCCGGCATCATCTCGGCCAAGGCACGCCGCCTGCCGGACGAGAACTACGTGCCCTTCATCCAGACCGACGTCGCGATCAACCCCGGCAACTCGGGCGGGCCGCTGTTCAACCTCTCGGGCGAGGTGATCGGCATCAACTCGCAGATCTACTCGCGCTCGGGCGGCTTCATGGGCATCTCGTTCGCGATCCCGATCGACGTGGCGCTGAAGGTCAAGGACCAGATCGTCAAGTACGGCCGCGTGCAGCGCGGCAAGCTGGGCGTGACGATCCAGGGCCTGGACAGGGAACTGGCGCAGTCCTTCGGCCTGTCCGAACCGCGCGGCGCGCTGATCTCGAACGTGGAGCCCGACAGCGCGGGCGACAAGGCCGGGCTCAAGGCGGGCGATGTGGTGCTCGGCGTCGATGGCACGAGCGTCGGCGATTCCGCCGACCTGCCGCGCATCATCGGCGACAAGCGGCCCGGCACGACCGTGAAGCTGGAGATCTGGCGCGACGGCAAGAGCCGCACCGTCAGCGCGACGCTCGGCGAGATGGGTTCCGAGACGCTGGCCGAGACGCCGGGCGGCGGGGGCGACAAGCCGCGCGGCGAGGATGCCGGCGGCAAGCTCGGCCTGGCGGGCCGGGCGCTGACGAACGAGGAGGCGGCGCAGCTCGGCGTGCGCGGCGGCCTGCTGGTCGAGCGCGTCAACGGCCCCGCGGCGCAGGCGGGGCTGCAGCAGGGCGACGTCGTGCTGGCCGTCAACAACCAGCCGGTGACGACGGTGCAGGCCTTCCGCCAGATGATGGAAAAGGCCGGCAACCGCTTCGCGCTGCTGATCCAGCGCGGCGGCGCGCGCATCTTCGTGCCGATCCGGATCGGCTGAACGCGTACCGCATCGAGGAGCGATGCGCGCCGCGCCGGGCTTATCCGGTGCGGCGAACGCCAGAATGGCCGCCCATCGAGGCGGCCATTTTCGTGTCGACGAGTGCGATCAGGCGGGCTGCGCGGCCGGGCGCAGTATCGGCGCCTCGCGGATCGGCAGGTTAACGATGGCCGCCATCGTCGCGAGCGCCATGTCCGCGTACCACATCCACGAGAAGTCGCCGAAGCGCGTGATCGCGATGCCGCCCAGCCAGGCGCCGAGGAAGCCGCCGACCTGGTGCGACAGCAGCGTGAGGCCGAACAGCGTGCCGAGGTAGCGGATGCCGAACAGCTTGCCGACGATCGCCGCGGTGGGCGGCACGGTCGCGAGCCAGGTGAAGCCGAGGCCGGCGGCGAAGAGGTAGAAGGTCAGCGCGGTTTTCGGCGCCATCAGGTAGAGCGCGACGAGCAGCGCGCGCGAGCCGTACATCGCCGCGAGCACGTACTTGCTGCGGTAGCGCGACACCGAGGCGCCGGCGTACAGGCTGCCGACGATGTTGGACAGGCCGATGATCGCCAGCGACCAGCTGGCGACCGTCGGCGGCAGGCCGCACAGGTCGACTTCGCCCGGCAGGTGCGTGACGAGGAAGGCGATGTGGAAGCCGCAGGTGAAGAAGCCCGCGTGCAGCAGCAGGTAGCTGCGGTCGCCCATCGCCTGGCGCACGGTACGCCACAGGCCGGCGTCCTCGTGCGCGCCGTGGTGATGCGTCGCGTGCTTCGGATCGACCAGCACGCGCACGAGCGGCAGCGCCGCCAGCGTCATCAGCGCGAGCGACCACATCGCGCCCATCCAGCCGACGGACTGGATCAGCTTCTGCAGCACCGGCGCGAACACGAACTGGCCGAAGGAGCCGCCGGCGTTGATGACGCCCGACGCGGTGCCGCGCGCCTCCAGCGGCAGGCGCTGCGCGGCGGCGCCGATCAGCACCGAGAAGCTGCCCGCGCCGGCCCCCATCGCCGAGAGCAGGCCCAGCGACACGACCAGCCCGAAGCCCGAGCCCATGAAGGGCGTGAGCGCACTGCCGAGCGCAAGAATCACGAGGCCCCACACCAGCACCTTGGCCGCGCCGTAGCGGTCGGCGAAGGCGCCGGCGACGGGCTGGATCGCGCCCCACATGAACTGGCCGACGGCGAGCGCGAAGCTGATCGTCGCGATGCCGAGCCCGGTGGAGGTGTTGAGCGGCGACACGAAGAGGCCCAGCGACTGGCGCGCGCCCATCGTGACCATGAGGATGCCGGCGGCCGAGAGGGTGACGATCAGCGCGGCGCGGCTGTTGAGGGATCGCAGCATTTCTTGTTCTCTGTCTTTGTTGTTTTGGTCGGTCGGGGCTGGGGGGACGCGTGACTACTTCTTGCGCACGAACAGCGTGTGCAGGCTGCGGCCGAGCGCGCCGTCGGAATCGAACACCGCGGTCGTCACGGTGCCGATGCCGCCCGGATCGATGATGGTGCGCGCCGCCATGCCGAACCATTCGCCCTGCGGATGGCGGTGCATGTTGAGCGTGAGGTCGACCGGCACGAAGGTCCAGTGACGGATGTCGAGCTCGGCGCTGATGCCGTTGGCCGAGTCGAGGATCAGCAGCAGCGCCTCGATGCCGTCGGTGGGCCGGCCGGCGACGAGCGGAATGCGCGGGCGCGCAAACACCGTGGCCGGACCCGGTTCGACGAAGCTGCCGTCCGCGAAGCGCCATTCGAGCGCATCCGCGTAGGGGAAGTAATCGACGCCGTGGAAGAAGACCTGCGCCTGCGCCTCGGGCAGCGGCGGCACCGTGAAGGGGTCGGCGACGGCGACGGCGCTCTCGGGCAGGCGCTCGACACGCCACGCATGGGCGAGCAGCACGGGCTTGCCGCGCACGAGCATCTCGCCCTGCAGCAGCTCGATGCGCCGGCCCGGGCGCAGCACGCGCACCTTCAGCTCGCACGGCTCGACCGGCACCGGCCCGAGGATCTCGAAGGTGATGCGCGCGATGTCCAGCCCGAACTCGGACGGAAAGCGGCGCAGCGCCTGCGCGAGCAGCGCAATCGGCGGGCCGCCGTGCTGGCTTTCAACCGACCAGGGGCCGATCGTCGCCTCGGTGGGCTGGTAGGCCTCGTCGCCGAGGGGCACGAAGAAGGCTTCGGGAAGCGCGATGGAGGTGTGCATGATCGATACCGTAGCGTATGTGAGCCGCAATTTAACCGACTAATCCGGAAACAAAAAGCCGATAATGGTTGCCCGTACGTCAACAATATATTGACAACCGAGATTGACACATGAGCTGGCTGGCTAGCTGGGATGCGTTCGTGAAGGTCGTCGAGAGCGGCAGCATGGCCGCCGCCGCGCGACGCCTCGATTGCACGCGCGCGCAGGTCAGCAAGCAGATCGCCGAACTCGAGCGGCGCTTCGGCGTGCGCCTGTTCGACCGCTCGACGCGCAGGCTCTTCCTCACCCCGTCGGGCGAGGTGTTCCACCAGCACGCGCTGCGCGCGCTCGAGTCGGTCGAACTGACCGAAGTCGCCGTGCGCAACCTCGGCGACGTGCCGAGCGGGCTGCTGCGCATCAGCGCGAGCGTGGTCTTCGGCCGCATGTGGATCGCGCCGCTGCTGCCGCGGCTCACCGAGCGCCACCCCGAACTCGACTGCGAGCTGATCCTGACGAACGCCCTCGTCGACTTCGCCGAGGACCGCATCGACCTCGCGCTGCGCTTCTGCAAGAGCCCGCCCGAGGACGTCGTCGCGAAGCGCATCTTCACGATGGAAATCGTCATCTGCGCGGCCCCGGACTACCTCGCCCGCCACGGCACCCCCAAGGCGCCGCGCGAGCTCGCGGATCACCAGTGCTTCAGCTTCCTGGTATCCGACAACCGCGTGTGGCGTCTGGCCGACCGGCATGGCGAGGAATGCGCGATCCCGGTGCGCAGCCGCATCCACTTCAACGACGCCGGCAGCATCCTCGACGCCGCGCTCGCCGGCCACGGTCTGGCGATCCTGCCGACCTACCTGTGCTGCCGCGAACTCGCGGACGGACGCCTGCAGCGGGTGCTGCACGACTACCGCCCGCTGATCGATTTCGGGCGCGACCTCTATGCCTGCTACATGCCGAGCCGGGCGCGCCTGCCGAAGGTGAAGGTATTGCTCGACGAACTGGACGCGCTACTGGCGCCGCTGCCGCCGTGGGGACAGCTGGACGGGTGAACCGGCCGCGTTCAGGGCGTGCGCGCGCTCACTGCGACCGAGCGGCGTGCGCCAAGCCTTGCAAAACCCGCACCGCAAGCAGGCCGCCGCGCGTCGCGACGACCCGGCCTTCGCGGTCGATCGCGTAGGCAAGCGCGCTGTCGAGCAGGAGGCGCTGCGAAGCGGTGTCCAACTGGTCGT
Source organism: Aromatoleum toluvorans (assembly GCF_012910905.1). GTDB lineage: Bacteria > Pseudomonadota > Gammaproteobacteria > Burkholderiales > Rhodocyclaceae > Aromatoleum > Aromatoleum toluvorans. Next base: position 175,222 of record NZ_WTVN01000002.1, read on the forward strand.
CGGCGGCTGCCAGGTGCAGCGAGATGCCGCGCTCGGCGAGCAGGCGCCGGGCGTCGGCATGCTGCGCCGCCGGCACGAGCGTGCGCACGGCCACCCCGTCCGGCGCGGCGATCGCGGTAAAGCGCTCCAGCTCGGCAAGCGACTTGCGGCAGGCCAGGCAGCCGGGCGTCCACAGCACCACCACCGCGGGCTGGCCGTCCGCGGCGCGCACGGCACTGCGGGCGGCGCCGAGTTCGGCGAGATCGGACGCGGCGAAGGCCGTGCCGGCGAGGGCTGCCACGAGCACGAAGGCGCGGCGAGCGTGCCGCGAGAGCCTTACGGCACGCGTATCGCCGCGCGGGAAGCCGCCGGATCCTGCACCAGCCATCGTCACCCCTTGATCTTGCGTGACCGCAAGAATCGTCCGCGGCGCGCGCGCGTTCATTGACGCGGGTCAATCGGCGAGGATCCGCAGGCGCTTACCAGGCGGGAGTCCTCATGGCCGAACGGGAGCGAGACGCGTGGGGACATCGCACAGCAGGATCCCGTCCGCTCATGAGGCCTTCCGCGCCTTCTTCGCGCTTCCCTTGCCGCGCAGCGCCGCGGCGGGGACACCTTCCTCCTTAACGGCACGGCTCGCGAGAAATTCCCGGAGGATGGTCGCGGTGTGCGAGTCATGCGCCGCGCACACGTCCGCGACCGGCCCCTGCGCGACGATGCGCCCGCCGCCGTCACCGCCTTCCGGGCCGAGGTCGAGCAGCCAGTCGGCCTCCGCCATCACGTCGAGGTCGTGCTCGATCGCGAGCACGGTGTGGCCGGCGTCCGCGAGGCGATGCAGCACGCGGATCAGCTTGTCGACGTCGGCCATGTGCAGGCCCACGGTCGGCTCGTCGAGCACGTACAGCGTGTGCTTTTCGGGCGGCAGCGGACGGCCGCCGGTTTTCGCGCTCTCGCCGGCGCGGCCGCGCACTTTCGCAAGCTCGGTGACAAGCTTGATGCGCTGCGCCTCGCCGCCGGACAGCGTCGGGCTGGGCTGGCCGAGCGTGAGGTAGCCGAGGCCGACGTCCTGCAGCAGCGCGAGCGGATGCGCGATCGAAGGATGCGCGGCGAAGAAGTCGACCGCCTCGTCGACCGGCATCGCGAGCACTTCGGCGACCGTCCTGTCGCGCCAGCGCACGGTGAGCGTCTCGGGATTGAAACGCGCGCCGCCGCAGGCATCGCAAGGCAGCTTCACGTCGGGCAGGAAGCTCATCTCGACGGTCGTCTGCCCCTGGCCTTCGCACACCGGGCAGCGTCCGGCGCCGGTGTTGAAGGAGAAGCGCGATGCGTTCCAGCCGCGCGTCTTCGCTTCGAAAGTCTCGGCGAAGAGCTTGCGGATCGCGTCCCAGAAGCCGACGTAGGTCGCGGGACAGGAACGCGGCGTCTTGCCGATCGGGGTCTGGTCGACTTCGAGCACGCGGCCGACCGCCTGCCAGCCGTCGATGCGTTCGCAGCCGACCGGCTCGGCCGCGCTGGTCTGCGCTTCGCCGCGGCGGCGGGCGCGCTGCGCGTCGGGGTCGCCGAGCAGCGCGTGCAGGCTCGCGTGGATTACGTCGCGCGCGAGCGTGGATTTCCCCGAGCCGGACACGCCGGTGACGACCGTGAGCCGCCCGAGCGGCAGGCGTGCGTCGACCGAGCGCAGGTTGTGCAGCGTGGCGTTCTTCACGACGAGGAAAGGGTGGTCGTCGACGATCGCCAGTGGCGGGCGCATCGGGTGCTGCAGCGGCGCGCGGAAGCAGGCGCCGGTCGCCGATTGCGGCGCCGCCATCAGGTCGGGCAAGGTGCCTTCGGCGACCACTTCGCCGCCGCGCACGCCGGCGCCGGGGCCGAGATCGATGACATGGTCGGCGCGGCGGATGGTGTCCTCGTCGTGCTCGACGACCAGCAGCGTGTTGCCGCGGTCGCGCAGCGCTTCGAGGGTGTCGAGCAGCATGCGGTTGTCGCGCGGGTGCAGGCCAATCGTCGGTTCGTCGAGGATGTAGCACACGCCGCGCAGGTTGGAGCCGAGCTGGGCGGCGAGGCGGATGCGCTGCGCTTCGCCGCCGGAGAGCGTCGGTGCGCCGCGATCGAGCGCGAGGTAGGCGAGACCGACCTGCTGCAGGAAATCGAGGCGGCCGCGGATCTCGCTGACGAGGTCGCGCGCGATGTCGGTCTCGCGGCCTTCGAGTTTCAGGCTGTCGAAGAAGCCGGCGACTTTCGCGACTGGCTGCGCCGACAGTTCATGGATGCCGAGATCGCGGAAACGCACCGCGCGCGCGACCGGATTCAGGCGCGCGCCGTCGCAGCTCGGACAGACTTCTTCGGTGACCTGTTCGGTTTCGGCGAGATCCAGCTCGTTCGCGTCCTCGACGCGGCCTATCGTGCGCTGGCCGGTGCCGTAGCAGCTCTCGCACCAGCCGTGCTTGGCGTTGTACGAGAACAAACGCGGATCGGGTTCCGGGAAGCTGTCGCCGCAGGACGGGCAGGCGCGCAGCGTCGAGAAGGTGTGCGGCTGCGCGCCGACCTTGCCGAGCTCCAGCACCTTGATGACGCCCTTGCCGTGTTCGAGCGCTTCGGCGAGCTGCATACGCAGCACCGCCTCGTGCTCGGGCCCGACGACGACCATGCCGACCGGCAGCTCGATCGTGTGTTCGACGTAGCGGTCCAGCCGCGGCCATTTGGCGGTCGGGAGGTAGTCGCCGTCGACGCGCAGTTGCGCAAAACCCTTGCCCTTGGCCCACTTCGCGAGCGCCGTGTACAGGCCCTTGCGGTTCGTGACCAGCGGGGCCAGCAACTCGACCGACGCGCCACGATAGTCGCGCAGGATCTGCGCCGCGATCGCGTCGAAACTCTGCGGCGACACCGGCACGTCGCACTTCGGGCAGTACTGCGTGCCGAGCTTCACGTACAGCAGGCGCAGGAAGGGCTGGATCTCGGTCAGCGTGCCGACCGTGCTCTTCCTGCCGCCCCGACTGACGCGCTGCTCGATCGCGACCGTCGGCGGAATGCCGAACAGCGCATCGACGTCGGGGCGGGCCGCCGGCTGCACGAACTGGCGCGCGTAGGCGTTGAGCGATTCGAGGTAGCGGCGCTGGCCTTCGCCGAAGACGATGTCGAACGCGAGCGTGGATTTGCCCGAGCCGGAGAGGCCGGTGATGACGGTGAAGCGGTCGCGCGGGATCGTCAGGCTGACGTTCTTCAGGTTGTGCTCGCGCGCGTGGCGGATCTCGATCGCCGGCGCGGCGACGGGGCGGTAGCGCGCGACGGGTTCGGCGACCGCGGTCGTCGGCTTGCCGAGGGATTCCGCGTAGGCGCGCAGCGCGACGCCGGTGTGCGACGCCGCGCAGGCCATCACGGTCGGTGGCGTGCCGGCGACGACCAGCTCGCCGCCGTCCTCGCCGCCTTCGGGCCCGAGGTCGATGAGCCAGTCGGCGGCGAGCAGCACGTCGAGGTTGTGCTCGATGACGACCAGCGCGTGGCCGGCGTCGAGGAGTTTTTCGAAGGCGCGCAGCAGGGTTGCGACGTCCTCGAAGTGCAGGCCGGTCGTGGGTTCGTCGAAGAGGAAGAGCAGGCGGCCGGTGTTGGCCTTGGCTTTCGACTTCTTGCCGGAGAGTTTCGCCGCTTCGGCGAGGTGGCCGGCGAGCTTGAGGCGCTGTGCTTCGCCGCCGGACAGCGTCGGCACCGGCTGGCCGAGCTTCAGGTATTCGAGGCCGACGTCGGCGAGCGGGGCGAGCGCGGCCTGCACCGCAGGCTGGTCGGCGAAGAAGGCGAGGGCTTCCGACACGGTCATGTCGAGCACGTCCGACACCGACCTGTCGCGCCACGTCAGTTCCAGCACTTCGGGCCGGTAGCGCTTGCCGTCGCAGTCCGGGCAGCGCAGATACACGTCGGACAGGAACTGCATCTCGACGTGTTCGAAGCCGGAGCCGGTGCAGGTCGGGCAGCGGCCGGTGCCGGAGTTGAAGCTGAAGGTGCCGGGGGTGTAGCCGCGGGTCTTGGCTTCGGGCAGGGCCGCGAACAGGCTGCGGATCGCGTCCCAGGCACCGACGTAGCTGACCGGGTTGGAGCGTGCGCTCTTGCCGATCGCGGACTGGTCGACCATCACGACGCCGGAAATCTGCTCCAGCCCTTCGAGGCGCGCGAAGGCGCCGGGGGCTTCGGTGCCGTGGCCGAAGTGTTTGGCGAGCGCGGGGTAGAGCACGTCCTGGATCAGCGTCGATTTGCCCGAGCCGGAGACGCCGGACACGCACACCAGCTTGCCGAGCGGAATCTCGATGTCGAGCTCGCGCAGGTTGTGTTCGCGCGCACCGACGAGGCGCAGCACGGGGTCATCCTTGTCGACCGGGCGCGGCTTGCGGCCGGCGTCGACGCGTTTTTTGCCGGCGAGGTAGGCGCCGGTGAGCGAGGCCGGGTCGGCAGCGAGATCGGCGGGTGGGGCGTAGGCGACGATCTCGCCGCCGCGTTCGCCGGGGCCGGGGCCGATGTCGAGCAGGCGGTCGGCGGCGGACATCAGCTGCGGGTCATGTTCGACGACGACGAGGGTGTTGCCGGCGTCGCGCAGCCGCGTCATCACCGCGAGGATGCGGTCGATATCGCGCGGGTGCAGGCCGATCGAGGGTTCGTCGAGGACGAACAGGGTGTTCACGAGCGAGGTGCCGAGCGCGGTCGTGAGGTTGATGCGCTGGACTTCGCCGCCGGACAGCGTGCGCGACTGGCGGTCGAGCGTGAGGTAGGCGAGGCCGACGTTGGCGAGGTAGTCGAGGCGGCTCTTGATCTCGCCGAGCAGGAGTTCGGTGGCTTCGTCGAGGCCGGACGGGAGTTCGATGCGGGCGATGAAGTCGCGCACGCGGCTGACCGGTTGGGCCATCAGTTCGTGGATGGCCAATCCAGGTTTTTCGGCGGCGTGATCGGGGCTGCGATGCGCCGCCGCCGCGGGGGCTTCCGGTGCTCGTTGGACGCGTGGCGGACGCCTCGCCCCGAAAGCCCCCGCGTCGGCGGCTCGGGTCTCGGGATTCTCGTCGGCTTGCGCCGTCTCGTTGTTTGTTTTTTCGCCCAGGCGCCAGAGCAAGGCTTCGGGCTTGAGTCTCGCGCCCTTGCACGCCGGACATTCCGTGTAGCTGCGGTAGCGCGACAGCAGCACGCGGATGTGCATCTTGTAGGCCTTGCTCTCCAGCCAGTCGAAGAAGTGGCGCACGCCGTACCACTTGCGCGGCCACGAAGCTTCCCAGCTCTTCCACTCGGGATCGCCTTCGAGCAGCCACGCGCGGTGCTGCGGCGGCAGGTCGCGCACCGGCACGTCCATCGCGACACCGTACTTCTTCGCCATCTTCGCGAGGTCGTCCTGGCATTCGCGGTAGCTCGCGGTCTGCCAGGGTTTCACGGCACCTTCGGCGAGCGTCTTGGATTCGTCGGGAATCACCAGCGAAAAATCGACGCCGATCACGCGGCCGAAGCCGCGGCAGGTGTCGCAGGCGCCGATCGGCGAGTTGAACGAGAAGAGGCCCGGCGTGGGGTCGGAGTAATGGATGTCGCAGTCAGCGCAGTGCAGGTCGCGCGAGAAGCGCCAGACGGTCTCATCGCCTTCCCCCTGCGCGCGCACCGCGAGGCGGCCGTGGCCGTGGGTCATCGCCGTCTCGATCGCTTCGCTGACGCGGCTGCGTTCGGCGTTCGAAAAGCGGAAGCGGTCCTGCACGACGTGCAGCAGGTCGCCGCTCTCGGTCGATTCGCGCGCATGGATGCGCGTGTAACCCTGCTGGTTGAGCAGCTGCGTGACTTCGTCTTCGGTGAAGTTCTTCGGCACCGGCACCGCGAACGTCAGCACGAGGCGCGGATCGTCCGTCGCGCAGCGTTCGGCGAGCGCCGCGTGGATGCTGTCAGGATCGTCGCGGCGCACTTCCTGGCCGCAGCCGCGGCAATAGAGTTTGGACGCGCGGGCGTACAGCAGCTTGAAGTGGTCGGTCAGCTCGGTCATCGTGCCGACCGTGGAGCGCGAGGTGCGCACCGGGTTGGTCTGGTCGATCGCGATCGCCGGCGGCACGCCTTCGATGCGGTCGACCTGGGGCTTGTCCATGCGGTCGAGGAACTGCCGCGCGTAGGGCGAGAAGGTCTCGACGTAGCGGCGCTGGCCTTCGGCGTACAGCGTGTCGAAGACCAGCGAGGATTTGCCGGAGCCGGAGACGCCGGTGACGACCGTCAGCTCGTTCAGCGCGATGTCGAGCGAGAGGTTCTTGAGGTTGTTCTGGCGCGCGCCGAAGATGCGGATGCGGTCGGACATCGTTTACCTGGTTTCCTTTTCGATCGCCTCTTTGCCCTTCTCCGCGGCTTCCTTGAGTTTTTCGCCGGTGCCGCGCGCAGCGTCGAGGGCCTTCTGCGCCGCGATGCCGGTCGCTTCCTTCGCCTCGGCGGCCTTTTCCTTGACCACCTGTCCCGCTTCGGCCGCGGCCTCCCTGCCCTTCTCGACGCCTTCCTTCGCCTTCTCGGTCACCGCCTCGGCCGCGGCGGAAGCCGCCTCGCCGGCCTTCTGCGCGGCCTCGCCCGCCTTTTCGGCGGATTCCTTCGCCGCCTGAACGGCTTCGCCGGCGGCAGTGCCGGCCTTATCGGCCGGCTTGTCGCGGCCACAGGCGGCGAGGCCGGCGGACAGGCTTGCGATCAGGATGACGAGCAGGGTCTTCTTCATGTTGGGCTCCCGGGGACAGGTGCTCTCAAGATATCGCCGGCAGCGGAAAGTTCAAGGCGAACATGCCGGCGCAATGCGGGATGCCGAAATGACGAAGGGCCCGCACTGGGCGGGCCCTTCCGGTCGCAACGCGGGAACGCGCGGATTACTTCACGCGGTTCTTGTACTCGTCGGTGCGGGTGTCGATCTCGATCTTGTCACCGATTTCGACGAAAGCCGGCACCGGCAGTTCGAAGCCGGTTGCGAGCTTGGCGGGCTTCATCACCTTGCCCGAGGTATCGCCCTTCACGGCGGGTTCAGTGTAGACCACCTCACGCACGACCGAGTTCGGCAGTTCGACCGAGATCGCCTTGCCGTTGTAGAACACGACTTCGCAGGCGAGGCCGTCTTCGAGGTACTTCAGCGCGTCGGTCATGTTCTCGGCTTCGACTTCGTACTGCTCGTAGTCGGCGTCCATGAACACGTACATCGGGTCGGCGAAGTAGGAGAAGGTCACTTCCTTGCGGTCGAGCTGGACGACTTCGAACTTGTCGTCGGCCTTGTACACCGACTCCGACGGCGCGCCGGTGAGCAGGTTCTTGAGCTTCATCTTCACGACCGCGGCGTTGCGGCCGGACTTGTTGTATTCGGCTTTCTGGACGACCAGCGCGTCGGTGCCGACCATGATGACGTTGCCGGAGCGGAGTTCCTGTGCGGTTTTCATGCTGTTTCCTGGTGTAGATCGGGCGCGGACAGGTTGACCGCACAATTTTAAAAACCCGCTATTTTACCGCGGGCGCCGAAAATTGCACCAGGGTCGACGCAAGATCCTGAAAACGCGCGAGTTCATCCGACCAGCGGCACACGTGCGGGGCGAGCCGGGCCAGCGCGGCTTCGAAGGCGGGCCAGGCCGCCGCGGCATCGCCCGCGCCGTTCCACGCCAGCCAGAACGCGCGCAGCGCCGCGGCCGCCTCGCCGTCCAGTCCGGCGACGAAACGCGCGACGAAGGCCTCGAGCTTGTCGTGATGCACGGCCTCGTCCTGCTCGTAGATGTGCCACACGAAAGGCCGTGCGGCCCACTGCGCGCGCACGAAGGAGTCCTCGCCGCGCACGAAGTTGAGGTCGCAGGCCCACAGCAGGCGGTCGTAGTCGGCGCTGGCGAGGAAAGGCAGGATCACGGTCGTGAGCCGGCCGGCGGCGAGCATGTCGCCGGGGCGCCCGTCGCCGCGGCCGAAGAAGCGCAGCACGTCGCCCAGCACGCGGCCTTCGGGCACCAGCAGCACGGTCGGCTGCGGCGCCTCGGCCCAGCGCTGCAGCAGCGCGGGCAGGCCCGGCTGCTCGTACGCGAACAGCGACACGAGCCGCGCGCCCTCGGGCACTGCCGGGAGACCCAGCCCGGCGAGCCACTCGCGTTGCGCCGCGGCATCCGCCTGGAAGCGCTCGCGCGCGGCGATCAGCCCCCGCTCGCGCAGCAGCCCGCCGGTACGCGCGGTGAAGCCGGGAAAGCAGAAGCGCTTCGCCAGCGGCAGGCGCGGATGCGGCGACGCCAGCCCGTGGCAGCCCTCGACCCAGTCCTCGGCCGACAGGTACTCGAGGTTGATCCACTGCGGCCGCGGCGCGCACGCCGCCATCGCCTCGACGTAGCACTCGGGCGGCTCGCACGCGAAGGCCTCGACGACCGCCCGCGCCGGCCGCACGCGGGGAAAGGGCTCGCACCAGCGCCGCACGTCGACGCCCTCCGCGCGCAGCCCGTCCCGGGCGTCCCGCGCGGCCGGACACAGGCGCGCGAAGGTCGCCCAGTCGTCCACCCACAGCCTGACCGCGCAGCCGTGGTCGTGCGCCAGCGCCTTGGCCAGCCGCCAGCAGACGCCGATATCCCCGAAGTTATCCACAACCCGGCAGAAGATGTCCCAGTCGAAGGCAGGTGCGGCGTCGGAAAGGCTCATGGCAGTGGACAAGTGCGGGGGAAACGCGGGAATGCTTTGTGGGAAAAGGCCTGTATTGCGACGAAGCGAAAAACCGGACACATTCGGCACACAGGTGAACGGGGTACTTGTCTACGGACTTTTACCATGCCGGATGACCTGCGGGCACTGGCGAAGGCAGACTTATCCACAGAAAAGGCGACACTATATATATCTTTATCTTTTAATTTAAAACCAAATACAAAAAGCAAAACCTTCGGCGCCGCAGGCGGCTACAAGGGCAAGGAATCGCACGATTTCGGGTCGGGCGGCAAAGCGCAGCGCCTCCCGCCGAAGGGCGTTGGAGGACGACTCGCATCCGGTCGTGCAGTTGCCGAACGAGGCCTTCGACTGATCCGCCCGACGAAATCGCGACATCCTGGAACGCCGAAGCCGCAGGTTGGCATGCAACGCCGGCGGACCCGCGAGGGGACTCCGGTGGATAAATCCGTGGAGGAGCAGAGGGAGACTTTGTGGGAAAGGACCGGAAAATCCCCGACCGCCAAATCGGGTCACATTCGGCGCACAGGTGAACCGGGCACTTGTCTACGGGGTTCTACCGCGCCGAAACCCGCGTGAACAGAGGGGCTCGCAGGCTTATCCACAGAAAACGGCCGCCTATCTTCTTCTTTATCTTTTAAATTAAAAGAAAAACAGAAGAACAAAGCGTCAACCCGCGGGGCAACGGGAAGGACGCTCCCCTGTGAAGAAGGGAGCGGGTTTCAGGAGGGATGCACGGTTCGGAACAAGGCCGCGGACGCAGCCCGTGCAGGGGATGGCCCGGTGCGGGCCGGTGTTTCAGTCTTCTTCGGAATAGGCGGCGAGGCGGGCGAGATCGGCGTCGTCGAGCCAGCACCATTCGCCCGCAGCGAGCTCTGCGGGCAGGGCCAGCCCGCCGACGACACTGCGATGCAGGGCCTCGACGCGGTTGCCGGCCGCGGCCAGCATGCGCTTCACCTGGTGGTACTTGCCTTCGGTGATCGTGAGCCGTAGACTCCGCTCCCCCGTTTTCGCGCAGGCCGCCGCCGCGATCGGCGCGGGCTCGTCGATGAGTTCGACGCCGGCGAGCAGTGCCGCGATCAGCGCATCGTCGACCGGGTGCTTCGTCGTGACTTCGTACACCTTGGGCGTGCGCTTCTTGCCCGAGCTCCAGCGGTGGATGAACTGGCCGTCGTCCGACAGCAGCAGCAGGCCGGTGGTGTCCTGGTCGAGGCGGCCGACGCACTGCGCGTCGCGGTTCGCCAGCATGTCGGGCAGCAGCGCGAACACCGAGGGGTGGAACTGGGGCTGGCGCGAGCACTCGTACCCGGCGGGTTTGTGCAGCATCAGGTAGGCTTTTTCGCGATAGGTCCAGGCTTCGCCGTCGACGCTGAATTCGAGGTCCGCAGGCACGAAGTCTTCGGCGGGATTGTCGAGGATCCGGCCTGCGACAGCGACCAGGCCGGCACGGATCAGGGCGCGGCATTCCTTGCGGCTGCCGAACCCCTGGGAATGGAGTATTCGTTCGATCTGCATGGGGCGGATGCTAACCGAAACACGCGGGAGGCTATCGGGCGAGTACCATAGTCGCCCTGAGCATTGCCCCGCCCACGGAGCCCGCTGTTGAATTTCGAACATCTGCTGGTCGTCAATGACCCGGACAATCCCCTCATCGCGCCGCTGTCGCGCGAGGAGCTGTGGTTCGGCCTGCTGTGCCGGGCCGAGGATTCGCGCCCTTTCCTGCCCGGGCTGGAGGCGTGCACAATCCTGTCGCGCAGCGACACCGAGCTGGTGCGCGAGCTCAGGTTCGGCAGCGCGGTGATCCGCGACCGCGTGACGCTGCAGCCGATGGAATGGGTGCGTTTCGACACCGAGCGCACCGCGACGCACGCCGGCGGCAGCCTCACGATCGGCATCGAGGAACCGGCGCCCGAGACGATGGTGCTGCGCTTCCACTACCGCACGACGCTCACCGAGCAGAGCACCGGCGACGACGTCGCCTATGTCGAATACGTCAAGTCGGCCTACCACCAGTCCGACGTGGACACGCTGCGCGTGATCCGCATGATCGCCGAGTCGGGCCGCATCCAGTAGCCCGCACGCCGGCACCGCCTGCGGGACTTTCCCCCGCAGCGGCCCGGATTTCCCGCGCATTTCCCCGATAACCCGCAACACGGAAGAATTCCCCATGTGGTTCAAGAACCTGCAGATCTATCGCCTTCCCGTCGGCTGGACGATGACGGCCGCAACCCTCGAGGACCAGCTCGCGAAGAAGCGCTTCCAGCCCTGCGGCAGCCAGGACCAGGAGACCCGCGGCTGGCTGTCGCCGACCGGGGACGAATTTCTCGTGCACCAGGTCGGCGGCCAGTGGCTGATCGCGCTGGGCGTGGAGAACCGTCTGCTGCCCTCGTCGGTGGTCAAGCAGGAGGCCGAGGAACGCGCCGAGGCGCTGGCCGAGCAGCAGGGCTACAAGCCCGGGCGCAAGCAGATGAAGGATCTGCGCGAGCAGGTTTTGCAGGAATTGCTGCCGCGCGCGTTTACGCGGCGTAGGAAGGCCTTTGCGTGGATCGACCCGGTCGGGGGGTGGCTGGGCATCGATGCGCCCAGCCAGGCCCGTGCAGAGGACGTCCTGGAGGTATTGCGCCAGACCCTGGACACCCTGCCGCTCGCGCTGCTGCGCACCGAGCTGTCGCCGACCAGCGCGATGGCCGACTGGCTCGCGGGCGGCGAGGCGCCCGCCGGCTTCACGATCGACCAGGACTGCGAGCTGCGTTCGGTAAGCGAGGACAAGGCCGCGGTGCGCTACGTGCGCCATCCGCTCGAAGGCGACGAGGTACGCGGCCACCTGACTGCCGGCAAGCTGCCGACGCGCCTCGCGCTGACCTTCGACGACCGCGTGAGCTTCGTGCTGACCGAGAAGCTCGAGGTCAAGCGCCTCGACTTCCTCGACGTGGTCAAGGAGAACCTCGACCAGCAGGGCGCGGAGGACGCGCGCGCGCTGTTCGATGCCGGTTTCGCGTTGATGACCGGCGAACTGCAGCGCCTGCTGCCGGCGCTGATCGAGGCGCTGGGCGGCGAGCTGAAAGGCGGCGATGCGACCGCTTTCGGCGCCGTCCCGGCACCGGCGCGCGAGCCGGCGGCCGCGGCCGTGGCGGGCGATCCGCCGTTCTGAGTCAGCGCGCCAGCAGCTTCTCGAATTCCGCCGCCGGCAGCGGCCGGCTGAACAGGTAGCCCTGATAGCTGTCGCAGCCCTGCTCGGCGAGGAAGGCGAGCTGGGCCGGGGTCTCGACCCCTTCGGCGGTCACGGCGAGGTTGAGCTTGCGTGCGAGCGCGATGATGCCGGCGACGATCTCCCGGTCGTTGCGGTCCTGCGGGATGTTGCGCACGAAGCTCTGGTCGATCTTGAGCACTTCGATCGGCAGGTTCTTCAGGTAGGACAGCGACGAATAGCCGGTGCCGAAGTCGTCGATCGCGAGCCGCAGGCCCATGCGGCGCAGCAGGCCGAGCTGTTCGACGGCCTGGGGCTCGTGGCCCATGATCATGCTTTCGGTGAGCTCGAGTTCCAGCGACTGCGGCGGCAGGCCGGTGGCCTCGAGGATCGCGCCGATGCGTTCGGGCAGGTCGGCCTGCCACAGCTGGCGCGCCGACAGGTTCACCGACACGTGCAGGGGCGGCAGGCCCGCGTCGGCCCACTGCCGCGCCTGGCGGCACGCGGTGCGCAGCGCCCATTCGCCGATCTGCACGATCAGCCCGCTTTCCTCGGCGAAGGCGATGAAGCGCCCGGGCGGGACCAGGCCTTCCTCGGGGTCGTTCCAGCGCAGCAGCGCTTCGCAACCGGCGATGCGGCCGCTGGCGATGTCGATCTGCGGCTGGTAGTGCAGGGCGAATCCGCCGTGGTCCAGCGCCTCGCGCAGCCGCCGCGCCAGGTTCAGGTGGCGTTGCGCCGCCTGGCCCATCGCCTCGGTGAAGAAGCGGTAGATGTTGCGCCCCTGCACCTTGGCCTGGTTCAGCGCGGTGTCGGCCTGCTGGATCAGCGGGGCGGCGGCCCGCGCGTCCTGCGGGTACACGCTGATGCCGATGCTCGCGCCGAGGTACACGGTCTGGCCGTCGGCGAGGTGCAGGGGCTCGCGCAGCTGGTCGATCAGCGTCTGCGCCGTGTGGGCGGCCTCGTCCGGCTTGGCGAGGTTTTCCAGCACGACCAGGAACTCGTCGCCGCCCCAGCGTGCGAGCGTGTCCTCTTCGCGCAGGCAGCGCTTCAGGCGCTGCGACGCGGCGAGCAGGGCTTCGTCGCCGGCGCGGTGGCCGAGGCTGTCGTTGATCGTCTTGAAGCGGTCGAGGTCGATGAACAGCACCCCGATGCAGCTGCGCTGACGCGCGGCGAGCTCGATCGCGTGCTCCAGCCGCGACTGCGCAAGCAGGCGGTTGGGCAGGTCGGTGAGCGGATCGTAATGCGCCAGGTGCTCGAGCTGCGCCTCGGACTGCTTGATGCGGCTGATGTCCGTCATCACGCCGACGTAGTGCGTCGGCCGGCGATCGTCGTCGTACACGGTGCTGATGCTGAGCCACTGCGGGTACAGCTCGCCGTTGCGGCGGCGGTTCCAGAGCTCGCCCTGCCAGTAGCCGGTGCGCATGACCTGGCCCCACATGCGGTGGTAGAAGGCGTTGTTCTGCAGGCCGGATTTCAGCAGGCGCGGCGCGCGGCCGAGTGCCTCCTCGCGCGGGAAGCCGGTCATTTCGCACCACGCGCGATTGACGCTGACGATGCGCCGTTCGAGGTCGGTGATCATCACGCCGTCGCGCGTGCTCTCGATCACCGCGGCGGCCTGGCGCAGCGCATCGGTGGCACGCACGTTCTGCACCGCTAGCGCCGTGATCGCGGTGAATTCGTCGATGATCGCTTCCAGTGCGCCATCCGGCGCGCGCGGCGTGGCGAAATACACGGCGAAGGTGCCGAGCACTTTCCCGTCGGCGTCGCGGAAGGGGTAGGACCAGCAGGCGCGGATGCCCGCGCGCGCGGCGATGTCGCGGAACGGCGCCCAGTTGGGGTCGCACATCACGTCGGTGGCGATCACCGCGTCGCCGCGGATGGCCGCGGTGCCGCAGGAACCCATGCCTTCCATCGGCTGCAGCTGCTCGACCGCCTCGCGATAGTAGTCCGGCAGGCTGGGGGCGGCGCCGTGGGTCAGGCGGCCGGTGCCTTCGTCGAGCAGCAGGATCGAGGCGCGCATCGCCGGTTCGAGCTGTTCGAGGCGCTGCACGACCTGTTCCAGGATCAGCGGCAGGGCGTCGCCGGCAACCAGGCGGTCGAGCACCGAGCTGCGCGCGGCCTCGAGGAGTTCCGCGCGTTTGTGCGCGGTGATGTCCGTCCAGGTGCCGACCACTTCGATGGGGCTGCCGTCGTCCCGGCGCACGACACGCAGCTGGTCGTGCAGCCAGAGCAGGCGGCCGTCGTCGGCAAGGAAGCGGTATTCGTGCTCCAGCCGGCCGTCGCGCAGCAGCCGGGCCTGCGCGTCCAGCACGGCCTTGCGGTCGCCGGGGTGCAGGTGAGCGAGCCACCAGCCCGGCGCGAGCACCTCGTCGAGGGGGCTGCCGATGATGGACTCGACGTTGCCGCTGACCCACTGCGGCAACAGGCTGCCATCGTGCATGCGCAGCGTGTACAGCACGACCGGGCTTGCCGACAGCAGGTAGGCGAGATGTTCGCTGGTGGTGCGCAGTGCGGCGCGCTCGCGCCGCAATTCGTGAAAGCGCGTGAAGGCGGCGTGCAGCGCGTCGGGCAGGTGCGCAAGGTAGTCGCCGTGCTTGACCAGGTAGCCGTCCGCGCCGGCCTTGAGCGCCGCAATCGCCGCGACCTGGTCGCCCGCGCCGGTGAGCAGCACCACCGCCAGCGGCAGCTGCTGGCGGCGCACCTCGGCAAGCAGTTCGAGGCCCGAGCCGTCGGGCAGGGCGAGATCCGACAGCAGCAGCTCGTAGGGCGGCGGCACGTCGGCCAGCCGTGCGCGCGCCGCCGTGGCGCTGGGGACGACGTCCAGCACGATGTCCGGCGCGGCGCCGGCGAGCACGCGTTGCGCGAGGTCGGCGTCGGCGTGCGTGTCTTCGACGTAGAGGACGCGCAGGCTGCCTGCCGGTTCGGAAGTGGGTTCAGGAAACACCAGTATTGCTCGATCCGTTCGGTCGCTTCGATGCCGCGCGCAAAGTCGACCGGATTGATGAAGTAATCATTGGTGCCGTGTCGGATGGCCCGCCGGCAGGCTGTCTGTGCGGGATTGTACCGTCGGGAAGGAGGCGCGCGGCAGAGTGCCGCGTCAGATGACTCCGGTATCGCGCAGGCGGGCGATGTCCGCGCCCGACAGGCCGAGCAGCGCGGACAGCACGGCGTCGGTATGCTCGCCCAGGAGCGGCGGTGCGCTGCGGTATTCGACCGGCGTCGCCGACAGGCGCATCGGGTTCGCGACCTGGGGTACGCTGCCGAGGGCCGGGTGCTGCAGCTCGACGCGCAGGCCGCGGGCCTGCACCTGCGGGTCGGCGAAGACGTCGGCGAGCGTGTTGATCGGCCCGCAGGGCACGCCGGCGGCTTCGAGCCGCGCGATCCAGTCCGCGGTCGTGCGCCGGATCGTCAGCTTGTTGAGCAGCGGGATCAGCGTCGCGCGATGCTCCACGCGCGCCTGGTTGCTCGCGAAGCGTGGGTCGGCGGCGAGCGCGGGGTCGCCCGCGGCCTCGCAGAAGCGCGCGAACTGGCCGTCGTTGCCGATCGCGAGGATCATGTAGCCGTCGTCGGTGGGGAAGTCCTGGTAGGGGACGATGTTGGGATGCGCGTTGCCGAGCCGCCCGGGGGCGACGCCGGTGGTGAGGTAGTTCATCGCCTGGTTGGCGAGGCAGGCGACCTGCACGTCGAGCAGCGCGAGGTCGATGTGCTGCCCTTCGCCGCTCTTCTCGCGCCACGCCAGCGCCGCCTGCACGGCGTTGGCGGCGTACAGGCCGGTGAGGATGTCGGTGAGCGCGACGCCGACCTTCATCGGCCCGCCGCCGGGCTCACCGTCGGGGCGGCCGGTGAGGCTCATCAGCCCGCCCATGCCCTGGATCAGGAAGTCGTAGCCGGCGCGCGCGGCGTAGGGGCCGTCCTGGCCGAAGCCGGTGATCGAGCAATACACGAGGCGCGGATTGACGGCTTTCAGCGACGCGTAGTCGAGGCCGTAGCGCGCCAGCCCGCCGACCTTGAAGTTCTCCAGCACGACGTCGCAGTGCGTCGCGAGCTCGCGCAGCAGGCGCTGGCCTTCCGCCTGCGTCATGTCGACGGCGATCGAGCGCTTGTTGCGGTTGGCGCCGAGGAAATAGGCCGCGACCGGCGGGTGCTGCCCGGTCGCGTCCTGGAGGAAGGGGGGACCCCAGTGACGGGTGTCGTCGCCTTCGCCCGGGCGCTCGACCTTGATGACGTCGGCGCCGAGGTCGGCGAGGATCTGGCCGGCCCACGGGCCGGCCAGAATGCGCGACAGGTCGAGGACGCGGATGTGCGACAGCGCCCCCGACATGGCGATGCTCAGTTCGCGAACGCGGCGATGCCGGTGATCGCGCGGCCGAGGATCAGCGCGTGGATGTCGTGCGTGCCTTCGTAGGTGTTCACCACTTCGAGGTTCACCAGATGACGCGCGATGCAGAACTCGTCCGAGATGCCGTTGCCGCCGAGCATGTCACGGGCGACGCGGGCGATGTCGAGCGACTTGCCGCAGGAGTTGCGCTTCATGATCGAGGTGAGCTCGACCGGCGCGTTGCCCTCGTCCTTGAGGCGGCCCAGGCGCAGGCAGCCCTGCAGGCCCAGCGTGATCTCGGTGAGCATGTCGGCGAGCTTCTTCTGGATCAGCTGGTTGGCGGCGAGCGGGCGGCCGAACTGCTTGCGGTCCATCGTGTACTGGCGCGCGGTCTCGTAGCAGGCTTCGGCGGCGCCGAGTGCGCCCCAGGCGATGCCGTAACGCGCCGAGTTCAGGCAGGTGAAGGGTCCCTTCAGGCCGCGCACGGTCGGGAACGCGTTCTCTTCCGGCACGAACACTTCGTCCATGACGATCTCGCCGGTGATCGACGCACGCAGGCCGACCTTGCCGTGGATCGCCGGAGCGGACAGGCCCTTCCAGCCTTTCTCGAGGATGAAGCCGCGGATGTCGCCGGCGTCGTCCTTCGCCCACACGACGAACACGTCGGCGATCGGGCTGTTGGTGATCCACATCTTGGCGCCCGACAGGCTGTAGCCGCCGTCCACCTTCTTGGCGCGCGTGACCATGCTGCCGGGGTCGGAGCCGTGGTTCGGCTCGGTCAGGCCGAAGCAGCCGATCCATTCGCCGGTCGCGAGCTTGGGCAGGTACTTCTGCTTCTGCGCTTCGGTGCCGAATTCGTTGATCGGCACCATCACGAGCGAGGACTGCACGCTCATCATCGAGCGGTAGCCGGAATCGACGCGCTCGACTTCACGCGCGATCAGGCCGTAGGCGACGTAGTTCATGCCGGCGCCGCCGTACTGCTCGGGGATGGTCGGCCCGAGCAGGCCCAGTTCGCCCATCTCGCGGAAGATCGCCGGGTCGGTCTTCTCGTGGCGGAAGGCTTCCTGCACGCGCGGCAGCAGACGCTCCTGGCAGTAGGCGCGGGCGCTGTCGCGCACCAGGCGCTCAGTCTCGGTGAGCTGGCTGTCGAGATACAGGGGGTCGGCCCAGTCGAAAGTGACGCGGTTGCTTGCCATGTGAAATCTCCTCAATGCGGCGTTTGGTCGTGGGCCGGGACCACCCGGCTCTGGTCGGTGACTGAACTCTAGTTCAGCGCAGTACCATGCGACAAACGAAAAATTCGTGGTAGCTTGTGCGTAAAACGCACTTGGTAACAGCGCAGATACCGTAGGGCAGGATGAAATCCGGCCATCGTCCCTTTCAATCGTCGCTGCGGCCGGATTCCATCCCGCCTTACGTATGCGGATTGCGCACTTTTCGGGAGATTTCGATGCGCCGCAAGATCCCCAGCACTGCCTCGCTGCTCGCGTTCGAGCGTGCCGCGCGGCACGAGAGCTTCACGCGCGCGGCCGAGGAGCTGGCGCTGACGCAAAGCGCGGTGTGCCGCCAGATCGCGTCGCTGGAAGACTTCCTCGGGCTGCGCCTGTTCCGCCGCACCAAGCGCGGCGTGACGCTGACCGAGGCGGGCCTGTCCTACAGCCGCCAGATCGGTGCGCGCCTCGACGCGATGGAGCGCGACACCCTGTCGCTGATGGCCCACCACGGCCGCGGCGCGACGATCGAGCTGGCGGTGATGCCGACCTTCGCGACGCGCTGGCTGCTGCCGCGCCTGGGCGAATTCCTGTCGCAGCACCCCGACGTCACCGTGAACATGAACAACCGCACGCGGCCCTTCCTGTTCGCCGACACCGAGTTCGACGCCGCGCTGTATTTCGGCGACGCCGGCTGGCCCGGCACCGAGGCGCATTTCCTGATGCGCGAGAATCCGACGCCGGTGTGCAGCCCGCGCCGGCTCGCGGGCCGCGCCAGGCTCACGCCGGCCGAGATCGCCGCGCTGCCGCTGCTGCAGCAGTCGACGCGGCCCTACGGCTGGCGCGAGTGGTTCGGTTCGCTCGGAATTCAGGTCGCGCACGACATGACCGGCACGCGCTACGAGCTGTTCTCGATGCTCGCGCAGGCGGCGATGCAGGACATGGGGGTGGCGCTGATCCCGCCTTTCCTGATCCGTGAGGAGCTCGACAGCGGTCGCCTCGTGATCCCCTGCGATCACGTCTACCTCAGCGCCCGGGCCTACTACCTCATCATTCCCGAACGCAAGGCCGAATCGGCGTCGCTGCTGGCCTTCCGCGAATGGCTGGTGGACGCCGCCGCGCAGTACCGGGCCGTCGCGGGCCTGGGCTGAGCGGGGGCGCGCTCAGGGGCAGTCGTCGCAGCACACGTTGTCGCGGCCGGCCTGCTTGGCGCGGTACATCAGGTCGTCGGCGCGTTTCAGCAGGGTGTCGGCGTCGTCCTCGGGGCGCAGCGTGACGACGCCGACGCTCGCGGTGACGACCCCGGCGGGTGGCGTCGGGTGCTCGCGCAAGGCCTGCTGCACGCGCTCGCCGAGCACCCTGGCGTCTGCCGCCGAGGTGTGCGGGCACAGCACCATGAACTCTTCCCCGCCCCAGCGCGCCAGCGTGTCCGTGCGGCGGATCGTGTCGCGCACGACGACCGCGCTGCGCGCCAGCACCTGGTCGCCGACGCCGTGGCCCCAGGTGTCGTTGACGTTCTTGAAGTGGTCGAGGTCGTACATCAGCAGCGACAGCGCGTGGCCGTGACGCCGCGCGCGGTCGATTTCCATCTCCAGCATGCGCTGCAGGTAGCCGCGGTTGTAGCAGCCGGTCAGCACGTCCGTGGTCGCCAGGCGCAGCAGTTCCTGCTCGTTGCGCTTGCGCTCGGTGACGTCGCGATTGACGCCGATGAGGCGCGCCGGCTTGTGGCTGTTGCCGGGCACCAGGACGGCGTTGGCGTCGATGTGGTGGATCTCGGTGCCGTGGCGCAGGATGCGGAAGGTGGTGACGAAGTCGCTGCCGGTGCGCAGGGTTTCGTCGAGCAGCGTGGTGACGTGCGGGATGTCCTCGGGCAGGATCAGGGCCGTGATGTCGTCGATGCGGCCGTGGAACTCGTTCGGCGCGAGACCGAAGAGGTCGTGCATCGTGCTGTCCCAGACGACCTTGCCGGTGTCCGGCTCGTATTCCCAGATGCCGATGTGCGCCGCGCGCGTCGCCAGCGTCAGCCGCTGCGTGAGGTGGCGCACTTCGAGTTCGGCCTCGCGGCGCGTCGTGATATCGACCATCAGGCCGCGCAGCAGCTTCGGCAGGCCGTCTTCCGCGACCACCGTGACGATGTCCTCCAGCCACACGATGCGGCCGTCCGCGGCGATGAAGCGGTATTCGAAGCGATGCGGTTCGAGCCGGCCGGTGCACGCCGCGCAATACTGCGACGCCCATTCGCGATCCTCGGGGTGCAGGTGCCCGACCCAGAAGCCCGGCTTCTCCCAGTCCTGCACCGGGTAGCCGAGCAGGGTCTCGGCCTTGCGGCTGACGAAGGTGAAGACGAAGGTGTTCGCGTCCGCCTCCCACACGATGCCGTCGGTGGTGTTCACGAGGTCGAGGAAGCGCTGGTGGTGTGCCCGTGCGTCGAGTTCGCTCGCGCGATGGGCCGCGGTTTCCTTCTCCAGCCTCGCAGTCCGCTCCTGCACGCGCTCCTCGAGGGTTGCCGTGAGCGTCTTGAGGCTGGCCCACTGCAGGCGATACTGGCGCAGGTAGATCGTCAGCATCAGCGCGACGAATGCCCACACGGCCGCGTGCGTGACGAGGAGCTGGCGGCGCGACCCCTCGGCGCGCGCGACGAAATCCGCCGCCGGGATCGACACGCTGATGCCGCCACGCACGTCGCCGACGCGGTAGTTCTGCTTCTGGTGGCACTTGAGGCATTCCTCGCGCACGAACAGCGGCGCCATGTAGCGGATCAGCGGGCCGCCCCCCTCGTCCAGGATCTCGCTGCGCTCCTTCTCGCCGGCCTGCTCGAAGGCCTGCAGCGCCTGCGTCTCCCACGGGTCGGCGATATTGTTGGGGTTGATCGGGCGCAGGCTCGTGATGTGGATGCGGATGCCGCTTTCCTGCTCGATCATGCCGGCCATCTGGCGCGTCATGTAGGCAGGATTGACGGTGGTGAGGGGGATGCCCGAGGTCGTCACCGGATCGCGCTCGGGCAGTTCCAGGTACGGGTTCGGCGGGGTCGTTTCGCTCTGGCGCATGAGCACGCCGCCGGCGCGCGAGTTCCACAGGCGCATTGCCTCGATCATGCGGAAGATGTCGCGGCCCTGCTGGCGCGCCGTCGCATAGGCGGCGTTGTCGCCATGGTGCAGCATCAGCGCCAGCGACAGCGCGACAAGCACCGTCCATGCCCCGAGCGGAAGCACCCAGTAGTAGCGATCGGGGAGGCGGAGCATGGCGATAGGAGCTGCGCGATGGTCACCGGTCCATTCTAGTCCCCGTGCAATCGGATTGTCATGATGGCGCGCATTTCACGGCGCGGCGCCAGTGCCCGTTTTGGGCGCTGCCCGGAACCCGCGTCAGCGGCTGCCCGTGAGCCAGGGCACGTATTCCTTGTCGGTGCCGCAGATGTGATGAATGAGCCATTCGCCATACAGGAACGGCATCATCTCCTGCAGCGCCGTGGCGTCGCCGCTTTCGAACACACGCTCGAACCCCTGCAGCTGCCGCAGGATCGCGTTGTGCTCGACCTGGTGCTCGGCGATCCGCTCGTCCGGGTAGCCGGCCTGCGCGAGACGCCCTTCTTCGTAGGCGAAATGCGTCGTCACGTAATGCGCGAGATGGTCGAACACGCTGCGCGCACCGCCCGACGGGCCCTCGCCGCACAGCTGGTCGGCCAGCTCGTTGATGATCGCGATCAGTTCCGCGTGCTGCCGGTCGATTTCGGCGTCATCGACCGAATACTCGACCTTCCACTCGAAGCGGTTCATCGGTGTCGTCCTCAATGGCGGTGCCACAGGCCGCGCAGCACCACGACGGCGCCGCGGTGGCTGGAAAACGGCACCATGCCTTCGATGCGGCAATCTTCCCGTGCGGTATCGTGCTGCATCGGCGTAAGCATCGGCATGCCGTCGGCCCGGACGAAGGAAAATACCAGCGGGCACGCGGTATTCGCCGTGCGCTTCTTCACGACGGCGATTTCCCCGTTCGCGAGCCGCACCGTCGCACCGGGCGGGAACACGCCGATCTCCTTGATCATCATGCCGATCAGGCGGTTGTCGGTGGCCGAGCCCTGTTCCAGCATCAGCTTGCGCATCGCCTCGGTGGACACCATCGCCTTGCGGTAGGGCCGGTCGCGCACCATCGCGCTGTAGATGTCGGCGATCGCCAGCACGCGCGTCGGCAGGCTGATCGCGTCGCCCGAACTGCCGTCGGGGTAGCCGCTGCCGTCGAGCCGTTCATGGTGATGACGCACCGGATCGAGCCAGGTCGCCTCGCGCACGCCCAGCGACATCAGGATGGATTCGCTGTCGACCGGATGGCGCCTGATGCGCTCCTTCTGCAACGGCGTCAGCGGCGCGAGCTGCTGGTCGAGCACGTCCTGGATGTCGAGCAGGCCGATGTCGTGCGTGAGGCCCGCCTTGATCAGCGGCAGGCGCGCCTCGTCCGGCACGCCCAGCTTCTTGCCGATCAGCTCGCACAGCATCGCCGCCTGCAGGTGGTGGATCACCGCGTACGAGCTGTCGTAGTCGAGGTGCAGGTTGGCGAGCGCGGAGTCGGTGTCGTGCGTGCACGCCTCCTGGATCGTCAGCGCGATGCCTTCGATGCGCGGCACGAACTCGTCGCCCAGGCTGGCGCTCTTGTACAGGTCGAAGGTGCGCTTCAAGCGCAGCTTGAGCAGGTCGAACATCTCGAACGAGCTGTGCTCCTCGCTCACTGCGGCCAGCGGCAGCGGCGGGTGCGCCGGCTGCGCGTGCGGGACCTCGTTGCTGATGAAACAGCCGTTCGCGATCAGCACGTCGCGCTGCTTCGCGGTGTTGATGACGAAGCCGGCCTGCAGCAACAGCATCCCGGAGCCGTCATACACCGCGTAGGGAAGAGGCTCGCCGAGGCGGATATCGGTGGGCGAAACGCGTTCGAAACCTTGCCGGAGTGTCATCTTTGTCGCTGACAGCTGGTGGTCGGATTGTTCGTGCAGCCGGAACAGGCTAACAGGCAATCGTATGCAAGGAAATCCGCAGATCACCGTGCCGCCGCGTTCAGGACGCGCGCATTTAGCACTTTCGTAATACTGCCACACTTACCCGGATCGGGCAGGGACATTCGTGCTGTGATGCAGCATGGACAGGCGGGCGCCTGCGCGCTCATCATGGACGCCGCACCCCGCAGGCGGGATGCCTGCCTTCCAGCGGACCCACGATCATGCACATCGGAATCCCGAAGGAAATCAAGACGCACGAATACCGGGTCGGCGCGACGCCGCACAGCGTGCGCGAACTCGTCGCCCGCGGCCATCGGGTGGTGGTGGAGAAAGGCGCGGGGGCCGCCATCGGCCTGCCCGACGAGCACTATCGCGCCGAGGGCGCCGAACTCGCCGACACCGCGGAAGAAGTCTTTTCCCGCGCCGAACTGATCGTCAAGGTCAAGGAACCGCAGCCGCAGGAATGCGCGCTGCTGCGTCCCGGCCAGGTGCTGTTCACCTATCTCCATCTCGCCGCGGACCCGCAGCAGACGCGCCTGCTGCTCGCCTCCGGGGCCACCGCGATCGCGTACGAGACGGTCACCAGCCCGTCGGGCGGCCTGCCGCTGCTCGCGCCGATGAGCGAGGTCGCCGGCCGCATGGCGATCCAGGCCGGCGCGAGCTGCCTCGAGAAGCCGCGTGGCGGATCGGGCGTGCTGCTCGGCGGCGTGCCCGGCGTCGCGCCCGCCCGCGTCGCGATCCTCGGCGGCGGCGTGGTCGGCTACAACGCCGCGCGCATGGCCGTCGGCCTGGGTGCCGACGTCACCGTCGCGGATCCCTCGCTCGACCGCCTGCGCCGGCTGGATGAACTCTTCGCCGGCCGCATCCGCACGCGCCATGCCACCGGCGGGGCGATCGAATCGCTGGTGCTGAAGGCCGACCTCACGATCGGCGCGGCGCTCGTCCCCGGCGCGCGCGCGCCCCGGCTGGTGCTGCGCGAGTGGCTGGCGCGCATGCAGCCCGGTTCGGTGCTGGTGGATGTGTCGATCGACCAGGGCGGCTGCTTCGAGAGCAGCCATCCGACGACGCACGCCGATCCGACCTACGTCGTCGACGGCGTCGTGCATTACTGCGTGACCAACATGCCCGGCGCGGTCGCGCGCACATCGACCTTCGCCCTCAACAGCGCGACCCTGCCCTTCGTCCTCGCGCTCGCCGACAAGGGCTGGCAACGCGCGACGGAGACGGACCCGCATCTTGCCGCCGGCGTGAACATCCATGAAGGGCGCATCGTGTGCGCCGCCGTCGCGGAGGCGTTCGCGGTGGCCTAGCGGCACGGGATGAGGGCATCGCCGCGGCGAAGAAGGCGGGTGCCCCCAGTCATGCCCCCGAGAGGCGCCGGATTCGTCGGACGGCCGTGGACATGAAAAAGGCCAGAACCCTTGCGCTGCTTAGGTTTTCTGGCCTCTATCGGACTGCCTGGAACTGCTGAATGGTGCCTTGGGCGAGACTCGAACTCGCACGTCTTTCGACACTACCCCCTCAAGATAGCGTGTCTACCAATTTCACCACCAAGGCTTCGTCGCCTTCCCGCGCCGGCGCGGGGCCGTCGGTGAAGAACACGAAAGGGCGCGGATTATAGCCCGGACTGCGGGGGGTGCGTCAATCCTCGCGAAATCATGACGAAGGCTGCGACGTTTCGCGGACAGGCCGGCGGGGCGGGAACGCCCGCAGCGGCGCCCGCGCACGCTCGCGGCTGATGCCGGGCTGGTAAGATGTGCATATTTCCACGGCATCATCAGTGGTATTACCCGACGGTACATGACCGTGACCAGCCCGAGGCCAGACGCTCCCCTTCCTCCCGGCGACAACCGCCTGCCGGGTCTGCCGCAGCTGCTCGGGCTCGCGCTCGCGATCGGCCTGCTGCATGCGGTGGCGAAGCACGATTACGTGCTGTTCCATACCGTCATCGAGATGCTCCGCGTCATCGTCCTGGGCGCGGTGTTCGTCCTCGCCTGGCATACGCGCCGCTGGAGCGCGAGCAACTTCCTGCGCATCATCGGCATTTCGTCGCTGACCGTCGCGGCGCTGGAACTGCTGCATGCGCTGACCTACAAGGGGCTGGGGATATTTCCCGGACAGAACGCGAACCTGCCCACCCAGCTGTGGATTGCGTTCCGCTACGTCGAGAGCGCTTCCTTCCTGTTTGCCGCGCTCACGCTCCGCATCCGGATGCGTCCGGGCATCCTCGCGGGTGCCTATGCGAGCGTCGGCACGCTGCTCGCCGGTGCCGTCTTCGCCGGCTATTTCCCCGATTGCTTCGTCGAGAACCAGGGGCTCACGCCGTTCAAGGTCGTCAGCGAGTACGTCATCGTCGGCATCTTCGTCGCGGCCGCGGCCGTGCTGTACCGCGAGCGCGCCCGTTTCGACGATGTCGTCGTCCGGTTGCTGATGTTGTCGCTGCTCTTCGGCGCGCTCAGCGAGCTCGCCTTCACCCGCTACGTGAGCGTCTTCGGCGCGGCCAACGAGATCGGGCACTATCTTCTTGGCATATCGACGTGGTTCCTCTACCGTGCCGTGCTGGTCACCGGCCTGATCAAGCCTTTCAACCTGCTGTTCCGCGAACTGCGCCAGCACCAGCGCAACCTCGAATCCGAGGTCGCCGAGCGCACGGCCCGGCTGCGCGCGAGCCAGGCGCTGAACACCGCGTTCATCGAGAATTCGCCGTCGATCACCCTGCTGAAGGATCTCGAGGGGCGATACACCCTGGTCAACCGGGCGTTCGAGCGCTTCTTCGGGCAATCGCGCGACGCGGTGCTCGGCAAGACGGTGTTCGACCTGCTGTCCGAGGACGCGGCGCGCGCGCTCGATCACAACGACCGGCAGGTGCGCGCGAGCGGCGCGCCGCTGGTGATGGTCGAGCCGATCCGCGGCGTCGCGGCCGAGCGCAGCTTCGAGACCGTCCGCTTTCCGGTGTTCGACGATGAGGGCAAGGTCGCCGGCACCGGCGCGATCTTCACCGACATCACCGAACTGCGCCTCGCCGAGGCGCGCTACGGCCTGATGATCCGCACCTCGATGGACGCGCTCGTCGTGATCGCGTCGGATGGCCGCTTCCTGGAGGTGAATGACGCGACCTGCGAGCTGAGCGGCTACCCGCGCGAGCGGCTGCTGGCGATGCGCATTCTCGACGTCGAGGCGGAATTCGACGAGACGCGGCTGCAGGCCTTCATGCAGGACATCGCCGCGGCGGGGTCGGCGCGCTTCGACAGCCGCTGGCGGCGCGCCGACGGAAGCCTCCGCGACATCGAGGTCAGCGTCAATTACGTGAACCACACGATGCAGCCGTGCTGTTTCTGCTTCGTGCGCGACATCACCGAACGCAAGGCGTCGATGGCGCGCATCGAGCATCTGGCGCACTACGACCAGCTCACCGGCTTGCCGAACAAGCTGCTGTTCGAGCAGCACGTGCGCAGCGCGCTGCAACGCGCCGCGCTGCACGGGCGTGCGTGCGCGCTCGTCTATCTCGACCTCGACAACTTCAAGGTGATCAACGACACGCTCGGCCACGTCGTCGGCGATGCGCTGTTGCGCCAGATCGGCGCGCGCGTGCGCCAGCTGGCGGCGGACGAGCGTGGCTGCTGCCGTTTCGGCGGCGACGAGTTCCTGATCCTTGTCGAGGGGGGCGACGACGATGCCGTACCTGCGGCGCTGGCGCGGCAGTTGCTGGTCGAGTTCGCCCGCCCGGTGGCCGTCGAGGCGCACGAGCTGGTCAGCACCGTCTCGATCGGCATTTCGGTGTTCCCGCGCGACGGGCGCGATTTCGACACGCTGTTCAAGAACGCCGATACCGCGACCTACGTCGCCAAGGCGGCCGGACGCAACACCTACCGCTTCTTCGACGCCAGCATGCAGGCCGACGCGCTGGAGCGCATGCGCCTGCTGGGCAAGCTGCACAACGCCATCGAGCGCAAGGAGCTGCGGCTGCACTACCAGCCGCAGCTCGACCTGCGCAGCGGAGCCGTCATCGGCGCCGAAGCCCTCATCCGCTGGCAACAGCCGGAACTGGGCCTCGTGTCGCCGGCGCGCTTCATTCCGCTCGCCGAAGACAGCGGCCTCATCGTGCCCATCGGTGCCTGGGTGCTGCGCGAAGCCTGCCGTCAGGCCGCCGCCTGGCAGGAGGCGGGGCTGCCGCCCATCGTGGTCGCGGTGAACCTGTCGGTCGTGCAGTTCCGCCACGGCGACCTCGTCCGCACGGTCGCGGACGCCCTCGCCGAAAGCGGACTCGATCCGGCGCTCCTCGAACTCGAACTGACCGAATCCATCCTGATCGGCGACGTCGACGCCGTGTCGCAGGCCGTGACGCGGCTCAAGGCGCTCGGACTGCGGCTGTCGATCGACGATTTCGGCACCGGCTACTCCAACCTCGCCTACCTGAAGCGCTTCGCCTTCGACAAGCTGAAGATCGACCAGTCCTTCGTCCGCGACATGGACTCGAACGCCGACAGCTGCGCGCTGGTGCGCGCCATCGTGCAGATGGCACACGGTCTCGGGCTCGGCACGATCGCCGAAGGCGTCGAGCGCGGAGAGCTGGTCGAGCAGCTCCGCCGCCTGAACTGCGACGAAGCCCAGGGCTATCATTTCGGCCGCCCCATGCCGCCGGAAGAATTCGCCGACTACCTCGCCCGCGCGCGCTCGCGCGCGGCCGCCTGAGCCGTCCGGCTTCCCGCCGCCGCTCCCTCCGGCAAAGCGCGCGCGAGCGTGTCGGAGTTCCTCGGGTCATGCCAGGAGAATTACTAGAATACAAGCGGCAACCGGGAGACTCAGTTGAAACGCTTGATTCGAGCGATCGTCGTGCTTTTCGCGGCGACCTCGCTTGCCGCCGCCGCGGCGAGCGACATCGACACCGTGTGGGCGTGCCGCTACAACGGCTCGATGTCGATCTTTTGCAGCCTGATCGCCGCGCCGGCGCCGACGACGGTGGCGGACCCATCACCGGCACCCTCCTCCGCGACCGACATCTTTCCGACCCGCGGACCGCTTCCGCCGCTCGTGGGCACCATCGCCGCGGAGCCGGGACTTCTCCTCGGCCAGCTCGTACGCATCCCGCTGCACAGTCCGCCGGAATATCTCGACGATGCCGCGCTGCTCGCCGACGCGGTGATGTGCGGCGGCCGATTGAACTGCCTCGTCAACTTCGACGATGGACTGACGCCGCCACCTGTCGTCCCGTAGCGGCGCCGCTTGCGTGGAAAGCACGGCCCCGCATCGCCGCTTATCGTCACGGGCGTCGCCAGCGCACCGGTTCTGCTGAAAACGCGGACCTCGCGCGTCGGCTGCGGCCCTGCGGTCGCCCGAGGGGGGTCAGAAGATCCCCAGCGCCAGGCCGGCCGCGATCCCGGCGCCCAGTTCCTTGCAGTGGTCGAGTTCCGCCGCTTCGATGTGTTTTTCCCGCAGGATCTCCTCCGGCGTCTGAGCATGGGTGCAGACGATCAAGGCCGGGGCGACCGGCTTCAGCCGCCAACCGGTCGCGATGCGGTCGATCTGCCGCACCGCGTTGCTGCCGTCGCTGCCCGCGCACACGAGCGTCGCGTAGGGCCGGCCGTTGATGCGGTCCAGCGCCGCATAGTAGGTGCGATCGAAGAAGTCCTTCATCTGGCCCGAAATGGCCGCGAGGTTCTCCGGCGTCGCGAAGATGTAGCCGTCCGCCGCCACCACGTCGTCGGCGCCGGCCTCGCTCGCATGCAGCAGCCGCACCGCGACGGCCCCGTCCGCGGCGGCACCGGCGGCGGCCGCGCGCGCCATCTGCAGCGTGCCGCCGGTCATGGAGTGATAGACGATCAGCAAGGTCTTCATGCGGGGATCCTGCCGGACAACGCCGGATATGTCCGGAACAGCTTAGCAGCCGTTCGCATGCGGCGCCGAGTCGTGGCTCGGGAAGATTCGGGCACGGTTCCGGTTTCGCCGGCTGGGGCCGGGCAGGGGTGCGGTCTGTCGCACGCCCTATGCGCGGCGCCAGCCCCGAGGCTCGCGCGGATCTATATTGAAATGCGGTGGGAGTTCTACCGCATGATCGAATGATGCGCGGTTCGGGGCGTGCGGGCTCGTGCGCCGGTCGCTGTCGGCATGCGCGGCAGGCTCGCTTCGCCCATCCACGGTCACGGCGTCGCAGGCAACGCCGCTCCGAAAACGTGTCCCCGCATGCTTGCGATTGGCTTCGAAGGGAAGTCGCGTCATGGTGCAAGAGATCAACCGCTGGGGCGCCTCGGATGTCTTTCCGATGTTTGCCACGCTGGTGTGGAAGGTGCAGCTGAAAGCGGAGCTGCACGAACCGATGGGCGTGAAGCTGCTGGCGGTGCTGGACGAGCTACGGCGCGACGCGGCGCCGCTCGCACCCGGCCAGGGCTGGCAGTCCGTGCAGACGCTGCACCGCCGCGCGGAATTCGCGGAGCTTGTCGCGTGCATCGACAGCGTGGCGAAGAGCGTGCTGCGATTCCTGCGTACCGGCTACGACGCCGTCGAGATCACCGGCTGCTGGGCCAACATCCTCGCCCCGGGCGCCGCGCACGCGATGCACATGCACCCGAACAACTTCCTGAGCGGCGTCTATTACCTGCGCACATCGCCCGGCGCCGACACGATCAACTTCCACGACCCGCGCCCCCAGACCGCCCTCATCCGGCCGCCGGTCGTCGAACTCACCGCCGAGAATACCGACCAGGTCGTCGTGAGCGTCACGAACGGCACGCTGTTGATGTTCCCGTCCTACCTGCAGCACTCCGTCGACGCCAACGGCAGCGAACACGAGCGGGTGAGCCTCAGCTTCAACCTCATGTTCTCCGCCTTCGCCGAGAACGTGAGCAGGCCGCAGTGGTAACGCGATCGGACGGAGCAGCGACCGGACCGATGAAACAGGTCACCGAGGCCTTCCCGGCGACCCCGGACCTGTTCCTGAAGCCGTCACTTCGCCGGACTTCAGCCGGCCAGATACTCCTCGGTCGACTTGAGGGTGGCGTAGGCAAACGCCAGGGCGGCCATCATGGCTGCATGCACCTGTACTGCCGGCACCTTCACGCCACCGAACTCCAGGTCGAGGGTCGCGCAGGCGTCGTGGATCACGCTGACGGAATAGCCCAGATCCGCCGCCGCGCGTACAGCCGCATCGACACACATGTGGCTCATCGCGCCGACGACGACCACCTCCTGCACGTCCCGCTCGTCGAGCAGGCGCTCGAGCTCCGTTTCGCGGAATGAATTGACGTGGTTCTTCACGATGACGGGCTCGCCTTCCAGAGGCGCAACCTCGGCCTGGATTTCCGCCCCGCTCGAGCCGGGAACGAAGACCGGCTTCTCCCCCCGGGCGAACTCGTGGCGGACATGAATGACGGGAATCCCGCGGGCGCGGGCATCGGCGATCACTTTCGCGGCATTGGCGACGGCCGCCTCGATACCGGTCAGGGGCAGCTTGCCCGACGGCGAATATTCGTTTTGCAGGTCGATGACGACCACAGCGCGCTTGCTCATGATGGCTCCGTTGAAAGTACTGCGAGAAAGGGTATGGATATCTTTGTCCATGAGCGGCATGCTGGTAAGTGGCGCTAACGACATCTTCGAAGGTGATATCGACACATGCCGGCTGAGCACATCATCGAGATCGGCATCCTGCTTTACCCCGGTGCGCAAATGGCGGCGGCGCTCGGCCTCACCGACCTGTTCGTTTCCGCGCAGCGAATCGCCGGCGATCGGAGAACACCCCGCATGCCGGTACTGCGTGTCAGCCACTGGCAACGGCAGGCCGGCGATGGCGCGCCGGTGCGCGTCCAGGATTCCCATCCCGATGCCTGCAGTACGTTGAAGGTGTTGATCCTGCCACCCAGTCTGGAAGAGCCCGTCTCGACCGCGTCGGCGGCACCGTACATCGACTGGTTGCGGGCGCAGCACCGCGACGGAGTCACGCTGGCGTCCGTGTGCGCCGGCGCCTTCCTGCTCGGCGAAACCGGCCTGCTCGCCGGGCGCACCATCACCACTCACTGGCACTATGAGGAGCGTTTCCGGGCCCGCTTTCCGGACGTCCATCTGGACATCGACCAGCTCATCATCGATGCCGACGACATCATCACCGCCGGCGGCGTCATGGCGTGGACGGACCTGGGACTGCGGCTGGTGGATCGCTATCTGGGCGCCGCGCTCATGATCGACACCGCAAAGATGCTCCTGGTCGATCCGCCGGGACGCCAGCAACGCTATTACAGCGCCTTCGCGCCACGGCTGGCACACGGCGACTCCGCCGTGCTCGCCGTGCAACACTGGCTTCACGAGACAGGCGCCAGGGACGTGACCCTCGCCGAGCTCGCACAGCGCGCCGGCATGGAGGAACGCACCTTTCTGCGACGCTTCCAGAAGGCTACCGGCATGACGAGCACGGAGTACTGTCAGCGCCTGCGCGTGGGCCGCGCGCGCGAGATGCTGCAGGCCAGCCGCCTGCCGATCGAGCGGGTCGCCTGGGAGGTCGGCTACGGGGACCCCGGGGCTTTTCGCAAGGTTTTCACGCGGATCGTGGGCCTCAGCCCCGGCGAGTATCGT
This sequence comes from Aromatoleum toluvorans, assembly GCF_012910905.1. Lineage (GTDB taxonomy): Bacteria > Pseudomonadota > Gammaproteobacteria > Burkholderiales > Rhodocyclaceae > Aromatoleum > Aromatoleum toluvorans. The sequence goes on from NZ_WTVN01000002.1 coordinate 206,106, forward strand.
CGGCGCTTCAGTGCCGGATGATGGGAGTGCCTTGAGAACCAACGCTCTCCCATTTGCCGGGTTGATAAAGCCACGACGTAACATATACTTTGATAAATCGGCCGCTCAGATAAAGTGTATGTGATGTCGAAATCCTCCCTCGCCCTCGACTCCCTGCCTCCCGAAGTGACGGCCTCGCTGCAGACGCTGGGCGAGCAGCTTGCGCTGGCACGCCTGCGCCGCAAGGAATCCCAGAAGCAATGGGCGGGACGCCTGGGGGTGTCGGTCCCGACGCTGATCCGCCTCGAACAAGGCGATCCCACCGTCAGGATGGGTGTCTATGCCACTGCGCTCTGGCTGCTCGGGCTATCCGGCGGTCTTGCCGAGCTCGCCGAGCCGGGCAAGGACCTGCGGGCGCTGGAGTCCGACGTCCGTCAGGCGAGCCGCCTGCGTGCGACCCGGACGCGAAGCGCGCGCGCGGTACTCGCGGGCAAGAAGGAAGGGATCTGATGAGCCCGGCCGCACCGCTGCCCGATACGCTCCATCTTTGGTATCTGGGCAATCCGGAAGTCCCCGTCCTGGTCGGGGAACTCAATCTGGTCATGGGTCGCCGCGCCGTCTCCCTGCGCTACGCCGCGTCCTGGCTCAGGCACGGCTTTGCGCTCAGCGAGGACCTTCCCCTCCGCGACATCGAGCACTTCCCGAAGGAAAAGGACACCGCTGCCGGCGCCGTCGACGATGCCCGGCCGGACCGCTGGGGCGAGCGCGTGATCCGCCTCGTGGACCGCCCACCGCGGCTGTCCCTCCTGGAGTTCCTGTACTACGCCGGCGACGACCGCTTCGGCGCGCTGGGTGTGTCGAGTTCCCAATCCGCCTATCTCCCCCGTCAAATCGGCCCCTTGCCGAAACTCGCCGACGTCGATGCCGTGCACGAGGTCGTCCGTCGCGTGCTGGCCAGGGAGCCGATCGACGAAGCTCAAAGGAAACTGATCGCCCCCGGCGTCACGATGGGCGGCGCCCGCCCGAAGGCCTTGCTTCAGCTGGAAGGCGCGGAGTGGGTGCTCAAGTTCGCCGAGGATGACCGGCCGGAAGAGCCCCTGATCGAGCATGCGGCGATGACGCTGGCCGCGAAAGCCGGGATCACCGTCGCCGAGACAAGGCCCGTCCGGTTCAGGAACGGCGCCGCCGTCGCGATCCGTCGTTTCGACCGCGAGTCGGGATGCCGTGTGCACGCCCTGTCCGCGAACGTCGCCCTGAAGGCGGCAGGCGTCGAAGCGTCCTACCCCAACCTCGCCCTTCTGCTCCGGCGGCGCGGCGTGGCCGAGTCCAACCGTGCCCAGATGCACGAGCTATTCCGGCGCCTGGTGTTCAACATCCTCATCGACAACACCGACGACCACGAGAAGAACCACGTATTGCTGGTCCGGGCGAACCAGCAATACGTCCTGGCGCCGGCGTTCGACGTCCTGCCCATCGGCCATTCGCTGGGCTACCAGGCGATGGCGGTCGGAACGCAGGGCGCGCAATCGTCGATCGAGAACGCGCTGAGCGCGGCTGCGCATTACTGGCTGACGCCACAGGGGGCATTGGCGGAAGCCTGCAGGGTGGCGCGGGTCGTCGACGACTGGCGCGCGCATTTTGTCGCGCAGGGGGTTTCGGAGGCGGTTATTGAGGAACTGGCCGAGCATATCGACCGGCCATTCCTGCTGGAGCAGCGGCGAGCGTTGTAGGTTGCGCCTGCTGATCAGTCTGAATGGTCGGAGAGGTACTGCTGACCGACCAGCTGCGATCTGGTCAAATGCGGTCGCTAAGCGCGCTTCGGGCCTAAACGGGGGCTTTCATTTCGGTGGAACTATCGAGCACCAATCCTGTACTCCGGAAAATCGGGTTTGGCCCCTTTTCACGCTTACCCGATCACAACCGACTCGCGTGATCTGGTGCTCGCTCTCATAGCCACGTCCCACATCGACGTACCTCTCTTGATTTGCATGCTGTAAATATATACAAATCAAGGGGTTGAAGAATAGGCTTGCTGGGCATCAAAAGAGGGCGTGGTGTCCGCTACTGTTCCCAACGGCTAACAAGGTAGCGAACATGGTGACGGAACTGCGGACCGGACCAGACATGGATATCGATGCTGTATTTCAGTACCTGGCTGTTGCCCGCCAGCATCACACTCAAGCCGAGATCGCGAAGTTCCTGGACGTCGACGTAAAAAACCATCCGCCGCTGGGAAGCTCGTGAAACCCAACCCAAGCCGTACGCCGCCCACGCTTTACGGCAGCTTTTCCTGCCCTTCGGCGCTCCAAAGGCGGACAGCTCAGGCTTCCGATTCATCGATCTATTCGCTGGCATCGGTGGCATCCGTGCCGCCTTTGAAGGTATTGGAGGTCGGTGCGTATTCACAAGCGAGTGGGATAGCTATGCGCAGAAGACCTACGCTGAGAACTTTCATGACGGCCACCTCATCGCGGGCGATATCACGAAGATTGAGGCCGAGTGTGTACCCGACCACGACGTACTGCTCGCCGGCTTCCCCTGTCAGCCATTTTCGATTGCAGGTGTGAGCAAGAAGAATGCACTTGGCCGCGCGCACGGTTTCCACGACGAAACGCAGGGCACTCTGTTCTTTGATGTCTGCCGCATCATCGAGAAGAAGCGCCCGCGCGCCTTTCTGCTAGAGAACGTGAAGAACCTGACCTCGCACGACAAGGGGCGTACCTTCGACGTGATTCGCCGCTCCCTGCAGGACCTCGGCTATCACATCCACTACCGCATAATTGACGGTGCCCACTTCACTCCACAGCACCGCGAGCGGATCATCATCGTCGGATTTCGCGAGTATGTCCCTTTCGACTTCGATGCGGTCCCCCTCCCACCCAAGGGACGAACCGTTATCAGTCACATACTGCATAAGACCGACGGCACCGAACCGTGGATCGAGGCGGACGGCAACAACTATTTCGACCATGGCAACGGGCGCGTGCCTGCAAAGTACACCCTGACGGACAAGCTCTGGAAGTATCTGCAGAACTATGCAGCGAAGCACAAGGCGGCTGGCAACGGCTTCGGATTCGGCCTTGTCTATCCGAACAGCATCGCCTGAACCCTTTCGGCACGCTATTACAAGGACGGCTCCGAGATTCTCGTATGGCATGGAGAAGGCTCGAACCCGCGGCGCCTGACCCGCGTGCGCGCGCGCGGAAGGGCTTTCTCCGATAACGCTCAGGATTCCGGTGTCGGATAGTCAGGCATGCCGGCTGCTGTCGGATGCCACAGTCGTACCCCAATGACGGCGTGGTCGGCTAAACTCATAGGTTCTTATGTACCCGTACGCGAGGGCGCACCGGTGCAGATGCCTGTTACGCTACCGAAGGACATCATGAGTAGTGGCCGTTGGACCAAGGAGCAACTCAAGCTCGCTTTTCATCTGTATTGCCAGATCCCATTCGGCAAACTGCATTACCGAACTCCCGAAATTGCCCAATTGGCCGAACTGATCGAGCGTACGCCGTCCGCTGTCGCAATGAAGCTCGTCAATTTCGCGAGCCTCGATCCCGCGATCACTGGCAGCGGCCGCAAGGGCCTCGGCAATGCGTCGAGCGCGGATCGCGAGGTTTGGGACGAGTTTCATGCCGATTGGGAGGGGCTGGCGTTGGAATGCTCGCGCCTACGAGAGGCAATTCGCCCCGGTCAGGGCACAGTAAGCGTGAGTGCCGACAGCGATATCGCATCCGGCGGAATGGCGGATTTCACCGGCGAAACCAGACAAGTCATGACGGAGCGGCGCATCAAGCAAGACTTTTTCCGCAGAGCCGTCCTGAGCAGTTACCGCGGCCGATGTTGTATGTCGAATCTTTCCGAGCCGCGATTGTTGGTCGCAAGCCACATCGTTCCGTGGAGCAAGGACAGGGCGAACCGTTTGAACCCGAGTAACGGTTTGTGTCTCTCTGCGATACACGATAAGGCTTTCGATCTAGGCCTGCTTACACTGTCGGATGACTTGCGGATCATGGTGTCGGATGAACTTAAGCGGCGCGACGAGGCGTTCCTCAATCAAGTCATCATCCCCCTCGATGGACGCCTGATCGAGATGCCCGAACGCTTCACTCCGGATCTGACGTTCGTGCGTCGTCACCGGTCTGATGTTTTCGTCGATAGCCAACGGAGATGAACCATGGATGCATCCGATTTTTCGGTATTCGAGTATTTGTACCGGGACAGCGGGAACTACAAGGCTTGGGGCGAGCTTCTTCTCAGGGGCAACCTTACCGATCGCGAAATTGAGCAGATGCGTGAAAAATTTTCTGCCGGGGAATACTTCATCGCTGAGCAGCTTGGTGTTCCTTCCGTTGCCGAGCAGTTATGGGGAACGGATGGCTCTCCGAACGAATCCGATCACACGTGGCACGAATTTAGTGCCGTTCGTAACGCCACCGATCAGGACGTGAATACCATGCCAGTGTGGGGGGGCGCGAAACTGTTGTTAGAGAGGATCGTAAGTGTCAAGCGTTGGGACGAAACTCTGTCTTGTAACTGGCCTCACGGTTAGCCGGCTGACTTTGGGTGACTGCTGCGGAGGGCCTTGACTTAATAACGGCTGAATAGGAGATTGAAACCACAAATTGGCTCGATACCTTGATTCACAGGTTCGGTGGCCACGAATTCCCGGCGACCGCGGCATTTTCTGCGTTTGCTCGCGACACGCTTCCTCAGGAGATTGACCCGATCAAGGACCCTGATGACACATTGATGGCCTGGATGGAACATGAGGAGTTCCTGTTCCGGACATACGAACGCCACATTGTTCAACAGCGCCTGCGTCAAGGATTCGGCGATGATGGCGATGACGTCGACGCGTTCATCAGCTATTCGCTAAGTGTCCAGAACCGTCGGAAATCGCGAGTCGGGCATGCATTCGAAGGACATCTGGAGGCCCTTTTTGCCACGAATAGTCTGAAGTTCGAACGTTCAAAGGGAAAAGGAAGGGTCACGGAAAACAATTCCAGACCAGACTTCCTGTTCCCGAGCTTTAGTTGCTACCACGACCCTGAATTCCCCGCTGATCACCTGATTGTGCTTGGGGCCAAGACAACCTGCAAGGATCGGTGGCGGCAAGTACTTGCAGAAGCCCACCGCATCAAACGCAAACATCTGATCACCCTAGAACCCGCAATAAGCGTGCCGCAAACAGATGAAATGAAGGCAGCACATTTGCAACTTGTCTTACCGCGTGTACTGCACTCGTCTTTTACTACGACACAAGCTGAAAATCTCCTAGATGTCACCGGCTTCATTGATGAGGTAAAGAATGCCTCATTTGTTTAAAGGCCTTGCGGGCTTCTCGAGGCGAAAAGGGGCCAAGCTCGATTTTTGGAGGACAGGGATTGGTCGCTCTCGGCAGCTCCTTCGAAATGAAAGCTGCCGCTCACTCGCTGCAGGCTGGCCGACAGCATTGGCCGAGTTCCAGTCAATCGACGCGCCCGACTTCAAATGAAAAAAGCTCCTTCCGGAGCTTTTTTCATTTACTGCGTTGCCCGACGTCAAATCTCTGTAGGTTCCCACAATACGTGAAAACGAGCCCTGACGGTGGCGCGCGCCTTTTCGTGATCTGTGAGAATCCTGCATCCAACCGTCTCACAAAACATGAAAGAAACCTACAACCACTGAGAAATCAGGGTCTAGAGTCTCACGGAATGAGGGCCGGTCTCACGCGCGCGTTGTCGCTCTGCTTTGTCGCGGTGAGTGTTGGGTGTCAGTACACGTCCGTTTCCGCAGCGGTCGCCGTCGGCTCGAAGCCCTGTTCCATGAGGTGGGACGTGGAGTGGAATGTTCTGACGTTTCGCTCCCCGCTGGCAGTGATCAATCCCAGAACTCGTTCTCCTTTGTACTGATGACATACCCATTCCCTTTGCTGCGGAGATCCACCACCGATCAACATCAAAGGACATCGGACGCGCGCCTGCGGATGCCGGGCGATCGACCGGAGGGTGCGCTGGTCGAGCCAACTCATCCGAGGCGAAGCGTCCGGATGTGTGTGCCAGTCCCCCAAGTATGCGAACAAGCCTGACGATCGGTCAAAAATGATGTCTAGCTGACGACATTGCCATGCATGATCAGGCTTGAAGCGATGACGCCGATGCATCGCGGAGGGGCCAGGGCCCACCGCGACAAACACGACTGGCTCGCCATTTTCTGCGAAATACCCGACCAACACCCCACCTGTTTCCAAAGGATAAGCGCGATCTGCTTCGGTGATCATTTCCTGGAACGCGGTATCGCTGATCCAGAGCGGGTTCATCCGGGATTACATGCGGGGCAGGTTGGATTGACCAACAGTGGGTAGGGCGTCCACTCCGGGACGATAGAAGCATCGCCGCGGGTGAAGTCTCCGACAGCAACGTCCCAAGCAAAGTCTGAGTAGCCGCCGGGTTGGCCGGAACAGAGCGTAGCCACGGCAAGACGTGAGGCGAGCAGTGCGACCTCGTCACTATCGATTCCTGCACCGATAAACGTGGGTTGCGAGCAGCCGCCCGGTTGGATCTCGTCCGAACCGGTGTCGGCAGGAAGGCGCATGGAGTTGTCGGCCAAATTGCGTTGAAAGCAGTGCCAGCAGCCCGCCGTTTTCCCTGGGAGAATCCTTCCCACCACCCCCCCTGCGGCGCCGTGGGTTGTAGTCAACCATAGGTACGGCTTGCGAAGTTCTTGCGCGAGATCAGCTAGGAAATGACTGACGCGGTGGGTTGCCGCAGCGTCGATGATCAGATCCACCTTCTCGCCGACCGAGCGAATGAGGTCGTAGTCGGAGAAGAAGATGTCGTTCGGCTGGGAAGGTACGCCTATCCTTGCGTAGTACGAGGTGACGTTCGTATAGGGATACTCGTTCCGTAGGTGCTCGTCCAGTGCTGAAACCTTGGCAAACCCGGCGTGCTGCCAGCCGAGCGCCCAGCGAATCGTGTTGCCGACCTGGAGTTCGTCACAATCGACGAGGTATAGCTGCTGTATTCCTGCACGGGCCAGTTGTAGCGCCAGCGGCGAACCCAGACTGCCCAAGCCGACCACCAACGCAGACTTGGTTCGGAGCGGTCGAAGGGCTGGAGCACGTCGCATCCAGGCTTCTTCACCTCCCCAGTTCGCAGGAATGAACTGTTGTTGCACGAGCGCTGGGCGCGTGCCCTTTGCTTCCCGGTGAACCCTCACTGCGAGGAAAACCCAGTCGTCAGAACTGCGCCGCCACGCCGTTTCGTCCGGATAGACGAAGCCAGCGACAAGGACTTGGCCGCGCCTTGCTGTTTCTAGTGCCTTCTTGAACTCCGGGACGTTGGTCGTCATGAGATCGAGAAAGTACTTCTCGAACCTCAGCCCATCGCTTGGACGAGGGCGGTCCGGTAGACGCATCCAGAAACCGGTAAGCGCCTCAGAAAACGCCGGAACCGTGGTGGAGAATTCGACCAACGGTCTGCGTTTAAGGTCGGTGACCGTCTGCACTACTCCGTTGATGAAGGGGGTATCGGCCAACTGCTTTGGTACGGGGCGAACTTTTAGCGCAAGCCGCCCCGAAGCATGCTCCGGCGGTGGAGCCTGGTCGGGCACGATGATCGTACAGTTTGGCGGATACGGCAGGAACGAAGAGAAGGGTTCTCCGACGTGATCCTCGTTCTCGGCAACAAAGGCCGAAGAGAGTTCTGCGGCGTTGATGGCTTGCAGACGAGGTAGTTGGTCTCGAAGGAGCACAGCGAGCGTGTCCTCGCCAGGTTGCCAATCCTCCCCACCCCTGGCCAGCAAGCACAAGTTCTTGCCCAGCGGATGATGGTGGCGACTGAGCCCTGGGCCATCAAGAACCACCTGAGGCGGGAAATACGGAAACGTGTCCGGGTACTCGGCCACGAGATTCAGCGTGTCCCCTTCGTTCGGGACCTGAACTCGGATGATGAGTCGGCCCGCTTGCCGAGCGGCCTCGTCCACACTCCACGGATAGCCCAAAGCACTGAGAGCCGTTTTCTCAGCCTCAAGTGCTTCGGGATAGCGACCCCACCAGGTCTCCATATCAGCCGACCGGCCGATGGCCCGGGGGCTTAGGCGCGCCGTGCCCGGGGTTCGGGCGATTGCTGGGCGGCCCGGGCGGGACGTCCGGGTGTTCCGGCCTCTGGGGATGATCGGGTTTATTGCCTTGATTCATTGGACGATTCCTCGTGAAAGAGCCCGGCCATAAAGGAAGTCGCCGGACGTGTTGAAGAAGGCGGTCGCGGTCGACTGCCAACGGCGCAAGACCACACTATATACATGGGTAAGTAAAATACAACTACTTTTTATCACATCATATAAAGTGTGGCATCACACTTTCTACAACTGTTCGGTACAATGAGGAACCTTCAGAAGACATCGGCGTGATGGGTCCCCAGCGAGACATTCAGCGTGAGCGGCTGTTCTACATAGAGTTCTTGGCGCTCTTCGTCGGCCAGGTCAGTCGAAAGGACCTGGTCTCCCGCTTCGGCATCAGCGAGCCAGCTGCTACTAAGGATCTTTCCCTGTACGCGGAGCTGGTACCAGGGATGCTGCGCTATGACCTGCGGCAGAAGTGCTATGTCCTCGGCGAAGGAGAACCCTATTTCGAGCACGACCCGGAGCAAGCGCTCTATTCCCTGGCGGGAGAGCGGGCGATCGCAATGGATACGGAGCACGCAAGGCGACTGCCTAGCTGGGTGAATTCCAGCATCAAGCGAGATGTCCCGTTGTCGGTTGTAGCGGCGATCACGCGATGCATCTACCAGCGGCGAAAGATGGCTGTTCGGTATGGATCGCTTTCGACGGGGGCCCGGGAACGTGTGCTGTCGCCCGTCGCCCTAGTTAATGATGGTTTGCGTTGGCACATCCGGTGCTTCGCGCATGAGCACGATGAGTTTCGGGACTACAACCTGGCGCGTTTCAGTACTGTCAGCGTGAGTGACCCGTCAGACGTAAGCCTTAACGAAGATAGGGAATGGAATACGGAGGTTCGGCTAAGACTAGTGCCGCATCCGAAGGCTAAGCATCCCGAGACGATCTCGTTGGATTACGGAATCACTGACGGCGCCAAGTATGTGACGTTGCGAGCGTGCTTGGTTGGGTACTTTCTCAGGCATTGGCACATCGATTTCTCTGATGAGGCGACCGGCGATCCGAAAGCTCAGCAGCTTTTCCTGGATAACAAGAGGGATCTGCGGGAGGCTGGAGTACCAAATTGGGCGTTTGAACAGGAGTTGAGCTGACCAACTGCAAGTAGGCCTGATTCGGACCTGAGGGGCGGGCACGTTGTAAGGGTGAAGCCGGTCCTCTTGTAGCGCGTCGGTCAGCGTCGACTTAGGCTTGTACCGTGGGTTGCGTGAGGTAGTGGCGATGAAAGGGGCAAAAGCCCGACTGACTGAAACGGGCTTTAGGGCCGACTTGGACGACGGTCAGTGCGTTGAGCGAACCGACCTAATGGAAGTGGCAGGTGTTCTTCACGCGGCCGGTGTAACGGCAGACACCACAGTCTGCGGCGACTGGCGCGAGGGCGAGCACGTCCTGCTTTCCGGGCAGAAGATCGCCCTCAAGGTCGAATTGCGCCGTCTAGCGCGTGAGCACCAGCGCGAGGTTGATCGCCGTCGCTTGGCTGAGCACGTGGCGATTGCCGCGTTGCTGCAAGACCCTCGTCAAAGGATGTTGCTGCTCGACGCGGCGCATAGCCGGGTCGAGCGCTGGGAGCGTGAGCGACTCTGCAGCCGCTACTACATTGAAGCGTGGCGAGAACTTCTCGCGAGTGGGCTCGGTGTACTGTGCGCACGTCTTGGGGAAGATTCTGAGCAAGCAAGGGCGCTTCGGCAAAACAGCCCCTTTATTCCACTTCCGGATCTCGGAAATTGACGGGCCGGCGGCTGCCTGCTGCAGGTCTAGAGTTCGATTGGGCGACTCGCCAGCACCTCGTCGACGATCTCGGACGGAACGCTGAGCATGGCCAAGCAATCTGATGGTCTGATGATCACGAAAATTGAGGGTCTCCTGAGCCCAGTTGGCAGGTATCACCTCCTTGGGGCTCCGCCCCAAACCCCGCACTCGCCGTGAGGCAGCCGGGCCAGGCTTGTAACGCCTGGCCCAGCGCCGATAGCGTGGTTTGCCTCCAAGGCGTCAAGGGTAACGCTTCGCCGCAGGCCGTCGGCCTGCGCCCTTGACCCCTCTCCAGCAAATCTATGCCAACGCGCTTGTACGGTGCATATTTTCGGAACCGACACAAGAATTTCGCCACCCAAATCGAGGGAAACGTGTTCATTTTCGGCGAGGGCGGGCTTGCAGTCGTCCGCAAGTACTTGATTCCTAGAAAACCTCATTTTTCGAGACCGAATTTTGGTCTCGGTCAGCAATGGAAGTCCAAAAGTCCATCACGAAGCTCGATTACCTCATGTAATCAGCAGATTGGTTTCGCTGCCATCATCTTTCGTGACCAGAATCCCGACCAGAAGCATCATTTCCGGTGACCACACTCAGAACGCTCTCCAACTTGCGACCGCGCCGAGAGTCGAGATCGAACGCGCGCGGGTGGTCGCAGCGGACGACGCCTGTCCTCCGCGTGCCATGCCGCTCGCATCCCGCGGTCGGATCGAGCGACGCCAGGTAGATATCGCCGCGATCATGAGCCTCATCCAGTCCGCGCGCTTGAACGGCCACGAGCCCTTCGCATATCTGAAGGACCCTCGCTCGCCTACCCAGCCAGTCTCACAGCCGCATGGCCGAGCTGCTGCCCCATCGCTGGCAGCCGTCGAACTGCTGAACAGCCGCGTCAAGACGGGTTGGCCGGAGGCTTACGTAATTCGAACCATATGTAGCAACATACTTACTCTCATGTTCTGACAGAGGTGATGCCGTGACCATCACGACCCTATCAAGTCGGGAATTCAACCAGGATGTAAGCCGCGCCAAGAGGGCCGCTGAGCAGGGTCCCGTGTTCATCACGGACCGCGGCAAGCCAGCGCACGTTCTGCTGACGTTCGAGGAGTACCAACGGCTCACCAAGCAGCGGCGCAATATCGCCGACGCACTAGCCATGCCAGGCGTTGAAGACATCGAGTTCGAGCCGCCGCGCGTACGCATCGAAATCCGGTCGGCGGACCTTTCATGATGTGCGTGCTCGACAACTAACCGTGTCCGAGCGCCGGAAGGTACGCGCCGGCAAAGTTGACCAGAACTGGGCTGCTGCCGGTTTCACGAACATCTTGTTAAGATGGGAAGATGAAACCAGCAGCAGCCCACTCGCTCTACTGTTGTCCGAGGGGGCTTAATCACCACCACAGTAGCTTGAGTGCTAGGAAGGCAATCTCTCCGCGTCTCTCCACAGTGCTTCAACGACAGCCTGTAACGCAGTGTCTCGCCGGTAGAGGTATTGGCGGCTGCCGTCGATAGCAGGGCCGCAAACAGCGAAGATTCCCAGCTTCTCTAGGATCTGGATTACCCGTCTCGGACTTAGGTTCAGTTCTAATGCGATCTGGGAACCCAAGACGTAGCTCTCGCGAAAGCCGTCCAACTCAGACTTCCTGATCAAGCGCTGATCGGTGTCTGGGTCAACCGTGAAGGGGAGTATCCCACGAGCCAGCAGATGATAGGCAGTCTCCTGCTTTAGCCCGAGCCTGCGAGCAGCCTCGGGAACGGTCAAGGCTTCTTCGCGGAGCGTTTCAAGTTGTCGATCTCTCCAATCCGTAAGCTCTTCGCGATCGAAAACCCATGCTCCCATCCCCGCACGATCGGCGATAGCCGCGATGGGCAGCATTTCCCCCTCGATGACGCTCAGGATGAGATTGGGGAAAAGGGATTCTCGGTGCAGGACGAAGCGTAGGGCATCGTTAAGGCTGAGGCCAAGGCGGTCCGTGTTCTCGTGCCAATCGGGAAGGTTGGAACCCAGTACCAGCAGGTTCTCAAGAAACGAGCGGGAAAGGATCCAACTGGAAGATCTGTGTGCTTTCGGTGCAATGGCGGGTCCTAGCAGGCGATGCTCAATCAGCTGGGAGACCCTGCGCCTCTGTAGGCCAAGGAGCTGGGCCGCGGATCGAAGATCCACCGTTTCGCGCAGCGAATCGGCGATCTGGGATAGCTCCCGGCGATCGATGCAAAGCATCTTGCGTCCCCCTGGTGTCGCCATGACATGCCCCGCGATGCGACCGGCCTTGTGCAGCAGTGCGAGCTTTCTCGGGCTGGTGGCGAGGACATGAGCCGCCTCCTTAGCGGGAATCCAGATGTGTTTCTGACGGAGATCCTTTGATAGAAGCTTGTTTCGATTCGTCAGCGGCCGGGGCCAGTTCTCCGCGATATACGCCTCGAAGGCGTAAATGATGGCGCTAAATTCCGGTTGGGAGAACTGCTCAAACATGAATGAATAGAAACTACCAAACTGTCCGATGAACTGATTGCCGCGGCGGACGTTCTCCTGCCGTCGCGCTCGCAAATTTCGAAGCAGGCGGTGGAAACCGTCGGGCCAGTCGAGCAAGGTTTCGGCAGCATAGTGGGCGATGGGACGCACTGCCTGCATCGTGGCGAAGCGAGGGATTTTGAGCAGGATCCGCCGTCCAGGAGCAGGATCCGCGTAGGCCCCGAGAAAGACGGCCAGTCGATGCAGTTGTGCCAGCTGAAGAAACTGCAAATGCTCCGGCCCACCGTCGCAGCCGGTAAGACGGTCACGGAGTAACGTCGCGAAGATGGTCTCGATTTCGCCTGCGGCCACTGCCGGTGCCTCTTGCAGGCGTGCCCCACAGACACACCGAAGGAGCGCGCTTCGATTCCAATCCAGGGAGTGGCCGCACTGATGGCAAACGTCTACGAGCGCACAACGGTGCTCGGGACAAACGGTCAGCAGAGCAAGCTCCCATTCCTGGCGCCAATATCCTGCGAGCTTCAGACAGACGGGGCAGTACCGGCTGCCCCGCCGGTTCCATACCTTGTAGGTGTCGTACCCGGCGGGCTCCAGTTCCTGAAAGAGTCTCATGCCATGCAATGACTTGAGGTCCCAACCCAGGCGTTGTCTGATGCAGACATCGAGTGAGTCGTGGTTATCAAAGGCTGCACGGATCCCTTGAAGACCATTGCCCTCGGCGACTCGAAGGAGGAAGCCGTATAGGCCTTCCGTTTCGTGGGGCGCGGGGTGATAAATAAGGCGAGTCACCGGATCCCCCCGTCGTCAGATTGCCGGTTTGATCGGCCTTCCGGGTCACGGCCCAGGCTCGCCAGTAGATCCGCAAAAGGTTCTCCAGGACGAGTCAGCGGCCGCAGATCTGACGATGCAGAAAAGGGATTGAGGCCGGGCGATGCGTCCCGCCAAACCTCCTCTTCGAATGCCTCGGCCAAGTGGTGCTGATCGATGTGGGCGCAGCCGTGGTACCTCGCCGCATCGACCGCACCGTCAGTGATCTTGCAGACGTAGTCGATGAGCCCGAAGCTGGCGCAGTGGAACCGCTGAGCCATCTCGGGCGTACTGATTGGGATCGAGGGCAACGGCAAGGCGCTCTCAATCGCCGACAGCAGTCCGCGGAACCGCAGGATCTCATCTACTGTGGTGAATCGGAAGGGGCCAAGATCGAAACGAGCAGAGAAACGCCGAGCAAGTTGCGGATTCAGGCGGAGGACTCGAGCGGAATCTGGCATTCCCATCAGCACAACGGGAATGCCAGCGTTGTTGATAAGGTTCTTCAGCCAGTCCGTCACCCGGGCCGCTTCGGTTCTTTTGCCGTGATCGAAAAAGTGTTGAAACTCATCGATAATCAACAGCTCGACGCCGCATATGCGGAGCAGGCGGTAGATGCGTTCCGTTTTCTGGGCTGCCGTACCTTTGTGGCTTATCGGGTCCCCCATCGCGATCAGGATCGCTTCGGCGAGGTTCTTTACTGTCGGCGGTGCTGGAGTGTCGACATTCAGCACCGGGATCTTCAGGATCTCCCCGTTGTCCTGCACTGGGTAACGTCGTTCGTACTCCTTCCGGACAGTGGTCTTGCCTGATCCGGTGAGACCGGTAATCAAGAGACCACCGGCCTGACCGGAGTTCTTTGATTTCAGGTGTAGGCGCTCAACTCTCAGAAGGGCTTCCTGGAAGGCTGGGTGCTCGATCACCGTTTGACGGATGGAGAAGCCCTGAAGTCGGGAGGAAACTGTCACGCGCTTCGGGCGGGTCATGCGGACTCCCCTCCGTCGTGATCGCGCCGTACCGACTTGAACTGGGGAACGGGCCCTCCGGCAGACGGGGGCAACGGCGTCGCAGGTGTTGTTTTTGGCCGCCTTGAACCGATCGACTTAGGCTTGTGCGCCGATGCGCTATCGACACCCTTCATCACCGCCTTACGTTTGCGCGTAGCCATCTTTCGGCTATGTGCGGCCGTGTGGATGAGATCCTGAAGTTCGTGCTTCTTGGCAAGAAGGGCTGCCAGAGCCTCCGGCTTTTCATTCTCCTTGCGAAGTTTGGCGCGGATTAGTTCATGCTGAATCAGGCGAAGACCCGCGGCGTATCCCTGGTCGATGGCTTGCACCTCGAAATAGGCCTTGTGGTCCGGGTCGAAGACGTGGATGTACCCGACGTCGTCCTCGTGATACTTGACCGTAACGCGAAGGTCCTCACCGTGGCGACGGCGCAGGAGCTGAAGATCGGCATTGTTGTACCGCAGGCCATTCACCTCGACGCCATAGTGGAACACGCGTCGTTCGGTGCAGTGCGCCAGAATCACCCGGACCTGAGCTGGTTCGGCCGGATATTCAAGGATCCGCTCTCGCTCACCCATTTCCCACTTCTTGGCCGGTGGCATGCCGATGCCGCGGTGAGGTGTTTGGTTGTAGATCTCGACGATCCACTTGGTGACGACGTGAAGTAGGGTGTCGAAGCTGATGCAGGCCAGGTTTTCGGAGTCGTATTCGCACCGCTCGGTCACATTGGAGAAAACGGTACCCGGGAGGCGATGGATCAGGTCGTGATTGATGGTTTTCAGTACTCGCTCCACTGCCCCTTTGTACTCTGGGGTCATGGCCGGGCAGAACTGCAGTTGCACACCGAAATCCTCACAGGCCATGGCCAACGCGCTTGCATGCAGTTCCATGCCGTTGTCGCACACGAGAACCTCGAAGAATCCTCGTGCCGGCCACCGAGTCGTGATATCGGGGTAGAGCTTCAGCAGATCCTCTTTGGGAAGAATGGCTTGAGCAAGGCAGCTCAGTACCGAGTAGGCTGATGGGGTGTGAAAGCCGATGTAGAAGCCGACGATCATTCGGCTGTACTTGTCGATTGCGAGGGTGAGCCAAGGCTTTCCCAGCGGTAGCTTTGCCTTGGTGCAGAAGACCAGGACGTTGAGGGGGGTATGGTCGATCTCCACCCGTTCGAGCAGCCTCTCCGCCTTTTGGGTGCCGAGAACCATGCGGTAGTGGCGGTCAGCTACCGCCTTGCCATGCCGTCCGGCCGTCAGCTCATAGTCTTCAAGGCACGCCATGTATCGATAGAGCGTTGCTCGTGACGGAGCCGTGACTTGGTTTTCCGGAGGCCGTGCGCGGTTGATTTGTGTAACTTGGTGGACGACTTTGTCGCAAACGGCTTTTCGGGGATGTCGCTGCTTATGGAGCAGTATGGTGTCGATCGCCATCGTGACGATCTCTTGTATCTCCGGCGACCACCTACGCCTTCTACCCAGCCGATCCCTATGGTCGACCAGGTCGGTGACGCTGGAGCCGACGGAGTACCGGTAATTCCACCGATAGATGGACACTGGACTCGGCGGTGTTCGGTCGCCGATCTCGGCCGCGACTTCCCTGATGAGAGGCGTGAGGGCCTTGGCGGTGAATACCAGGGGGCCCTTGGCTCGAAGCCGCTGAAGATACATTTGGCGGCGCAGAGCGCGTGCCTGCAAGGGCTCCGGGTAGCTGGAAAGGTCGCGGCTGATCAGTACCGGCGGCGCGCAGTCAGGGGAGTTTTCGAGGTCGACAACGAGTTCCCCTATCGCGCACTGACGGATAACGTCGGCCTCACGCACGTTCCAGAGCTCACCGTCTTCAGCCTCGAGTTGGATTGAACCATCCGTCAGACGGCGAACCACGAGCCAGGCACGCTGCTGGCGAAGGAAGCGCAAGCCGCGCCTAAAAGAAAAGCGTCGCATCGTCGTACTCCTTTGCAAGTTGAATGAGAGAGTCGGGTGTGATCGCGCGGGTCAGGTCGCTGTGGTATCGGCCTGAAGCCAGGAGGCGATAGACGCTGACGTCGTCACCCAGGACTGCCGAGGCGCCCCTGAAGGTCCGAGCGGGGAGGATCGACAACCGAGTCACGAGGTCGTCGAGTGCGGCGGCGTCCAATCGACCTGCGTGGTACGCGAGCCGTTTCAGGTTCTCTAGAAGCGGCTCCGCGCGGATGTGCTCTTCGGTGAGGATCTGGAAGGCGCGCCCGATCCGGTCGTAGTGCCCCGCAATCGCCTTGAATCGCTGAGTGACGTCCGGCTTCGCGAGCTTTGCGGCCGGTTTGATCTCGACGTGGCGGATCGTTCCGTCGCAAAGCTGGAGTTCGAAATCCGGAATGTAGAAAAACGAGCCGTCCTCGGTAGAAAACTGCACCCGCTCGGGCTGTTCCCGGAACTCAAGGACGCCTGGCGAAAACTCGAACAGGTAAATCGCGTCGCGTTCGAGTAGTGATTCCCACGCAACCATGCGGCCCGTCTTTCTTGAGGGGAAGTATCCCCGTACGCGCCGGCCCGAGCGCGTAACGACTCTACGTACAGCCATGACGGTTCTCCCGGCTGCCAGAATCGTGGACAAGAGATAGCCCGACGATCCTTAGCAGCGCCAAGATTCGCTTCAGGTACCACCGATTTCAGGCGTAAAGATGCCCGTTTCCGGGTCTTTCACCGAAAGCCAGTAGCTCGAAAAAGTGAAGGGCGGCTTGACGCGAGGGAGAGGAGCGAACGATACTTTGAGTGCGAATCGAAGGTAGCGTCAGCTGCTTTCCGGAACGGGGCAGGCCGCAAGGTTTGTCCCGTTTTTACATTTGAGCGCCCTCCTTGTGTTTTCGATGGCCGCGGCCACACACGGGATGAGAAGGGGGCGCGAGTTGTCCGCCCAATGCGATGACGTCGCGCATCAGCTTGATTTGCACCGGTTGCAGGGTTTCAAAGACTTCCCAGAGCTCGTGCATCATCTTGAACAACTCAACTGACGCAGTGTTGGGGACTACGTACTTGCGCTGTGATTCTCGGACGGCTGCCTGCAGTGCGGCCTGTTCTCCTGCGTCAAGGTCGAATACCTGAATGAGTTTCGCCACGAACTCAATGGTCGGTGGCCCTTTCGTGCCGACCTCGAGAGCCGATAGATAGCTCTGCTCATACCCCATCTGCACGGCGAGGTCTGCTTGCCGCATGCTGTGATGCATACGCAATTCGCGCAGATAGATGGAGAACGGGCTCACGACGGTGATTGTGGGTGTCGATGACAGCAGAGAATTTAGCGGATATTCGACGGTATATCAACATAATTGGTTGATTCGTAAAGTAATTTAATAAAATCACTTCTGACGTTGGAAATGACCGGGTATCTCATAGGTGGGAGTGTGCTCCGCGTCGACTGCGCAGCAAATCATCGAGTCGTTGGTCCTCCAGTCTCTCGTTTCCCACGTCCGGCCCCCAGTCCAACGGGTCGTTTTCCAACATCGGCGGCGCGTCATGAGAAATCTCGACAATCAGGTTTTGTCGGAAATCGGTGCCCCCTTCGCCCGGATACCCCTTCGGATTCGCAATAATCCGTGTCGCACCGATGCGGTAGTCGCAAGCGGTATGCGAATGCCCATGCACCCAAAGGGCGGGCTGATGCTCCTCGATCAATGCTTCAAGATTGCTGGCATACGCGGCGCTCACCAGATCGGCGCGAAAGCGCGGCGGGATCGACTGGATTGACGGGGCGTGGTGTGTGACGACCACCGTAGGTCCGTCGTGCGGCTTCGCCAATTCGTTTTCGAGCCATTCGCAGGCGCGCAGGTGAAAGCGCAGTGTGTCTGCGGGCGATAGCATGACTTTCGTGGGGCCGTCCTTCACGGCGATGATCTTGCGGTAGTCCGTCATCTCCTGTTCAGCCGTATTCATCGCCTCGGCTCACCGAACAGCTTGAAATCGGTCCACAGCGTCGTTCCGAGAAAACGCACTCCGTCGTTGACCGTCGAGCTCTTCTCAAGGAAGAACGAGCCCACGCGCTCGCCTTCGGCGCTCTTGCCGTGCAACTCGCGCAGCGTAGCCGGGAGACTCTGGCCGTAGAACTCGTGATTGTCCGCCACATAGAGCATCCAGCGGTCACGCCAGCCGCGAAACCGCTTCCACCCCTTCGTACCGACGTGGATGTCCCCCGCCAGGATCAGCACATCAAGATTGCAATCGGCGGGCTCCCATGGTTCGCCGCATTCAAGGTGCACTTCACTCGCGATGTATAGCTTCATGCGCGGTTGTTCAGGGGCTCCTTAAGTCAAACAGGAAAGGCGGTTCTGCTCCCATCTATTCAACCGTTCGGGAACATAGGTTGATTTGTCGCGGAGGTGGTTTCTATGGTCAAGACGATGCTCTTTGCATCCAAGCGCTAAGGATCGCTTCACCATCCCGTTCAATTTTGCTAACTAATGTCGCTCGGCGAGCGCTTACGTGCTCTCGATGCGCGCGCTCTACCAAGACCGCTAAGGCGGCATGGGAAGCCTCCGCAGCATCGAACTTGGGCAAGTTCATGTGCTTAAAGATGTTGCCCACTTGGATCGAGACGTTGTGGCTCTCTACCCATTCCCGAACCGCCGGGGTGTTGAGCAGGCCACATAGAAAATAGGCGGGCCCCTTCTCGTCGAACGCGGCGAAGTAAACCTTGTGGTCGGGCACATACGGCCGGCGGCCGATCGTCGGCACGTCAGCGTGGCCGGCCACGGCGGCGTAGAAGCGGCTGGACATTTCGGGCCATACAACCTTCCATGGCTGGAAGGTGTAATCGCCCACATTATAGATTGCGTAGTAGGGTGCGCCTTTCATTTGGCGGCGGTAGGTGGAGCGGTCGCTCAAGAGCGCCTTGTAGCGCGCAAACCACGCCCGCGTTTTGGCGAGCGCTGCGCTATTCATCGCCGTTTGAGCGGACTTGTAGTCGTCGTAGCCGATGCCGCGGTTGGGGACAAAGGCGTATAGGCTTTCGTCCGCGCGCTTCGGATCAGACAAACGCAGGTAACACGCCTCGAAATCGCCAGCGCCCTTGATCAAGGGATAGAGCAAATCGGCTTCCACCCACGCGGTTTTTGCGGCCCCGATTTTCTTCTTGCCAGCATCCGGCTGGCTGAGAATCTGAACTGAGTCGCTGTTGACGTTGACGATTGGCACAAAGTAGACCCCATTGAGGTCGGTGGTAATACCCTTGCGTCCAGCCACCCAGGCGCACGTACCGGCGAGCGTTTGCAGGGATTGATAGCGCCCCTCGGCGAGCACGGCCCACGGGGAGCCGAGTTCGTTCACCGGTGCCGCCTCGTGGACCGTGACAGTGGTCCTGGCCCGTACCTCCGGCAACGTGAGACCCACCGGAATCGTCCTCGATTCGCCGGGCACACTTTTCCACAAACGGTAGGGAATCGGATAGACTCCAGGGGTCTTTGCCTTGTCGAACACGGCGACGACGGTATGGTTCGTCGCGTCCGCGAATGGTTTGAGGGCCTTCATGTCATCGACACTGACGGGTCGTAGGTGCAGCGTTTTCGGGTCGCTCGGCACCAGCTGAAAGTTGCGGAATCCTGCAGACGACGGGTTCTTGAAGATCTCCCCGCGAATCACAAACGCCAACCGACCGGTGGATTTGAGCCACTTGTCCGCCGTCGTGTAGGTAATCATCGCTGAAATGTCCAGCTCGTTGCCTCCGTGCCGCTTGTTCTTTGAGAAGATGCCATAGTGTTCGCAGGTGGGTTTAACCCGCTCCCGGTAGGTATCCGGCAGCTTGGACCAGCGCACCCAAGGCGGATTTCCCACGATGCAGTCGAATCGATCAGCGGTCGCCGACCAGAAGAAGTTGCGCACGATTCGGAACCAGATGCCGTTCCATTTCTCGCGATGGAGGTTGAGAATTTGGGTATAAGTGTGGCTCAGGGGTGCGCGCCATTCCGTTGCCTCTGATGAGGTAAGCAATCCGGCAGCAAGGAGCCGCTCTTCGGTCTGCGTGTACTCCAAATTCTCTTCGACATCCTCGCCCATCTGCGCGAAGACCTGATCCAACCGCTTCCGATTGAATACCAGGGATGATGGCAACTCGATCTCCAACCCCGCAAACTGGCTGCCGATGCGGTAGTGGAACACAGGTTGTCCCTTGGCCGGGTCCGGCGCGGGCGAGTAGATCGCATCGGCGAGCAGTACCGGAATCTCCAAAGCATGACCGGGGGCAGCCTTGAGGAGGTCCGCGATCTCCATCAGGAAATTGACCCGCGCGGTCTGTACCGCCAGCGGGTTCAGGTCGAAGCCCCAGACTGATGTGCAGACATGCTCAAGAATACGGGCGGCATCCCAGTTGGCCTTGGCCGCCTCCTCGCGAATCAATCGGATCAGCACGACTAGGAAAGCGCCGGAACCGCAGGTCGGATCTAGCACCCGTTTCGTAAGCCAGGCGCCACGCCGGGCCTTTTCGACGGTGAAGTCCACCAACCAGTCTGGCGTGTAGAACTCACCCAAGCTCTGTCGCAGCTTGCCGGGCACCAAGTCTTGATAGAGGTCGCGCAATACGTCGCGGGTGTGCGTCAGGCGATCAGTGCGGTAGAGCGACAAAGCCGCTAGGATACCCCGCAATGCTGCGACCAGTTCGGCCTGGTGAGCACCCTCGCGGGCAACGTCAAGATACCAACTGAAGATCGCCTCCTCGACAAATCCATGGATGCCGGCTTGCTGGAAAATGCCTGCCCGCTCGATGTCCGTCGATAGCATATCCAGCAATGCACTAGGGGCCAACACCGTTGCCATTGCTTGTGCCGGCTGCCGGAGGGTCGTGAGGCCGTGGGCCGACACGATTTCCGCGGCGAGAAGCTTGATGAGGAGCGAGTTGTAGGAGTGGATGACGAACAGCCGGCCCGACATGGCTTCGTGTTCCGCTCCTCGCCAAACGAATCCGATCTCGCGGTTGACGGCTTCAGCTTGTAGTACGGACATGTCGGCTACTTGACCGTAAAGCGTGCGCCACTCCTCGAACAGCATCTTGATCTTGGAATTGCCAGGCCGGGCCAGTTCGTCGGCCAAGGCGTCGGACATGGCTTGCATGAGCGCACGACCATGGGACGAACCATGGCCGAAGTCGGCCATCAGATGGTCTACTGTGATTGCACGGCGTGTATCGGCCTGAATCGCCTGGGCGACCAAGCGCACCGCATACTCGGAGAAGGGAATGAGGTGCTGCGTGTGAATCACCCCGTCGCGCACCTGCGCGAAACAGACATGATCGCCGTCGATCGCAATGCCGATGTAGTCGTCCGGGGCGATGCCTGATTTTTCTGACTCGCGCAGCACATAGTCCAGGAGCTGCTTCTCGGTCGCCTTCCTGAAGGCAGCGCTGGTCTTCTTTCCCTTGAAGAGCCCAGGCGCCTTAAACTCAATAATGACGTTGTTGTAGCTACTATCCTTGTCCGCCCGCTCGGCGTCGAAATGAACGCCGAGCGCCGTTTCAAGCGCGGATACCCAGGCGATGCGAACTTCCTCTTCGCCCTGCCAGGGCCGGCTGCGCTTGGCCGCGATATGTAGGTATGCGGTCTCTAGTGCTGCGGTATTAGACATTCTGAAAATCCTGTTGCGCGTTCGTCCGAAATTTAGGGGGCGAGCGTATGCACAACCTGCCGATTTCGTTGGTTTCCTCGCCCGACGCTCTCCGACTCCGACGAGCTCAGTGCGACTGTTTGGTTGGGCCGTCTTCCTTGAAACGGTCCAACTCCCGTGCCGGGTTGCCCCCGAAACGCCCGTTTTTTCCCGCCCCCCGAGGCTTCTTGGATGCGATGTCGATGCGTGATAGCACGACCCGGTAGTCGATTCCCTGATCCGCCATCTCGCCTAGCAACGCCGCGATCACCGCGAGATGCGAGGGCACCTCACCCCGCTTGGCATAGTTGGAGAGCGAGATCCGGTTCATGCGGACCAGTTCGGCGAAGGCCTTGATCGTCAGCCCCGCCTTGCCGACATGTCGCTGAAATTCAACATAGGTCATGGAACACATCATAACATTATGATTCGACGACATTAATAAATTAATAGAAAAAATAAAAAAATGTTTGATAGTCATGAATTAGTGTCTAACGGTGATCGCAGTCATTAAATAATGACTGCGCTAGGTGTATGATCGCCAGCAGTTCGAGTTGAGATGTACAAATATACAGCTAGATGGTCGGCCGCACCATGAAATGAGGCGAGTCGAGTTTTAACCGGGGCCGTCGATTCCGAGTTTTCCAAGCGCAACGGGATCGGACCGAAGGGCGCGGCTGCGTTGGAATCGGTGTACTAGGTTGGTTTGCCGCCGGCCCGCCGGAGTAGATGCAGCCGCGACGAAAGTTGCTCACGGGCTCCGCTCCGTGGTCCGCTAGTCCAAGCTCATCGTCCACCAGTACAAGATGTGCTCGGCAATCTTCACGCCAACGCTCGTCATCATCGTCGATTGCGATCCATGACCTGAGTCTGTGACGAGCAGCGTACTGCAGTACCTGCTCGCAGTGGCTCCTCGCGATCCACGCCTGCTGGTCCATTCGGCTGTGCCAGGTCGCGCCCACAACGCGCGCCGCGACATCGTGTGGTCAACGCGGAATCCCGCTTTGAATCGCCCTGTCCGCGCCAGGCCGATCTGTCAGGGGAGCGATCAATGACTTTAGCAAGTGTTGAAAGTTGCTTTTACATTTTACAAATTAGCGCGACATTGTAAAATGTAAAAGCAAATGTAACGCCGGGGGTACGATGTTCGCAGTGAGGCTGCAACAGCTAGTCGGTGGTGCGATCCGAGGATGGAAGATCCGGGCTGCGGCGTTCCTAGGGATCACGCGACCCACCCTCGACCGGTATCTGCGATACGAAGCGGAAGGTCGCTTATCGGCCATTCCTGAGGCCATTCTCGCCAAGGTCGGCATCCATGCCGACGGGGAGGCTGCGACGGCGCCCCCGCGGCACGAAGCCGGCGGATCGCCTTACGACATGGTCAATCTCCTTGCGGCCGGTCTTTGCCGACTTCAAGAGCACGTTGATCAACACGGGCATATTCAGGCGCCGTACCCCGAGGCGCTTCTCCGGGGCTTCAATCTTGCGGCCGCCCTGAACATCGAGCGGGGCACGTCCTATCCGGTCGATCTGGCGTCGCTCGTCCGTAATGCCATGAGCCCGATCTTTGAGTGGTGTCCGGAATATGGCGATGGTCAAGAGAGCGAGAGCTTCTTCGCCTCCCTCTTGATAGAGGCAGGAGCAGTGACCCCCGACTGCATCTCCATGGCGGGACTCGCTGAAGCCGACGCGGAGGAGATGTTCTACCAGCGGCTGATCGCGGCGTGCTCTGAGATCGACGAGGCCCACGGTCAGGCGTTCTACAGCGAATGGCGCCGTGCTGTCATTGAAAATCCGGTTGCGGAGTCTCATGCGGTCTTTCTCGTTCGGTACGAGACCTTGCGGGCGTGGACCTCGATGACCAGGCAACTCGTGGATTTTTTCTATGAGCGCATCCCGGAGATCCATGCCGAGGATGGAAAGATTGCGTTGTGTCCGCTTAGTGGTACCCGCCTTAGAAAAAACAGGAATCGGTGGGCGACAGAAATGCGCGACCCTGCGGCGGAGAAGATGCTTCGGGAGAGGGGCCCGAGGTACATCGATCACACGCCCGCGACCCTCGAACTGAAGCGACCCGTGAGGGTATTCTGGGCGCTGCCGGGGTGGCATGAACTACGGCTTCACGAGGCCGTAATGGAACGCGGTTGGAAGTCGCTCCTTTGGCCCGAGTTCGACAAGTATGATCTCTTGGTGTCGCGGCCGGGGAAAACGCGATTCGCCATTGATGTGAAGGACCACCTTTCGCCACTTTCGCTGGCGAGATCCTTGGGGAATGTCGAGCGGCGCCGAAGACAAAAGCGCGTTCTTGTGATTCCAGATTATCTCCGTGAACGACTTCCGCTCTACAAGACGGTCTTCCGTCGTGCCAGGCGTTCGGCGTTGATGGAGCCGGAAGTCATCATGACGGTCTCCGAGTTCCTTGATGTGCTCGAGGGGCAAGAATGAGAGATCTCGCGGAGTTTACCAGTCGATACGGAGATCTCGTGCTTACGGGCGCATCGGGCTTGAACCGGTTCGATCTGCGCGATGTGGCACTTGTGGACCTGTGCCTTCATTTTTCGCATCTGCATGCGCCGTCTGAGCCCGTTCACCTTCTTCCCTCCCTGCTCCAGGGGCACTTGACGACGTGGCTGCCCGAACAGGCGGCTCGGCGCCTCTTCACGCTGCGGCAGTACGCGGGAAACTTCTGTAGCCGGTTGGCTTGGAGGAAGGCGCTTACCGCGCACGCTGAGGTGAGCAATCGTGCGGCGTATCGTGTGGTCGACGGTTTCACACGGCGAAGGGACGCGGTTTCACCTTCGGTCATTGCATTCCTGGATAGCATTCTCGACGCGCGCGCCGAATATTCGGCGCGGGAATTGCGGCTCGCCGACGCGGGCCATGCGAAGGTCACGCTGACGAAGAACGCAGACGTTAGAACCGTCAGGATTCCCGATATCCCACTCACGCCGCCGCGTCGTGTTGAGCTGCCGAGGAGAAGCGTAAACCCGCCAGTATCCGTCAAGTGGACGACGCTCTTGGACGTTGCGCGACGGGTCGATGAACGGGAGTCCGCCCCCGGCTTCCCAGGCTGGATGCCCAAGCTGAATCTCTTCAAGCGCCTTGAAAAGGTGCGAGTCGAGAGTTTGGGGGGCGGCTTCTTCAGGGACGGCGCGATCACGCTGGACGGCACAAGCCATCTTGTTGGCATGTTGTCGAGCGGCAAGAGCACGCTGCTGCATGCGCTGTTGTTCGCCTTGATCAGCCCGGGCTACGAGAAGCGTGTGTTGATCCTGTCGCCGGACACCGCGTCCGCGTCACAGTTGGTCGCTCGCCTGCATGCTCATGGATTTTCCGAGGCAACGGTGATCAGCTCGCCAAGGAACAGAGACGAGCATCTCAGCATGGCGCACTGGAACGCCCGCGGCTACCCATCTGATTCGACCCTCGAGGCAACCGCGGCACTGACCAGCAGCCTTGGTGTCGCTTGTCCGCTGGAAGGTTTCCAGCCTCTTCCTCAGTTGGCAAACGATCCGGCGGCTCCGGGTGTGCTTAAGCTTTCTGAGAAACCGTGCCACCGGCTAAAGCAGGGTGGGCGCAGCGGTCACGAAGGCGACCGAACATGTCCGCTGATCACCTCATGTCCCGTGCACGATCAACAGAGCCGTCTAGGAACGGCGAACGTCATAGCGATGACCGCCCCGGCATTGCTGCATATGACCGTGGACAAGGCCTTCGTGGCCGAGGAGATGTCGTTTCCGGAGTTGTTCCAGTTTCTCGCTGACGTGGTCTTGATCGATGAAGCCGACAGCGTGCAGACGCATTTTGACGAGGAGTGTACGCAGGAGAAGGATCTGCTCTCGACCAACGAGTCGGCATTCATGATCTCAAGCGTTCGGGCGGTCGTGAAGGCCATTGGTGATCGGACAGGAAGTCAGTACCAGTCGTCCGCTAACGTGAGGTGGATTCGTGAGCTGAACCGGCTGCAGGACAGTATCTCGGCGATCTATCACTTGCTGTTGAGGCATGGCGATGCACTGCGCTGGATCACCGAAAGGAAGACATTTACAACCGCGAGCATCTTTGCCGATCTCTTGCCAAAGAATCCATTTCCCTTGGAGGAAGACGAGGTTCGACCGGAAGAGCGAGCCGGCAAGCTGGAGCAGATCGCGATCATGGCCGGGATGCTTTACGGAAAGTCGGCCACGGGAGACGAAGAGGATCAGGAAGCCGTCGGTACTGACTCCGCCAATCTCAACGATGAAATGCGTGAAGCCTACCGTTTCTTGAAGCCGATACAGGCCGATGTAATCGACGCGGTCGTCGATCAGCAGGAGGGCGAGACGATTGACCGGATTGCGGAGGCGATCGACACGGGGGTCCTCCGGATGTTCTCGTGGCGGTCCGCTCAGCCCACGATGCGCAGGCGTGGCCGCTCGCCCGACGATCGATTCGGGAGGCCGGAAGTGCCAACCGACGCGCGGAACCGAGCTCTAGCAGTCTTGCTGGCGATGCTGACGAACGTGTGTCTTTCGAGTTTCGCGTACCTGGTTCGTAACCAAGCCGCGGTTGAGGATGAATTCGGCTTGTTGAAGGAGGATGCGTTTCGAGAGGCCAGGAGAATCCTGCGCCACTATGGCAATCTCATTCCTCGGCCCATGTTCGGGAGCGTCTTTGGGCTCATGTTCCATCAAGCGGGCGATTCGGCGCAAGGTGGAACGCTCAAGCTGGTCAACCACCTTGGCGTAGGTCGATACCTGTTGACGAATCTCCACGGTCTGCTGGCATACGAAGGTCAAGCCGGGCCGCATGTCCTCCTGATGTCCGGGACAAGTTGGGCGGGCGGAAACTCGCCCACCGCTTCGCCCACATTCGATGTCCAGTGGCCTGTGACCGCCATCCTCAGGCAGCCGGACGAGGAACTGGAGGCGTTGTCGCACAGCCGATACGAGTTCGTTTCCCTTGGACATGAGCCCATCAGCATTTCGGGCGCTGCGCCGGATACCCGGAGGGCGCGGTTGCGCCAAGTGGCTAACCTGCTGGGCAGGCCGGCTCCCACCGGGACGATTCTGCAAAACAAATGGCAGGACTTGGAAGAGCTTTGGGCAGGGCAGGGACTACGATCAGCTGACCGTCGGCGTGCCCTGCTTGTCACAAACAACTACCCGGATGCGAAGCTTGTAGCGAACGAACTCGCAAGGGCCTGCGGACAGTCGCATTCGGTGTACTGCCTGGTGAGTGACCAACTTGCGCGGACTGGCGAGTTCGAACGGGAGGCCGCACGGTCCGGGGACGAATTCCATCGGGGGGTGAACCTTCTGCCGCGATCGAGGGTAGAGGACTTCGGACGATCACCCGAAGGGTCGGTCCTGGTCGCTCCGCTCGGACCGATCTCAAGAGGACACAACATCGTTACTCCCTCGGGGCAGGCGGCGTTGAGCACAATCTACTTCCTCCATCGTCCGCACCCACGGCCGGATGACCATTCCACGGTCGTCGGCATGCTAAACCGCGCGGCGATGGACCTGCAGTTGAAGCGGGATCGGCCGGCTAAGGAACCCGTATCCTTGTCGGACCTTGCCAGATGGTTCATCTCCCGCGGCCATCGCGCATTGAACGACGGGTTCGCGCTGCGCGTGTCCTACCAGGTAATGTCGCCGGAGGCACGGGCGCAATTCGCTTGGGACCTCATCACCTCTCTCTGGCAGACGATCGGGCGAGGAATACGGGGTGGCGTCCCCGTCTACGTTGGATTCATCGATCAGAAGTTCGCGCCGGGTCGGTACCAAGACCCGCCGAAGGCCGATACGGACAGTTCCAGCTGTCTCAAACAATGCCAGGAAACCCTGCGGTTGGCGATCGAGGACAGCGCCGATCGCGTCATTGCCGAACGGCTTTACAGCCCCTTTCTTGAAGCACTCGACCAACTATTTTGCGAACAAGTGAGAGGAAAAGTATGACGGCTGCGATCCACCCTTACCTCTACGAGATTGATGCAGGGATCCTTCTGGACCGACGGATCGTTCGCTATTCACTGCCGTTGGGGATCTATGGAGCGATCAAGGAGGCGCAGGGTGTCGAAGTTGACCGCAATGCAAATATTGCCGGTCTATCGGCTGTGCTGGGCTGGGCGGCTCCAAGTGTCGATCTGGTTGGCATTGAAGCGGAGTCGTACGGCGAGCCGACTTCGATCACACTGATCGCCATCGACCCGGCCAGTTCCGTCGACGAGATTAGGCGGGAGATCGAGGTGGCCGTGGCCATATGGCTCGGTATCGTTCTACCAGACAAGTCCTCCGCAATTATCGCGATGCTTCAGGACGGGCGGAGCTTGAGAGGTAAGCCATGCAAAGAAGTGACGATCGATCCGCGTGTCACGTGGAATGGCGCGTGCCCTGTTCCCAAGGACCCCGCTCTATTCAACCTTATCACGCTTGCGGCAGCGCGGGCGCTTGAAGGGAAGGCGGTAAACGAAGGAACCTGCAACGAGGGCGTCCTTGTGTCGTCCGGCCCCCAACGCAGCCTCTACTCCGGCAAGACGTTGCTTCGATATGAGCCCTCCCGCGTCGAGCGGAAATCGGGGCCAGGATGGTGGACCGAGCTGTTTAGCGTTGCGGCGGTGTCCACGCCCGAGAGCGACAAGTTACGCGTTTCCGTGAACGTGGGAATTCGGAACTTCGGTTCCGTTCACGCTGCACGCCTGAGCTGGACGCGCGCAAGAAGTATGGACGTGTTCCTTCCGGTGGATCCCGCCTTGAACACAGGCGCCGGCCGCATGCGATGCGTGGACCTTGCCACCACGCGACAGGATTGGCGGAATGCGTCCGAAGGCAAGAATGGAAACGACAGCGCCGACAGGCGAGTGCTGAAGGCGATACTTGGCATGTCTGGCATCCCGTTCGACGAGGCGGAGTTGGGCATGAGCAGCATTATTGGTGATCGCGTTGGTCTCTATCCGAGATTCGGGACTGTCCATGGAGATCAATGGGCGCCAGGTGGGACGGGCTTACCAAGTCCCGAGAGGGCGGCGTACCTGGACAATCTGGATCGCCATCTTGGAGCGGCGGGATTTCATCGAGTTGACATGGAGCGCGTCACCCGGAAAGGGCCTCGCACAAGGGCCGTGGTGGGAATTGGCGGGACGCCAGCCGAGCTCCGTGCTGCATTGGGACGCTCGGCACATTCTCTGGATAAGAGCGGTGAAAGTCACTTGGTCCTGCTCAAGGCCAGAGAGAGCGGAACAGACCTGGTCTCGCAGGCGGTTTGCAAGACGATAGGCAATCCCGACGAGGTGATTGGAAACCGGTGGCACTATTCCGAAGGGCCATCGTTGGTCATCGACACCATCCCAGCTGGATCTCTCGCGGAGATGGTCGATGACATTGATCGGACTCGACTCGCGGGGCTAGCCAAGGAAAAGCGGTGGAAAGTCGAGAAGTATTTGCTCGATGCGCGCGACAAGCAGGCACGTCAAGCGATGAGGGAATATCTTGATTCCCAGCAGCCAGTACCTGTCGGGCCTTGGATGGCCTTGCTTGAGATGAACAAGGCGTTGAGGGAGCGATCGGCTCGCGATCCTTACCTGCTCACGTACCAAGTGATCTCCGAAAGACAGGGTGTTGCACAGGTGCGGCTTTTCGATCCGGATGACGATCGCGCTGATGTGGGCACGGATCAAGAAGACGCCGAGGAGGACCCGGACCAACTCGCCTATCAAAATGCGTTCCTCGACCTCCTTCGCGCCTACGGCGTTTGTCCTGTGGAGCGACAGGATGTCCGCCTTGCGGCGTGGTGGATGATCGACGTACATGGACGCCAGGAGTATCAGGCGGGGGAGCGAGGAGGGCTTGCCACACCGGTATACGTGGAGTGTCACGGCGGGACGATCTCGGTGTGTCTACTCGGCCCCGACGAGTCGGTGCATCGTTGCTCGTATCCCGAGGCGATCCGGCGGATCTCCATGAGAGAGGTGCTCAATCTGAGAACCGCAAAGAAGATGGAGCGAACAGCAAGAGTCGGGCAGTTCTTCGCCCAAGCGACGCCACGGGATCGATACCCCACCGTCTTGTTTGTCGAGGCGACGAATATCCGGCAGTCTGTCCCGGGCCTGCAAAACAGTTTGAACTTTCAGTTCGACGCCTTGCGACTCGGCGCTGTTGGCGGTGCGGCGCCGATCAGAGAGATTTCGCCGGAGGACAACATCGCGATCGTGCGGATCACCGACGAGGCGGCCAAGGCGCCGTGCTACTGGGTAGAAGGAAACGTTCAGGGCACTACGGCTGGTGTTTTCAAGGAACCGACCTCGGAGCGAACGTACTGGGTGAGCCGAGGGTTGCCAACCCCCCTTCAGCGAAGCCTGGCAACGGTGAGTGCAAACAAGAAGTCGCGACACGAGTCAGGGGCGGGGCAACTCAAACACCGACGTTTCCCGTCCTTGAGCGAGGTATCGGTAATGGTCAAAGGGAAAAACGACGACGCACTGGGCTTAGTGCTGCTGACACGGCAAATGATGCAATGCCACATTGCGACTGACGAGAGGACCATACTTCCCTTCCCGTTGCATGAAGCCGGCTTACTTGCCGGAGCGGTCCGATAACGGTAGCGATTGGGGCGAGCAGATCACACTCGGAACTTCATGGGGGGATGAGAACGAGGATTATCTGTAAGGCGGCTGGGCAACTCGCCCCAGCAGGCGGCTGGTCAGGAATGGATCAGCGGTAGGGGGCCGATGGCTGCCAGCGATGTGGCGACAACTCGCCGATGCGGCTGGTCGGCGTCGCCGGCGCTCCCGATCTTCCGCCTCTCGGCCCTATGTGTATCTAACATAAGGCCGACGATACGTCATCGCTCCGCTCATACGCACATGTCCGGCGGTCGGTGCGGATGTTCCACTTGTATTTGAATCGTGGGAACCGATTGCATGCTTAGAACGGCCAATACCTTAGGGGTGCCGTTCTTGCCCCGACTCACCCAACTCATACCGTGGGGATAGTCCAGACGCTGTCGGGAGATTGGCGCATGCTGCTGGCGTCCCACATGTTGTCCGTGATGCCTATCAGCGCGCTGCCCGTTTGGCTTCCATCGCTTTGATCCGCAGATTCGAGGCATCGACAAAAGCCAGAGCGTCGTCCATGGCGGTGCAGGCCCGGACGGTTGTCTTCATCATCTGCTCAATCATCCTCTCCAGCATCTTCTCATCGTCGTTCGGACTGAACGACGCCGCCGCCCGGCGCAGGAACTCGCCCATCGACAGATTGGCATCCCGGGCCATTTTGGCAATCATCGCCTTCTCCTGGGCGGTCACAAGGACCGCGATTGGTTCGGTAGCATTAGCCATTGATTACTCCCTGATGTACATGATCAGCACATTTCCGGTGTAGGGCGTGTGAAGACAAAATCAAGTCCTTTGTAGCTACCGAAACTGTCTGGAGAATCGGGGGCAGGCCACTACTGCCGTTGACGCCGAGTAGCTCACTACATGAGCTTGGCGACGTGCGTGGCCGACGCTCAAGCCTATTCAGGGATCGGTTGAACCTCCGCAGGTAAGAACCACTTGTTCTTCTGGGCGTAGGCAAGCGCCTGGCCTGCATCGCGCGCCCAGAGCACAAGGGCCAAGCTCTCCTTCGCCCGACTGCACGTCACGTAGAGAAGACGGAGCGTGCGGTCAATCGACGTTTCCTTGTGCGTCTCCACGTTTTTGACGTCTGAGTCTCCCAGGGGAGATCCGAACAGCCTGTCGTAGGCGAACAAGAAACCCCCCGCATCCTCGTCGTCCATCACCACCATCACATGCTCAAACTCAGACCCCTTGACCACTTGGTGGGTCGCGAGGTGGGAATTGCCGCTCAGGTAGGTCTTGAACCTCCGAATCTGGCTCCAAGGCGAGGCGAAAAGCGTATGCCAGCCCCGAGCCAGTCGGTTCTCCACGCCCTCTTTCTGTCGTGACTCTGGCGCATCTGGAGGCGGCCGGGTGTCGTTAAAGGCTGCGAGCAGCCTCTTGTCTGGCTCGAACAGACTGCTCTGAACTATGGGTGCCAATACCTCTCGCACCGTTGCCGAAGGGTTCGAGCAAGCTGCAGCGAAGTCTTCGACTGCACGCTGATAGGCCTTCAGCTGCTGAGCACGAGCCTCGCCGTCAGCAGGAAGGTTCAGAAGCCGGTCGTAGCGATGAAGGACCTCAGTGACAGCGAAGTCCGATGAAACTTGACCACCGTTGACGCAATCGGCGAGGTCGATCATCTCGCGCAATAGAACTTGCACCGCCGCCGGACCGGAAGTGTCACCGGTCGCATCAGGTCGGACCGAGTCGGGGTCGAGCAGAGCGAGAGCCTCAAACACCTGAAGGAAATCTCCGCGCCGGGCCACCAGAGCATGCTCCAGGGCAAGAATCTTGTGCCCGGGATTGCCCGGTCGCCACTCGGCAGCGCCAGTTGCGGCCTCCATCGCCGACTCGCAGAGAGCCTCCCGTCGCAGCTTCTCTTCGGGCGTAGCCGCAGTGCCGCCGATGAACACTCGCACGAGCCCGGACGACTTCTCTTCGCGAGGATGCTGGCGAACGGCCTTCTTGGACTGCGTTCGCCCCTCCAAATCGGAATCCCAAATCTCGTTGATGAGGTCAACTATGCGGCGCTGACTTCTGTGGTTCATCTCCAGTTTTGGGGTCGCCCACTCCGGCGGAATAATGCTCGGAAGGTCTGCATGCCCATCCATATAGATGCGCTGGCGGTGGTCGCCGAGCAAGCCCAGCATCAACCGAGACGGGGCCTCAGCCACGACTTCCAACAGGGCGTCGAGAACGCTCTTCATCGTGTCCTGAGACTCGTCGATCAGGATGACCGGATGCTGGTCGCGAAGGATGCGGCGCAGCGTGGGCTTTTGCTTGAGTAGCCACGCGGCCACGCTCAGGACTTCTGCATGGCTTAGGGCACCGTCACCGTATCGTTTCCGGTCTGGGCTGTAGGTGAATCGTTGGGTCGCGGACAGAGCCACAGCCTTGGCCTCAAATTCCGCAATCGTCTTCTTGTCCTTGTCGGTTGGCCCTTTCTTCCGACCAGTTGCCGCTTCGCGTGCCTTCTCTAGCGCGAGAGCGTTCAGCGCCAGAAGCGCATCGCGGATGTCGTCGTCGAAGCCTGCGATCAAGTCCCAGCAAAACGAGTGGATGGTCGCGACCTGAGTGAGGTCGTTATTCCCAAGCCGGCCGGTGACCACCAACGCGGCGTTCTTCGTGTACGTGATGACACGAATCGTCTGAGCTCGCGCCCTCAGCTCTCGCGCGAATCGCAGGTCAAGGTCACCCGCCGCAGGCTTGGATTCTATCTGCGCACTTCCCGGCCCGATGCCGGTGAGCTTGCGAAGCACTGCCACCAACGTCCGCGTCTTGCCGGAGCCGGCTCCGGCAAAGAGAAAGAAGCTCCTCGGCGGCGTGCTGGTGACGTACGCGACGATTTCGTCGACGACGCCAGCGTCGCGCTCATTCGGATCATCCTTCGAGCCGACCATCAGACTGGCCCCGTCTTCGACGGCGCCAACTCCTTGTCGAGCCACGCCAGCGCATCGGCGATGTAGGCTGGGCAAGCAAACTTGTCGCCCATGCTGATACGCTCAAACATGGTTGTAGCAAACTCGGCCTTGGCGAACTTTTCACGCAGCATGGCATGAAGCTCTTTGCAGAGCGCCGCAGGGTCTGGCTCCGCAAGAACGGTATCAACGACGACACGCAAGGGACCAATCACCTTCGGCAGGGCTACCTCGCCGGCGGCAGGTTTCTTGCCCGTCTCTTGCCCGATGGCTTTGAACCAGTCAAGGTTCGTCAGTATCAAGGAGTCCTCAAACGAGCTTGGCCAAGGGCCGTTCTTTGGGACGGGAACCTGCCATGCAAATCTGACCCGCCCGCCGTTTCCGTTGCTCCAGGTCTGGTCTGCCTCGGCCGGCTCTGCCAACAGGTGCAGTTCCTTCTTCTTGGGGTGCCAGCCATTGAGCGTGTCATTCCCGCACTCGAGCCCTTTCGGGTCAACGATTGCTGCCGCCTTCCGTACGGTCTTCCCGTTTGCGTCCTTCGTCACCTCCACCGGGTCCACGTCGGTGATGACGACCGTGGGAATTCCCAGCCTCTCAACGAGCGGGCGCAGCCGGTGCGCGTGACGCCCGCCGAGGTCGAGGAAGGAGATGTAGCGCTTGTCGAGCTTCTGGAAATCGCGCTCGATGAACAGGGGAACGAGCATCCTCTCTGCAGCCCCTTCTACGAAGATTGCAGCATCGGCGAACAGTAGGTCCGTGTGCTGCACTCGGAAGTACCGCTCCGCAAAGGTCCGAGTCTCCTTGTCGGTT
This sequence comes from Aromatoleum toluvorans, assembly GCF_012910905.1. Classification (GTDB taxonomy): domain Bacteria; phylum Pseudomonadota; class Gammaproteobacteria; order Burkholderiales; family Rhodocyclaceae; genus Aromatoleum; species Aromatoleum toluvorans. The sequence goes on from NZ_WTVN01000002.1 coordinate 240,173, forward strand.
CCAAAGGCCGTGGCGAGGTCGATAACGTCAGAGCATGGCATCGCGCCTGCTGGTGACGGAATCCGCCGTACGTAGCGCAGCCGATCGAAATTCTCGGCGTGAGCCAAGTGACTCGCATGAGTACTGATGACCAGTTGACTGCTCAGGTGCGCATGCTCTGGGGCGGTCGGGCTGATGAGCTCGGACGCACGTTGCGGAAAGATACGCTGTACCTGAACATGCAGATGGGCCTCGGGCTCCTCCACCAGCACGAGATGCACAGCAGCGGGACTACCTTCGGAGGGCTTTAGCCGGGAGTCTCTGAACGAGACCAACTGGTAGCTCAGCGATTGCAGGTTCTGGTAGCCCAGCCCGATTGAATACTCGGGAAGGTAAATATCCGCCTGCGCGTCATCGAGGCGGTACTGCACGGCTGTACTGTGGTCGAGCAAATCGCCAGTCTGTATGCGAGTTCTGAAGTGGATCTCTTGGGGATCATGCAGGGTTGGATACCCGAGCTTCTTCACGTGCTCAATGGAAGGTGTCAACGCGACTTTGATGCGAGCGTCAAGGTCTTCCTGGGCTTGGGCGATGGCTGCGATCAGTTCGGGCTGATGGCCATGGCCAGTCGTCGCTATGTTCAGGTGCTGACGGGCGTATTTCAGAAGCTGGTTGGAAAACAGGCCAACACGATGCGTACCTGAGCTGGATCGTGACTCTGCTTCCTCGGTCCCGAATCCGCGTTGCGCGGCAACGAAGTCGACGCGCAATAGCTTGGAGAGCTTTGTCCGGTCGACGGCTGCCGCTTTTGGCGACAAGCCCTGCGGCGCACCCGCGGGTGGATTCGCGAGCGGTCCCAATGCCGGGTCCAGCCTGTAGACAAGAATGCAACCAAGGTCGGCAGGATGACGAAGCCAGTAGTCGATGAGGTCTACAGGCCAGGCGTGAGCCTGCTTCTTGAAGTCTTTGACCGGATGACGAGCCTCACGGTATCGCCAGGCCAGTCGTTGAAGGTCCTCTACCGAGGAAGCGGGCTCAAGGCGGAGGCGAACCCCTACGGCGCCGCCGTCCCAGTTGAGCGAGGTGATGAAAGGCGCAACAAGGTTGTAGGACCCAGGCTGCGCATCGAACCACAGGTCCAATGTGGGCATGGAACCCAGGAGCGTTGCCAGCTGCTCCTTCCACTTCTCGACGTCACCCGCGGCCGATGCAGGGTCCTCTGTCAATTTTTCCCACTCAGAACCGAGTGCTCTCAGCGCGGGCCATTGGTCAAGGCTGATGTCGAAAGCACCGAAGACCTGGCTCGCGGCCAGGAAGTTGCGGATCGCTATGAGGATGGATGTCTTGCCACTGTTGTTGGCACCGACCAAGACTGTCGCTTTCTTGTCGATCTGGACCCGGGTCTGCGCCAGTCGGCGAAACCGGCTGAGCTCGATGCACGAGAGGCTGACTATGGGTGCTAGATGGGGCTTTGCCCACGGCTCGCTCATCTACGTTCCTTGGAAAACTTGGGGCCATTCGAAATCTGGCACTCGCGTTGCACAGCGACCCGCGCGTCCAGGTACCGGTTGGCTGTTCACCAAAATCAGTAGTCGTCGCCCGTACCGTCAATAACATGCACTTGATCATTCATTCAACGGGGGGGACCAAAGGGTCGCATGGGTCGATGGCAGTCATGCTAGCACATAGGCATGAATGACTGCTAAGGCCAAGGAGAGTCGGGTTACCCAGGGGGAATGCTGGGTGCGGATGTCCTACGTGGCCGCGGGGCGTCGCCTTGAACGGGCTATTGGACGTCCGTGTTCGAGGCCGCCAAGATCTGAAGATGCGAGTGGTTCCTCAACAAAAAAGCCCCGCCGATTGCTCGGCGAGGCTACGCTGTTTTCATTTTGGTGAGATTGTTTTCACTTATTCTGAGAACCTACAATCTCAAACGTCGATATTCCTTGCATACAACGCATTCCCTTCAATGAACGCCCGTCTCGGCTCCACGTTGTCGCCCATCAGCGTCGTGAAGATCTCGTCCGCGGCGATCGCGTCGTCGATCTGCACTTTCAGCAGGCGGCGCACGGCGGGGTCCATCGTGGTTTCCCACAGCTGCTCGGGGTTCATTTCGCCCAGGCCCTTGTAGCGCTGCTTGGAGAGACCGCGTTCGACTTCGTTCAGCAGCCAGCGGATGGCGTCGGCGAAGCGGGTGACGGGCTGGCTCTTTTCGCCGCGGCGGATCTCGGCGCCTTCGCCGATCAGGTCGGCGATGGCGGCGGCGGCGGTGCGGATGCTGCGGTAGTCGCCGGAGACGACGAATTCCTCGTCGAGCCAGCCGAGCTTGCGGTTGCCGTGCAGCATGCGCTCGATGGCGATGCGCCAGGATTCGGATTCCTCGTGGTACTCGGGGCGGATCTGCACTTCGTCCGGCAGGTGCGGGCGGATGAGGGCGGCCGCGGCGGCGGTGGAAGCTTCGTCGGCGAGGCTGACTTCGATGTCATGCGCGAGCATCGCGTGCAGCACGGCGCCGTCGATGTAGCCGGACAGGCGGTTGATGACGGCTTCGGCGAGCAGGTAGCTGCGCGCAAGGCCGCCGAGCGTTTCGTCGGCGATCGCAGCGGCACCGGTGCGGGGCAGCAGGGCGGCGCCGTCGAGCGCGAGCTTGAGGAGGTGCTGGTTGAGCGCCGCCTCGTCCTTGATGTACATCTCGTTCTTGCCGTGCTTGATCTTGTACAGCGGCGGCTGCGCGATGTAGATGTGGCCGCGTTCGACCAGCTCGGGCATCTGGCGGTAGAAGAAGGTCAGCAGCAGCGTGCGGATGTGGGCGCCGTCGACGTCCGCGTCGGTCATGATGATGATGCGGTGGTAGCGCAGCTTCTCGGGCTTGTAGTCTTCCTTGCCGATGCCGGTTCCCAGCGCGGTGATCATCGTCGCGATTTCCTGGCTCTGCAGCAGCTTGTCGAAGCGCGCCTTCTCGACGTTGAGGATCTTGCCCTTGAGCGGCAGGATCGCCTGGAACTTGCGGTCGCGGCCCTGCTTGGCGGAGCCGCCGGCGGAGTCACCCTCGACGAGGTAGATCTCGCACAGTGCGGGGTCCTTCTCCTGGCAGTCGGCGAGCTTGCCGGGCAGGCCGACGCCGTCCAGGAGGCCCTTGCGGCGCGTCATCTCGCGCGCCTTGCGCGCGGCGTCGCGGGCGCGCGCGGCTTCGACGATCTTCGCGCAGATCGTGCGCGCGTCGATCGGGTTTTCCTGCAGGAAGTCGGTGAGCTTGCCGGCGACGACTTCCTCGACCGCGGGGCGCGCTTCCGACGACACCAGCTTCATCTTGGTCTGGCTCGCGAACTTGGGGTCGGGCATCTTCACCGAGAGCACGCAGGCGAGGCCTTCGCGCATGTCGTCGCCGGTGATGTCGACCTTGGCCTTCTTGGCGATCTCGTTTTCTTCGATGTACTTGTTGATGACGCGCGTCATCGCCGCACGCAGGCCGGTGAGGTGGGTGCCGCCGTCGGCCTGCGGGATGTTGTTGGTGTAGCACAGCACCTGTTCGGCGTAGCTGTCGTTCCACTGCATCGCGACCTCGACGCCGAGTTCGGCTTCGTGGCCGTGGCCGGCCGACACCTTGGTCGCGCCTTCGGCATAGAACACGGTGGGGTGCAGCACCGACTTCGTGCGGTTGATGTAATCGACGAAGCCGCGCACGCCGCCGGCGAAGGCGAAGTCCTCTTCCTTGCCGGTGCGCTGGTCGATGAGGCGGATCTTGACGCCGTTGTTGAGGAAGGAGAGCTCCCGCAGGCGCTTGGCGAGGATCTCGTAGTGGTACTCGATGTTGCCGAAGATCTCCTCGTCGGCGAGGTAATGCACCTTGGTGCCGCGCCGCGTGGTTTCGCCGACGATCTTCAGCGGGCTGGTCTCGACGCCGTCGACGACTTCGATCACGCGGTCCTGCGGCACGCCGCGGTGGAATTCCATGAAGTGCTTCTTGCCGTCGCGCGCGACGGTGAGGTGCAGCCACTTCGACAGCGCGTTGACACAGGACACGCCGACGCCGTGCAGGCCGCCCGACACCTTGTAGCTGTTCTGGTTGAACTTGCCGCCCGCGTGCAGCACGCACATGACGATCTCGGCGGCCGAGCGCTTGGGCTCGTGCTTGTCGTCCATCTTCACGCCGACCGGGATGCCGCGGCCGTTGTCCGACACCGAGATCGAGTTGTCGGCGTGGATGGTGATGACGATGTCGTCGCAGTGGCCGGCCAGCGCCTCGTCGATGGAGTTGTCCACGACCTCGAACACCATGTGGTGCAGGCCGGTGCCGTCGGAGGTGTCGCCGATGTACATGCCGGGGCGCTTCCTCACGGCTTCCAGGCCTTCGAGCTGCTGGATGCTGGATTCGTCGTAGTCGCCGGAGGGGGCGGGAACGGGGGCGGACTGGGGCAGGTTTTGCGGATCGGACATCGTCAATCTCTGGGTTTCATCAAAGAACGCGCCCCGGGAGGGCCCGGGGCGAAAGCACTACGTGCCGGCGTCGGGCCGGCGCGCGTCAGATGCGCATCGGCATCACAACATACTTGAAGCGGTCGTTGCCGGGCAGGGTCACCAGCGCGCTGGAGTTGCCGTCGTTGAAGCGCCACTCGACCTGGTCCTCGTGGATGTTGGTGAGCACGTCGAGGAGATAGGTGACGTTGAAGCCGATGTCGAGCGGGTCGCCGTGGTAGTCGACTTCGAGTTCTTCCTGCGCTTCTTCCTGTTCGGCGTTGGTGCTGGCGATCTTGAGCAGGCCGTCGCCGAGCACGAGGCGCACGCCGCGGAACTTGTCGTTGGTCAGGATCGCGACGCGCGACAGGGTCGCGAGCAGCGGCGCGCGCTCGAAGGTCAGCATCTTCGGGTGGTTCTGCGGGATCACGCGCTCGTAGTCGGGGAACTTGCCGTCGATGAGCTTGGAGACGAGCTCGATCGGGCCGAAGCGGAACACCACCTGGTTGCCGGCGAGGATCACTTCCAGCGGGTCCTCGCTGTCGGCGAGCTGGCGCGCGAGCTCCATGACGGTCTTGCGCGGCAGGATCACTTCGCTGCGCGGCAGATCGCCCTCGACGGGGTTCGACGCGAAGGCGAGGCGGTGGCCGTCGGTCGCGACCATGCGCAGCTCGCCGCCGGCGACGATCAGCAGCAGGCCGTTGAGGTAGTAGCGGATGTCCTGCTGCGCCATCGAATAGGCGACCTGGGCGAGCTGGCGCTTGAAGCTCTTCTGGCTCACGGTGAAGCGCGTTGCGTCGCCGTCGGGCAGGTTCATGCGCGGGTAGTCGGCGGCGGGCAGGGTCTGCAGCGCGAAGCGGCTGCGGCCGGCCTTGACGGTGAGGCGCTTGTCGTCGAGCGTGAGCACCACTTCGCCCTCGTTCGGCAGCGCGCGCAGGATGTCCTGCAGCTTCTTCGCCGCGACGGTGATGTTGGCGTCCTCGCCGCCGATGTGGCCGCCGGTGGTCGTGCGGATCTGGATCTCGATGTCGGTGGCGAGCAGCGTGAGCTGGTCACCGCGTTTCTCGATCAGCACGTTCGACAGGATCGGGAGCGTGTGGCGCTTTTCGACGATGCCGGCAACCGACTGCAGCGGGGCGAGGAGCGCATCGCGGGTGGTGGTGAGCAGAAGCATGGCGTCTTGTAATTCCGGTTGAAGTTATTCCGTGGTTCCGGGCAAGGGGGGATGACTGCAGGGGAGTTGCATCGGGCGGGCGCTCATCCGCGCAGCACCTGCGTGAGCACGTGCACGTCGTGGTTGAGCTGCTGGTCGGAGAGGCGCAGGTCGGCGATCGTGCGGCAGGCGTGCAGCACCGTCGTGTGGTCGCGCCCGCCGAAGGCTTCGCCGATCGCCGGCAGCGACATCGGCGTGAGGTCCTTCGCGAGCCACATCGCGACCTGGCGCGGGCGCGCGATCACGCGCGTGCGCTTCTTCGAGTGCATGTCGGCGACCTTGATCTTGTAGTAGTCGGCGACCGTCTTCTGGATGTGCTCGATCGTGAGCTGGCGGTTGTGCGCGTTGAGGAGGTCCTTGAGCGCGTCCTTGGCGACTTCGAGCGAGATGCCGCGGCCGTGGAAGCGCGCGAAGGCGACGACCTTGTTCAATGCGCCTTCGAGCTCGCGCACGTTCGAGCGCAGGTTCTTGGCGATCAGGAAGGCGACGTCGTCGGTGAGCTCGACGCGCAGCGCCTCGGCCTTCTTCTGCAGGATCGCGACGCGCATCTCGAGCTCGGGCGGCTCGATCTGCACCGTGAGGCCCCAGTCGAAGCGCGAGATCAGGCGGTCTTCGAGGCCCTGGATGTCCTTCGGGTAGGTGTCGCAGGTGATGACGATCTGCTTGCGCGCCTCGGTGAGCGCGTTGAAGGCGTGGAAGAACTCTTCCTGCGTGCGGTTCTTGTTGTTGAAGAACTGGATGTCGTCGATCAGCAGCAGGTCGAGCGAGCGGTAGTAGCGCTTGAAGGCGTCGAAGCTCTTCTGCTGGTAGGCGCGCACGACGTCGGCGTAGTAGTCCTCGACGTGCACGTAGCGGATCACCGCGCGCGGGTTGCGGCGGTAGACGGCGTTGCCGATCGCGTGCACGAGGTGGGTCTTGCCGAGGCCGACGCCGCCGTACACGAACAGCGGGTTGTAGGACGTGCCGGGATTCTGTGCGACCTGCATCGCGGCGGCGCGGGCGAGGTCGTTGGCGCGGCCGGTGACCAGCGTGTCGAAGGTGAAATCGGGGTTGAGGCGCGTCTTCTCGTAGGCGAGATCGGCGGAGTTCGAGGCCGGGGCGATGTCCGGTTCCGGGCGCGTGATGATGGCGGGCGCGGCCGGAGCGGTGTTCGCCGCGGTACTTTCGGAGCCTTCCGCGGCGACCGGCGCCGCGGGGGCAGCCGCGACGGGCGTGCGCGCGACCGCGCGCGTGTTGCCCGCTTCGGACATCACGAGTTCGAGCGCCATCGGCCCGCCGTGGAATTCCTCGCCCAGCTCGGCGATGCGCTTGAGGTAGCGTTCGCGCACCCACTGCATGACGAAGCGGTTGGGGGCGAGCACCCGCAGCGACGGTTCGTCGCCCGCGCCGGCCTCCGCGCGCAGCGTCTTGATCCACGTGTTGAACTGCTGGGGCGGCAGTTCGCTTTCAAGGCGCGACAGGCAGAAGGACCAGAAATCTCGATTCACGGACTCGAAGGCTAGGGCTTGGGGCACGATTTCCTGAATGCCTCGCCCGGCCCCGCGGATGCGGCAAACTGGACGGTGGCATGAGCTTGTTTCGGGGCGCGCCCGGCCGCCGGCGCAGCGCTGCCGGGCGTGATCGGCGGCGCGTGCGAAGCGGTCGGAAGCGGAAACGCCAGATTTTACCCCCCCGCGCCAGAGTTATCCACAGCCCCGGCCAAAAATTGTGCTTGACAAACAGGGTATTATCCCATTAAATCCGCGGTTTGACCCTTTCACTGGCCAACCGAAATGAAACGCACCTATCAGCCTTCCGTCGTCCGTCGCAAGCGCACCCACGGTTTCCTGGTCCGCATGAAGACCCGCGGCGGTCGCGCCGTCATCCGCGCTCGCCGCGCCAAGGGCCGTCATCGCCTCGCCGTCTGAGGTGATCAGCCCGCCGGGCGTTGATCAGAGATTTCTCAGCGCCTACAGATTACGAAAAACGGATGAGTATTCATCCGTTTTTGCTTTTCGGCGGGCGCTCAAGGGACGGTTCTTCGTCGTTCATTATCGTCCCAACGAACTCGGCACGGCGCGCCTCGGCGTCGTCGTGGCGAAGAAGCTGGCGAAACGCGCCAACGTGCGCAACCTGGTGAAACGCATCGTGCGCGAACAGTTTCGCAAAACTCGTGCGGTTCTTCCCCATCACGACCTGGTCGTGCGCCTCAACGCGCCCGTCCGGGATGCCACGCGCGCGATGATCAACGACGACATCGCGCAGCTCTTCGCGCGGCTGCGACCGTGATGAAGTCCCTGCTCCTCGGCCTGCTGCGCGTCTATCGTTACGCGATCAGCCCGATGCTGGGGCGCAACTGCCGTTTTCATCCCAGTTGTTCGGAATATGCGGCCGAGGCCGTCCAGCGCCATGGCGCCCTCAAGGGCGGGTGGTTGGCGGTCAAGCGGGTGGGCCGTTGCCACCCATTCCATCCGGGCGGGTATGATCCCGTTCCCTGACTCTTCCCAGAACGTACAAGAATCCGATGGACCAGCGTCGACTGATACTTTTCCTCATCTTCTCCTTCGCCGTGATCATGCTGTGGGAGGGCTGGCAGAAGCATAACCGTCCCGCCCCCGCGCCGACCGCGGCGGTGACCGGGCAGCAGGCGCCGGGTTCGTCCGCCGCGCCCGGCGCGGTGCCGACGCCGAGCGCCAACATCGGCGGCGTGCCCGCGCTGCCCGAGGCCCGCGCGGCCGCATCGAACGCGCCGCGCATCACGGTGCGCACCGACGTCATGGTCGCGGAAGTCTCGGCCGAGGGTGGCAGCATCGTGCGGCTGGAACTCACGCAGCACAAGTCCAAGGCGGACGTGTCGCGCAACTTCGTGCTGTTCGACGACGGCGCCGAGCATCTGTACGCGGCGCAGTCGGGCCTGATCGGCGACGGCCTGCCGAACCACAAGACGGTGTATGCGCTGCCCGCCGGCGAGCAGGTGCTCAAGGACGGCCAGGACAGCGTCACGCTGCGGCTGGAGGCGCCGGTGCAGAACGGCGTGAAGGTCACCAAGCTGATGACCTTCCACCGCGGCAGCTACCTGGTCGATGTCGCGTACGAGATCGACAACGGCGGCGCCGCACCGCTGAACGCGCACGCTTACTTTCAGATGACGCGCGACGGCAAGCCCGCCGAGACGGTCGAGGGCTTCGGCGTCAACGTGTTCACCGGCCCGGCCTTCTACAGCGAGGCCGAGAAGTTCCAGAAGGTGAAGTTCGAGGACATCGACAACGGCAAGGCCAAGTTCGTGAAGAAGGCGAGCGACGGCTGGGTGGCACTGGTGCAGCACTACTTCGTCAGCGCCTGGCTGCCGCAGGAAGGCGTGGAGCGCGAGTTCTTCGCCCGCAAGGTGGGTGACGGCCTGTATTCGTCGGGCCTGATCCTGCCGGTCGCGGCGGTGGCGCCGGGCGCGAAGGGCATGGTGTCGTCGCGCCTGTACGCGGGGCCGCAGGAGCTGAACAAGCTCGAAGGCATCGCCAAGGGCCTCGAGCTGGTGGTCGACTACGGCTGGCTGACGGTGATCGCGGCGCCGCTGTTCTGGGTGCTGTCGTGGTTCCACAAGATCCTCGGCAACTGGGGCTGGGCGATCATCCTCGTGACCGTGCTGATCAAGGCGGCGTTCTTCCCGCTGTCGGCCGCGAGCTACAAGTCGATGGCCAAGATGCGCGTGCTGGGGCCGCGCATGCAGCGCCTGAAGGAGCTGTACGGCAACGACAAGGCCAAGCTGCAGCAGGAGATGATGGAGATGTACAAGCGGGAGAAGATCAACCCGCTGGGCGGCTGCCTGCCGATCCTCGTGCAGATCCCGGTCTTCATCTCGCTGTACTGGGTGCTGCTGGGCAGCGTCGAGATGCGCCACGCGCCGTGGCTGGGCTGGATCCAGGATCTGTCGGCGAAGGACCCGTACTTCATCCTGCCGATCATCATGGGCGTGTCGATGCTGATCCAGACCAAGCTCAACCCGACGCCGCCGGATCCGATCCAGGCGAAGGTGATGCTCGCGATGCCGATCGTGTTCACTTTCATGTTCCTGTGGTTCCCGTCCGGCCTGGTGCTGTACTGGGTGGTGAACAACGTGCTGTCGATCGCGCAGCAGTGGCAGATTACGAGGATGATCGAAGGTGGAAAGTCCGGCGCGAAGCCTGCCTGATACCATCGCCGCCGTCGCGACCGCACCCGGTCGCGGCGGCATCGGCGTGATCCGCGTGTCCGGTGTGGCGCTGGCGTCGATGGCGCAGGCGCTCACCGGCAAGACCCCCGAACCCCGCACTGCGGGGTTCGTGCGTTTTCTGGATGCCGAGGGGCGCACCCTCGACGAGGGCCTGCTGCTGTATTTCCCGGCGCCGCATTCCTTCACCGGTGAGGACGTGCTGGAACTGCAGGGACACGGCGGGCCGGTCGTGATGCAGATGCTGCTGGCGCGCTGTGTCGAACTGGGCGCGCGGCTCGCGGAGCCGGGCGAGTTCTCGCGCCGCGCCTTCCTCAACGGCAAGATGGACCTCGCGCAGGCCGAGGCGGTCGCCGACCTGATCGAGGCGTCCACCGTCGCCGCGGCGCGTTCGGCGGTGCGCTCGCTGTCAGGGGCGTTTTCCGACGAGATGCACCGCATCACCGACGCGCTGATCGACCTGCGCATGCTGGTCGAGGCGACGCTGGATTTCCCCGAGGAGGAGGTCGAGTTCCTCGAGAAGGCGCGTGCGCTGGAGCGGCTCGAAGACATTCGCGCGCGGCTCGTCGATGTGCTGGAGCGGGCGCGCCAGGGGGCGCTGCTGCGCACCGGGATGAACGTGGTGCTGGTCGGTCGGCCGAACGTCGGCAAGTCGAGCCTGTTGAACTGCCTGGCCGGCGAGGAGCGCGCGATCGTGACCGAGATCGCGGGCACGACGCGCGACGCGCTGCGCGAGACGATCGCGATCGAAGGCATCCCCGTGCATGTGATCGACACGGCGGGGCTGCGCGAAACGACCGATCCGGTCGAGCGCATCGGCGTCGAGCGGACCTGGCGCGAGATCCAGCGTGCCGACGTGATCCTGCGCATGGTGGACGCGCGGGCGGGATCGAGCGCGCCCGACGAGGCGATCGACGCGGCGCTGCCGGCCGGGGTCGAGCGCATCACCGTGCACAACAAGATCGATCTGTGCGGAATGGCGGCGCAACGCAGCGAGGTCGAGGGCAGGGTGTCCGTGTATCTGTCGGCCCAGCGTGGCGACGGGGTCGATCTGCTGCGCGCGGAGCTGCTGCGGGTCGCGGGCTGGCACGCGCACGGCGAGGACGTCGTGCTCGCGCGCGAGCGCCACCTCCAGGCGCTGCGCGCGGCGCTGGGCCACGTCGAGGCGGCGGGCGCGCAGAGCGCGGCGCTGGAGCTTTTCGCCGAGGAGTTGCGCCAGGCGCAGGAACGGCTCGGCGAAATCACCGGCGAGTTCACCGCCGACGACCTGCTCGGGGTGATCTTCTCGCGCTTCTGCATCGGCAAGTGATGCGCTGCCGGCGCGGATATTCCGCGGCGATGCAATTCGCATGATGCGCACTCGGCGGAGCGATTGTTCCACGTGGAACAGGACAGCCGGGCTCGCGCCGCTGATCGGCCGTCGGTTATGACGGCTTCCTCGGGTCGGGTATCGGGAGCTTTTTGATCGCTGCGCTTGTCGTATTTCCCGGGCATGGAGCTTCTGCGGTGTCCGTAAGCGCGAAGCGCCGTAGTGTCGCCACCGCTTTCGTCAGGTCGCGCCGCGCGCCGAAGTCTCGCTGGGCGTTCATGCGGCAGATGTGCGGGGGTTCCATCTATTCCAATCGGAACGTGCTGCATGACCCGCCGGTCGGGCTTCGCGGACCATGATTGTTTCACGTGAAACGTGCAGGATGAGGGCAGGTGATGAGTGAGCAGTTCGGCGCGGGTGGTGTCGCATTCGGTCCGGATACCCTGGTCGAACAGCTCGACCCCCGCTATGGGTTCTATTGCCGTGATGCGCGCCTTCTCGAAGCGGGGGCGTCGCCATACCAGCGTTACGAAGTGTGGGAGACGCCGACCTTCGGCAAGCTCTATCGCCTCGACGGTAGCCTGATGAGTGCCGAGCGCGACGAGTTCCTGTACCACGAGAATCTCGTGCATGTGCCCGCGCTGAGTCACGCCGCACCGCGCCGCGCGCTGGTCGTGGGGGGCGGTGACGGCGGCTCGGCGCGCGAGTTGCTGAAGCATCCGAGCATCGAGCGGGTCGTGGTCGTCGAACTCGACGAGCAGGTTGTGCGCGTGGCGCGCCGTCATCTGGGGGCGATCCACCAGGGCGCGTTCGACGATCCGCGCGTCGAGCTGCGCATCGGCGACGGCCTCGACTACGTGCGGCAGGCGGTGGTTGCGGGCGAGGGCTTCGATGTGATCGTGCTCGATCTCACGGAACCGAACGAGGGACCGGCGCGCGCCCTGTACGACCCGCCCTTTCTTGCCGACTGCCGCACGCTGCTGCGCGGGGCAGGGGCGTTGACGCTGCACCTCGGCTCGCCGTGGCTGCAGGCCGAGCAGGTGCGCGCGCTGGTGCACCGCCTGCGGACGGTGTTCGCGATCGTCCGCCCGCTGTTCCTGTTCATTCCGCTTTACGGCAGCCTGTGGGGGCTCGCATGCGCATCCGATCGTCTCGATCCACGGGCGCAGTCGCCGACGAGCATCGACGCGGAGCTCGCGCGCCGGGGGATCACCGGCCTGCGGTATTACAATGGCGAGGTCCACGCGGCGCAGTTTGCGCAGCCGAATTTTCTGCGCGAGCTGCTCGCATGAGCCTCAGCGCGAGCGAGTCCAACGTTTTGAAGAATCAAAAACCGAACCGATCTTCGCGGCCCGAGCGACGAGTCGAGGCCTTGCTGGCCGACAGCCTCGCGTTCAGCCTCACCTGTGCCGCGACCCTGGTGGAATCCGTTCTGGCAGGCGGCAATCTGACCGACGCGTTCGAAGCGACGCTGGCGCGTCATCCGGAGTGGTCCGATGCGACGCGCGGCGCCGTGCGCGACCTGGCCTGGGGCACCTTGCGCGATTACGGGCGCGGTGACGCGGTGCTGCGCCAGCTGCTGCACAAACCCTTGCCCGAAGCGATCCACGCCTTGCTGCTGGTCGCGCTGCATCGCCTCGAAAGCCGTCCCGAGCAGGCGCACACGGTCGTGAATCAGGCCGTCGACGCGGCCGAATTCGTGATGGCGCCGCTCAAGGGCGTGGTCAACGGGGTGCTGCGCAATCGGCTGCGCAACCAGGCGGCACTGGACGCCGAGCTGCGTGCCGATCAGGCGGCGTATTACCGCCATCCGGCGTGGTGGGTCGAGCGGCTGCGCGCATCCTTCCCGGATGCCTGGGAGGCGGCGCTCGCCGCCGGCAACGCGCGCCCGCCGATGGCGCTGCGCGTGAATCGCCTGCGCGGCAGCGTCGAGGCGTACGCCGCGGAGCTCGCCGCGGCGGGGCAGGGTTTCCGTCGCCTCGCGAACGATGCCCTGGTGCTCGACAAGCCCCTGGCCGTGGCAGCGTTGCCGGGGTTTGCCGCGGGGCGTGCGTCGGTGCAGGATGCGGGCGCGCAGTGGGCGGCGCGCTGGCTGGATCTCGCGCCGGGGCAACGGGTGCTCGATGCCTGTGCCGCACCCGGCGGGAAGTCGGCGCACATTCTCGAGACGGCGCCCGTCGCGCTGGTGGCGCTGGAACTCGATGCCGTGCGCAGCCGGCGCATCGCAGACAATTTCGCGCGCCTGGGTCTCGCGGCCGAGGTGCGCACGGTCGATTGCCGCGACGTCGCGACCTGGTGGGATGGCAAGCCGTTCGACCGCATCCTCGCCGACGTGCCGTGTTCGGCCTCGGGAGTGGCGCGGCGCCATCCCGATATCAAGTGGTTGCGCCGCCCCGACGATATCGCGCGCTTCGCCGCGCAGCAGGCCGGGATTCTCGACGCGCTGTGGCCGACCCTCGCGCCGGGGGGCAAGCTGCTGTACGTGACGTGCTCGGTGTTCGACGAGGAGAACGCGCAGCAGATCGAGCGCTTCTGCCAACGCCACGCGGACGCGCAGCGGCTGCCGCTCGACGGTCTGCCGGCGCGCCAGCTCCTTCCCGCTGCCGATCATGACGGGTTCTACTATGCGCTGCTGGCCAAGCGGTCCTGAGCGCCTGCGGCGCGCGCTCGCCGCCTTCGCGCTGTGCCTGTTGCTGCCGCTGGCGGCGCTGGCCGAGGGGCGCATCGAGCATGCCGAAATCGTGCCGGGCGAGGAGGGCTATGTCGTCAATGCCGATATCGATCTCGAACTCAATCCGCGCCTCGTCGATGCGGTCAATCGCGGCGTATCGCTGTATTTCAACGCCCAGTTCGTCATCGAACGCGATCGCTGGTACTGGCTCGACGAGCAGGTCGCGGAGCGCACGCTGAATTTCCGCCTGACCTACAACGCGATCACGCGTAGCTACCGCCTGTCGGTCGGCAGCTTCCACCAGAGCTTCGACTCGCTGGATGCGGCCGTGCGGACGATGCAGCGCATCCGCAACTGGGTGATCGTCCCGGCGGGCGAGCTCAAGCTGGGCACCACGTACCGCGCCGCGCTGCGCTTCCAGCTCGATACCAGCCTGTTGCCCAAGCCTTTCCAGGTGACGACGATCGGCAGTCGCGACTGGACGCTCGCCACCGACTGGCAGCGCTGGTCCTTCCTCGCAGGCGGGCCCCAATGAAGCGCGCGCTCCTCGTCATCGTCGCGGCCATTGCCGGCATTTCGCTGTTCCTGCTGGCGTCCGCCACCGCGAATACCGAGCTCTTCGCGGCGAGCTATCCCTATCTCCTCGCGATCAACGGCGTGATCGTCGTCACGCTGCTCGGTCTCGTGGCCTTCCAGCTGCGCCGCCTGTGGCGGGAGTATCGCGTCCGGCAGTTCGGGTCGCGCCTGCAGTACCGGATGATGCTGATGTTCGCGCTGATGGCGCTGGTGCCCGGTGTCGTCATTTATGCCGTGTCGCTGCAGTTCGTGGTGCGCAGCATCGAGTCCTGGTTCGATGTGCGCGTCGATTCCGCGCTCGAAGGCGGTATCGCGCTGGGCCAGAACGCGCTCGACTACCTCACGAGCCAGGTCAGCGACAAGGCGCGCGACATGGCGCTGGACCTCGAGGACACCGCGCCGGTGCTGCCGAGCCAGCTCAACCGCTTGCGCGAACAGGCGGGCGTGGCGACGGCGACCGTGATCGGCGCGAGCGGGCAGGTCGTGGCGACGGTCTCGGACGGCCTCGGCGGCCTCGTCCCGGAGTTGCCGACCGCCGCGCAGCTGCGCGAAGCGCGCCAGACGCAGCGCTTCCACGTCGTCGACAGCCGTGCGGGCGAAGGCCTGACGATACGCGTCGTGGTGCCGATCCCGTCGCGCACCCTGAGCATGGACACCCACTTCCTGCAGCTCACGCAGCCGCTGCCGGAAACCTTCGTGCGCAACGCCGAGGCGGTGCAGGAGGCCTACCGCGAGTACCAGCAGCTCACCCTCGGGCGCGCGGGGTTGAACCGCATCTACACGCTGACGCTGACCCTCACGCTGCTGGTGGCGCTGCTCGCGGCGGTGGCGGTGGCCTTCGTGCTGTCGCGGCGCCTCGCGGCACCGCTGCTGATCCTCGCCGAAGGCACGCAGGCGGTCGCGCAGGGCGACTTCAGTCCGCGCCAGGCCTTGCCCGCGCGCGACGAGCTGGGGGTGCTGACGCAGTCCTTCAACCGCATGACGCGCCAGCTCGTCGAGGCGCGCGACCTCGCCGATCGCAACCGCGCGGCGGTCGAGGCCTCGCGCGCCTACCTCGAGAGCGTGCTGGCGAACCTGTCCACGGGGGTGCTGGCGTTTGCCGCCGACGGCAAGCTGCGCGCCGCCAACGCCGGCGCGATGGCGATCCTGCACGACGAACTGGAAGGCTACGAGGAGCTGACCCTCGCGGAGTGGCCCCGGCATCACGGCTTCCGCGATGCGCTGGTGAAGGGCTTCGCCGACCACGCCTCCGACTGGCACGAGGAGCTGGAGCTGCTGTCGCAGCAGGGCGCGACGCAGACCCTGCTGATCCACGGCGCCCGCCTGCCCAAGGCGTCGGGCGGCGGCCTCGTCGTGGTGTTCGACGACATCTCGCGCCTGATCGCCGCGCAGCGCACGGCGGCGTGGGCGGAGGTCGCGCGCCGGCTCGCGCACGAGATCAAGAATCCGCTCACCCCGATCCAGCTGTCGGCCGAGCGGCTCGCCTACAAGCTCGCCGACCGCCTCGACGACGAGGGGCGCGCGGTGCTCGAGCGGGCGACCCGCACGATCGTGAACCAGGTCGAGGCGATGAAAAACATGGTGAACGATTTCCGGCATTATGCGAAGCTGCCGAGTCCGGTGATCGGCCGCCTGGACCTCAATGCGCTGGTCAGCGAGGTGCTGAACCTGTACGAGAGCTCGCCGGTGATGATCCACGCGGAGCTGGAGCGCAACCTGCCGGCGGTCGCGGGCGACGCGAGCCAGATCCGGCAGGTGATCCACAACCTGTTGCAGAATGCCGAGGATGCGCTCGCCGGCCGGGAGGACGGCGTCGTGACGCTGACCTCCCGCCTCGACGGCGACCGCGTCGCGCTGCAGGTGCGCGACAATGGCCCGGGTTTCCCGGCGCAGGTGCTGACGCATGCGTTCGAGCCGTATTTCACGACCAAGAGCCGCGGTACGGGCCTGGGCCTGGCGATGGTCAAGAAGATCATCGACGAACACGGGGGCGAGGTTCGCCTCCTGAATGGGGACGCCGGCGGCGCCGAAGCGCGCATCCGCCTGCGTCTCGCCACTGCGGAAATGTGATTAGTGACAGATGGCAAACATACTTATCGTTGACGACGAAGTCGGGATCCGGGAACTGCTGTCCGAGATCCTGGGCGACGAGGGCCATGACGTCGTGCTGGCCGAGAACGCCGCCGCGGCGCGTGCCGTGCGCAATGCGCGGCGCCCGGATCTCGTGCTGCTGGACATCTGGATGCCCGACACCGACGGCATCACGCTGCTGAAGGAGTGGTCGGCCAACGGCCAGCTCAACATGCCGGTCGTGATGATGTCCGGCCACGGCACGATCGACACCGCGGTCGAGGCGACGCGCATCGGCGCGATCGACTACCTCGAGAAGCCGATCGGCCTGCAGAAGCTGCTGTCGGCGGTGAAGCGCGGCCTGCAGCGCCCGGCCGCGCCCGGTGCGCCGGCGCCGCTGACGCTCGCGGCGTTCACGCGTTCGGCGCCGCTGCGCGAGCTGCAGCGCCTGGTGCAGCAGGTGGTCGTGAATTCGCGCGTGCTGCTGCTGCGCGTGGGGCCGGGCAGCATCGCGGAGCTCGCCGCGCGCAGCGTGCAACCCAAGGTGACGTCGTGGCTGGACCTCGCGGCCGTGTCGGCGCCGCTGGACGTGAACCAGCTGCAGGCCTGCCAGGGCGGGGTCGCGTTCGTCGCCGAGCTGTCGCGCCTGTCGCGCACGCAGCAGAAGAATCTCGCGTTCGCGCTGGAGCGCCTGGAGCGCTACGATCTGCGCCTCGTCGTCGCGACCGATCACACGCTCGAATCGCTGGTGCGCGAGGGCTGGGAGGAGGCGCTGGTGATGCGCCTCTTCGAGGTGAGCCTGGCGCCGCCTTCGCTCGCGGACCTGCGCGACGACATCCCCGAGATCGCCGCGCAGCTGCTGCTGCACCTGGTCGAGGCGGGCGAGGTGCCGCGCCGCACGTTCTCGACCGCGGCCTTGAACGCGCTGCGCGCGCAGCCCTGGCCGGGCGGCTACGCGGAGCTGCGGGCGGCGGTGAAGTCGCTCGCGCTGGGCACGCTGGACGAGGAGATCGCGCTGACCGACGTGCGCAAGCTCCTGATCCCGGCCTCCGAGGGCGCGATCGCGGTGTCGCTCGACCAGCCGCTGCGCGAGGCGCGCGAGGCCTTCGAGCGCCTGTACTTCGAGCACCACCTGCGCCTCGAAGGCAGCAACATGACGCGCCTGGCGGAGAAGAGCGGCCTCGAGCGCACGCACCTGTACCGCAAGCTGAAGCAGTTGGGCCTGCACGGCAGCCGGCGCGGCGAGGACGCGTGAGGCGGCGGGGTCCGGGCGGCTGAGGCGGGCGCGCAACAGTCGCGGCGCGGGCAGCGGCGGCTCGCGTAAAATCTGGCTTCCTTCAAGCTCGGGACGTCAATCCGGTGAAAATCATCATCCTCGGGGCGGGCCAGGTCGGCGCGTCGGTGGCGGAGAACCTCGTCTCCGAAGCCAACGACATCACGCTGATCGACACCAGCGCGGAGCAGCTGGACGTGCTGCGCGACCGCCTCGAACTGCGCACGGTGATCGGCAATGCCGCCTCGCCGTCGGTGCTGCGCGACGCCGGGGCGGATGACGCGGACCTGCTGATCGCGGTGACGCAGTCCGACCAGACCAACCTGTGCGCCTGTCGCGTCGCGAAGACCCTGTTCAACCTGCCCACGCGCATCGCGCGCCTGCGCTCGACCGATTTCGCCGATCACCCGGAGCTGCTCGACGGCAACAACTTCGCGGTCGATTTCTCGATCTGTCCGGAGCAGATCGTCACCGACTACATCAAGCGCCTGATCGCTTTCCCCGAGGCGCTGCAGGTGATGGAGTTCGCCGGCGGCGTGCTGAGCCTGATCTGCGTGCGCGCCTTCGAGGGCGGGCCGCTGGTCGGCCACCCGCTGAAGGCGCTGCGCTACCACATGCCCAACGTCGAGGTGCGCATCGCGGCGATCTACCGCGGCGACGGCGAGGCGATCATCCCCGAGGGCGACACGATGATCCTGCCCGGCGACGAGGTCTTCTGCCTCGCCTCGACGGTGCATATCCGCCAGGTGATGCGCGAGATCCGGCGCGAGGACCGGCCGATCCGCCGCATCATCATCGCCGGCGGCGGCAATATCGGCCTGCGGCTGGCGCGCGGCATCGAGGACGACTGCAACGTCAAGGTGATCGAGTTCGACCGCCACCGCGCGCAGCTCCTCGCGACCCAGCTGCATCGCGCGCTGGTGCTGCGCGGCGACGCGACCGACGAGAAGCTGCTCGACAACGAGGGCATCGACGAGGTCGACATGTTCCTCGCGCTGACCAACGACGATGAGGACAACATCATGTCCGCGTCGCTCGCCAAGCGCATGGGCGCCCACCGCACGCTGGCGCTGATCAACCGCAAGAGCTATGTAGACCTGGTGCAGGGCGGGCCGATCGACATCGCGATCTCGCCGGCGCAGACCTCGATCGGCTCGCTCCTCGCGCACGTGCGCCAGGGCGACGTCGTCGCGGTGCACAGCCTGCGCCGCGGCGCGGCGGAGGCGCTGGAGATCATCGTGCACGGCGACCGCAAGGAGTCCAAGGTCGTGGGCCGCGCGATCGATGACATCGCCCTGCCCAAGGGCGCGACCATCGGCGCGATCGTGCGCGACGAGAAGCGCCCGGACGGCAAGGTCGCCCGCCGCCTGGTCGTGATGCCGCACCACGACACGGTGGTCGAGAGCGGCGACCACGTGATCGTGTTCTGCACGCACAAGAAGCTCGTGCGCCAGGTGGAGAAGCTGTTCCAGGTGGGCTTCGGCTTCCTATGAGGCGCACCGACGCCCACCCGGTGCTCAACGCGCTGGGCCTGATCGTGATGCTGTTCGCGGTGCTGATGCTCTTCCCGCTCGCGGTGTCGTGGTTCGTCGGCGATGGCGCGACGATCGCGTTCGACCAGGCGGTGCTCGTCACCTTCGCGGCCGGGGCGCTGCTGTGGCTGGCGACGCGCGGGCGCACGCGCGACCTGCACACGCGCGACGGCTTCCTGCTGGTGGCGCTGACGTGGATCGTGATGCCCATCTTCGGCGCGTTGCCGCTGCTCGACTTCATCCCCGACCTGTCGGTGACCGATGCGTACTTCGAGGCCGTGTCGGGCCTCACCGCGACCGGCGGCACGGTGCTGGTGGGGCTGGACAAGCTGCCGGTGTCGCTCAACCTGTGGCGCACCTTCATGCACTGGATCGGCGGCATGGGCGTCATCGTGCTGGTGGTCGCGATCCTGCCGCTGCTGGGCATCGGCGGACGGCAGCTGATGAAGGTCGAGGTGCCCACGCCGATGAAGGAGCAGAGCCTCACGCCGCGCATCGCCGAGACCGCGAAGGGGCTGTGGATGACCTACTGCCTGCTCACGGTGGCGTGCGCGTTGAGCCTGTGGCTCGCGGGCCTGGACGGCTGGGAGGCGATCATCCACACCTTCAGCGTCATCGGCCTGGGCGGCTTTTCGAGCAAGGACACGTCGCTCGGGTACTTCGACAACGCCTCGGTGGATGTCGTCGTGATCGTGTTCGCGCTGCTCTCGGGCCTCAACTTCGCGACCCACTACCTCGCGCTGGCGCGCCGCAGCCTCAAGCCCTACCTCGCCGACCCGGAACTGCCGTTCTACTTCGCGACGCTGGCGCTGAGCATCGTCGTGCTGACCGTGTACCTCATGCAGTTCGGCGTGCATGCGGACTTCCTCAGCACCTTGCGCTACGTCGCCTTCCACGTCGTGTCGATCTCGACCTCGCTCGGGCTGGCGACCTACGACTACACGCTGTGGCCGATGTTCGCGCAGCTCTGGGTGCTGTTCCTCGGCAGCTTCATCGCCTGCTCGGGTTCGGCCGGCGGCGGCATCAAGATGATGCGCGCGATGATCCTGTACAAGCAGGTGTTCCGCGAGATCGTGCGCTCGCTGCACCCGCAGGCCGTGCATCCGGTGCGCATCCGCCGCCAGCCCGTGTCGGACGACATCCTGCACGCGGTGCTGGGCTTCAGCTTCATGTACATGGTGACGATCGTGTCGCTGACGCTGCTGCTGTCGGCGACCGGGCTGGATCTCATCACCGCGTTCTCGGGTGTCGTCGCCTGCCTCAACAACACCGGCCCCGGCCTCGGCGCGCTGGGGCCGGCGTCGAACTACCAGGGGCTGACGGACTTCCAGACCTGGGTGCTCTCCTTCACGATGATCCTCGGCCGCCTGGAGATCTTCACGCTGCTGGTGGTGATGACGCCGGTGTTCTGGCGGCGCTGACGCGGATCGCGGAAGCGAGCCTCGCCGTAATGAGCGGCATGGCGCGCATCGTCGGCGTCGGCGCGGGCCGAGGCGCTTAAGACCGTCGGCGCGCCTCGCGATGGGCACCGCTTTGGTGCTCACGCGTTGTGCAAGGCGTCAGGATGGGGCGGATGCCGCAGCGCGTGCGCCCGGCGCTTTCCGCTGATCGTGTCCAAGCGATTGAATCGCATAGCAAACAGACGCCTGGCATAGCCCTTGCCATGGAGTTAGTGACAACGCACGAGGCGTTGCACCACTTTCCATCAGGGAGATCTGTCGATGAATCGTCGCAACTTCGTCCAGGCACTGGCGCTTTCCGCTTCCATCGCTGCGATCGGCCTGCCCGTCGGGGCCCATGCCGCCGACACCATCAAGGTCGGCATCCTGCATTCGCTGTCGGGCACGATGGCGATCTCCGAGACCGCGCTGAAGAACGTCGCGCTGATGACGATCGAGGAGATCAACGCCACGGGCGGCGTGATGGGCAGGAAGCTCGAGCCGGTGGTCGTGGACCCGGCGTCGAACTGGCCGCTGTTCGCCGAGAAGGCGCGCCAGCTCGTGGCGCAGGACAAGGTCGCGGCGGTGTTCGGCTGCTGGACCTCGGTCTCGCGCAAGTCGGTGAACCCGGTGTTCAAGGAGCTCAACGGCCTGCTGTTCTACCCGGTGCAGTACGAGGGCGAGGAACTGGAGAAGAACGTCTTCTACACCGGCGCGGCACCCAACCAGCAGGCGATCCCCGCGGTGGAATACCTGATGAGCGCCGAAGGCGGCGGCGCCAGGCGTTTCGTGCTGCTCGGCACCGACTACGTCTATCCGCGCACGACCAACAAGATCCTGCGCGCCTTCCTCAAGAGCAAGGGCGTGAGCGAGGCCGACATCATGGAGGACTACACCCCCTTCGGCCATTCGGACTACCAGACGATCATCGCGAAGATCAAGAAGTTCGCGTCCGAGGGCAAGAAGACCGCAGTGATCTCGACGATCAACGGCGACTCCAACGTGCCCTTCTACAAGGAGCTGGGCAACGCCGGCCTGAAGGCGACCGACGTGCCGGTGGTGGCGTTCTCGGTCGGCGAGGAGGAGCTGCGCGGCGTCGATACCAAGCCGCTGGTGGGGCATCTGGCGGCATGGAACTACTTCATGTCGGTGAAGAACCCGGACAACGACGCCTTCGCGAAGAAATACAAGGACTGGGCGAAGAAGAACGGCGTGCCCAACGCGGACAGCGTGGTCACCAACGATCCGATGGAAGCGACCTACGTCGGCATCCACCTGTGGAAGCAGGCGGTCGAGAAGGCCAAGTCGACCGACACCGACAAGGTCATCGCGGCGATCGGCGGGCAGAGCTTCAAGGCGCCGTCGGGCTTCACGCTGACGATGGACAAGACCAACCATCACCTGCACAAGCCGGTGTTCATCGGCGAAGTGCGCGCCGACGGCCAGTTCGACGTGGTGTGGAAGACCAGGGAGCCGCTCCGCGCCCAGCCGTGGAGCCCGTTCATCGCCGGCAACGAGGGCAAGCAGAAGCTCTGAGCGTTCGAATGACGGATAAAGGGCGAGGGGAGCAGGAGACAAGCCGGGCCATCGGCTGGCGTGGCCCGGGGGCGGAGCATTCCGTCCGGTTGTGAGCCAGTCACCCCCGTTTCACGTTCGGGCCGGCTGCGGCCGGCCCAATTTTTTTCCACACGCCTGACCCGGCAACTAAAAACCGTTCGACGCGAACGGTGGTATTTGATTGCCGACTTGATAACTCGAATTCCGGTGCCCGGCCACGGGTGAGGCGCCGGGCGGAAGACCCTGCGATGCTACGACGATTCACGGGACGACTGATGTGCGCCGTGGCGCTGGGACTGGCGATGCTCGCCGGGCCGGCGCATGCGGCGCTCGACGAGGCGGCGCTGGCCGGGCTGGCCGGCGATTTCCAGCATCGCATCGAGACGATCGAGGCGCTGGGGGTCGTGGGTGGCGAGGACGCGCGCCGCGTGCTGGACGCGCTGGAGGCGGGCGACCTCGGCGTCGTGGCCGGCCGGGTCGTGATCGTGCAGGGCGAGGCGGTCGCCGCCGCCGCGAGCGGCGAAACCCTCGAGGTCGCTGCGGGCGCGGTCGACACCATCACCGTGAATAACCGCGTGCGCCGTGCGCTCGGCACCGCGCGGGCGGCGCTGGCGTTGTCTTCGCCCGAACGCGGCGAGCGCCTTGCCGCCGCGCGCACGCTCGCCGACGATGCCAGCCCCGCGCTGCCGCCGGCGTTCGAGCGCGCGCTGGCGGCGGAAACGGACGGCGAGATCCGTGGCGTGCTCGCCCGTGCGGCGGCGCGCGTGAATCTCGCGTCACCGGATGCCGCGAAGCGACTGCAGGCGGTCCAGGCGTTGGGCGAGTCGTCGGACCCGGCAGTGAAGAATCTGCTCGCTGCGCTGGGCGAGAAGAAGGGCGACGAATGGGTCGAGCCGAGTAGCGAGGTGCGTGCGGCGGCCGACATGGCGATCCACGCGATCGACCGCCGCATCGCCATCGCGGAAGGCATCGGCACGCTGTTTTCGGGCCTGTCGCTGGGCTCCATCCTGCTCCTCGCGGCGCTGGGGCTGGCGATCACCTACGGCGTGATGGGGATCATCAACATGGCGCACGGCGAGCTGCTGATGGTCGGCGCCTACGCGACTTTCGTCGTGCAAGGGGTGTTCCGCACCTACCTGCCGGCCTATGTGGACGGGTACGTCGTCGCGGCGATCCCCGTCGCCTTCCTCGCCGCGGCGCTGGTCGGTGTGGCGATGGAGCGCCTCGTGCTGCGCCATCTGTATGGCCGTCCGCTGGAGAGCCTGCTCGCGACCTGGGGCCTGTCGCTGGTGCTGATCCAGGCGGCGCGCGTCGTGTTCGGGCCGCAGAACGTCGAGCTTGCGAACCCGGCGTGGATGTCCGGCGGCATCGCGCTCGCGGCGGGCGTCGTGCTGCCGTGGAACCGCATCGTGATCGTCGGCTTCGCGGTGTTCGTGCTGGTGCTGATCTGGCTGATGATGCAGAAGACGCGGCTGGGCATGTTCGTGCGCGCCGTGACGCAGAACCGCGCGATGGCGGGCTGCGTCGGCGTGCCCACCGCGCGGGTCGACACGCTCGCGTTCGCGATCGGCTCGGGCGTCGCGGGCCTCGGCGGACTGGCGCTGTCGCAGATCGCCAACGTCGGCCCGGCGATGGGCACGGGCTACATCGTCGATGCCTTCATGGTCGTCGTGCTGGGCGGCGTCGGCCAGCTCGCCGGCGCGGTGTGGGCGGCGCTGGGGCTGGGCATCGTCGCGAAGTTCCTCGAGGGCTGGGCCGGCGCGGTGATCGCGAAGATCCTCGTGCTGGTGTTCATCATCGTGTTCATCCAGAAGCGGCCGCAGGGGATTTTTGCGTTGAAGGGCAGGTTTGCGGATTCGTAGGGCGGATGAGCGAAGCGTTATCCGCCGGATGAGATTTGAACCGCCGCAAGGGTGGTGATAGGTGGTGCGTGCGGCGGAAGGCGCTTCGCTTTTCCGCCCTATGAACGCGACAACGGAAGGGAGTCGGTCGGGGGTGTTTGCGGAGGGGCGAGGACTGTCTGAGCGCAGGCGCGGAAGCGCGCCGCTGCGCGCTCATTTGAGTCACCTCCGCCGCGCAGCGAAGCTGCAGCCGGCGGAGCAAATTCCCCCGATCGACGAAAGCGTAGGCACGAACCACCAATGCGCAATGAAACGAAGACAACAGGAGCGGCGCCCATGCGCACCCCATTGACGCTACGAATCCTGCGCAGCACCCCGCGCGCGGGTTGGATCGCGCTGGCGATCTTCGCCGCCGTTGCGTGGATCTGTGTGCCGGTCGCGCACGCGGTGCTGCCCGAGGGGCACGCCCTGCACCTGTCGGCCTACATCGTGAGCCTGCTCGGCAAGATCCTGTGCTACATGGTCGTCGCCGTCGCGATGGACCTGATCTGGGGCTACGCCGGCATCCTGTCGCTCGGCCACGGCCTTTTCTTCGCCCTCGGCGGCTACGCCTTCGGCATGTACCTGATGCGCCAGATCGGGCGCGACGGCAGCTACGGCGCCGACCTGCCGGACTTCATGGTCTTCCTCGACTGGAAGGAGCTGCCGTGGTACTGGGCCGGCTCGGACTCCTTCCTGTGGTCGCTGTTCCTCGTCGTCGCGGCGCCGGGGCTGGTGGCCTTCGTGTTCGGCTGGTTCGCGTTCCGCTCGCGCATCAAGGGCGTGTATTTCTCCATCATCACGCAGGCGCTCACCTATGCCGCGATGCTGCTCTTCTTCCGCAACGAGACGGGCTTCGGCGGCAACAACGGCTTTACCGACTTCAAGCGCATCCTCGGCTACGCGATCACCTCGCCCGGGATGCGCGCGACGCTCTTCGCGCTGTCGGCGGCGCTGCTCGTCGCGACGCTGGTGATCGGGCGCTACCTCGTCGCCTCGCGCTTCGGCCGCGTGCTGGCGGCGATCCGCGATGCCGAGAGCCGCGTCATGTTCATCGGCTACAACCCGCTGCACTACAAGCTCTTCGTGTGGACGCTGTCGGCCGTGCTGTGCGGGCTCGCGGGCGCGCTCTACGTGCCGCAGGTGGGCATCATCAACCCCTCGGAGATGAGCCCGGCGACCTCGATCGAGATCGCGGTGTGGGTCGCCGTCGGCGGGCGCGGCACGCTGGTTGGCGCGGTGCTCGGCGCAGGCATCGTGAACCTCGCGAAGAGCTGGTTCACGGTGTCCTTCCCCGAGTACTGGCCTTTCTTCCTCGGTTTCCTGTTCATCGCGGTGACGCTGTACCTGCCCGATGGCGTGGTGGGCCTGTGGCGCAGGCTGGGCGCGCGCCGGGCGGTCGTACCGGCCGCGGTCGAGGGCGTGAAGCCGGCCACCGGGCCGTGCGGCGAGCCCGCTCCGGCGCAGTCCGAATTCGAACCGATCGCCAAGGGAGCCCAGGCATGAGCGGCGTCATGGAGTGGGAACGAAACGCCGTCGCCGACGAGCAGCGCGGCAACTTCAGCGGCAACGCGTCGGGCGCTCATGTGGTGCGCGAGGGCGAACTGGACCTGTCGCACAACGTGATCCTCTACCTCGATGACATCACGGTGAGCTTCGACGGTTTCCGCGCGTTGAACGGGCTGAGCCTCGCGATCGACGCGGGCGAGCTGCGCTGCATCATCGGTCCCAACGGCGCCGGCAAGACGACGATGATGGACGTGATCACCGGCAAGACGCGGCCGGACTCGGGCAAGGCCTTCTTCGGCCAGACGATCGATCTCACGCGCCTGACCGAGCCGCAGATCGCGCACGCCGGCATCGGCCGCAAGTTCCAGAAGCCGACGGTGTTCGAGCAGCACAGCGCGTTCGAGAACCTGGAGCTGGCAATGAAGGCGGACAAGCGCGTGCGCCGTACGCTGTTCGCGCAGCTCTTCGACGACGACCGCGACCGTATCGCCGAGGTGCTGGTGCAGATCGGCCTCGCGCACGAGGCGGACCGTCCAGCGGGCCTGCTGTCGCACGGCCAGAAGCAGTGGCTGGAGATCGGCATGCTGTTGATGCAGGAGCCGAAGCTGTTGCTGCTGGACGAGCCGGTCGCCGGCATGACCGACGACGAGACGGCGCGCACGGCGGAATTATTTGTGAGCCTCGCAGGCAAGCATTCGCTGGTAGTAGTCGAGCACGACATGGCCTTCGTCGAGGCCCTGGGCGGCAAGGTGACGGTGCTGTGCGAGGGATCGGTACTGGCGGAGGGCGAGCTGGCGGAGGTGCAGGATGATCCGCGGGTGATCGAGGTGTATCTGGGCAGATGAGCGAGAACCAGGCGGCCGTCGATCACGAACGAGGCAAGCCGGATGTGGCGGGTGTTTGCGGAAGGGCGAGGACTGTCTGAGCGCAAGCGCGGAAGCGCGCTGCTGCGCGAGTTCCGCAGCCCTGGAGCAAATACCCGCCGCAGCCGGCGATTACTCCCGCGAATTTGGAATACGTCTTGATGTCTTTGGTCTTCAAGAGCTCTCGGGCGAGGCGTGCGTGCTGCTAAGCGCCGGCCACAGGGGGAATTCCCTCCGCGGCTGCGGAACTCGCGGGACGGCGCGCTTCCGCGCCTCCGCTCAGACAGTCCTCGCCGCTCCGGGAACACCCCCTATGTCCGGCTTAGGCCGGGGTTTCACGGAAATCTTCAAAGGCAGGATCAAATGTTGAAAGTCGACAACCTCAACCAGTACTACGGTGGCAGCCACATCCTGCGCGGGCTCTCGTTCGAAGTCCCGCTCGGCAAGGTCACGACCCTGCTGGGGCGCAACGGCGTCGGCAAGACGACGCTGCTGAAGACATTGATGGGGCTCGTGCCCGCGGCGAGCGGCAGCGTCCATTTCGGCGATGCCGACATCACCCGAGCCCCCTCCCATGCCCGCGTGAAAGCCGGTATAGGCTACGTCCCGCAGGGCAGGGAGATCTTCCCGCGCCTCACTGTCGAGGAAAACCTGCTGATGGGCCTCGCCACCCGTCCGCGCGGAGCCGACCTGCCCGCCCGCATCTTCGACATGTTCCCGGTGCTGCGGCAGATGCTCGCGCGGCGCGGCGGCGATCTCTCCGGTGGTCAGCAACAGCAACTTGCCATCGGCCGCGCGCTCGCCTTCGGCCCGAAACTGCTGATCCTCGACGAACCCACCGAGGGCATCCAGCCCTCCATCATCAAGGATATCGAACGTGCGATCCGCAGCCTCGCCGAGACCGGCGAGATGGCGATCCTGCTCGTCGAGCAGTATTACGACTTCGCACGTGCGCTCGCCGACCGGTATCTCGTCATGGAGCGCGGCGAGATCGTCATGCGTGGGCACGGCGCGAGCATGGACGCCGACGGCGTGCGCGCGGCGCTGGCGGTCTGAGCCTGCGACGGACGGAGACAGGATGCGTGATGATGGTGCATGATTAATGTTTATCAGTCATCGATGCTCCGAAGAAACGCCATCGTAGCGCAGCCGCTGGCGCTGCCCTTTGCTGATTTCCAGTCATGAACGCCGTCATCGACAGACTGCACGCGCTCGTACCGTCGTCCGCGTCCGGCTGGGAAGCGATGCTGCAGCTCGGCTTCGAGCGGCGCGGGGCGCGTAGCGTGCTCGCGCGACGCATCCACCGCGGTCCGCTGCGCCTGCAGAAGGCCCTGTATCCGGAAGGCGAAGCCGTCTGCCACGGCATCGTGCTGCATCCGCCCGCCGGTATCGTCGGGGGCGATGCGCTCGAGATCGACGTGTCCGTCGGCGCGGACGCCCATGCGCTGCTGACGACGCCCGGGGCGGGTAAGTGGTATCGCAGTGCCGGCGCATCCGCGCGGCTCGTGCAGCGGATCGCGGTGGGCGAGGGCGGCGTGTGCGAATGGCTGCCGCAGGAGAGCATCGTCTTCGATGGCGCGCTCGGGCGCCTCGAGACCGCGGTCGAACTCGCGCGCGACGCCTGCTTCGTCGGCAGCGAGCTGCTGTGCTTCGGCCGCACCGGCGCGGGCGAACGCTTCGCGCATGGCGAATTGCGCTTGTCGACGCGCATCCGGCGCGAGGGCCGGCCGCTGTGGCTGGAGCGCGGCTGCATCGGCGGCGGCAGCGCCTTGCTCGATGCGCCGGTGGGGCTGGCGGGGCAGCCGGTCGTCGGCAGCCTGCTCGTCGCGTCGCCGCGCTGCGACACGGGGCTGCGCGACGCATGCCGCGAGATCGTGCCGGCGGTCGGGCAGGGCGGGGTGACGCTGTTGCCGGGGCTGCTGGTGGCGCGCTGGCTGGGGCCCGCATGCGAGCCGGGGCGCGAGTGGTTCCTGCGGCTGCTGTCCGTGATCCGGCCGGCGGTTGCCGGCCTGCCGATGCGCGTGCCGCGGATATGGAATACCTGAGGGAATACCTGAAACAACCCGAACGAGGACAAGAGGCATGGAACTGACTCCCCGCGAGAAGGACAAGCTGCTGCTCTTCACCGCCGGCCTGCTCGCCGAGCGGCGCCGCGCGCGCGGCCTGAAGCTCAACTATCCCGAGGCGGTCGCGCTGATCTCGTGCGCGCTCCTCGAAGGCGCGCGCGACGGGCGCACGGTGGCGGAGCTGATGAGCGAGGGCACGACGATCCTGACGCGCGACGACGTGATGGCTGGGGTCGCGGAGATGATCCCCGAGATCCAGATCGAGGCGACCTTCCCGGATGGGACGAAGCTCGTGACCGTGCATAACCCCATCGTGTGAGGCGTGTTTCCTTGTGCCTGCCCGCGCCCGTCCCGACGGGAATTTGCTCCGCAGGCTGCGGAACTCGCGCAGCAGCGCGCTTCCGCGCTTGCGCTCAGACAGTCCTCGCCTGCTGCGCAAACACCCGGCGTGCCGGTCGCTACGCCTTGCCTGACCGAACCGGCAGGCCTTCTGGAGAAGAAAGATGATTCCCGGTGAATATCTCGTCGCCGACGGCGACATCGAACTCAACGCCGGCCGCGCGACGCTGACGCTCGCCGTGACCAACACCGGCGACCGGCCGATCCAGGTCGGCTCGCATTACCACTTCGCGGAAACCAACGCCGCGCTCGCCTTCGACCGCGCCGCGGCGCGCGGCTTCCGGCTCGACATCGCGGCCGGCACGGCGGTGCGCTTCGAGCCGGGACAGTCGCGCACGGTGCAGCTGGTCGCGCTCGCCGGGGAGCGCAGGGTGTATGGCTTCAACGGCGACGTGATGGGGAGCTTGTAATGAGCGTGAAGATCTCGCGCCGCGCGTATGCGGAGATGTTCGGGCCGACGGTCGGCGACCGCGTGCGGCTCGCCGACACCGAGCTGTGGATCGAGGTCGAGCGCGACTTCACGATCTACGGCGAGGAGGTGAAGTTCGGCGGCGGCAAGGTGATCCGCGACGGCATGGGGCAGGGGCAGAAGCTCGCCGCCGAGGTCGCCGACACAGTGATCACCAACGCGCTGATCGTCGACCACTGGGGCATCGTCAAGGCCGACGTCGCGGTGAAGGACGGACGCATCGCGGGCCTCGGCAAGGCGGGCAACCCGGACATCCAGCCGGGCGTGACGATCGCGATCGGCGCGGGCACCGAGATCATCGCCGGCGAGGGTATGATCCTGACCGCCGGCGGCATCGACACCCACATCCACTGGATCTGCCCGCAGCAGATCGACGAGGCGCTGACGAGCGGCGTCACGACGATGCTGGGCGGGGGCACCGGGCCGGCGACCGGCACGTATGCGACGACCTGCACGCCGGGGCCGTGGCATCTGCACCGCATGCTGCAGGCCGCCGACGCCTTCCCGATGAACATGGGCTTCTTCGGCAAGGGCAACGCGAGCCTGCCCGGGCCGCTGCGCGAGCAGGTCGCGGCCGGCGCGATCGGGCTCAAACTGCACGAGGACTGGGGCTCGACGCCGGCGGCGATCGACAACTGCCTGACGGTCGCCGACGAGATGGACGTGCAGGTCGCGATCCATTCCGACACCTTGAACGAGTCGGGCTTCGTCGAGACCACGCTCGCCGCCTTCAAGGGCCGCACGATCCACACCTTCCACACCGAAGGCGCGGGCGGCGGGCACGCGCCGGACATCATCCGCGCGGTCGGGCAGGCGAACGTGCTGCCGTCGTCGACCAACCCGACGCGGCCGTACACGGTGAACACCATCGACGAGCATCTCGACATGCTGATGGTGTGCCACCACCTCGACCCGGCGATCGCCGAGGACGTCGCCTTCGCCGAGTCGCGCATCCGTCGCGAGACCATCGCCGCCGAGGACATCCTGCACGACACCGGCGCGTTCTCGATGATGTCGTCGGACTCGCAGGCGATGGGCCGCGTCGGCGAGGTCGTGATCCGCACCTGGCAGACCGCGCACAAGATGAAGGTGCAGCGCGGCCCGCTGCCCGAGGACAGCGCGCACAACGACAACTTCCGCGTGAAGCGCTACATCGCCAAATACACGATCAACCCGGCGATCACGCACGGCATCTCGCATGTCGTCGGCTCGATCGCGGTCGGCAAGCTCGCGGACCTGGTGCTGTGGAAACCCGCCTTCTTCGGCGTGAAGCCGTCGCTGATCCTGAAAGGCGGCATGATCGCCGCCGCCGCGATGGGCGACGCCAACGCGTCGATCCCGACGCCGCAGCCGGTGCATTACCGCCCCATGTTCGGCGCCTTCGGCGGCGGGCGCAAGACCTCGGTGACCTTCGTGTCGCAGGCGGCGCTCGCCAATCCCGCCGTTGCCGCGCTGGGACTCGCGAAGCCGCTCGAAGCCGTGCAAGGCTGCCGCAGCGTGACCAAGGCCGACATGATCCACAACGGCGCGACGCCGGCGATCGACGTCGATCCCGAGACCTATGTGGTGCGCGCCGACGGCGAACTGCTCGCCTGCGAGCCCGCCGACGTGCTGCCGCTGGCGCAGCGCTATTTCCTGTTCTGAGAGGTGTTCGCGATGGCCGAAGTCGATTCCGCGCCGGGAAAGCCGATGCTGCTGCTCGAAGCGCTCTATGACGGCTCCGCGGCTGCAACGGAGACCTTGCTGCTCGATTTCTCCTACCGGACCAAGAGCCGCCTGCGCGCCAAGCTCGCGTCGGGCGAGGAGGTCGGCATGTTCCTGCCGCGCGGCACGATCCTGCGCGGCGGGCAGAGGCTCTTGGGCAGCGACGGGCGCATCGTCGAGATCGTCGCGGCGCCCGAGGACTTGCTCGAAGCGCGCTGCAGCGACGCGCTGGCGCTCGCGCGCGCGGCCTACCACCTCGGCAACCGCCACGTCGCGGTCGAAATCGGTTCGGACGCCGCGGGCGGGTGGCTGCGCATCCAGGCCGATCACGTGCTCGCAGGCATGCTCGCCGGCCTCGGCGCGACGGTCACCGCGCTGCGCGCGCCCTTCGAGCCGGAAGCGGGGGCCTATGCGCACGGGCATCAGCATCCGGGCGACGGCGGCGGCGCGCGCATCCACATGATGGGCGGGCGCTGATGCTGCCGCTCATGCGCCTGCTGCAACTCGCCAGTCCCGCGCTGCCGGTGGGCGCCTACACCTACTCGCAGGGCCTGGAATGGGCCGTCGAGTCGGGGACGGTGCGCGACGAGGCGGGCACGGCGCGCTGGATCGGCGATCTCCTCGAATGGAACCTCGCGCGCTTCGAGGCGCCGCTGCTGGCCTGGCTGATGGACGCGTGGGCCGGCGGCGACGACGCCAGTGTCGCGGCGCTGAACGCCGATTTCCTCGCCAGCCGCGAGACCGACGAGTTGCGCGCCGAGACCGTGCAGATGGGCTACTCGCTCGTGCGTCTGCTCGCCGATCTCGACGCCTTTTCGGCCTTGCCCGGCTGGCGAACGCGCCTGCTGGCGGTCGACGAGCCGGCATTTCCGGCGGCGTGGAGTGCGGCGGCCGCAGCCTGGGCCATTCCTGCCGACATGGCCGTGCCGGCCTACCTGTGGGCCTGGCTCGAAAATCAGGTGATGGCGGCGGTGAAGGCGGTGCCGCTCGGGCAATCGGCCGGACAGCGCCTGCTGGCGACGCTCGGCGCGCGCATCCCGGCGCTCGCGGCGCAGGCGGCGGTCTTGCCGGCGGACCAATGGAGCAACTTCACCCCCGGCCTCGCACTCGCCAGCAGCCGGCACGAAACCCAATACACGAGGCTTTTCAGATCATGACCCCCCACTCCTCCCAGCCGCTGCGCGTGGGCATCGGCGGCCCGGTCGGCTCGGGCAAGACCGCGCTCACGCTCGCGCTGTGCCGCGCGCTGCGCGAACGCTACGACATCGCCGTCGTCACCAACGACATCTACACCGCCGAGGACGCGCAGTTCCTCGTGCGCAACGAGGCGCTGGCCCCCGAGCGCATCATCGGCGTCGAGACCGGCGGCTGCCCGCACACCGCGATCCGCGAGGATGCGTCGATCAACCTCGAAGCGGTCGACCGCCTGATCCGGCGCTTTCCCGGCGTCGAGATCGTGTTCGTCGAGTCCGGCGGCGACAACCTCGCGGCGACCTTCTCGCCCGAGCTCTCGGACCTCACGCTGTACGTGATCGACGTCTCCGCCGGCGACAAGATCCCGAGGAAGGGCGGCCCCGGCATCACGCGCAGCGACCTGCTCGTGATCAACAAGATCGACCTCGCGCCGCTGGTCGGCGCAAGCCTCGACGTGATGGAGCGTGACGCGAAGAAAATGCGCGGCGAGCGCCCCTTCGTTTTCAGCAACCTGAAAACCGGCCAGGGCCTCGCCGAGATCATCGATTTCATCGAGCGCCAGGGCCTGCTGCGCGCGCCGCAGATCCCTCGTGCGTAATCCGTTCCGCACGTTCCGGATCCTCTCGCCCGACACCACTCACTCCAAGGATATCGCCATGAAACCGCAGCATACCGCCTCCGTCCTGATCCTCATGCTCGCCGCCGGCCCCGCCCTCGCGCACGGCGATCACGGCCTCGTGCCGGGCCTCGCGCACATGTTCTCGTCGGGCCTCGAGCACCTGCCTGCGGCGCTCGTCACGCTTGTCAGCGCCTTCTCTGCGGTCCGCGCCACCGGCGCGCTGCGTTGGGCGCTGGGCGGGCTCGCGGTGGCGGCCGGGGCGCTGACCCTCGCGATGTGACCTAGGCCACAGCGGACTCGGCATGACGGGGGAAAAGACGGATAATCGCGGTTTGCGCCCGCACCGGGCAGATCTGAGGATGTAATCGTGAGCCGTCTGCAGAACGACACCTTCCTGCGCGCCCTGCTGCGCCAGCCGACCGAATACACGCCGCTGTGGCTGATGCGCCAGGCCGGCCGCTACCTGCCCGAGTACTGCGAGACGCGCAAGCGCGCCGGCAGCTTCCTCAACCTGTGCAAGAGCCCGACGCTGGCCTGCGAGGTCACGCTGCAGCCGCTCGCGCGCTACAACCTCGACGCCGCGATCCTGTTCTCCGACATCCTCACCGTGCCGGACGCGATGGGCCTCGGTCTGTACTTCGCCGAAGGCGAGGGCCCGCGCTTCGAGCGCCCGCTACGCGACGAGTGGGAGATCCGCAACCTCGCGATCCCCGATCCGCACGCCGAGCTGCAGTACGTGATGGACGCGGTCGCCGAGATCCGCCGCGCGCTCAACGGCAGCGTGCCGCTGATCGGCTTCTCCGGCAGCCCGTGGACGCTCGCCTGCTACATGGTCGAAGGCGGCTCCTCCGACGACTACCGCAAGGTCAAGGCGATGGCCTATTCCCGCCCCGACCTGCTGCACCACATCCTCTCCGTGACGGCCGACTCCGTCGTCGCCTACCTCAACGCGCAGATCCAGTCGGGCGCGCAGGCCGTGATGGTGTTCGACTCCTGGGGCGGCGTGCTGTCGGAAGCGGCCTACCACGAGTTCTCGCTGCCCTACCTGAAGCGCGTCGTAGACGGGCTGATCAAGGAGAATGAAGGCGAGCGCGTGCCGAACATCGTGTTCACGAAGGGCGGCGGCCTGTGGATCGAAAGCATCGCCGGCATCGGCTGCGACGCGGTGGGCCTCGACTGGACGATGGACATCGGCCGCGCGCGCGCCCTCGTCGGCGACAAGGTGGCGCTGCAGGGCAACCTCGACCCGAACGTGCTGTTCGCGCCGCCCGAGGCCGTCGCGCGCGAAGCGAAGCGCGTGCTCGATTCCTTCGGCAACCACCCCGGCCACGTCTTCAACCTCGGCCACGGCATCTCGCAGTTCACGCCGCCCGAGTCGGTGTCCGTGCTGGTCGACACCGTGCACGAGCACAGCCGCAAGATCCGCGCCGGCGCCTGAACGCCCGGCAGCGGCACCCGAACCCCGGCCGGGACGCGCACACTGCGCACCCCGCCGGGGTTCCCTTTTTTCGGTCGGGCAGAGCGCGTGCCTAGGGGGCATTTGACCGCACCCTTGCGGTGCGGCGTCAGCCGCCGACGGCATCCGGCCCGGCCTTGTCAAGCGGAAAAAGATGCGTTGACCGCTTGACTTATGCACATCCGGCCGGTCCCGATGCCGCATGCTGACTGGAATTGGGGTTTATTCACCAAAATTTATAACTAATTGAAATTTAAATAATAAAAATTTGCCTACTGTTAAGGCAAAGTGACAGAAAGGCATGCGCGGCGCCGGGTTTACCGCGTTTCACCCATGCTATCAACAAAGTTATCCACAGGATTTGTGGACAAGCGCCGGAAGGGTTTCACGGCAAAGATTTACTTCCTGTTTCCCAGCAACGAATTTAACAATCATCCGTAAACATCTGATTTGTTGATGTAAAACACGTAGAGCACGAGATCCGAATGCCTATCGTCCGCGTCGCGCTGCCCGTTCCGTTGCCGCAACTCTTTGATTATTCGTCGCAAGACGCATGCGAAGAGGATGTGGGGCGTTGCGTGCGCGTACCCTTCGGGCGGGGCGAGAAGAGCGGCGTGATCGTCGCGCTGGTCGCCGAATCGGAGCTCGATCCGGCGCGCCTCAAGACGGTGCGTCACATCCAGCGCGAGGTCGCGCCGCTGCCGGCGGACTGGCTGGAGCTCGTCGGCTTCGTCGCGCGCTATTACCACGCGCCGCTCGGCGAGGTGATCGCGCTGGCGCTGCCGCCGGGGCTGCGGCGCGCCGATGCCGTGAGCGACCGCGAGAGCGATCCGCTGCTGGACCTGAGCGACGCGGGCCATGCCGCGCTGGCGGAAACGCGCCGTCCGAGCCGGGCGCTGGCGCTGCTCGGCGAGCTGCGCGCGGCCGGCGTGATCCGTCGCAGCGCCGCGCGCGAGCTGCCCGCGGGGGCGGCGCTCGGCGACGCGTTGAAGCGCGGCTGGGTCGTCGCGGTGCGCGGCACCGACCCCTCGCAGCCGGCGGCGAACCGCCCCGAACTCACCGACGAGCAGCGCGCCGCGGTCGACGCGGTCGCGGCGGCACCGGACGGCTTCACGCCCTGGCTGCTGCAGGGCGTCACCGGCAGCGGCAAGACGGAAGTCTACCTGCGCCTTGCCGAACGGACGCTCGCCGCCGGCCGGCAGGTGCTGATGCTGGTGCCCGAGATCGCGCTCACGCCGCAGCTCGAATCGCGCGTCGCCAACCGTTTTCCCGCCGCCTGCGTCGTGAGCCTGCACTCCGCGCTCGCAGAAGGGGCGCGCTCGCGCGGCTTCGTGCAGGCGCTCGAGGGGCGCGCGGACATCGTGCTCGGCACGCGCCTGTCGGTGTTCGCGCCGTTGCCGCGCCTGGGGCTGATCCTCGTCGACGAGGAACACGACGCCTCGTACAAGCAGCAGGAAGGGGTGCGCTACTCGGCGCGCGATGTCGCCGTGTGGCGCGCGCACCAGCGCAAGGTGCCGGTCGTGCTCGGTTCGGCGACGCCCTCGCTGGAGAGCTGGCAGCACGCGCGGCAGGCGCGCTACCGCAGCCTGCGCCTCGACGCGCGCGCGCTCGCGAGCACGCTGCCGGCGGTGCGCCGCATCGACACGCGCCGCCTGAAGCTCGACGAGGGCCTCAGCCCGCAGCTCAAGGGCGCGATCGGCGAGCGCCTCGCGCGCGGCGAGCAGAGCCTCGTGTTCCTCAACCGCCGCGGCTACGCGCCGGTGCTGTCCTGCCCCGCCTGCGGCTGGGTGAGCCACTGCCCGCACTGTTCGGCCAACCTCGTCGTGCATCTCGCCGACCGGCGCCTGCGCTGCCACCACTGCGGCTGCGACACCGAGGTGCCGCACCATTGCCCGGTGTGCAACAACCAGGACATCCAGCCCTTCGGCCGCGGCACGCAGCGCATCGAGGCGCGCCTCGCCGAACTCTTCCCCGCGGCGCGCGTGCTGCGCGTCGATCGCGACTCGGCGCGCACGCGCAGCCAGTGGGAAAACCTGCTCGCGCAGATCGCCGGCGGCGAGGCCGACATCCTCGTCGGCACGCAGATGATGGCGAAGGGCCACGATTTCCCGCAGCTCACGCTCGTCGGCGTGATCGGCGCCGACGCCTCGCTGCACGCGGCGGATTTCCGCGCCCCCGAGCGCCTGTTCCAGCAGCTGATGCAGGTCGGCGGCCGGGCGGGGCGTGCGCACCTGCCGGGCGAGGTGCTGGTGCAGACCGAGTACCCCGACCACCCGCTGTACCGCTGCCTCGTGAAGCACGACTTCGACGCCTTCGCCGCCTCCGCGCTCGACGAACGCCGCGCTGCGGGCTTCCCGCCCTTCACCTATCAGGCGATGCTGCGCGCCGACGCGCCGATGCTGAAGGACGCGATGGACTTCCTCGCTCACGCGCGCCGCCTCGCGCAGGAGATGGCGCCGGCCGGCCTGCGCGTGTTCGACGCGGTGCCGATGCGCCTGACGCGCCTCGCGCGGCGCGAACGCGCGCAGTTGCTGGTCGAAACCGACGAGCGCGGCCCGCTGCAGGCTTTCCTCGTGTACTGGATCGAGGTGCTGCGCGCCCAGCGCACGCCGCGCGAGCTGCGCTGGCAGCTCGACGTGGATCCGCTCGACGTCTGAGCGCGAGCGCGCCGCAGACGG
Source organism: Aromatoleum toluvorans (assembly GCF_012910905.1). Taxonomy (GTDB): domain Bacteria; phylum Pseudomonadota; class Gammaproteobacteria; order Burkholderiales; family Rhodocyclaceae; genus Aromatoleum; species Aromatoleum toluvorans. The sequence continues at coordinate 277,267 of NZ_WTVN01000002.1, forward strand.
GCCGGCGCGCCTGACGCGGTGCGTTCGACTCGCCGGGCAGCCGCGCGCGCATCCCATCGGACTTTCGCGCGCCCGCGACTGCGCATATCATCGCCGGGTCGTCGCCTGTCCGCCGGAGCCGCCCGGCGGCGCTGCGACCGTCGGCCCGTGTCGGGCCTGTGCGCAAGGAGACTGCATGGTTCAGGGCTGTCGGCGACGTTTCACCGGATCCCGCGCCGCCGGGCGCAATCGCCCTCGCGGAGCGCGGCCGTGAACCCGGACGCGGTGCTGCGCCTGGTGGCACGGCGCGAAGGCCGGCGCATCACGGGCGTGTCCGTGCACAACCCGCGGCCGCAGGTGGCGCAGGGGCTGGTCGGGCTCGGCGTCGACGAGGCGCTGAAGCTCGTCGCGACCTTTCCCACCCTGTGCCCGCGCGCGCAGACGATCGCCGCGACAGCGGCCTGCGTGGCGGCCGGCGCCGCGAACCTGCAGCGTGCCGAAGCCTGGGCCGAGGAACGTGCGCTCGCGGCCGAGACCGCGCAGGACCACCTGTGGCGCCTGATGCTCGACTGGCCGCGGCTCTTCGGCCACGCGCCGCGCACCGACCGCTTCGCCAAGCTGCACCACCGCCTCGCGCAGATCGGCGATGCGCGCGAGGCTTATGAACTCGGCGGCGACCTGCTCGACCTCGTCGCCGTGGAACTCCTCACCGGCTTCTTCCGCACGACCCGCGAACCGAGCGGCCTGCGCGAATTCGTCGAGCGTGCGCGGCGCGGCGGCACGATCGGCGCAGCCCTGGCCGACCTCATCGAGATGGGTTCGTCGACGCCCGAAGGCGAGGCCGTGCCCCTGTTGCCGACGCTCGCCGCCGGCGCGTGGGCCAACGAGCTGGGCGGCATCCCGTCCCCGGCGTTCTGCGCGGCGCCGACGCTGTTCGGCCGCGCGCATGAAACGGGCGTGCTCGCGCGTCACGCCGGTTCGATGATGGTGCGCAATCTGCTGACGCACCGCCACCGCATCGCCGCGCGCCTGTTCGCCCGTGTCGTCGATCTCTCCGACAGCGCGAGCCGCCTGCGTCACCCGCTGGCGGGCGACATGCCGGTGCTGGTCGATGCGGCGCCGCTCGGCGCCGGCGCGGGCCTCGCCTGCGTCGAGACGCCGCGCGGCCTGCTGATGCACGCGGTGCGGCTGGACGGCGAGCGCATCGCCGACTACGCGATCGTCTCGCCGACCGAATGGAATTTCCACGCGCAGGGGCCGTTCGTGCGCGAAGGCTGCGACTGGGAGGCACCGTCGCACGCAGCGGTGATGCTGCGCCTGCAGGTCCTCGCGCTGTCGCTCGATCCGTGCATGGCGTACGAAATCGCGATCGAGGACGTCGCGGGTGCATGAGCTGTCGCTCGCCGAGAGCATCCGCGCCATCGTCGAGGAGACGGCGCAGGCGCAGGGCTGCTCGCGCGTGCGGACCGTGGTGCTGGAGATCGGTGAGTTGTCGTCGGTCGAGGTCGAGGCGCTGCGTTTCTGTCTCGACACGGTGTTGCGCGACACGTCGGCGGCCGGCGCGGCGATCGAGATCGAGGCGGTGCCCGGCGTCGGCTGGTGTCCCGCGTGCGAGCGCAGCGTGCCGCTCGCGCAGCGCTACGACCCGTGCCCGCACTGCGGCGGCTACCAGCTGCGGCCGACCGGCGGACTGGAGATGCGGGTCAGGGAAATCGAAATCGAATGAAGGCATGATGCGGCCCCCGGTGGTCGTAGAGGGAGCAGGGCAGGGCGATGTGTACGGTGTGCGGCTGTGGCAGCGGTGAAGTGAAGATCGGCGGGGCTGGGTTCGCGAAGGCCGTGCGTCCGAAGGATGGTCCGACGCGGGGCTGGAAGCCGGTGGCGGCCATGCCGACTGCGGGGCACGCGCCCGCCGCCGTTGCGGACCGCGTCCACGCCGGGCACCACCCCCTGCATTTCGGCGACGGCCCCGCGCATGCGCACGCGCCCGGCCTCACGCAGCCGCAGATGGTGAAGATCGAGCGCGACATCCTCGCCAGGAACGACGCCTGCGCGGAACAGAACCGCCGGCAGCTCGCCGCGCGGGGCATCTTCGCGCTGAACCTCGTCTCCAGCCCCGGCTCGGGCAAGACGACGCTGCTGGTGCGCACCCTCACCGAGCTCGCGGGCCGCGTGCCCGCCGCCGTCATCGAAGGCGACCAGCAGACCGAGTTCGACGCCGAGCGCATCCGCGCGACCGGCGTGCCGGCGCTGCAGATCAACACCGGCAAGGGCTGCCACCTCGACGCGGACATGGTCGGCCGCGCGCTCGCGCGGATGGAACTCGCCGACGACAGCCTGCTGCTGATCGAGAACGTCGGCAACCTCGTCTGCCCGGCGGCGTTCGATCTCGGCGAGGCGCACAAGGTCGCGATCCTGTCGGTGACCGAGGGCGAGGACAAGCCGCTGAAATACCCCGACCTGTTCGCCGCCGCCGACCTGCTGCTGCTCAACAAGGTCGACCTGCTGCCGTACCTCACCTTCGACGTCGAGCGTGCGATCGCCTACGCGCGCCGCGTGAATCCGCGGATCGAAGTGATCCGCACCTCGTCGACGAGCGGCGAGGGCATCGCCGAATGGCTCGCGTGGCTCGAACGCGGCCTGGCGAAGGCGCGCGCGGACGGCCTGAGTCGGACATGAGTTCGACCCTGCCCGCGCAGGGGGCGCTGCCGCCCCTGATTCCCCTCGCCCTGCACGGCCCGGCGGTGCTCGCGTTCGGCGCCTGGTTCAAGAACGCGCTGTGCCTCGCGCAGGACGGCGCGGCGTGCATGAGCGCCACCGTCGGCGACCTCGATACGCCCGAGGCCTGTCGCGACATGGATGCCTGGGCCGGGATGCTGCTGAAGCAGGGCCGGCCCGCAGCGATTGCGCACGACCTGCACCCGGACTTCCATTCCAGCCGCAGCGCCTGCGCACTGGCCGCGCGCCTCGGCGTGCCGGCGATCGCCGTGCAGCACCACCATGCGCATGTCGCGGCGGTGCTGGCGGAAAATGGCTACCCCGGCCCGGCACTGGGCCTCGCGCTCGACGGCGTCGGTCTCGGCACCGACGGCACGGCCTGGGGCGGGGAGCTGCTGCGCGTCGACGGCGCGCAGTTCCAGCGTCTCGGCCATCTCGCACCGCTGCCGCTCGCCGGCGGCGACCGCGCCGCGCGCGAACCGTGGCGCATGGCCGCCGCGGTGCTGCATCGTGCCGGCCGCGCCGACGAGATCGCGACGCGCTTCGCCGCGCAGCCCGCGGCGGCGATGCTCGCGCAGCTCCTTGATCGTGCGTCGCTGTGCCCGCCGACTTCCAGCCTCGGCCGCGTGTTCGATGCCGCGGCGGGACTCCTCGGCCTGTGCCCGGTGATGCGCGTCGAGGCCGAGGCCGCGATCGCGCTCGAACGCGCGGCGTCCGGATACCTTGAACGCGTCGGCGACGTGCCGGCGGAGCCCGATGGCTGGTCGATCGACGGGGCGGGGCGGCTCGACCTGTCGCCGATCCTCGTCGCCCTCGCGGATGAATCCGACGCCGGCCGCGGTGCGGCGCGCTTTCACGTCACGCTCGCCGCCGCGCTCGCCGAGTGGGTCGTGGCCGCCGCCGCACACACCGGCCTGTCGACGGTCGCGCTCTCCGGCGGCTGCCTGCACAACCGCATCCTGTCGCAACGCCTCGGCGCCGCGCTTCGCCGCCAGGGTCTCGCAGTGCTCGAGGCGCGCACGCTGTCGCCCGGCGACGCCGGCCTCGCGCTCGGGCAGGCGTGGGTTGCGATCTACCAGCTGAATCACGGACGTTGAACCATGTGCCTCGCCATTCCCGCCCGCATCGTCGAACTGCTGCCCGGTGACGCCTGCCGCGTCGATCTCGGCGGCGTGCGCAAGGAAATCTCGCTCGCACTGGTCGACGGCGCCGAAGTCGGCGACTACGTGATCGTGCATGTCGGCTTTGCGCTGGCGAAGCTCGACCAGGACGAGGCCGAGCAGACGCTCGCGCTCTTCGCCGAAGCCGGACTTTCCGGCGCCGCGCTCACCGACTCGGGCGAAGAAGGCGCCGCGTGAAGTACGTCGACGAGTTCCGCGACGGGGCGCTCGCGGCGAAACTCGCGGCCGCGATCGCCCGCGAGGCCGACACCGGCCGCGGCTACGCCTTCATGGAATTCTGCGGCGGCCACACGCACGCGATCTCGCGCTACGGCATCACCGATCTCTTGCCCGCCAATGTGCGCATGATCCACGGCCCCGGCTGCCCGGTGTGCGTGCTGCCGATCGGTCGCATCGACATGGCGATCCGCCTCGCGCTCGCGCGCCCGGACGTGACGCTCTGCAGCTACGGCGACTGTCTGCGCGTGCCCGCGTCCGACGGCCTCTCGCTGTTGAAGGCCAAGGCGCGCGGCGCCAACGTGCGCATGGTGTATTCCGCCGCCGACGCGCTCGCCCTCGCGCAGAAGCTCCCGGAACGCGAAGTCGTGTTCTTCGCGATCGGCTTCGAGACCACGACCCCGCCCACCGCGCTGGTGCTGCGCCAGGCGCAGGCGCTGGGGCTCGCGAACTTCAGCGTGCTGTGCAACCACGTGCTGACGCCGTCCGCGATCCTGACGATCCTCGAATCGCCCGAAGTGCGCGAACTCGGCACCGTGCCGCTCGACGGTTTCATCGGCCCCGCGCACGTGTCGACGATCATCGGCAGCCGCCCCTACGCCTTCTTCGCCGAGGAATACCGCAAGCCCGTCGTGATCGCCGGCTTCGAGCCGCTCGACGTGATGCAGGCGATCCGCATGCTGATCCGGCAGGTGAACGAAGGCCGCGCCGAAGTCGAGAACGAATTCACGCGCGCGGTCACCGAGGAGGGCAACCTCAAGGCGCAGGCGCTTGTCTCCGAAGTCTTCGAGCTGCGCCGCCGCTTCGAATGGCGCGGCCTGCGCGAAGTGCCGTACTCGGCGTTGAAGATCCGCGCCCCCTTCGCCAAGTGGGACGCCGAAGCCAAGTTCGGCCTCGAATTCGTCTCCGTCCCCGACCACCGCGCCTGCGAATGCGGCGCGATCCTGCGCGGCGTGAAGACACCGACCGACTGCAAACTGTTCGGCACCGTGTGCACGCCCGAGAACCCGATGGGCTCGTGCATGGTGTCGTCCGAAGGCGCCTGCGCGGCGCACTACAACTACGGGCGCTTCCGGGACATCCCGGTCGTCGCCGGGACCGCCCCATGAGCTTTGCCGGAACCATCAGGAAGGGCTACGTCCGCCCGCTGGACCTCAAGCACGGCCGTGTCGACCTCGGCCACGGCGCCGGCGGCCGCGCAATGGCGCAGCTGATCGCCGAACTCTTCGCCGCCGCCTTCGCCAACGAACACCTCGACCGCGGCGACGACGCCGCCGTGCTGCCCGCCCCCGCGCCGGGCGAGCGCCTCGTCGTCGCGACCGACGCCCACGTCGTCAGCCCCCTGTTCTTCCCCGGCGGCGACATCGGCTGCCTGTCCGTGCATGGCACGGTGAACGACCTCGCCGTGATGGGCGCGCGCCCGCTGTACCTCGCCGCAAGCTTCATCCTCGAGGAAGGCTTCTCGCTCGCCGAGCTCGCGCGCATCGTCTCTTCGATGGCGCACGCGTCGCGCGATGCCGGCGTGCCGGTCGTCACCGGCGACACCAAGGTCGTCGAGCAGGGCAAGGGCGACGGCGTCTTCATCACGACCACCGGCATCGGCGCGCTCCCCGCCGGGCGCGACATCGGCGGCGCCAACGCGCGCCCCGGCGACGCGATCCTCGTCTCCGGCACCCTCGGCGATCACGGCATGGCGATCATGGCGCAACGCGAATCGCTCGCCTTCGACGCCGAAATCACCTCCGACACCGCCGCGCTGCACGGCCTCGTCGCCGCGATGCTCGAAGCGGTGCCCACGATCCGCGTGCTGCGCGACCCGACGCGCGGCGGCCTCGCGACCACCCTCAACGAGATCGCGAGCCAGTCGGGCGTCGGCATGGAGCTCGACGAAGCCGCGATTCCGGTCCTGCCCCAGGTCGCAGCCGCGTGTGAGCTGCTGGGCCTGGACCCGCTCTACGTCGCCAACGAAGGCAAGCTGATCGCGATCTGCCCGGCGGAGGATGCCGAGCGCCTCCTCGCCGCGATGCGCGCCCACCCGCTGGGAGAACGCGCGGCGCGCATCGGCACGGTCACCGCCGACGCCAACGGCTTCGTGCAGATCCGCACCACGTTCGGCGGAAGGCGCATGGTGGATTGGCTGTCGGGCGAACAACTGCCGCGCATCTGCTGAGAGAGACATGCGCATCCTCCTCCTCACCCACAGCTTCAACAGCCTCACGCAACGCCTCTTCGCGGAGTTGAAAGCCGACGGCCACGAACTCTCGGTCGAATTCGACATCGCCGACCGCGTCGCCGAGGAAGCCGTCGCGCTGTTCCGCCCCGAGCTGATCCTCGCGCCCTTCCTCAAGCGCGCCGTGCCCGCGTCGATCTGGTCGCGCCACCTGACGCTGATCGTGCATCCCGGCATCGTCGGCGACCGTGGCCCCTCGGCGCTCGACTGGGCGATCATGAACGGCGAGACGGAGTGGGGCGTCACCGTGCTGCAGGCCGAAGCGGAGATGGACGCCGGCCCCGTGTGGGCGAGCGTCACCTTCCCGATGCGCGACGCGACGAAGGCGAGCCTCTACCGCAACGAAGTCACCGCTGCCGCGCTGCAGGCGGTCAGAACCGCGCTCGAACGTGTTCAGGACTGGCGAGCCGGAGAATGGGCGCCAACGCCCCTCGCCCAAATATTGGAAAAAGCCAAACAATCTGGCACGACAGAAAACGTCCAAGACAACGAAACACCATCCATTCCTGCACACGGCAGCCCCCTCCGGGCGCTGTTTCGTGCTGAGGCGTCCGCCACGCGTCCAACGAAGCGCGAGACAGCGCCCGGAGGGGGCGGTTTAGTGCCCGACCAAGCACAAGTCGGCATCGAACGCCCGCTGATGAAACAGCGCGACCGAGCCATCGACTGGCCCAACGACACCACCAACACGATCCTGAAAAAACTCCGCGCCGCCGACGGCTTCCCCGGCGTCGCCGACGCGCTGTTCGGCACGCCCTGCCACCTCTTCGACGCCCACCCCGCAACGCCCGACGAACTCCGCCCCGCAGAACCCGGCGAAGTCATCGCCCGCCGCGACGGCGCCCTCCTGCGCGCAACGCCCGACGGCGCCGTCTGGATCGGCCACGTCAAACGCCCCGACCACGACCACCCCTTCAAGCTCCCCGCCACCGTCGCCTTCGCCTTGGAGGCCGCCGCACTGCCGGAACTCGCGATCCCCTTGATGCGCGCCGCCGCCGACCCCCGCTGGAGCGAACTCCGCTACCGCGAAAGCCCCGACGGCGCCATCGGCTTCCTCGCCTTCGACTTCTACAACGGCGCGATGGCCACCGACCAATGCCGCCGCCTCGCCGGCGCGATTCGATTCGCCGCGAGCCGCCCGACCCGCGTCCTCGTCCTCGAAGGCGGACGCGACTTCTGGTCCAACGGCATCCACCTCAACCGCATCGAGGCCGCCGCCTCCCCCGCGGACGAATCCTGGGCCAACATCAACGCGATGAACGACGCCTGCCTTGCGCTGCTCACCCTCACCGACCGCCTCACCGTCGCCGCGCTGCGCGGCAACGCCGGGGCAGGGGGCTGCTTCCTCGCGCTCGCGGCGGATTACGTGTGGGCGCGCGACGGCATCGTGCTGAATCCGCACTACAAGAACATGGGCAACCTGTTCGGCTCCGAATACTGGAGCTACCTGCTGCCGCGCCGCGTCGGCCCCGAGGCGGGGCGCCGCATCATGGCCAACCGCCTGCCGCTCCGCGCACGCGCCGCACGCGCCGCGGGCCTCATCGACGCCACCTTCAGCCCAGATTTGCCGAGCTTCGAAAGCGAAGTCGCCCGCCACGCCGCAGCCCTCACCGCCGACCCCGCGTTCCTCGACCGCATCGCCGCGAAGACCGCCCGCCGCGCCGCCGACGAAGCCGAAAAGCCGCTCGCCGCGTACCGCGACGAAGAACTCGCCGCGATGCGCCGCAACTTCTACGGCTTCGACCCCAGCTACCACGTTGCGCGCTACCACTTCGTGATGAAGAGCCCGCACTCCTGGACCCCGCGCCACCTCGCGCGCCATCGCGAGATCGGCTGGCAGATGTCGGTGGCGGCCGATGTTGCGTGAATTGTCCATCTGCTTGCGGCACCGGCTTCTCCCGGCAGATGCAGCAGGCCATCATGAATCTTGTGCAGAGGAGCCCTTCGTGGTTTGTACCGAATGGACTCAGGCCAGGACGGACGTTTCCCGCCTTGCGGTGGCACGGGATGCGGTGATGTCCCGCCGCAGATCGTCACTCCACACAAGTTCGACCAGGTTCGGTGCCCGAGTGTGCCGATAAGAGGCACTCTCACCGCCCCGCGACAGTTGCAGGAGTTCGTTCTCGTGGATGCTCTGGCGGTAGATGAAACCCTCGTGCGGATAGTAGCCGCGGCGAATGATGTAACCGCCTCCCTCCCGACGTGTCGCGGTCTGCGTCGCGATGACGGGGCTGCGCATGCTGTCCGCGTCCTCATCGCTCATGATCGGATAGGGGGTGTCGTGTTCCGCGGCGCGTATGAGTAGTTCTTCGTCGGCCGTCAGGGGAACACCGGCATCCCGTTTCGCCTGAGCATCCTTCACTTGTGTCGCGAGCGCATGCACTTTGCGGTCGAATCCTCGCAGCTCTTCGGGAGAGCGGCGCATGACATCCGCTGTCTTGACGCGCTTGTCGTACTCGGTAACTTCCCCGGCCAGATAGAAACCGGCGAAGGAGTCGTGCACGTAGTCGTCGAAGAAGCGTTCGACGTCGGGCGGAAGCGGCTCGCAGCGCTCGAAGATCCCCAATGCCCAGCGTTCCCAGGCGTCGAGGGGAAGGTGCGACTGGGCATGGTCGAAATGCCACTTGTTGATCCGTGCGAGATCGTCCGGGGCGAAGGGGCGTTGCGGGGAGTCGTGTGACCCCGCCGGCGAGCGGCCAGTCCGCCGTTCGCGCAGGGCTTCGAGGTCGCCGGCGAGCATCTGGTTGGCCTCGCGCAGATCCTGGCGTTCTTGTGGGGTTGCCGCATGGAAGCTGGTGGTGTTCTCCAGCCCGCGAAGCCGGGCCGCGCGCCAGCGGTAGTAAAGCTTCATATGCGTCGCCAGGAGGGCACCCTCCTTCCCGAGCGCGCCCGTATAGGCGTTCCAGGCCGAAGCGAGGGCGGCATCGACCTCGAAATCGATCTTGTCGCGTGCCTCCAACTCGCTGAATGGGTTCAGTGGCACGCCCGCTGCGCGCGCGGCTGTGTACATGTGCAGTAGCGGAACCTGCGATAGCAATGCGCCTTGCCCGCCTCGCCCCTTGCCCTGCTCACCCGGCGCGTAGCCTCCACCGACATCCGAATGAACGCCGGGGTAAAACACCTCCTTGAACTTGTCGCCCTTCGAACTTTGCAGGCGCGTCACGGGGAAATTCATGCGCAGCTCGTGGGTGGCGATGAAGTGGCGTCCCGCTTGCACGCACGCTGGCAAGGGATCCAGGATGCGATTCGCCCACGACCAATGCCCGTCGAACACTGCCCCCGGAAGAGGGAGCGTGCGCGCGATGGAAGCCGAACCGCCGACACTCGCGACCGTGTCGAAAACACCGAGGAAATCGATGCGGGTGTCGATCCCGACGAGTCGCTGGCCCTCGAGCAAGTCGTCCAGAAAGTGACAGAAGGCAACCGCCTCGGCCGCTCCGCGTGAAAAGCCGAAGACCGAGATCCGCAGGGACGGAATGGTCGGCTTCCGGATTGCCGCAAGGGCTGTCTTCAGCTTTGCCAGGTGGGGCGCGAACCATCTCCGGTGCGTCATCACCCTGGACGGGCCCTTGCCGTTGCCGAGCTGCTCGACATTGCCGACTTCCGATCCGTATGATTGGGCGAGTCGCCCCGCCTCGCTGTCTCGGAAGAGGGGTTCCTGGCCGCGCACAGCCATGTGGATGGCGTTCAGTATCTGCAAGAGCCCCCAGATGATCCTCGCTTCCCCTCCGCGAGCGAATGCCTTGCCTCCAGCCGATTCAGTGAGTTCGCCGATTTCCTTGAAGGGTGTCCCGACGCCTGACACGTAAAAGGAGTAGTAGCCGCTGTCTTGCTTGTCTGCAGGATAGCTGCGAAAGAGGCGTGCGATATTGCTGTGGCTGCAATCCTGGGGGCGCAGGGGCCGGTTCGCCAGCGGTCCCGGTATTCCGGTCTCGGGGTCGGGAAGGCCCATGCGTTTTCCGTCCCGATCGCGCTCAAGATTGTTGTTGGTTCCATCAAAGAACAGCCCGACTCGAACGGGTATGCTGCAAGGGGTGTCGGAGGCGAACTCGCAATTGGCCAGAGCGATCTGTGAATGGGCGAAGGCCGTCGATGCCAAGAACTCCGCGGCCGGATAGGGCGCATCGACTGGTGTGGCATTGACCATGGCTGCTCAGTTGGAAGAGCGGCCGATAGCCGGCTTGACCGGACGCGGAATGGGATACCGCGGATTTGCCGGCCCCACCCAACTGACGACGACCCGTACTTCGTCATCGGGAAAGAAATGCATGTAGATGCTGCCGGGTTCGTCGTATTTTTCGACTTCGACGACCTTCTCCTTGATGACGTCCTGGATGCCCTCGGGCATGTTCCAGCGCACCAACACTTTCATGCCCGGGTGCCACACGCGTGGAATGGTCGTGCAGCAGATATTTGCGACACCGGCCCCCCAAGCCGGCATGTTTCCGCCGCCGGAGCCGTCTACCGTTGCCGAATAGATGTACTTCCCGGTGTGATTGACGATGCCGACCTGCGCCGGGGCGTAAGGGCTCTCGGTCTTTGCGAGTGCGGCGCAGCCGCTGACGAGCAGGCAGCATGCGAGTATCGATAGGCGATTCATGTGGATTGGTTTCATGTCGATGAGGGGAGTTGTATCCGTGCTTCCTATCTGCCCGCGCCGTGCCAGAAATCGATGGGCAATTCGGCGATCTCGGTCCGGTAGTCGGCTCCTTCACGGATGCGGGTGAGTGCTCGGGTCATGGCCGGGTGTGTGGTGAAATCGTTCGGGAGGCATAGGGCCAGCACGCAGAAGTGCTGTCGTGCGCCGGCCGCGGTGATGCCGTGGTGGCCGGCAACTTCGAGGTGCCGCGCTACCCGGCCGTGGCATTCGACAGGACGATGTTGTCGCAGCAGGTCCGGCTGGGTGTCGTGGATGTTGGCGAGGATGGCATCGGCTTCGGCGAGATCGACGAGACGCCCGAATGCGTCGTCGTCGAGCGGCAGACGGTTGAAGTCTGGTTCTCGAACTGCCTCACACGCGGTGCCGGACCAGCCGACTAGCGTTCCGTGTCGACTGGTTGTCCACCAGCGATGGAGGGGCGACAGCAGGTGTTCACGATGGCTGGCGTGGATCACCGCCATCAACGCGGGAAGCACGCGCGTATCGCCCCAGCGGACGGGCCACTCGAGGCCGTCAGGCGTGCGCGCCACCAGGAAGGGACGCAGATGCGCCTGAAGTGCCGCGCCTTCTAGCGTGCTCGCGAGGATGCTGAGCATCGGGCGTCCGGTGCAGGCGACGAAGATGTTGTGCAGCCAGACTGCTTCCTCGGCCGGATGAGTTGGCGCCACAAGCAAGTGAGGGGATGCGACGTCGAGCGCATGGAGCGGCGTGTTGGCGTATAGCGAGTACCGCGGCAGCTTCGACCATTTGCGCCTGCCAAGCAGCGTTTCGTCAAAGGCACAATCGATGAGCGCGAAGAGGTTAAACGGCATGTCGGGCCGTTTGGCGCGCAGCACGGCGAGTTCTTGCGAAATTTCGGTCGGAAGCGACTCATTGGCAGGCTGGGTGGCGAAATACATCGACTTCCTCACGCAGCGGCGGGGGCCACGAAGGGACTGCCGCTGCGTAGTGCGGCAAGCAGGCAGGGCCTGCACACGCTTTGTGGCATCTGCGGCAATGGGTACGTTTCCCGCACCGGCCCGCCGAAGCTCTTCTTCGACGCATGCACCGTGATTGTTCCCAGGCACGCGACGGTGATGCCGCCGTCGATCGTGATGCTGGCGCCGCCTTCCACGCTCAGCACGATCTTCTTCGCCGCGGCGAAGTCGATGCTCGCGCCGGCGCTGACGAGCGTCAGCGCGTCGCGGGCGAGGAGCTTCAGTTCGTCGCTCTGCGCCTGCAGTGCGATGTCGTCCCGGGCGGCGATCAGGCGGAGGCCGGTGTTGTCGTCGCCGGGCCGGATGGCGCCGGCGAGGAGGCCGAGCGCCTGGCCGGTGTGGAGGCGGGCGCTGCCGGCGATCGCAAAGTTGCTGTCGGCGCCGCTCATGAGGGTGGCGGTGTCGCCGGCGGCGATCTGGATGCTCCGGCCGGCGACGAGGCCGATGCCGGCCTGGGCGGCTTGCAGGATTGCGGGGGCGGCGAGCTGCGGGACGCGTTCGCCGGTGACGGCGGTGTTGCCGTTCTGCGCGTCGGTGGTGGCTGCGGCGAGGTTGCGGGCGGAGACCATGCCGCTGGCGATCCGGCTCAAGGCCTTGAGGGGCGGGTGGTCGGGGTCCGCGGTGCTGGCGTTGGGGCCGGTGCTGCCGATCGCGGTGGCGAGCGGTACGGTCTGGTGCGTCTGTGCGGCGCGCGAGAGGGTGTCGGCGAGCGTGCAGGCCTGTTTGAGCAGCGCCATGCCGGGGGCGAAGTCGCCGGCCGGCTGCGCGGGGTGAGGAGCGGGCCAGGTGCTCATGACGATGCCACGGCCGGCGCGCAGCGCGCCCCAGGCGTCGGTGCGCAGTTCGGCGCCGGTGCCGCGGAAGGAGCCGCGGTAATTGCCGGCCTGGTGGATGAGGTGGCCGAGGTTGAGCTCGGAGGCGCGTTGCGTGGTTTTCAGCTGCACGCGCAGCTGGCGGTCGCTGTCGTCGAAGACGAGCTGGTTGTAGCCCGCGGTGGGGCCGTGGGCGCCGAACTCCCGGGTCTTGAAGCCGCTCAGTGCGCCGGGGTGGCGGTGGCCTGTCGCGGCGGCGCCGTGCCAGGCGGGGCTGTTGCCGCCGGCGTGGTGGCCAATGAGATTGCCCTGGCCCGCGGGGCGGTGGTCGGTCGCGGCGTCGAACACGCCGGTGTCGGAGGCGGGCGCGCTGCGGCCGCCGGGCGTGGGCGCGACCCCGCCTTCGCCGCGGCCGTTGTAGAGCGCGCCGAGCACGACGGGGCGGTCGATGTCGCCACCGAGGAAATCCACCAGCACTTCCTGGCCGATGCGCGGCAGCCACTGCCAGCCCATCTTGGCGCCGGCCTGGCGGCTGGCGACGCGCACCCAGCAGCTGGCGCGGTCGTCCGCGGTGTTGCCTTCCTGCCAGTGGAAGCGCAGCTTGATGCGGCCGAGGGCGTCGCACCACAGCTCGTCGGCGCCGTTCGGCACCGTTTCGCCCTGCGGGCCGACGACGATGGCGCTCATCGGGCCGGGGGCGGTCGGGCGCGGGTTGATGCGCGCGCCGGTGTCGTCGGCGAGCACGGGGCGCCACGGCAGCTCGGCGCGCAGCGCGTCGAAGGCGTTGCCGTAGCCGCGGCTGCGCGCAAGTTCGACGACGGCGGCGGGCAGGTCTGCCGGTGCCCGGGCGGGTTCGAGCATGTCGCCGGTCGCGGGCGACGCGTCGTCGTCGGCCAGCTCGCCTTGCGCGAGCCGCGCGGCGATGGCGTCGATGCGTTCGGCGTCGAGGTTGTTGATGCCGGCATGGAGGACGTCGAGCACGGCGAAGCGTTCGCCCGCGGGGGCGGGATGGGCGGCGGGGTCGAGCGGCAGGCCGTTCACCGCGAGGAAGGTCCCGGGACGCAAGCTGCGCACGGTGCCGCGGCCGAGGAACGTGCTCGCGCACGCCTCGACGGCTTCCATCGTGAGGCGCTGGTAGCGCTCGGCCTCAATCACGCTCGCGTGAGCGTACTGGCCGGCGTAGTCGTAGTGTTCGAGCACCGGCAGGTCCGCTGATCCGACGCGGCGTGCGGTCGGGACGCTCGCCGCGACCGCGCGCCGGGTGCGGTAGTCGTAGCCCAGCACGGTGCCGAGGGTGGGGGCGAGGCGGTGCTGCGCGCCGAAAGCGACGATGCTGTCCTGGTCCTCCTGCGAGTCGGCGCGGTGGAAGCGGATGCCGCGCCCGCCCAAGGCGTGTGCCGACAAGGGATCTTCCGGCAGACGCGTGCTGTCGGCGAAGAGGCGCATGCGGTGGCGCGCGGGGGCGTCGGGGTGTTCCTCGATGCACCAGCCGAGCCCTTCCTCGGCGAGCAGGCGCGACACGAAGGCGTAGTCGGATTCGCGGTACTGCACGCAGTAGCTGCGCGGACGGGCGTTCGCGAGGAAGGGGGCGACGTCGTCGTGCCAGTGCCAGGCGGCGTGGTCGCGGTAGTCGGCGAACACGGCGTCGAGGATCTCGGGGACGCGCTTGTCCTGGAACACGCGGTTGTGCCGTCCGCGCGTGAGCAGCCAGGTCCAGGGCACGACCGTCAGCCGGTAGCGGCTCCAGCCGCCGTCGCTGCCGGAATGCGCAACGGCGCGCACGAGTCCCGAGCGTTCGCTGCGGCGGCCGTCGGAGAGCGCCGTGCGCAGCGTCACCGCCTGCCCGAGCAGGGGGTCGAGGGCGAGGAAGGCGTCCTGCGACAGCGTGTCGATCCGGAACTCGAAGCCGCCGGACAGCGACTCGCGCCCCCACCACGCTTCGACGGCGAGCGGTGGGCCGTCAGACAGCCAGTGCAGCTCGTACAGGCGGGAGTGGGCGGCGAGCGGGGGAAAGGTCGGCGAAGCGGGCACGATCGCGGGCAGGCGCAGGTCGAAAAGACCAAAAGCATATCACTGCTTGCCGTGACAATGTCATTGTCACGGCAATGGCAGGATTGCGCGCATGCTGGCGATGCATGGGTGACGCTGCGCGGCGAAGGCCGCAATGAGACGGCCGCCGTGATGCCGAAGGCGCGGCAGCGGGCCCGCCGGGCTGGCGGAGGGCCGCCGGGGACGGAGGGCGGAAGGTGGAAGGTGGAAGGTGGAAGGTGGAAGCGAGGGGGAGGGGG